>NZ_JBSGIB010000001.1:710947-869749 GCF_053604885.1 Nocardia sp. NPDC003999
TACGTCCGACAGCACCCATCCAGGCGTACCTCCGCCCTTCACTCCCGCCCTGCGCGGAGTCACCGACCGACTACGTCCGACAGCACCCATCCAGGCGTACCTCCGCCCTTCACTCCCGCCCTGCGCGGAGTCACCGACCGACTACGTCCGACAGCACCCATCCAGGCGTACCTGCGCCCTTCACTCCCGCCCTGCGCGAAGCTATCGACCGACTACGTCCGACAGCGTTTACCGAGGCGGAACCGGGCGGATGTTCAGCCCAGCGGGACGCGGCGCAGCAGGCCGTCCCTGGCGTCGGCGGCCTCCACCTCGTGCCGGGTGACCCCGAGGATGAACAGGACCGCGTCCAGATACGGATGGGAGAGCGCGGCGTCGGCGACCTCGCGCAGCGCCGGTTTGGCGTTGAAGGCCACGCCGAGCCCGGCGGCGTTGAGCATGTCGATGTCGTTGGCGCCGTCACCCACCGCGACGGTCTGTTCCATCGGCACCCCGGCGTCGGCGGCGAACTTGCGCAGGGCGGTCGCCTTGGCCGCGCGGTCGACGATCTCGCCGACGACGCGGCCGGTCAGCTTGCCGTCCACGACTTCCAGGGTGTTCGCCTGCACGAAGTCCAGTTCCAGCTCGTGTGCCAGCGGTTCGATCACCTGCCGGAAACCGCCCGACACCACGCCGCAGCGGAAACCGATCCGGCGCAGCGTGCGGATGGTGGTGCGGGCGCCGGGGGTCAGCTCGATCCGGTCGGCGACCTCCTCGATCACCGACTCGTCCAGCCCGGCCAGCGTCGCTACCCGCTGCCGCAGCGATTCGGCGAAATCGATCTCGCCGCGCATGGCGGCCTCGGTCACCTTGCGGACCTCGTCCTCCACGCCCGCGTGCGCGGCGAGCATCTCGATGACCTCACCCTGGATCAAGGTGGAATCGACGTCGAAGACGATCAGCCGCTTGCCCCGGCGCGCCAGCCCGGCACGTTCCACGGCGACGTCCACCTGCTCGGCCACCGCGACCTCGGCCAGCGCCGTGCGCAGCCGCGAATCGGTGTCCGGGCCGGAGTCGGTCGCGGTGACCATCAACTCCATGCCGGTCACCGGGTAGTCGGCGATACCGCGGATGGTGTCGATGTTGGCTCCCAGCGCGGCCAGTTGCCGCGACACCGCGCTGAACGCGCGCGCGGTGACCGGGCTGCCGAGAATGACCACCGCGTGGGTGGACATCGGCTGCCTGCCGATCGCCGCGTCCACCTCCACGTCGACGTTCATGCCGACGGTGTTCATGGCCTCTTCGAGCTCGTCCTGCAACGCCTCGGCGTCGGTCGGGCAGGTCACCAGGACACCGAGGGTCAGCCTGCCCCGGATCACGACCTGCTCCACGTCCAGCAGGCTCACTCGGTGCCGGGACATGGCCGCGAGCAGCACGGACGTCACACCGGGGCGGTCCGGCCCGGTGACGGTGACGAGGACGGTGGTGTCGGCCAACTGATGCGCTCCATGTTCGATGTTCGCCGTCGCTGTGCTGGACGTCGTTGTCGCAACGCACGGTGCGTACTGATCTCCACAAACGAGTGTGCACCCGCTGGTGACCAGCGGGTGCACACTCGTCGCGATGAATCCTACGGCGCGGCCGGACGTCGCCCGTCCGGCCCCGCCGGGCAAGCGCCCTACTGCGCGAGGACGTTCGGCTCGTGCAGGTCGGTGGCGTGCTTGCCCGCGCCCCAGCCGACGTGCGCCTCGGCGCGCATGCGCTCGACCATGTGCGGATAGTGCAGCTCGAACGCGGGACGCTCCGAGCGGATGCGCGGCAGCTCGTAGAAGTTGTGCCGCGGCGGCGGGCAGGTGGTGGCCCACTCCAGCGAGTTGCCGTAGCCCCACGGGTCGTCCACGGTGACCACCTCGCCGTAGCGGTAGCTCTTGAAGACGTTCCACAGGAACGGCAGCATCGACGCGCCGAGCACGAAGGCGCCGATCGTGGAGATCGTGTTCAGCGTGGTGAAGCCGTCGCTGGGCAGGTAGTCGGCGTAGCGGCGCGGCATGCCCTCGGCGCCCAGCCAGTGCTGGACCAGGAAGGTGGTGTGGAAGCCGATGAACGTCGTCCAGAAGTGCCACTTGCCCAGGCGCTCGTCCAGCATCCGGCCGGTCATCTTCGGGAACCAGAAGTAGATGCCCGCGTAGGTGGCGAACACGATGGTGCCGAAGAGCACGTAGTGGAAGTGCGCCACGACGAAGTACGAGTCGGTGACGTGGAAGTCCAGCGGCGGGCTGGCCAGGATGACGCCGGAAAGACCACCGAAGAGGAAGGTGACGATGAAGCCGATGGAGAACAGCATCGGCGATTCGAAGGTCAGCTGACCGCGCCACATGGTGCCGATCCAGTTGAAGAACTTCACACCGGTCGGGACCGCGATGAGGAAGGTCATGAACGAGAAGTACGGCAGCAGCACGGCGCCGGTGGCGTACATGTGGTGCGCCCACACCGCGATCGACAGCGCGGCGATGCCCAGGGTGGCGTAGACCAGCGTGGTGTAACCGAAGATCGGCTTACGCGAGAAGACCGGGAAGATCTCCGAGACGATGCCGAAGAACGGCAGCGCGATGATGTACACCTCGGGGTGGCCGAAGAACCAGAACAGGTGCTGGTAGAGCAGGATGCCGCCGGTCGCGGGGTCGTAGATGTGGCCGCCCAGGTGACGGTCGTAGGCCAGGCCGAACAGCGCGGCGGTCAGCAGCGGGAAGGCCAGCAGCACCAGGACGCTGGTCACGGCGATGTTCCAGGTGAAGATCGGCATCCGGAACATGGTCATACCGGGAGCACGCAGGCAGACCACCGTGGTCAGCATGTTCACGCCACCGAGGATGGTGCCCAGACCGGACACCGCCAGGCCCAGGATCCACAGGTCGGTGCCGACGCCCGGGGAGTGCAGGATGTCGGTCAGCGGCACGTACGCCGTCCAGCCGAAGTCCGCGGCGCCGCCCGGGGTGATGAAGCCCGCGGTCGCCATGCTGGCGCCGAACGCGTACAGCCAGTAGCTGAAGGCGTTCAGGCGCGGGAAGGCGACGTCGGGGGCGCCGATCTGCAGCGGGAGGATGATGTTCGCGAAGCCGAACACGATCGCGGTCGCGTAGAACAGCAGCATGATCGTGCCGTGCATGGTGAACAGCTGGTTGAACTGCTCGGTCGAGAGGAACTGCAGGCCCGGCCGGGCCAGCTCACCGCGCATCAGCAGGGCCATCAGGCCACCGATGAGGAAGAAGCCCATCGACGTGGTCAGGTACATGACACCCAGGACCTTCGGGTCCGTGGTGGTGACCATCTTGTAGATGAACGAGCCCTTCGGCCCGGTCCGAGCCGGATAAGGCCGAGTCGCTTCCAACTGAGGGACTGGCTGGGGCTCTACGGCAGTCACTGATCCTCCTGAAAGGTGCCTTTAGGTCGCTCCGCAGGCTCCGCTGATCGCATCCATCCCGATGTCGGAACAGACGACAGTTCGCTTGCGCTCTCCGAATCGTAAACCCGTGAAGATGCGCCCGACCGAACGGGTCCTACTCTCTGTCGTAGCTGTGTTGTTTTCCGGGACCGATGAGTTCTGTCGGTGGCGGGCGTCTGTAGAGGTGACACGAGTTCACCTCAGGCCAGGAGAGCAGCGATGACCGGAACCAACCGCACGAAGATCGGCGATCCCTGTTGGGTCGATTTGTACAGCTCCGACCTCGATCGGAGTATCGCGTTCTACCGCGAACTGTTCGACTGGACCGCCGAGAGCGCGGGCGAGGAGTTCGGCGGGTACGTCACCTTCCGCAAGGACGGGCGCGCGGTGGCGGGCGCGATGGCCAGGATGCCCGGCGACACCGACAGCCCGGAACAGTGGACGGTGTATCTGGCCAGTTCCGGCGCACAGGCCACCGCCGACGCGGCGACGGCGGCGGGGGCGTCGCTGGTCGTGCCGCCCATGGCGGTGGGCGAGCTGGGCACGATGGCCGTGCTCGGCGACGTCGGGGGTGCGGGCGTCGGCATCTGGCAGGCCGGGACGTTCCCCGGCTTCGAGACCATGGGTCTGGTCTCCGGCGGGCAGTGGCGTGAGCACGCGGGCGCGCCGTCCTGGTTCGAGCTGCACACCCGCGCCTACGACGCCTCGTTGACCTTCTACCGGGAGGTCTTCGGCTGGTCGGACGTCTTCACCGTCTCCGACGCCCCGGAGTTCCGCTACTCCACCATCCACGCCGAGAGCCCGATGCTCGGCGGCGTCATGGACGCGTCGGCCTTCCTGCCCGAGGGCGCACCCGCGGGCTGGATCGTCTACTTCGGCGCCGACGACGTGGACAAGACCGTCGAGCGGCTCACCGAACTGGGCGGGACGGTGCTCTCGCCGCCCCAGGACACGCCCTACGGCCGGATGGCCGCGGTTACCGACGCCACCGGCGCCCGCTTCAGCATCGGGGGCAATCGGCTTTGAGCCCGGCGGGCCCGCACGAAGAGTTCCTGGACCGGCGAACATTTTCGGACGGGCCGCTTGTCGCCTCGGCGTACGGCACGCTCACACCGGATTCGCGCGCGTGTACGCCGCCATAAGGTCCTCGATCCGCGCGACCACTTCCGGGTTGTCGCCGGCGGATTCTTCGAATCGGGCCGCCAATTCGTCGCACGACGCGACGAACGGCTCGTCTTCGGAATCGGTGAACAACCTCATCTCGGCGATGTTCCTCGCCCCGAGATAGGGATCCCGATATCCTCCGGCGACAGCGTACGCCTCGTTCAGACAGATCAGGAAAATCCCTGTCATCGCGCGTTCCGTCACTTTTTTCTGCCGGAAGAACCGCGTGACCCCGTCTGCCAACCGGTCCGCGTTCGCCAAGTCGACAGTATCGGCGTCCAAACCTTCGATCTCACCGGAAACGCTTTCCAACGCCGCCAGCCGCAGGCGATCGAACTCGGTCAATGCCTCCATCGAATCGACAAACCCTATGGCGTCGCGTGCACGAATGGCATGGACCGCTAGAGCGTGGCTGGAGGATTCGCCGCAGTATACCCGCCCACAGAAACGGACCATCTCCGTGAGGTGTATCCGCAAACGCGCCAGCGGTTCCTCGATCTCGTCCTCATCACGCCTGGCAGCGGCGACCAGCTCACGTCGGCGTATGCCCATCTGCGTTCAGCACCCCCGTTCGAGTGAATTACATGGTCGCGCAGGCGAGCCACTCGTTGTCCCGCGGCTCAGTATAGACAGTCAGGATGTCGTTGCCGCGGTTCGTGTCGTAGGCGAGCTTCGCTCGACTGCTGGTGCCGTTGTACTGCAAAATATGCTGTTTATGACCCGGCTTGTTCCCATCCCGGGGAAATCCGAAGCTCACCAAACGATCCATGCAGTCCAGAAAGGCCTTCGGGTTGACGAACGGATCGTGCCCACCGTCGACCATGTGGCGCAACGCGTAGCATCGGAACTGCATTTTGGATCCGTTCGGATGAACGGCGCCGTACAGGACCTGGTTCTCGTTCATCGTGCTGCCGTCCGCATCACAAGCCGCCATATCGGCCGCGAATTTCTGATAGTCGAAATTCGACCCCGGCGGAGGCGTCGCGGATGCCGTCGCGCCCGCAGCGAATGTACAGACGACCATGAACAAGAACAGCGCGAACCGACCGAAATACAATCTCATGATTCCCCCTTGCGATGTCGCGCAACTCCCCGTTCGCGACCTTGCCGAGACAATAACATAACGGTCGGCGTCCGGAAAGCACGATCGGAGCCGCCGAAACAGCGGAACCCGTTGCACCAGCACGCCTGCCGCCAACCGCCGCGACCTCTGCCAGGGACCCGCCACCGCCGACATGTACCCTCACTCGCATGCCGGTGAGTGACGTGATGCAGGTACGCACCCGAATTCGCGCGATTCGTCATCGGAACGGCGCGGCCGGTCATCGGTTCCGGGCGGTCGTGGCCGGGTGTGCCGCGCTCGTGCTCGCGGGCTGCGGCGGCGCCACCGACGACTCCGCCTCCATCGTGCGCACCACCACCAACATCGCGGGCGCGGGTGTGGTGGGACTGGAGCGCGACACCACCAAGGCGTGCGCGCTGCCGAGCGCGCCCGACCCGGCGGGCGGGGACACCCGCAGCGTCACCCATGCGGCGGGCGTGTCCGAGGTCCCCGCCGACCCGCAGCGCATCGTCGTGCTCAGCACCTCCGCGTTGGACGCCGTCTGCGCGGTCGGCCTGTGGGAGCGGGTCGTGGGGACGGTGACCCTCGACGGCCCGAGCCCGCAACCGGCCTATCTGGGCACCGGCGTACTGAAGATCCCCGGCGTAGGCACCGCCGCGCAGCCGGACCCGGCCCGGATCGCAGCCCTGCATCCCGATCTGATTCTGGGCGAGAACCCCACCGGCACAGCGAGTTTCAGCGCGTTGCAAGCCATCGCACCGACCGTGCTGGTCGGTTCGAACAACAGCTGGCAAGCCGAGTTCGCTGCGTTCGCGGCAGGCATGGGACGGCGCGACGCGGCGGAGACCGCACTGCAGAACTACCGCACCGAGGCGCGCGACACCGGCACCACGCTGGCGGCGGGCCAGACCCAGGCATCGATCCTCCGGTTCACCGGCGACGCCCAGCGGGTACAGGGCGGTGACAGCTTCTCCGGCCAGGTGCTCGCCGACGCGGGCGTGCAGCGTCCTGCCGCGCAGCGCGGCGCCTCGTTCGACGTGCGCGAGAGCGAGTTCGCCACCAAGGCGGAGGGCGACCTGATCTACGTGATCCTCGCGGGCCAGGAGGGCAAGAAACACGGTGAAGCGGTGCTGCGCACCGACGAGTGGAAGGAACTCGGCGCCGCCACCGATCGCCGGGTGTTCGCCGTGGAGGACAGCGTCTGGCACGGCGACGGCCTCACCGCCGCCCGCGCCCTGCTCACCGATCTGCGCAACACGCTCAACGGTTACGTGACCGACTGACCGCCCACCCCTTGGGTGAGGTTTCCCGCACCCTTGGAGTGCGCGGACCAGCGCTGGGGTTGCTGTCGAAAAGTCCGCTCGAGGACGAGATTCAGAGGTACGCCGAGAACCTCTCAATCGACCCCGAGGACACGACATGCACACGCTGACCGATTCGCTCGCCGACAACCTGTACTCCCTGCCGGTGGCACAGCCCGTCGCCGAGGTCGATCCGCACGCGGTCGTGGCATCCACCGCCGGTTGCGACCTGACCTACGCCGAGCTGGACCGCTGGTCCAATCGCCTGGCCCGGCTGCTGCTGCGCCTCGGCGCCGGACCCGGCACCCGGATCGCGGTCGCGATCGACCAGGCGATCGAGTCCGTCGTGGCCGAGCGGGCCGCCACCAAGATCGGCGCCATCGCCGTGCCGGTGACCGACGACGGCTCCTACGCGCTCGGCACCTCGGTGGGCGTCACCACCAAGGACCAGCAGCCCGAGTCCGCGGAAGCGATCACCTGGCTGGTGCTGGACGAGCGCTCCACTCTGCAGCGCTACCTGACCAGCTCCGCCGCCCCGCTGGGCGCGGCCGACCTGGATCTTCTCCCGAAAGCCGCCTGACCGGACACAACCCCTCCCCCGCGACCCGAACAGCGATGTTCGGGTCGCGCAGTGTGCCCAATACCCCCGCAGCGTCGACCGCGCCGGTTCAGAATTGAGTTGCCGCGTGCTGTGCGGCGGCAGGTACTACCGCTACCGCGGTGGCTACGGGCGGTCACTGCCGATCGGCCGGATCGCGGTCAGAACGTAGGACACGTCATGCAACAGCCTTCCCTTTCGGCGAAAGATTCCGACACAGTTCTTCCCGATGGGGCTTTCGCCCTATCGGCGGCACAGCGCGGCATCTGGTTCGCCCAGCACGTCGCCGGTGATACTCCGATCTCGATCGCCCAGTACGTCGAACTGAACGGTCCGATCGACCTCGACCTGCTCGCGCGGTCGGCGCGGCAGGCCGGGCGCGAGTTCGGCACCGGCTACCTGCGCCTGGTCGAGGTGGAGGGACATCCGTTCCAATTCGTCGACCCCACGCTCGACGACAGTCTGGAAACGCTGGACTTCCGTTCCGAACCCGATCCCGAGGCGGCCGCGCACGCGTGGATGCGCGCGGAGTACGAGGCCCCGCTGGAGCTGACCCGCGACCGGCTGGTGCGCATCGCCATGCTGCGCGTCGGCGCGGACCGCTGGTTCTGGTACTCGCGCATCCACCACATCGTGCTCGACGGCATGGGCGCGCTGACCATGGTGCAGCGCACCGGAGAGCTGTACAACGCCGCCGTCGAGGGCCGCGAAGCGTCGCCCGCGAAGGCCGAGGACCTGCGCAAGATCGTCGAGGCCGATCTGGCCTACCGCAGTTCCGAGCGGTTCGGCGCGGACCGGGAGCACTGGCAGGCGCATCTGGACGGCATGGCCGATCCGGTGAGCCTGGCCGGCCGCACCGCGGGCGTGGACGGGCATCCGCGGCGGGTCACCGGCGCGCTGCCCGCCGACACCGGCACCCTGCTGGACGCCCTCGCCGAGCAGGTGTCCTCCGGTGTCGCGCCGACCGTGGTCGCCGCCTTCGGCGCGTATCTGTCCGCGATGACCGGCGCGCCCGAAGTCGTGCTGAGCCTGCCGGTGTCCGCGCGCACCACCGCGACGCTGCGGCGTTCCGGCGGCATGATCGCCAACGTGGTCCCGCTGCGGCTGCGGCTGACGCCCGCCACGACCGTCGGAGAGGTGATCCGGGCGGCCCAGGGCGAGCTGACCGGGGCGCTGCGGCGCCAGCGCTACCGGCAGGAGGACATCTTCCGCGATCTGGGCTGGCCGATGGACGAGGCCGGGTCGTTCGGCCCGTCGGTGAACCTGATGATGGTCGACACCAGAATCCAGCTCGGCCCGGTGACCGGGCGGCTGCACGTGCTGACCTCCGGGTTGATCGACGACCTGTTCGTCAACCTGTATCCGGGCGTCGGCGGCGAGAGCACGCACATCGACTTCCAGGCCAACGGCAACCTCTACACCGAGGCCGAGCTGACCGGCCAGCATCGCCGCTTCCTGTCGTTCCTGCACCGTTTCCTGGCCGCCGGGCCGGACGCGCCGCTGGCGAGTGTGCCGGTGCTGTCGGACGACGAGCGCACCGGCTTCGCGCCCGCCCGGGGACCCGCTGGCGTCGCGGCGCGGACGCTGCCCGCCCTCCTCGCCGAAGGCGCGGCCCGCGATCCGCTGGCGACCGCGCTGGTGGAGGGCGAGACCGCGCTGACCTACCGTCAGGTCGACGACTACACCAACCGGCTGGCCCGGGTGCTGATCGCCGCGGGCGCAGGGCCCGAGCGCACCGTGGCGATCTCCATCCCGCGGTCCATCGGGTCGGTGCTGGCGACGATCGCGGTGGCCAAGACCGGCGCGGCGTTCGTGCCGATCGACCCGACCTACCCCGCCGACCGGATCGAGCACATGGTCGGCGACAGCGGCGTCGTCGCGGGCATCACGACGGCGGCCGCGCGAAAGTCGTTGCCGCGCCGGGTGTCCTGGCTGTCGCTCGACGACGAGGGCACCGAACGGGCGATGGCCGAGCAGGATGCCGCGCCGCTGACCGACGCCGACCGCACCGCGGCGACGCACCCTGACCAGGCCGCGTACATCATCTACACCTCCGGTTCCACCGGGCTCCCGAAAGGCGTGCTCGTCCCGCACCGAGGGCTGGCCAACCTGGTGGCGAGCTCCGGCGCCGGATTCGGCATCGACGCCGAGTCCGTCGTCGCCCACGCCGTGTCGCCGAGTTTCGACATCTCGGTCGAGGAGATCCTGGTCACCCTGGCCACGGGCGCGACGCTGGCCGTGGTGCCGCCGTCGGCGTACGCGGGCGAGGAGCTGGCCCAGGTACTGCGCGCCCACCGCGTCACCCACCTCAACGTGACCCCGGCCGTCGTGGGTTCGCTGGACCCGGCGAGCCTGCCCGAGCTGCGCACCGTGATCGTGGGCGGCGACGCTTGCCCGCCCGAGCTGGTGACCAAATGGGCGGGCCGGACCCTGTTGAACGGCTATGGGCCCACCGAGACCACCATCACCGTCACCCTCAGCGCCCCGCTGACGCCGGACGGTCCGGTCACCATCGGCAGTCTGGCCCGCGACGTGTCGGCGGTGGTCCTCGATCCGTGGCTGCGTCCGCTGCCGCCGGGCACCGTCGGCGAGCTCTACCTCGCCGGTCCCGGCGTCGCGCGCGGTTACCACCGGCGCAACGGGCTGACCGCCGACCGTTTCGTCGCCGACCCGTACGGCACGGGCGAGCGGATGTACCGCACCGGCGATCTCGTGCGCTGGGTGCACAACGACGGCCGCGTCGAACTGGAGTACCAGGGACGCAGCGACTTCCAGGTGAAGGTGCGCGGCTTCCGCATCGAGCTCGGCGAGATCGATGCCGCCTTGCAGCGGCAGCCCGACGTCGACTTCGCACTCACCCTCGGTGTCGAAACCGGTTCGGGCGCCACCGCGCTCGTGTCGTACGTGCTGCCGGAGCCGGGTGCGCAGATCCACCCCGAGGCGCTGAAAGCCGCGGTAGGAGAGTCGCTTCCGGCCTACATGGTGCCCGCCGTGATCATGGTGCTCGACCGTCTTCCACTCACGCCGCTCGGCAAGGTGGACCGTAAGGCGCTGCCCGCACCGGAATTCGGCGCGCGCACCACCGCGAGCAGGCCGCCGTCCACACCGCGCGAGGAGACGCTCGCCGCGCTGTTCGCGGAGGTGCTCGGCCTGGAATCGGTGGGAGTGGACGAGAGTTTCTTCGCGCTCGGCGGCGACAGCATCGTCTCGATCCAGCTGGTGTCGCGGGCGAAGGCGGCCGGGCTCGGGTTCGGCGCACGGGATGTCTTCGAGCGCAAGACCGTCGCCGCGCTGGCCGCGGTGGCCACCGATGTGCCGACCGGAGTGGTGCACGAGCTGCCCGGCGGCGGAGTCGGCGACGTTGAGCTGACGCCGATCGTGCGCGCGATGCTCGAGACCGGTGACACCTGGCGGCGGTTCGCCCAAGCGGTGCTGATCGAGTTGCCGTCGGGCATGGAACGCACGGATCTCGTCGCCGCGCTCGCAGCGCTGTTCGACCGGCACGACCTGCTGCGTTCGACGCTGCGCCGCACCGGCGACGGCTGGAACTGGGTGGTCGCCGAGCCCGGTGCGGTGAACGCGGGCGCCCTGCTGGAAATCGTGCCCGCGGACGCTGATCTCGACGCGACCTGCGAGCGTGCGTTGCAACGCGCCGCCGACCTGCTCGACCCGGAGGCCGGCGTGGTCGCGCGATTCGTGTGGATCGAGCGTGCCGACGCCGCGCCGCTGCTGTGGCTTGTGCTGCACCACCTCGTCACCGACGGCGTTTCCTGGCGGATCCTGCTGCCGGACCTCGCCACCGCCGCGCTGGGCGCCGAGCTCGCTCCGGTCGGCACCTCGTTCCGGCGCTGGGCGCACGGCCAGCGCGAGCACGCGGCCTCGCGCACCGGCGAACTGCCGTTGTGGCAACGCGTCCTGGCGACACCCGACCCCGCGCTCGGCTCGGCGCCGATGGACCCGGCCGTCGATGTGGTGGGCTCCATGGCGCACCTGGCGACCGTCGTACCGCCGGACATCGCGCAGTCCGTGCTCACCACCGGGCCGGATCGTTTCCACTGCGGGGCCGACGACGTGCTGCTGGCAGCCCTCGCGCTGGCGGTGGCACGGTGGCGCGAGCGCAGCTCCACGCTGTTCACGCTGGAGGGCCACGGCCGCGCGGAAACCGTCCTGCCGGGCGCCGACGTGGCGCGCACGGTGGGCTGGTTCACCAGCGTCTACCCCGTCGCGGTCGATCTGACCGGCATCGACGTGGCGGACGCGTTCGCGGGCGGGGCCGCGGCAGGCGCCGCGATCAAGGCGACCAAGGAACAGCTGCGCGCGCTGCCGGACAAAGGCATCGGATTCGGGATGCTCCGCTACCTGGTCCCGAGCACCGCGGCGGCGCTCGCGGACGCGCCCACCCCGCAGATCAGCTTCAACTACCTCGGGCGGGCGTCCACCGGCGGCGAAGCGGAACCGTGGCTGCCGCGCCGGTTCGCCGCGACCCAGGACGACCGCGCGCCGCTGGCCGCCGCGGTCGACATCAACGCCGTGCTCACCGATGCCGGACTCGAGGTGACCTGGGCCTACGCCGGACGGCTTTTCGAGGAGACGGATCTCGGCGAACTCGCCGCGCTGTGGGAGCAGGCGCTCGGCGCGCTGGCTCGGCACGTCGCGTCCGCGAGCGCGGGCGGACGCACACCGTCGGACTTCGATCTGGTCACCGTCACACAGGCGCAGATCGACGACTGGGAGCGCGCCTACCCGAACCTCGCCGACGTGTGGCCGCTCTCGCCACTGCAGTACGGCCTGCTCTTCCACGCGCTCTACGATTCCGACACCGCCGACGGCTACACGGTGCAGTCGCTGCTCACCTTGGCAGGCACCGTCGACGCGGCCCGGTTGCGCCGTGCCGCACAGGCTTTGGTGACCCGCCACGAGAACCTGCGCGTCGCCTTCGTCGAGACCGAGGACGGTCCGCGCCAGCTCGTCCTGGCCGACGCCGAGATCGACTGGCGGGAAGCGGATCTCACCGGCATCGCCGACGAGGCCGAGCGCGCCGGGGAAGTCGACCGGTTGATCGCGGTGGACGCCCGCACCCGGTTCGAGCTCACCCGGCCCCCGCTGCTGCGCTGCACGCTCATCCGGATCGCCCCGGACACCTACCGTTTCGTGCTGACCAACCACCACCTGGTGCTGGACGGCTGGTCGACCCCGCTGCTGGTACGCGAACTGCTCACCCTCTACGTCACCGACGGTGACGCCGCGGCCCTGCCGCCCGCGCATTCCTATCGTGAGTTCCTTACCTGGCTGGAGACCAACGACGACGCGGAATCCCTCGCCGCATGGACCGAGTCGCTGGCCGGTATCGACACCCCGACCCGCGCGGTGCCCACCCTCGCCGGGATCGAATCGACCGAAACCGGCATGACCTCCGTCGACCTGACCCGCGACACCGTCGCCGGGCTGGAGGCCGCGGGCCGGGAAGCGGGCGCGACGGTGAACACCCTGGTGCAGGCCGCGTGGGCGATGCTGCTGGCCATGCTCACCGGACGCACCGACGTGGTGTTCGGCGGCACGGTCTCGGGACGGCCGCCGGAGCTGGCCGGGGTCGAGGAGATGGTCGGCCTGTTCATCAACACGCTGCCGGTGCGGGTGCGGCTGGATCCGGCGGAAAAGGTCGCCGACCTGCTCGCGCGCGTGCAGGCCGAGCAGGCGCGGCTGATGGACCATCAGCACGTCGGATTGGCCGCCATCCACCAGGCGGTCGGCCTCGCCGAATTGTTCGACACGCTGACCGTATTCGAGTCCTATCCCATCGACCGCGAAGCGCTGTCGCAGGCGCTGGACATCGCGGGCATGCGGGTGCTCGACGTGGAGGGCACCGACGCGACGCCGTACCCGCTCAACCTCATGGTGATCCCGCTGCGCGGCGACGACGGCCGGGACACGCTGCGGATCACGCTGAAGTACATGGCCGACCAGCTTCCGGCGGAGGAGGCCCGGCCACTGCTGGATCGCTTCGTCCGGCTGCTGACCCAACTCGCGGACAACCCGCACGCGCTGGTCTCCCAGTTGCAATACTGCGACGACGCCGAGCGCGCCGCGCTGGCGCCGGTACGCGGCCCGGCGTCCGTGCCGCCTGCCACGCTGCCCGAGCTGCTCACCGCGGGCGCGCGCATCGATCCGGACGCGATCGCGATCACCGCGGGCGAACTCACCATGTCCTACGCCGAACTCGACGCCTGGTCCAACCGCTTCGCCCGGGTACTGCTGCGCCGCGGCGTCGGGCGGGAGGTGTTCGTCGTGCTGGCGCTCACCCGTTCGCTGGAGTCGGTGGTCGCCGTGTGGGCGCTGGCCAAGACCGGCGCGGCGTTCGCTCCGCTGGACCCGAACTACCCGGTGGAACGCATCGAGCACATGCTCACCGACTCCAAGGCCCCGATCGGCGTGACGGTCACCGCGACCGGCGAGACGCTTCCCGGCACGATCGACTGGCTGCTGCTCGACGACCTGAACACCATCCGCCGGGTGATGACGGTGTCCGAAGCGCCCATCACCGACGAGGAGCGCGGCGGGCCGATCGACCTCGATCAGACGGCATACCTGATCTACACCTCCGGCTCCACCGGCAAGCCCAAGGCCGTGCTGCTCAGCCACCGCGGCATCGCGAATCTGGTGACCGCGCAACGGGAGACGCTCGCGCTCGACCACACCACCAGCGCGCTGCAAGTGGCCTCGCCGAGTTTCGACGCCTCGGTGTTCGAACTGCTCATCGCGCACGGCGCGGGTGGCAGGCTAGTGGTGTCGCCGCCGGATGTCTACGGCGGGACGGAATTGGAGACGCTGCTGCGCACCCAGCGCGTCACCCACGCCGTGATCACGCCGTCGGCGCTGGCCACCATGGAACCCGCCGGGCTGGAACACTTGCGCGTCCTCGCGGTCGCGGGCGAAGCGGCGACGCCGGAGCTGATCGAGCGGTGGGCGCCGGGCAGGCGGATGGTGAACCTATACGGCCCCACCGAGTTCAGCATCTGGGCGACCGGGCCGGGCGAACTCGTCAGCGGCGAGCCGATCACGATCGGCGGCCCCATCCGCGGCGCGGACACCGTGGTGCTGGACGCCTGGCTGCGTCCCGTGCCGATGGGAGTGCCCGGTGAGCTGTACCTCGCGGGTCCCGCGCTCGCGCGCGGCTATTTCAACCGGTTCGAGATGACCGCGAGCAGGTTCGTCGCCGACCCCTTCGGCGAACCCGGCGAGCGGATGTACCGCACCGGCGACATGGTGCGCTGGGTCGACAACGGCGCCGGTCCCGAGCTGGAGTACCTGGGCCGCAGCGATTTCCAGGTGAAGATCCGCGGCCTGCGGATCGAGCTGGGCGAGATCGACGCGGTGCTCTCCCGCGACGACGAGGTCGAATACGCGGTGACCATCGGGCGCACCGGCCCCGCCGGGACGACCGTGCTGGTCTCCTACGTGCTGCCCGTCGAAGGCGCGCGGCTCGACGTCGAGCGGCTGCGCGCGCAGGTGGCCGCCGAACTGCCCGGCTACATGGTGCCCGGTTACCTCGTCGTGCTGGAGACTATCCCGCTCACCCCGGTCGGCAAGCTGGATCGCAAAGCCCTTCCGGTGCCGGACTTCTCCGACAGCCACCGGCCCTACCTCGCGCCCCGCGGGCCCGTCGAGGAGGCGGTGGCCGCCGTGTTCGGCGAGGTGCTCGAACGGGACCGCGTCGGCGTCGACCAGTCGTTCTTCGAACTCGGCGGCAACTCGCTGAGCGCGACCAAGGTGGTGGCGCGAGTGAACGCGGCGCTCGGCTCGCGGATCGCGCTGCGTGATCTGTTCGACGCGCCGACCGTGGCCCAGCTGTCGGCCCGGGTGGTGCCCGCCACCGGCGCCGCGCCGGGCGGGTTCGGCCTCGCGCCCCGCATCCGGCCGGACCGGGTTCCGCTGTCTCCCGCGCAACAGCGCATGTGGGTGCTCAACCGGATGGATCCGGCTTCCGCCGCCTACAACATCGCGGTGGCACTGCGGCTCACCGGAGAGCTGGACGTCCAGGCGCTGCGCGCGGCGCTCGTCGACGTGGTGGACCGGCACGAGAGCCTGCGCACGCTCTACCCCGCCGACGCGGAAGGGCCGCGTCAAGTAGTGGTCGACGCCGACGTGGCCGTGCCCGCGATGCCGGTGAGCGACACCGAGGACGGCGCGGAACTGCGGGAACGGATCACCGAATTGGCGGGAACAGGCTTCGATCTCGCCACCCAGCCGCCGCTGCGGGTCGGCCTTTTCCGGATCCACGGCGACGTCGAGCCCTCCGCGAGTGCGGGACCGGTGTCGTCGGCCCCTTCCACCGGCGAAGCGCCGATCTCGTCCGGGCCCGTGAGCGCGACCGCACCGGTCTCATCGAGTTACACCGCGAGTTCCGCCGAGGTCGCCGCCGCCACGCCGCCGGTGCACGTCGTCGTGCTGGTCGTGCACCACATCAGCGCCGACGGCGCGTCGATGGCGCCGCTGGCCGCCGACCTGGTCGCCGCCTACTCCGAACGGTCCGCGGGCGGGCACGCCGTCCGTGTCCCGCTGCCGGTGCAGTACGCCGATTTCGCGCTGTGGCATCGCGAGGTGCTCGGCGACGAGGCGAATCCGGACTCTTTGGCGGCACGGCAGATCGAGTTCTGGCGCGCGACCCTGGCCGGCGCGCCCGACGTGCTGGAACTGCCCTCCGATCGGCCACGCCCCGCGGTGCAGACCATGCACAGCGCCGACTTCGGCTTCACCGTCGACGCCGAGACGCACCGAGCGCTGGTGGATTTCGCCACCGCGCACCACGTCAGCCCGTTCATGGTCGTGCACGCGGCGCTCGCGGTGCTGCTCGCGCGCCTCGCCACCACCGACGACGTGCTGATCGGCACCCCGGTCGCCGGACGCGGCGAGGAAGCGCTTGACCAGCTCGTCGGCATGTTCGTCAACACCCTGGCACTGCGCACCCCGGTCGATCCGGGCGCGGGCTTCGCCGCGTTCCTGGACACCGTCCGGTCCACGGACCTGGACGCCTTCGCCAACGCGGACGTGCCGTTCGAGCGGCTGGTCCAGGTGCTGGATCCGGCTCGTTCGACCGCGCACCACCCGCTGTTCCAGGTCTCGCTGTCGCTGCAGAACTTCGTCGAACCCGTGCTGGAACTGCCCGGCCTGCGGTTCGAGGTGGAGGACTTCGAGCGCGACGCCTCCCAGTTCGACCTGACCTTGGATCTGCGCGAGCGCTTCGCCGCCGGCGGTCCGGCGGGCATCGAGGCCGTGCTGACCTACGCCACGGATCTGTTCGACGAGGCGACGGTGGCCGCGTTCGCCTCCCGGTGGCGGCGCGTGCTCGCGGCGGTGCTGGCGCGGCCCGAGGTACGCATCGCCGATATCGACATTCTCGACGAGACCGAACGGGCGACGTTGGTACCCGTGCGTGGCCCCGCCGCGGCGGCGACCACGATCCTGCCGGACCTGCTGGCCGACACCGTGCGGCGGTACCCGGACCGCATCGCCTTGGTGTCCGACGGGCAGACCACCACCTATGCCGAGATCGACGCGCACGCCGATCGCCTGGCCCGAGTGTTGCTCGAGTCGGGCGGCGGCCCGGAAACCGTGGTCGCGCTGGGGCTGCCGCGTTCGCCGGAACTGCTCATCGGCATGTGGGCCGCGGCGAAAGCGGGCGCGGCGTTCCTTCCGGTCGATCCGAAGCACCCGGTCGAGCGCATCGATCACATGCTCACCGACTCCGGCGCGACGCTCGGGCTGACCCTCGCCGCGTTCCGGCCCATGCTGCCCGACAGCACGAACTGGCTGGTGCTCGACGACCTCGCGCTCGTCGAGCGGTGGAGCGCCGCGAGCAGCCGGCCGCTGGGCGAGCGTGAGCTGCCGGGCCCCATCCGGCCGGACAACGCGGCGTGGATGATCTACACCTCCGGCTCAACCGGCACACCGAAGGGCGTCTCGGTATCCCATCGCGGTATCGCCGATCTGGTTGCGGCGCAACGGGATTCACTCGGCCTGGACGAGCGATCCCGGGTGCTGCAGGTGGCGTCACCGAGCTTCGACGCGTCGGTGTTCGAGGCGATCATGGCGTTCGGTTCCGGCGGCGCGTCGGTCGTGGCACCGCCGGAGGTGTTCGGCGGCGGCGCGCTGGCGGAGCTGATCGACACCGAACAGGTCAGCCACATGGTGATCACGCCATCCGCGCTGGCGACCCTCGACCCCGCCGAGGTGACCAGCGTCCGGGTGCTCGCGGTGGCAGGCGAGGCGGTCGGCGCGGAACTGGTCGAGCGCTGGGCCACCGGACGCACCATGGTCAACCTGTACGGACCCACCGAATCGACCATCTGGGCAACAGGTTCCGCGCCGCTGGCGGTGGGCGCCCCGGTAACCATCGGCACGCCGGTGCAGGGCGCGCAGGTGCTGGTCCTCGACGACCGGTTGCGCCCGGTCCCGTTCGGCGTGGCGGGCGAGCTGTATCTCGCCGGGCCGTCGCTGGCGCGCGGGTACCACGCGCGGCCGAGTCTGACCGCTGCCCGCTTCGTCGCCGGTCCCTTCGGCACGGCGGGTGAACGGATGTATCGCACCGGCGATCTGGTGCGCTGGATCCGCGGCGACTCCGGACCCGAACTGGAGTACCTGGGCCGCACCGACTTCCAGGTCAAAGTGCGCGGACAGCGGATCGAGCTGGGCGAGATCGACGCGGTGCTCGGCCGCGCCGACGGCGTGGACTTCGCGGTGACGCTCGGCGTACCCGGCCCCACCGGGGCCACCGCGCTGGCCGCCTACCTGGTCCGCACGCCCGGCTCCGAGCTGGACGTGGCGAAGGTGCGCGCCTTCGCCGCCGACATCCTGCCCGGCTATATGGTGCCCTCGGCGTTCGTCGTGCTGGACGAGATCCCGCTCAACGCGGTCGGCAAGCTGGACCGCAAGGCGCTGCCCGCGCCGGAGTTCCGCGCCGACCGCACCGAGTACCGCGCGCCCGAAACGCCGACCGAACAGCAGCTGGCCGCGATCTTCGGCGAGTTGCTGGGGGTGGCGCGGGTGGGCGCCGACGACTCTTTCTTCGCGCTGGGCGGCGACAGCATCCTGGCGATCCAGCTGGTGTCGCGCGCCAAGCAGCAGGGCATCACCTGCACCCCGCTGCAGGTGTTCGAGCACCGCACGGTGGCGGCGCTGGCCGCGGCCGTCGACGCGGCGGGCGCCGCGGTGACGTTGGACGAGCTGCCCGGCGGCGGCGTCGGCGAACTGCCGCTCACGCCGATCGCGCACTACATGCTGGAGCGCGGCGGAAACCACGACCGCTTCGCCCAGACGGCGGTCCTGGAGCTACCGGTCGGCATCGAGCGGTCCCAGATCGTCACCGTGCTCGCCGCCGCGGTGGACCGGCACGACATGCTGCGCGCCCGGCTGGTGACCGACGGCGCGGACGGCCCGCGCATACTGGTCGGCTCCCCCGGATCGGTCGACGTGGACGCGCTGGTGCACCGCGTCGAGTTCACCTCCGTAGACCCGATCGAACTGCACGAGTTCGCCATGACGGAGCTGGACGCCGCCGCCGACCGGCTCGACCCGGCCCACGGCACGGTGCTGCAATTCATCTGGCTCGACCCGGTCGGCGACGCGGGCTCGCGCACCCGATCGGGCCGGTTGATCGTGCTGGCGCACCACTTGGTGATCGACGGGGTGTCCTGGCGCATCCTGATCCCGGACCTGGTGGCCGCGTGGGCCCAGGTGTCGGCGGGCGCCACCCCGGTGCTGGCGGAGACCGGAACCTCGATGCGCCGGTGGGCCCACGCGCTGACCGAGGAGGCGCACTCCGAACAGCGGGTCGCCGAATTGGCGTACTGGCACGACGTGCTCGCCGGACCCGATCCGCTGATCGGCGGCCGGGAACTCGATCCCGCCGTCGACCGGACCGGCACGCTGCGCATGGTGGAGCGAGAGGTGTCCGCCGAGGTCACCACCGCGCTGCTCACCACCCTGCCCGGCTTGTTCCGGGGCAGCGTCAACGACACGCTGCTGGCCACCTTGGCGCTGGCCCTGGTGCGCTGGCGCGCCGGTGACCCGTCGGCGCTGCTGCGCCTGGAAGGTCACGGCCGTCAGGAAGAAGTGGTGCCCGGCGCCGATCTGTCCCGCACCGTCGGCTGGTTCACCAGCATCTATCCGGTGCGCCTCGATCTGGCACAGATCGACATCGACGACGCGCTGGCCGGTGGACCCGCGTTGGGCGCCGCGATCCGCGCCGTGAAGCACCGGTTGCTCGCGGTGCCCGACAAGGGCATCGGCTTCGGCCTGCTGCGCTATCTCAACGCCGAGACCGCGCGCCAGTTGCCGCGGCGGCTGCCGGGCCGGGTCGGCTTCAACTACCTGGGCCGCTACTCCACCGGGGACATCCCGGCCGGACTCGAGGGCCTGGGCTGGCTGCCGACCGACGAACTGGGCGACGTGCACGTCGCCGAAGACCCCGGCGTGCCGCTGCAATCGGCGATCGACGTGAACGCGGTCGTGATCGGCGACCGGTTGCGGGCGAGCTTCGGCTTCCCGTCCACGCTGCTCGACCAGGACGAGGTCGCCGAACTGGCCGATCTGTGGATCGACGCCCTGAGCGCCGCGGCCCGGTTCGCCCATACCCCGGCGGCGCGGACCGCCGCCGAGGAAGAAGCGGCCGCCACGGCGTCTCCGGCCGTGCCCGCGGCGGGCGGCCTCGGGCTGGACGTGGTGCTGCCGATCCGGCTCGGGGGCGAGCAACCCGCGCTGTTCTGCATCCACCCGTCGTCCGGGATGTCGTGGACCTACCTGGGATTCGCCGACGCGCTCGCACCCGGCCGCCCGATCTACGGGCTGCAAGCGCCCGACCTCGGCGGCCACGAACCGCCCGCGCGCTCCATCGACGAGTTCGCCGAGCGGTACGTGCGGGAGATCCGGACCCTGCAACCCGAGGGGCCGTACCACCTGCTCGGCTGGTCGTTCGGCGGTCTCATCGCCCACGCGGCGGCAGCGAAGCTGAAGGCCGAAGGCGCCGAGGTGGGCGTGGTCGCGCTGCTGGACGCCGACACCGCCGACATCGACGGCGACAGTATCGAACGGCTCACCGCGGGCTCGTTCGTGAACACCTTCGGCGCGGTGTTCGGCATCCACGACGTCCCCGCGGACGCGACCGCGCAGCAGGCGGCCGATTTGATCCGCGAACGGCTCGGCGTGTCGCTGATCGACGCCGCGACGCTGGAGCGCATGGCCGCGTCCTACAACGCCGCCGCGCGGACCAGAACCGGTTACCGCCGCCCGGTGTTCGACGGCGACATCGTGTACTTCAGCGCGATCGTCGACACCTCCGACATCTTCGGTCCGGACGGCTGGGGGCCGTACGTGACCGGCGAGATCATCAACCACGACATCGAGGCGACCCACGACGAACTGACCGCGCCGCACGTGCTGCCGGTCGTCGCGCGCGTGCTCGATGCACATCTGGGAGGCCGAGGATGAATTCCGACCAAGGAGTCGTAGTCGAAGGGATCGAGAAATCCTTCGGCGCGGTCAAGGCATTGCGCGGAGTCGACTTCGCGGCCGAGCCGGGCGAGGTGCTCGGCATTCTGGGACCGAACGGCGCGGGCAAGACCACCATGGTGAACGTGCTGTCCACACTGGTCCGGCCGGATCGCGGCCGGGCGACGGTCGCCGGGTACGACGTGCTGGCCGATCCCGCGGCTGTCCGCCGCAGCATCATGCTGACCGGCCAGTACGCCGCGCTGGACGACATGCTCAGCGGCTACGAGAACCTGGTGATGTTCGGCAGGCTGATGGGCCTGCGCAAGCGGACCGCCCGCGCCCGCGCGGACGAACTGCTCGCCGAGTTCGACCTCGAACGCGCGGCGGGCCGCCGGGTCGGCACCTACTCCGGCGGCATGCGCAGGCGCATCGACATCGCCTGCGGTCTGGTCGTGCGGCCCGACGTGGTGTTCCTGGACGAGCCGACCACCGGCCTGGATCCGCGCAGCAGGCAGGGGGTGTGGGATCTGGTCGCCGGCTTCAAGAAGGCTGGCATCACCACCCTGCTCACCACCCAGTACCTGGAGGAGGCCGACGCGCTCAGCGACCGGATCATCGTCATCGATCACGGCGTGGTGATCGCCCAGGGGACCGCCGACGAGCTGAAGGCGCGCACCGGCGGCAGCTACTGCGAGGTGGTGCCACTGAATCTGCGGGACCTGCCCGCTATCGCCGCCGCGCTGGGCCACCTGTTGCCGCAGGAGAATCGGGACGCGCTCGGTCCCGATTCCGATCGGATCGCCATACCGGCCCCGGACGGTGCGAAGACACTGCTGGAGGCGCTGCGCAGGCTGGACAGCGCGGGCTTCGATCTCGTGGACGTCGCACTGCGTCGGCCCTCGCTCGACGACGTATTCCTCCAGCTGACCGGGCATCTGGCGACGACGGAAGAGATCGCACGGCGGGAGGCCGCGTCGTGACGGCGGCGGCGACCTGGCTCAGCCAGACCCGTGCGACGCCGCTGCGGCCGCAGCAGTGGTGGGTGCTGACCACCCGGTTGATCGCACCGTCGATGCGAACCGGCGAGGTGCTCACCTCGGTGCTCGCGCCCGTGACGTTCACCGCCAGCTTCTTCATCCCGCTGAAGACCATCATGACCGTCATCGGCACGGGATTCAGCAGCTACGCGCAGTACATGATGCCGCTGGTCATCCTGCAGGCCGCCGCGTTCACCGCGGTCTCGGCGGCATTCCGCGCCGCCACCGATTCGGTGGCCGGGCTGAACCGGCGTTTCGGCTCGATGCCGATCGGCCCGCTGGTCCCGGTCACCGCGCGCCTGGCCGGCAGCGTCTTCCGCCTGATCATCGCCTTGATCAGCGGATTGATCTGCGGATACGTCATCGGGTTCCGCTTCTACCTCAGCCCCGCCCACACAGTCGGCTTCGTGTTGTTCTCGGTGCTCGTCGGGATCGCGCTGATCTGGGGCGGGGATGTGATCGGCACCTTGTCGCACAACCCGGAGGCGACGGCACAGGCGCTGGTGTTGCCGCCGCTGATCCTGGGCATGCTGTCCACCGGCATCGCGCCTGCCGATCAGTTCCCGGAATGGGTGCAGCCGTTCGTGCGCAATCAGCCGGTGTCGCAGTGGGCCATCGCCTTGCGGGCGTTGGCCGGGGACAAGGGACCGAACGCGGGTGAGGTGACCTGGTCGCTGATGGGTCCGCCGTTGGTCTGGGCGCTGGGCTATCTGGCCACCTCCGTCCTGCTGTCGATGCGACTGAGCTCGAGGAGGGCGTGATGGCACTGTTGACCGAACACTCGGACGAGTTGCTCACCGGCTCGGAGATATCGGGGTCGGCACTGGTGCGGCACACGCTGATCCAGACCCATCGACTGCTGCTGCGCTGGGCGCGCAACCCGGTCACGCTGTTGGAGACGCTGATCATCCCGTGCCTACTGCTGATCATGCTGAACACCGTCATCGGCGGGCAGATCCGGAAGTTCACCGGCGAGAGCGCGCTGTACGGCTCGGTGCCCTTGGTCGCTCTGGTCGGCGCGCTCTCCGGTGCGGTCGCTGGAGGTGTCCTGCTCGGCCGCGAACGTGACGCGGGCCTGCTGGCCCGCTTCTGGGTGCTGCCCGTCCACCGTGCCTCCGGACTCGCCTCGCGGGTGCTCGCCGAGGGCTGCCGCATCTTCGCGTGCACCGTCTCCGTCGTGCTGGTGGGCTTCGTGCTCGGGTTCCGCTTCCACGAGGGTGTCGCGGCGACGATCGTCTTCCTGGTCCTCCCGACGTTCTTCGGCGTGGCATTCGCCACCATCGTCACCTCGGTCGCCGTGTTCACCGCGAAATCGACTCTGGTGGAGAGCATCACGATCCTCACCTCACTGATGATGTTCTTCAGCACCGGCTTCGTGCCGCTGGTCGCGTTCCCGAAATGGATCCAGCCGGTGGTGCACAACCAGCCCATGTCGGTGGGAGTCGACGCCATGCGCGCGCTCGCCTACGGGGGACCGCTCGCCCGCCCGCTCACCCTGACCGCCGTGTGGTCGCTCGGCGCGATCGTCGTGTTCGCGGTGCCCGCGAGCATCGGCTATCGCAGGGCCAGCAGGCGCTGAGCCGCACAGCGAACTCCCAGCGTGAACCCAGCCGGACAGCAGCGCCCGTTCCTAACGTCGCCGAGGACGATGTCGACGAACGAAAGGGCACACAGTGGGCGAACGACGCGGCGAGGCGCACGAGCACGATCTCGGCCTCGCACATGACATGAAGGTGATGGTGTCGCGCCGCCGCGCCCTGTTCTTCCTCGGGGCGACCGCGGGCGCGGCGGCGGTCGCGGCCGGTTGCGCGTCGGGCTCGAACGACACCGCGGCCACGGCCACTGCGACGGCGTCCGCCACCGCCACGCAATTCGGCGGCGCCACCGCCGCCCCGCAGGAGACCGCGGGTCCGTACCCGGGCGACGGATCGAACGGACCCAACATCCTCATCGAATCCGGCGTGGTGCGCAGTGACATCACGACCTCGTTCGGCTCTTGTTCCGATGTCGCGCAGGGCGTCCCGATGACACTCGAGCTGACGCTGCGCGACTTGGCGAAGAACGGCGCCGCGGGGGCGGGCATGGCAGTGTACGTGTGGCACTGCGACCGGGATGGCAGCTACTCGCTCTACAGCAGCGGCATCACCGAGCAGAACTATCTGCGCGGCGTGCAGGTGGCGGGCGACGACGGCAAGGTGACCTTCACCTCGATCTTCCCCGCCTGCTACTCGGGCCGGTGGCCGCACATCCATTTCGAGGTCTACGACTCGCTGCAGACCGCGGTCGCGGGCCAGAACGCCCGTTTGACCTCGCAGATCGCCCTGCCCCAGGACATCTGCGAGGCGGTGTTCGCCCACGACTCCGGCTACGCGCGCAGCGTCACCAACCTTTCGCAGGTCACGCTGGCCTCCGACAACGTCTTCGGCGACGGCTGGGACGCGGAACTGGCCACCGTGACGGGCACGCCGTCCTCCGGGCTGCGGGTGGCGCTCACCGTGGGCGTCGCCGAGAAATCACAGAACACGCAGTCGGACAACGGTGCCGGGCCGCAGTCCGGTGGGCGCCCGCCCGGCGGACCCGGCGGCGGCGCACCCGGCGGTCGCCCGCCGCGGTGACCGGCGGCCCCCGTGCCCCACCGCCACGTGCCAGGGGCCGAGCCACGGCGGCTCACCGCTTGCCGCACAATAGGGGGCCGCGCGCGGCGCGTCACAGCGTTCTTCCCGACGTAGACGCCTGCCGCGGCGACACAAGGTGTTGTGCTGAGCGGACATGTCGGCCACAAGGAGTAGTGTCCCGAGGGTAGACATTCCGTGACGACAGGTGCTCGGGAAAGGCGTGGAGGCAGGATGAAACTGATCGATCGGGTGTCGGCCATCAACTGGAATCGGGTGCCCGACGAAAAGGACGCCGAGGTCTGGGACCGGCTGACCGGCAACTTCTGGCTGCCGGAGAAGGTCCCGGTCTCCAACGACATTCCGTCGTGGAACACCCTGACCGCCGACGAGAAGCAACTGACCATGCGGGTCTTCACCGGCCTGACCTTGCTGGACACCATCCAGGGCACGGTCGGCGCGGTGAGCCTGATCCCGGACGCGCTCACCCCGCACGAAGAGGCGGTGCTCACCAACATCGCGTTCATGGAGTCGGTGCACGCCAAGAGCTACAGCTCGATCTTCTCCACGCTGTGCTCCACGCGCGAGATCGACGAGGCGTTCCGCTGGTCGGAGGAGAACCGCAACCTCCAGCGCAAGGCCGAGATCGTGCTGGAGTACTACCGGGGCGACGATCCGCTCAAGCGCAAGGTCGCCTCCACGCTGCTGGAGAGCTTCCTGTTCTACTCCGGCTTCTACCTGCCCATGCACTGGTCGTCGCGGGCCAAGCTCACCAACACCGCCGACATGATCCGGCTGATCATCCGGGACGAAGCGGTCCACGGTTACTACATCGGCTACAAGTACCAGAAGGGCCTCGAGCAGGTCACCCAGGCCGAGCGCGACGAGCTCAAGAACTACACCTTCGAGCTGCTGTTCGAGCTCTACGACAACGAGGTCGACTACACCCAGGATCTCTACGACGAGGTCGGCCTCACCGAGGATGTGAAGAAGTTCCTGCGCTACAACGCCAACAAGGCGCTGATGAACCTCGGCTACGAGGGCCTGTTCCCCAAGGACGAAACCGAGGTGAACCCGGCCATCCTCTCGGCGCTGTCGCCCAACGCCGACGAGAACCACGACTTCTTCTCCGGCTCCGGCTCGAGTTACGTCATCGGCAAGGCCGTCAACACCGAGGACGAAGACTGGGAGTTCTGAACCATCAGTTATGGTGTGGGACAACGGGGCCCGGCAGCGATGCCGGGCCCTCGCCTTGTCTCCGATCGCCGACCCGGCGGCGAAGACTCCGCGCCACAACTGTATTTCGATCCGAAGAGGGGGGTTCTCGATGTACCGACGACTGGCTCTGATCGCGGCGGTGCTGTTGACCGCTGCCGCGTGTCAGGACGACGGTCCGGCGGAGACTCCGCAGACCGGTGACGGATCCTTCTGGTCGACCGTGCCGCAGACCGACGACCAGCGTCTGGAAGTGCTGCGCCGCATGCGCGCGATGGACACCTGCGCGTTGCTGCCTCGAGCCGAACTGGCCGAAGTCGGGCAATTGCGCACCGTCGGCACCGACGGGCTGAACTCGTGCAGGGCCGAACTCGACAGCTCGGAACGCTACAAGGGAAAATCCGTCCGCTGGGCCATGGGGGGACCGGCGCCGGAAGTGAAGAACGATCGGGGTACCACCGAGCGACTCGGCGACGTGACCATCACCTTGCTGGCGGACAAGGACACACTGAGCGCCGAACAGGCCGGGCAACTCGTCCAGCGCTCCTGTTCGGCCACCGCACGCTTCCCCTCCTTCGCCGCGATCGGCCTGTGGGTGGACACGCCCTTGGGGGTCGAGCCGTGCCCGATCGCCAAGTCACTGATCACCACGGCGGTATCCGAATGGAAGCGGGAGCCACGTCAGGGCAGCGCGGCGGAGACGATCACCACCGTGCTGACCGGCGCCGACCCCTGCGCGGTGCTGCCGCGGCTCGGCGTCACGGCGGAACCCGCGCAACAGCGAGTCTCCAGCTGTACGTTCTCGTATCACGGCGACGAGATTCGTCTCGCGTACGAATACAGCGCGGAGTCGCTGGTCACCGCGGGCAGTCCGGCTTTCACCGTCGGCGACCGCACCGTCTACCGAGATGCCGCCGACGAACTGCGGTTCTACAACGTCGCGGTCGGACCGCCGCTCGCATCGGAGAACCGCGGTTCGCTCGGGCCGCGCCTACCCGCCATCTCGCTCACCGGCAAGGCTGACGCGGCCCTCGAAGATGTTGTGCGCCAAGTACTCACGCTCTTTCCGTAGGGCGATCGTCGAGCACACCGCGCCCTCAGATACCGAGGACCAGTTTGGCCGTCGTGAAGTAGATGATCAGCCCGGTGGCGTCGACCAGGGTGGTGACCATCGGGGCGGAGACGACCGCGGGGTCGATGCGCAGTTTCTTGGCCAGCAGGGGCATGGTGCCGCCGATGGTGGCGGCCCAGCCGCAGATCAGGACCAGTGTGATCCCGACGACCAGTGCGATGCGCGGACCGACGAACAAGGCCCCGATCGCCAGGCCGACGGACGCCAGCAGTGATCCCAGCACCAGACCTACCCGGCATTCCCGCCAGATCACCCGGAACAGGTCCGACACCCGGACCTCGCCGACCGCCACCGCCCGCACGCAGGCGGTGGCGGCCTGCGCGCCCGCGTTGCCGCCCGCGCCGATCAGCAGCGGGATGAACAGCGCCAGATGCGCCGCCTGCTGCAAGGTGCCCTCGAAGAAGTCGGTCACGCTCACCGTGAGGGTCGCCGCGAACAGCAACAGCAGCAGCCACAGCGCGCGGTAGCGGGCCAGCTGGAACACCCCGGCGGCCATGTAGTGGCCTTCCCACGGCGCGGAACCCGCCTGCAACGCGACGTCCTCGCTGTCGGCGGCCTCGATCACCTCGACCGCGTCATCGATGGTCAGCAGGCCGACCAGCCGGTCCTCGCTGTCCACCACCGGCAGGTTGATGTCGTTCGTCTCGCGCATCAAGCGGGCCGCCTTCTCCGCGGCGTCGGTGGCGCGCGCGAAG
The DNA here is from genome assembly GCF_053604885.1 of Nocardia sp. NPDC003999. Lineage (NCBI taxonomy): Bacteria > Bacillati > Actinomycetota > Actinomycetes > Mycobacteriales > Nocardiaceae > Nocardia > Nocardia sp. NPDC003999. The sequence continues at coordinate 738,668 of NZ_JBSGIB010000001.1, forward strand.
GCGGGCTCGGTGACGACCAGCTCCGACACCATCGTCTCCGGCTTGCTGAGCACCAGTTCGCGCAGCTCGACGATGCCGGTCAGCCGCCTGCCCGCGTCGACGACGGGCAGCGTGTACACCGTCTCGGCGTTGCCGCCCTTGGCCCGCACCATGCCGAGCGCTTCGGCCACCGTGAGGTCACGCGGCAGCGCCACCACCTCCGGCGTCATGTACTGCCCCGCGGACCCCTCCGGGTAGCCGAGCAGGCTCGCGGTCATCCGCCGCTCGCGCGGGCTCAGCCCGGCCAGCGCCTTCTTGGCGACCTTGGCGGGCGCCTCGCGCAGCATTCGGGCGCGGTCGTCGGGCGCCATGCCCTCGACCAGGTCGCGGAAGCTCTGATCGCGCAGCCCCTGCAGGATCTGCTGCTGGTCCACCGGCTCGAGTTCCTCGAAGACGGCCAGCGCCAGGTCTTTGTCGAGCAGGCGGAACGCCATCCCGGCCCGCACGGCATCCATCCGGGCGAGTTGATCGGCGATGACGTGCGGCGGGTGGTTGCCGAGCCAGTCCAGCGCGGCGTCCACGCGGCGGGTTTCGACGATGTCCTGGAGGGATTCGGACAGCGTCGGACGTACTTCGATGATGTCGGTCTGCGACATGAGAGGACCTCAGCACATGCGTGAGTGAACGGAGAGCTCGAAATTCACACCGCGGGCGCCGGCCCCTGCCGTCGCGACCTGACTAGGAATGCGAAGGGGCGGCGCCGCGCGGCCTTCGACTGGGAGGTTCGCTGCGCATCGCTACCCCACCTCCCTCTCGTCGCCGCCGCGGAACTCGGATATCCGCACCGTTCGGATCAACATCTCACGGACACGAAAATGTCCTCGTGCAGCTTACATCGCTTCGTAGACGATGATCACCTTACGACAGGGTGTTGTGACCGAAGCCGCTCCACACCGGGGTCCGCGCGTCATACGAGACCTCCGCACCGGGAAACCGCGACGCGACTCGTCCGCAGCGCAAGCGACGACCGCCGGGACGACCGGAACCGGGCGATGCGTTACCGCGCGTCAGCCTGACCCCTTCGTAGTCCATCGGCCGCCGTAAAACAGGGTTATACGCAGTCGGCGTCGAACTGTTGCTCCCACGCTTGGGAACCGGGACAGTGTTTGCCAGGCAAGTGCCGAAACAACATCGGCGCACGCAGGCACCAGTACAGCTCACGAAAGTTTCGAAGTGTCGACAGCCACCGCCCTGATCCGCCGTCGCGCGGTCGACTTCATGCGCGTTCCGCACGGAATCTGTTGCCGCTGAGGCAACGCGGCCCTCGTTTCCGACCGGATCCCGCACGGTCGTCCACCGCCGCATCGCTCCCGCTGTGGTGTCTCCGGACGCCGAGCGTCGAATCGCACGGCGTCTTCTCGTCTTCGAAAGAACAACAATGCCTTTCCCCACCTCGTCCCGGCGCGTCGCCCGCGCTCTCTCCGCCGCCGTAGCGGTGCTCACCGGGCTGTCCGTGCTCACCGGCTGCGGCGAGTCCGCACCCGCCAAGACCGCGGACGGCAAGACCGTGCTGCGCTACCAAGGCTCCACCGGGCAGGTGAGCGCCTTCGAATTGGCCGACGACCTAGGCTATTTCAGCAAGGTCAGCCTGCATTGGGAAGGCGACACCACCAGTGGCCCCGCCAATATCCAGGCCGCGGCGACGAACCAAGTCGAGTTCGGCAGCGCGTTCAACGGCGCGGTGGTCAAGCTGATCGCGGGCGGCGCGAAGGTCACCTCCGTGCTCAGTTCCTATGGCGCGGACGAGCAGTCGTTCACCGGTTACTACGTGCGTGACGATTCCGGCATCAACTCGCCGCGCGATCTGATCGGCAAGAAGGTCGCGGTCAACACCCTCGGCGCGCACCACGAATTCATCACCAGGGAGTGGCTGCATCAGCAAGGCCTGACCGAAGACGAGATCAAGCAGGTGCAACTGATCGTCGTGCCGCCGGCCAACACCGAGGAGGCGCTGCGCAAGGGACAGGTCGACGTCGCGGCCTTGGGTAGCGTCTTCCGGGACACCGCCCTCCAGCGCGGCGGCATCCACCCGCTCTACACCGACAAAGCCATCTTCGGCACGTTCGACTACGGCACCTATGTCTTCCGCAACGACTACATCGCCAAGAATCCCGAAGCGGTGGAGGACTTCGTGCAGGGCACCGCACGCGCTATCCGCTGGCTCCAGGTGACGCCCCGCGAGCAGGTGCGCGAGCGGTTCACCCAGATCATCAACAAGCGCGGCCGCAACGAGAACACCAACTTGGTGCCGTACTGGCTCAGCTCCGGAATCCCGGTGCCGGGTGCGGTGGTCGCGGACAAGGAACTGCAGATCTGGATCGACTGGCTGGTGCGCAACGGCGAACTGCCGAACGGCAAGTTGAAGGCAGCGGATCTGTTCACCAACAAGTTCAACCCCTACGCCAACGGCAAGTACAAGCCGGAGGCCGGGCCGACCGGAGAGGTGGTGGCCGCGAAATGACCACGACGGCGACGAAACTGTCGCTCACCGGAGTGAGCAAGCAGTTCGCGGTGCGCGGCTCGCACGAGCGATTCACCGCGCTCGACGACATCTCGCTGGAGCTGCGCGAGGGCGAATTCCTGGTGCTGGTCGGCCCGAGTGGTTCGGGCAAGTCCACGCTGCTGGACCTGCTGGGCGGGCTGAGCAAGCCCAGCTCCGGTGAGATCCTGCTGGACGGCAAGCCGATCACCGGCCCCGGCCTGGATCGCGGCGTCGTCTTCCAGCAGTACGCGCTGCTGCCATGGCGGACGGCCCGATCCAACATCGAATTCGGGCTGGAGGCCAAGGGTTTACGACGCAAGGCGCGCCGCGAACTCGCCGAGCACTATCTGGAGCTGGTCGGGCTAGCCGGTTTCGGCGACCGCTACCCGCACGAGCTGTCCGGCGGCATGAAACAGCGCGTCGCGATCGCGCGCAGTCTCGCGTTCGATCCCGAGGTGCTGCTGATGGACGAGCCGTTCGCCGCGCTCGACGCGCAGACCCGGGAGTCGTTGCAGGACGAACTGTTGCGCATCTGGCGGGCCACCGGCAAGACCGTCCTGTTCATCACCCACGGCATCGATGAGGCGGTGTACCTGGGCCAGCGGGTGGCCGTGCTGACCTCACGACCCGGGCGGATCAAGGCCATCGTCGACGTCGAGATCGACCGGGAAACCGACGACGACATCCGCTCCTCCGAACGCTTCCGGGATTACCGCCACGAGATCTGGACGCTGCTGCACAGCGAGGTCCAGCGGGCCGCGAGCCTGGAACTGAAGTCCTTGTCCGACCACACGGCCGACGTCGAATCCACCACCGAGAGGACGGCCAATGTCTAGTGCCATTCAGCTGAGCGAGCGGCCGGTACGGGAGAGCGCGGCCGCGCAGGCCCGGCCCGCCCAGGTGCGCAGGGCCGAGACCGCGCCCTCCGCCGGAACACAAGCCATCCGCGCGGTGAGCCGGTTGGCCTGGCGGGTGTTCAAACCGACCGTCGTCATCGCCCTGTTCCTGCTGCTGTGGCAGCTCGCCCCGACCCTCGGCCTGGTGGACGAGGTATTCCTGCCGCCGTTCTCGGTGGTCGCCCAGGCGTTCGCCGACCTGGTGGCGAGCGGGGAGATGTGGACCCACATCTCCGCGAGCCTGAACCGTTCGCTGGCCGGGTACTCGCTCGCGTTGGTAGCCGGCATTCCGGTGGGCATCGCGATCGCCTGGTACAAGCCGGTCGCGGACTTCCTGAACCCGATTCTCGAACTGTTCCGCAACACCGCGGCGCTGGCGTTGCTGCCGGTGTTCCTGCTGATCCTGGGCATCGGCGAGACCTCGAAGGTCGCCATCGTCGTCTACGCGAGCTTCTTCCCGATTCTGCTGAACACCATCACCGGCGTGCGCACCGTCGATCCGCTGCTCGTCAAATCCGCCGCCTCCCTCGGTTTCTCGCCGTTGCGGCTGTTCCAGAAGGTGATCCTGCCCGCGGCGCTGCCGTCCATCTTCACCGGCCTGCGGATGGCCGCCGCCAGCTCGATCCTCGTGCTGCTGGCCGCCGAGATGTTCGGAGCCAGGGCCGGTCTCGGCTATCTGATCACCGCCGCGCAGCAGAACTTCGCGATCCCGAACATGTACGCGGGCATCCTCGCCATCTCGCTGCTCGGCCTCGCCTTCAACGGCCTGCTGGTCGCCCTGGAACGCCGCCTGTCGCGGTGGCGCGCCCCGGCGAACGCCTGATAACCGTGCCCGCCCACCCCGCGCTCGGAAGGCAGTCGTCGTGCAGGCGCTGACCAAACGTCGCGTCGTCGACTTCATGCGCGTCTGCGGCAGCGCTTGTCGCCTTGCCGCAGACCCCGCATCTCCGGTTGCCGCCGGCCCGATCCTCTGATCCGAAATGAGTTCTTCCGATGACCGCTGTACACGAATCCCCCGTCTCGACCGCTACCGATGGCGCGGTGCACGTCGCTCCCGTCGCCGGGCACATCGGCGCCGAGATCTCCGGCGTCGATCTCCGTGAGTCGCTGACCGACCAGCAGGTCGAGGCCATCACCGACGCGCTGCACACCTACAAGGTGCTGTTCTTCCGCGATCAGCACATCGATCACGCACAGCAGATCGCCTTCTCCCGCCGCTTCGGCGCGGTCACGCCGTCGCACCCGTACGACGACGACGCGCCGACGGAGTACCCGGAGATCCTCGCGGTCGACAGCCGGCTGTACGAGAAGCGGTTCGGTGTGCGCAAGCACAGCTACACCAACCACTGGCACACCGATGTCTCCGCGCTGATCAACCCGCCCGCGGCCTCCATTCTGCGCGCCGAGATCGCCCCGGAGCGCGGCGGCGACACCGGCTGGACGAACCTCGTCGCCGCCTACGAGAACCTGCCCGAGTCGCTCAAGCGCTTCGCCGAAGGGCTGCGCGCCGAGCACCGCTTCGGCGGCAACAGGCCGGCCTGGAACTCCGACAGCGACTACGCGAAGAAGGTCGCGGCCGCGCCGCTGGTCACCGAGCACCCGGTCGTCCGGGTGCACCCGGTGACCGGTGAGCGGGCGCTGTTCGTCAACCCCGGCTTCACCACCCGGATCGTCGGGCTCACCCCGAGCCAGAGCGACGCGGTGTTGAAGCTGCTGTTCGACGAGGTCACCCACCCCGCCTACACGGTCCGCTTCCGCTGGCAGAAGGGCAGCATCGCGTTCTGGGACAACCGGGTCACCGCGCATCTCGCCCCGAGCGATCTGGACCACCTCGATGTCACCCGGGTGCTGTACCGCACCACCCTCGAGGGCGATATCCCGGTCGGCGTCGACGGTGAGCCGTCGAAGTCCGTCGCCGGTGAGAAGTTCACCGGCGCGTAGGGATCGAACAGACGCGATCGGCCGAGCGCGCGAGCTCCCGGCCGATTTCGTGCGGTCACAGCACGCGAGCCGAAGCGCTCGAACCGGAAACCGGCTCCCGGCCCCGCGCACCGGACTACAGGTGCGCCCGCGGAAACCGATCCGTCGTCTCCAGCACGGCCCGCTCCGCGTCCTCCCAGGTCGGGACGTGTCGCACCCACTCGGGGACCGGCTCCGACTGCGCGCCGAACAGCAATCGGTGCGGCACTACCTCACGCAGCGCACGGTGAACGTCGACGCGATCGTCGATCATGTGCGTGATGCCGAGTTCGGCGCAGTGCACCGCCTTGTCCGCCCGGGCACGGCAGAAGCGCACGTTCTCCCGGGCGATCCCGGTGCGGTCGTAGAAGTCGTGGTGATCGAGCCACTGGCGGGTGCGCTGCTCGATCCGCGGGCCACATTTGGATATCACCCAGGCGCGCCCCTCGAACCGCCGGACCAGGCGCGGCAGTACCTCGAAAGCGCCCACGCTGGGCGGCGTGCGCAGCGCCTCCTCGAGCCCGCCGGAGAGGAACACCGTGTCCTCGTCCCCGGGCGCTAGAGCGGCCCCCTGGATGACCCGGCCGAAATCGACGCCGAGCCGAGGCTGCGTTTTCTTTGTTCCAGCGTGCGACATTCGCCCTCCATATATCGCCAGCGAATTCTGTTGGTGAGCAGCCTTCCGGAATGACCCATTCGGTTAGGGCGATCGCATCAATTCGATGCGTCGAGCGCCGAACGGTTGCCAGCGCGCGGCGCACTGGTAACAGTGAGGTAGAGGCCGCGGCGCTCGCCGCGGCCGTTTCGGGTACACACGAAGGAGATATTCGTGCGCTTCGGCATCTTCGTCCCGCAGGGTTGGCGGCTCGATCTGGTGGGCATCGATCCGGCGGACCAATGGGGGGTGATGCGAGACCTCGCCCAGCGCGCCGATGCGAACCCGGTGTGGGAATCGCTGTGGGTGTACGACCACTTCCACACCGTTCCGGTGCCCACCGAGGAGGCGACGCACGAAGCGTGGTCGCTGATGTCGGCGTTCGCCGCGACCACCTCGCGTATCCGCTTGGGCCAGATGTGTACCGCGATCAGCTACCGCAACCCGGCCTATCTGGCCAAGGTGGCCGCGACGGTCGACCTGATCTCCGGCGGACGCGTCGAGATGGGCATCGGCGGTGGCTGGTACGAACACGAGTGGCGCGCCTACGGCTACGGATTCCCGTCCGCGGGCGAACGGCTGGGCCGCCTCGACGAAGGCGTGCAGATCTTCCGGCAGGCGTGGACCACCGGTTCGGCCACCCTCGACGGCAAGTACTACCAGGTGGACGGCGCGATCGTGCGCCCGCTTCCCCTCCAGCAGGGCGGGATTCCGCTGTGGATCGCTGGTGGAGGCGAGAAGAAGACGCTGCGCATCGCGGCGAAATACGCCCAGTACACCAACTTCAGCGGCAATCCCGACGAGTTCACCCACAAGTCCGAGGTGCTGCGCGCGCATTGCGCCGACGTCGGCACCGACTTCGACGCGATCGTCCGCAGTTCCAACTTCAATGTCGTCATCGGCTCCACGCAGGCCGAAGTAGAGGATCGCCTGGAGGCGCTGAAAGCCCGCCTGACGCCCGTCATCGGCGCCGACGCGGCCAAGTCCTACTTCGAGCAGCTTTACAACAGCGGCGCCGCCACCGGCACCCCCGAGCAGATCGCCGAGAACCTGCGCCGGGTCCGCGACCTCGGCCTCGGCTACGCCATCTTCAACTTCCCCGAAGCCGCCTACGACACCTCCGGCATCGAACTCTTCGAACGCGAAGTGCTCCCGGCCCTGAGCTGATCACGCGGGGCAGGACTCACGAGCACCGAGCCTCCGTGATTCCTGCCCCGGGAAGGTCCGCCTACCACACCTTACGGCCGACCGCGCTCCAGCAGTTCACTTGCGAGTCGAGCCAAGACGGCGACTCGCCCTGCGGACGCCATTGATTGGTGACGACGATTCCCGGGTCCAATAGTTCCAACCCGGTGAAGAAGCGGGCGAATTCGTCCCGCGTGCGCGTCTGGGCATAGACCCCGCTCTGCCGGTACACGTCGAGTGCGTCGGTCATCATCTCCGGTTCGAGGTCGGCGGTGATGTGCGAGACCACGAGGAACGATCCCGGCGCGAGAGCATCCATCAATGTCTCGACGATCCCGTAGGGGTCCTGCTCGTCGGCCAGGAAATGCAGCACGGCGACCAGGCTCAGCGCCACGGGGCGCTCCAGGTCCAGGGTCTCGCGGAGTTCGGGCGCGGACAAGATCGCCGCGGGGTCCTTCAGGTCGGCGTCGACGTACGCGGTGCGGCCCTCCGGCGTGCCGGTGAGCAGGGCGCGGGCATGGGTCAGCACGATCGGGTCGTTGTCCACGTAGACCACCCGCGCTTCGGGCGTCGGCGCCTGCGCCACCTGGTGCAGGTTCGGCTCGGTGGGGATGCCGGTGCCGACGTCGAGGAACTGCGTCACGCCCAACTCGGTCAGCGCGTTCACCGCACGGTGCATGAACGACCGGTTCTGCCGAGCCGCGACCCTGGTGGTGGGAAACGCCGCGATCACTTTCTCGGCCGCGTCCCGATCCACTTGATAGTGGTCTTTCCCACCCAGCACATAGTCGTATATTCGAGCGCTGCTCGGCACACTCGCGTCATGAATCGGCCTGAGCGGCTTCCCATTGCCGCCGAGATCGGTCATCGTCGTTCCCATCACTACCGGATCGCTTCTGCCCCAGCTTATTCCAGGCGCTGACGGCCTACCGCACGCGATGCGAGGAAGAGCGCAGGATGGGGTTGCGCTTCGAGCGTAGGCGAGTGCGCGATCTCAGCGGCCGCAGAATGCGAAAAGGGCCCCCTTCCGGAGGCCCTGTTCGCAACCCGAACTACAGCATGCAGGAGACGCAACCTTCGACTTCTGTTCCCTCCAAGGCCATCTGACGCAGCCGGATGTAGTAGAGGGTCTTGATGCCCTTGCGCCAGGCGTAGATCTGGGCGCGGTTGAGATCGCGGGTGGTGGCGGAGTCCTTGAAGAACAACGTCAGCGACAGGCCCTGGTCCACGTGCTGGGTGGCCGCGGCGTAGGTGTCGATGATCTTCTCGTAGCCGATCTCGTAGGCATCCTCGTAGTACTCGAGGTTGTCGTTGGTCATGTAGGGCGCCGGATAGTAGACGCGCCCGATCTTGCCTTCCTTGCGGATCTCGATCTTCGACGCCACCGGGTGGATGGAGCTGGTGGAGTGGTTGATGTAGGAGATCGATCCGGTCGGCGGCACCGCCTGCAGGTTCTGGTTGTAGATGCCGTGCTCCATGACCGAGGCCTTCAGCTCGCGCCAGTCGTCCTGGGTCGGGATGTGCACGCCCGCGTCGGCGAACAGTCGCCGGACGCGCTCGGTCTTCGGCTCCCACACCTGATCGGTGTACTTGTCGAAGTACTCACCGCTGGCGTACTTCGATTCGGGGAAGCCGCCGAAGTACGTACCGCGCTCGATCGCGATCCGATTCGACGCCCGGATCGCGTGATAGACCACGGTGTAGAAGTAGATGTCGGTGAAGTCGATGCCCTCTTCGGACCCGTAGTGGACCCGTTCGCGCGCCAGGTAGCCGTGCAGATTCATCTGCCCGAGGCCGATGGCGTGGGAGAGGTTGTTGCCCTGCTCGATGGAGGGCACCGAGTAGATGTGGGTCTGGTCCGACACCGCCGTCAGCGCCCGGATGGCCACCTCGATGGTCTGCGCGAAATCGGGTGAGTCCATCGTCTTGGCGATGTTCAGCGACCCGAGGTTGCAGGAGATGTCCTTGCCCACCTTGGCATAGGACAGATCGTCGTTGAACTCCGACGGCGTGGAGACCTGCAGGATCTCCGAGCACAGGTTGGAGTGGGTGATCTTGCCCGCGATCGGGTTCGCCCGGTTCACCGTGTCCTCGAACATGATGTACGGATAACCCGACTCGAACTGCAACTCGGCGATGGTCTGGAAGAACTCGCGCGCCTTGATCTTCGACTTGCGGATGCGCTTGTCGTCGACCATCTCGTAGTACTTCTCGGTGACGTCGATGTCGGCGAACGGCTTGCCGTAGATGCGTTCCACGTCGTACGGCGAGAACAGGTACATGTCCTCGTTCTTCTTGGCCAGCTCGAAGGTGATGTCCGGGATGACCACGCCCAGCGAGAGCGTCTTGATGCGGATCTTCTCGTCCGCGTTCTCCCGCTTGGTGTCCAGGAACCGGTAGATGTCCGGGTGGTGCGCGTGCAGGTAGACCGCGCCCGCGCCCTGCCGCGCGCCGAGCTGGTTGGCGTAGGAGAACGAGTCCTCGAGCAGCTTCATGATCGGGATGACGCCCGAGCTCTGGTTCTCGATCTTCTTGATCGGCGCACCGTGCTCGCGAATGTTGCTCAGTAGCAGCGCCACTCCGCCGCCGCGCTTGGACAGCTGCAACGCGGAGTTGATCGAGCGCCCGATCGACTCCATGTTGTCCTCGATGCGCAGCAGGAAGCACGACACCGGCTCGCCACGCTGCTTCTTGCCCGAGTTCAGGAAGGTCGGGGTGGCCGGCTGGAAACGGCCTTCGATGATCTCGTCGACCAGTTGGCCCGCCAGCGCCTCGTCACCGGCGGCGAGCGTGAGCGCGACCATGCACACCCGGTCCTCGAACCGCTCCAGGTAGCGCTTGCCGTCGAAGGTCTTCAGCGTGTACGAGGTGTAGTACTTGAACGCACCGAGGAAGGTGGGGAACCGGAACTTCTTGGCGTAGGCCTGCTTGAACAGCTTCTTGATGAACGCGCGGCTGTACTGCTCGAGAACCTCGGCCTCGTAGTAGTTCTCCTCGATCAGGTAGTCCAGCTTCTCGTCCAGGTTGTGGAAGAAGACGGTGTTCTGATTGACGTGCTGCAAGAAGTACTGGTGGGCGGCCTCACGGTCCTTGTCGAACTGGATCTCCCCGTCCGGGCCGTACAGGTTCAGCATCGCGTTGAGGGCGTGGTAGTCGAGGACCTCGCCCGCCTCGCCGCCGCGGACCGGGGGCTGCTCTAAGCGAGCTGTCTTTCCGGCCGGTGCTGTCGTTGCTGTTGCCAAAACAATCCCAATCCCTCTCGGACGCGCTCGACGTCCTCAGCGGTTCCCATAAGTTCGAAGCGATACAGGTACGGCACCCCGCACTTGCGTGCGATGAGCTCGCCCGCGTAGCAGAAGGTGTCGCCGAAGTTCGTGTTGCCCGCCGCGATCACCCCGCGCAGCAACGCGCGGTTGTGCGGGTCGTTGAGGAACTTGGCGACCTGCCTCGGCACGAAGTCCTTGTCGGAACGATCGCCCCCCAGTACGTGCCGACCGCCCCCGTAGGTGGGGACGATCAGCACGTACGGATGGTCTACGCGCAGCGAGTCGGCGGTGTGCAGTGGTATGCGAGTCGCCGGGAGACCCAGCTTCTCGACGAAGCGATGCGTGTTCTCCGAAGCGCTGGAGAAGTAGACCAGCGCCGTCGTCTCCGACATGGTCGCCTTCCTCTTCTCGGGAGCGCCGTAGCGCTCGCCCTCGGATGAACCGGAAGCGGTGGAAGCGTCAGGCCGCCACGGTCGCGAGCGACTTGATGCGGTCGGGACGGAAGCCCGACCAGTGATCGTCCCCCGCCACCACGACCGGCGCCTGCAGGTACCCGAGTGCCATGACGTAGTCACGCGCCTCGTCGTTCTCCGAGATGTCGATGACCTCGTAGTCCACCCCGGCCTTGTCGAGGGCCTTGTAGGTGGCGTTGCACTGGACGCAAGCGGGCTTGGTGTACACGGTGACGGTCATTGATGTCCCTCTCTCCTTGTGCCTGATCCACAGCCTGTGATCCGTTGCAATTCACGATCCGACGTATGCTGCGCAAACTCCTGGATCCGAGCTCGAATCCCCTGATCAGCCACCTGTGGCCGACTCGTGCCGAGTGAGGTCTCTCGCCGTCTTCCAGTACCGAAGACACTACACCTAGTGGCCGACAGATTCCTACAACACGACATGTAGCGAGTCACATTGATGAAATTCCATCGAGAGAAGTACCAGTACGCTCGATTCACCCCGACACAAAACAGTGGCGCAGATCACTCCACGGCGCGTCAGCTTACTTTCAGCAAACTTTCCGGCAAACGAAGAGGGCCACCGCTGCGCCCCGCAGCGATGGCCCTCGTTCAGACCGGAGAAGGAGCTTACACCGACGCCAATTCGCCGCGCGTGGCCTCCACCAAGTCGCGCACCGTACCGGCCAGCTGGGTCAGCGCCTCGGCATCGTCACGCGGATGCGTGGCGCCGAACCGCTCGCCGATGACCCCGAAGTGCAGGTGCGCGGACTCGACCACCCGCGCGCCCGCCACGCCCAGCGCCTTGACCGCGTCGCCGTGCGCCCACTGGGCGGCGTTCGGGCTGATCGATGCGCTCACCACGGCGGTGGGCTTGCTCTTGATCGCTCCCGCGCCGTAGGGACGGGAAGCCCAGTCGATCGCGTTCTTCAGCACCGCCGACAGCGTGCCGTTGTATTCCGGGGTCACCACCAGCAGGCCGTCCGCCTCGGCGACCGCGTCGCGCAGCGCCTGAGCGGCCGCGGGGACGGAGCCGGGGACATCGATGTCCTCGTTGTAGAACGGGATGTCGGCGAGCCCTTCGTAGAGAGTGACCTCGACACCCTCCGGCGCGCTGTGCGCCGCGGCCTCGGCGAGCCGCCGGTTGACCGACGCGGCGCGCAGGCTGCCGACGAGTGCGAGAATGCGGGTCTGGCTCATGACGACTCCTGGTGTACTGATGAGGTGGTGTCCGTACGTTCACCACACACTAACCGGACCATGGTCCGATTACTTCCCGCGGAGCCTGCGTGAGCGCTGTGAACTACCCCACACCGGACGCGTCGACCGATGGCGCACCTCGGCTGCTCGACGTCGGCACGCCATTGCCGGGCACCTCGGAGCCCGCCGAGCGCGCCGACGCGGCGCGCAACCGTCAACTGCTCCTGGACGCGGCGCAGCAACTGGTGCGAGAGCACGGCGTCGACAGCCTCACCATGGACGCGCTGGCCAAACGCGCCGGGGTCGGCAAGGGCACGGTGTTCCGGCGGTTCGGAAGCAGATCCGGCCTGCTGCTCGCGCTGCTGGACCACTCGGAGCGGAAGTACCAGGAGTCGTTCATCTTCGGGCCGCCGCCGCTCGGACCGGGCGCGCCCCCGGTGGAACGACTGGTCGCCTTCGGGCGGGCCAGGCTCCTGGACATCGAGGTGGCAGGCGAGCTACACCGCGCCGCCGAGCTCGGCGAGGCGAGCGAACGCTATTCCGGTGGACCGTACGGACTACAGCGCGCGCACGTCGTGATGCTGTTGCGGCAGGCCGACATGCCCGGGGAGGTCGCGCTGGTCGCCGACTGGCTGCTGGCGATGCTCGGCGCAGCGCTGGTCATGCACCAGATGCAAGTGCTCGGCTTCACCCGCGAGCAGATCGGCGACAACTGGGAGCTCGTCGTTCGGCGCGTCGTCGCCCGCTGAGCCGCCAGTAGACTCGGGCGCCATGGGGAACCTGCGTGCACAGATCATCAGTGAATTGGGCGTCCGGCCCACGATCGAACCGAAGGAAGAGATCCGCCGCCGGGTCGATTTCCTCAAGGACTATCTGAACGCGACTCCCGCACGAGGTTTCGTCCTCGGCATCAGCGGCGGACAGGACAGCGCTCTCGCGGGCCGGTTGTGCCAGCTCGCGGCCGAAGAACTGCGCGCGGACAGCGTGGACGCGACCTTCCTCGCCGTGCGGTTGCCCTACGGCGTCCAGGCCGACGAGGCCGACGCGCGCACCGCCCTGACGTTCATCCGGCCCGACCGGCAGGTCGTGGTCAACGTCCGGCCCAGCGCGAACGCCGCGGCCGCCGAGGCGGCGTCCGCCTTGCAGGTCCACCAGCTGCGTGACTTCGTGCGCGGCAATATCAAAGCGCGCGAACGCATGGTGATCCAGTACGCGCTGGCCGGGCAGGAGAATCTGCTCGTGGTCGGCACCGACCACGCGGCCGAGGCGGTCACCGGATTCTTCACCAAGTACGGCGACGGCGGCGTCGACCTGACCCCGCTCACCGGTCTGACCAAGCGCCAGGGCGCCGCCCTGCTCCAGGAACTCGGCGCGCCCCCGAGCATCTGGTCCAAGGTGCCCACCGCCGATCTGGAGGACGACCGGCCCGCCCTGCCCGACGAGGAAGCGCTCGGTCTGCGCTACAGCGAGATCGACGACTACCTGGAGGGCAAGGAGGTGACCCCCGAGGTCGCCGAACGGCTGGAGAGCATCTTCCACAACACCCGTCACAAGCGCACCGTCCCGGTGACGCCGCTGGACACCTGGTGGCGCTAGCCCTTCGGGGGGACCTCGGCGTCCGGCGAGGAGCGCCGCCGTGCAGCGTCGTCGCTCACGAAAACCGCGCACCTCATCGACACCTGGCACAGCTGGTCGTGGCGGCGCTGGATGTGAACGCGCCGCCTAGCCGCCCGCGAAGGGTGGCAGGACGTCGACGCGCGGGCTCAGCGCGACCGCGGGATCTCGGGTGAGTTCGTCACCGACCAGGTAGGCGCACACCGACAACATCTTGTCCAGGTCCGGGCCGTAGGCCGCCGCCAGGGTCGCGCGCAAGTCGGCCACCGTCGCTCCGGCCGGGAGGTCGAGCGTCTCGCCGTCCTTGCCGACGGCGTCGGCGATCGCGGCGAAGTAGCGGATCTCAACCACCGATGGCTCCCATCGTCCGCTCCGGCGGGACGAAGCCCTCGGCGTCGATGCCGTGACCGGCCCACTTGTTCCACATCGCACCGCGCCAGAGCGTCGCGAGTTCCTCGTCGTCGGCGCCGGAGCGCAGTGCCTGGCGCAGGTCGAATTCCTGGTCGCTGAACAGGCAGGAGCGCAGCATGCCGTCCGCGGTGAGCCGGGTGCGGTCGCAGGTGTCGCAAAACTTCCTGGTCACCGTGGCGATGATGCCCACGGTGCCGGGCCCGCCGTCGACCAGCCACTTCTCCGCGGGCGCCGACGGATCGGAGCGGCCCACCTCGTCGAGGGAGAACCGGGCGCCGAGCACGTCGAGCAGTTCGGCGGCGGTGACCATGTTGGCGCGGGCCCACTCGTGGTCGGCGTCCAGCGGCATCTCCTCGATGAAACGCAGCTCACAGCCCTCGTCCAGGCACCAGCGCAGCAGATCGGGCGCGCCGGAGAGGGTCTCCCGCATCAAGACGGCGTTGACCTTCACCGGGGCCAGCCCGGCGGCGCGGGCGGCGCGGATGCCCGCGAACACCGATTCGAGGCGGTCGCGGCGCGTCAACCGCGCGAAACCGGCCCGATCCACGGTGTCCAGCGAGACGTTCACCCGGTGCAGACCGGCGGCGGCGAGGCCGATCGCGCGGTGCTCTAGCCCGATGCCGTTGGTCGTCATGGCCAGCGGGATGTGCGGCACCTCGGCATGACAGCCCGAGATGATCTGTTCCAGGTCGCGGCGCATCAGCGGCTCGCCCCCGGTGAAGCGGACCTCGCGCACCCCCAGCTCCAGCACCGCGAGGCGCACCAGCCGGACGATCTCGTCCACCGTGAGCAGTTCGTGCCGGGGAATCTCCGGCAGCCCCTCCTCCGGCATGCAATAGGTACAGCGCAGCGAACACTTCTCGGTGATGGACACACGTAGGTCGCGGGCGACGCGTCCGAAACGATCCAGCAAATAGGGGGTGTCGGGACGGCCGGCGAGCGAGGGACGCCCGGAACGCACGGCCGGAATCCCGATCTCGACCAGAGTCACACGTCCATTATGACCGCCTGCCCCAATTCGTTCGCGGGCGGAATGCTCGATTTCGGCTCACTTCGGCCGCGGACAGGCGGTGAGGCCTTGCCACGGCGTCCGGCGACCTGCGCATGGCGGCAGAGGCGGAGAACCGCCCGGACCGGGCGTTAGGCGTACCTCCGCCTTCGCTCCGGCCATGCGCAGGCTGAGGACGGACTACGTCCGACCGCACCCATTAGGCTGACTCGCATGAACCCTCGGCCCGCCGGCGTCTCGGCCAGGCCCGTCGACGACTATCGCGACAGCATCGAACAGCTGCTGCGGCCACTGGCCGCGCGCGCGGTCGAGTCCGTCGCGGTGCCGCGGGCGCTGGGCAGGCAGCTGGCCGAAGACGTCCGTTCGCCGATCGATCTGCCGGTGTTCCGCAACTCCGCGATGGACGGGTACGCGGTGCGTGCCGAATCGGTGCTGGTCGCGCCGGTCACCCTGCCTTTGGCAGGCGTCGTCGCGGCGGGAGCCGCCGGCCGCGCGCCGCTGCCGCCCGGTGCGGCGATGAAGGTGATGACCGGTGCGCCGATCCCGCCCGGCGCGGACTGCGTGGTGCCGGTGGAGGACACCCGCGTCGGCGACGGCACGGTGACCATCGAGCGCGGCCGCAGCGCGGGGGAATTCGTGCGGGAACCGGGCACGGACGTCCGGACCGGTGACCTGCTCGCACGGGCGGGCATCACGCTCGCGCCCCGGCATGTCGCCGCCCTGGCCGCGGTCGGGCTGTCCGCGGTGGCGGTCTTCCGCGCGGTGCGCGGCGCGGTGATCACCACCGGCGACGAGCTGGTCGCGGCCGGAAAGCCGCTGCGCCCCGGCCAGATCTACAACTCCAACGGCGTCGCCCTCGCCGCGGCGCTCACCGCGAACGGCGTCGAGGTCGTCTCGGTGGCGCACAGTACCGACGATCCGGCGCGTTTCCGCGGGCTGCTGTCGGACGCGATGGAGCGCGCCGATGTGGTGTTCACCTCCGGTGGTGTGTCCAAGGGCGACTTCGAGGTGGTCAAGGACGTGCTCGAACCGATGGGCGGACGGTTCGGCTCGGTCGCGATGCAACCGGGCGGCCCGCAAGGGCTGACCGTCGTCGACGGTGTGCCGGTGCTCAGTTTCCCCGGCAACCCCGTCAGCACGATGGTGTCGTTCGAGGTGTTCGCCCGCCCGATCCTGCGGCGCCTCGCCGGTCTGCCCGAGGTGGACACCTACGAGCTCCCCCTGTTCAACGCCGTGCCGCGCTCGCCGGAGGGCAAGCGTCAGTTCCTGCGGGGGAGGCTGATCCGTGGGCACTCGAGTGAGTCGGCCGCGTCCGGACGGCCGCGTGCGGTCGAGGTGGTGTCCGGTCCGGGCTCGCATCTCGTGGCGGCCATGGCGAAAGCCGACGTGCTGATCGATGTACCCGCCGAGGTCACCGCTCTGCCCGCGGGCGCGGTTGTGCGAGTGTGGACCTTATGAGCGAGTTGTCCCATGTCGACCACGAAGGTCGCGCCCGCATGGTCGATGTGAGCGCGAAGAGCGAGACCACCCGGATCGCCGTCGCGGCAGGCGAGTTGCGCACCACGGCCGAGGTGGTCGCGCTGGTACGGGCCGACGACATGCCGAAGGCGGACGTGCTGTCCACCGCCCGCATCGCGGGCATCGCGGGGGCGAAGAAGACCTCCGAGTTGATCCCGCTGTGCCATCAGCTGGCGCTGTCGTCGGTGCGGGTGGAGTTCGGTTTCACCGACACCGCCATCACCATCGAGGCCACCGCGAAGACCAAGGGTCCGACGGGTGTCGAGATGGAGGCGCTCACCGCGGTCGCGGTCGCGGGTCTCACCCTGCACGACATGGTGAAGGCGGTCGACCCCGCGGCAGTGCTCACCGGCGTGCGCCTGCTGACCAAAGAAGGCGGCAAACACGGTCATTGGGAGCGCCCCGACGACGCGGCCTCGGACGAGAGCGAGGACGAGCCGGTCACCGCCGACTACGCCGAGCCCGAATTCGACGAGGAGGAACGCTCGGCCGTGGTGCTGGTCGCGTCGACCGGGGTCGCGGCGGGCACCCGCGTCGACACCACCGGTCCGGTGCTCGTGGACTGGCTGTCCGGCCTCGGCTTCTCGGTGCGGGGCCCGCTGGTCTACGCCGACGCCGAGATCGAATTCGGACTCGCCGACGCGCTGCGCTTCGAACCCGCACTGGTCATCAGCACCGGTGGGACCGGCGCCTCCCCCACCGACGCCACCCCGGAGGCCACCCTCGCCTTGCTCGATCGCGAACTACCCGGTGTGGCGGAGGCGATCCGGCAGCGCGGCACCGCGAAGTTCCCGCTGGCGGCGCTGAGCCGCGGCGTGGCGGGACTCGCGGGACGCTCGGTGATCGTGAATCTGCCCGGGTCGCCGGGCGGCGTGAAAGACGGCATCGCGGTGCTGGAACCGCTGCTGGATCATCTGCTCGCACAAGTCGCCGGAGGTGGAAGTCATGACAACGGCTGAGGCTACGGTCCGGCTCGCCCGGATCAGCGACCAGCCGCTGGACCCAGCGGAGGTCGAGGAGGCGGTGTCCGGATCGCATTACGGCGCTGTCGTGGTGTTCACCGGGAAAGTCCGCGACCACGATGGCGGACAAGCCGTTTCGGCCCTGGAATACTCCGCGCACCCGCAGGCGGAGCGGTTCCTGCACACCGTCTGCGCCGAACTCGCCGCCACGCACGGCCTGCCGGTCGCGGCCGTGCACCGCGTCGGCTCGCTCGACATCGGTGACCGCGCGATCGTCGTCGCGGTGGCGGCGGCGCATCGCGGCGCGGCGTTCGCGGCGTGCGCGGAACTGGTGGACCGGATCAAACACGAAGTTCCGATCTGGAAGCGCCAGCTGTTCGCCGACGGACTGTCGGAATGGGTGAACGCCTGCGGGTGATCTGACCGTGACGTGAATCTCATGACGAATCAACACGTCCGGTATAGCGTGTGCGCGCGGTATCGCTTCACTCGGAGACCGACGGTGCGCCGATCGGTCGCGTGGCAGAAGGGAGCACGCGATGGGAACCGATCAGGTTCTGCTCCACCGGTTCGTCATCTCGCAACTCATCGCGGCCGGGGTGGACCGCGACCGGCTGCTCCGGGAAACCGGATTGCCGGAGTGGACCATGGCGGGCGAGGACCTGCACCTGCCCAGCCAGATGTTCTCCCGGCTGTGGGAGATCGGTGAACTCGAACTCGGCGATCCGGACGTCGCCCTGAACGTGGCGAGCCGCTACGAACTGACCTGCCTGGGGCTCTACGACTATCTGTTCTCCTCGGCGCCGACACTGGGGGCCGGACTGGCGACCTGCGGTCCGTACGTCACCGCGGTGACTACCAACCACCGGTTCGACCTGGTCGCGGAGAACGACGACGAAGTCACCTTGTATCTGGACATGATCGACGGGGAAGGCCGCGGCCGCGATCTCACCCAACTCTGGGGGCTGAGCGCGGTGCTCAGCCGGGCGCGGCGCGTGGTGCGTGAACCGCTGGCCCCGGTGCGGGTCGCGCTGCGCCAGCACGCGCCCACCAAGATCGACACCTTCATCGAGGTGTTCGGCACCACCGCGATCGAGTTCGACGCGCCGGTGGACGCTATGACCTTCCGCGCCTCGGACATGGATCTGCCGCTGACCACCAGCGATCCGGTCCTGGCCGGCATCCTGCAACCCTTGGCCGCCGCGCTTCCGCCACCGCCGCCGCTGGCCACCGCATGGCCCGAACGCGTCGCGGCCGCCCTGGCGGACTGCCTGGAGGACGGCGACGCGTCCCTGGAGCGGGTGGCGCGGAGGCTGGCCACCAGCCCGCGCACGCTCCAGCGGCGGTTGCGCGAGGCGGGTACCACGTGGCGCGCCGAGCTGGACCGGGCGCGCGGCGCGCGGCTGGTCGCCGCGACCGCCACAGGGCCGCTGAGCCCCTCGCGCCAAGCCGAGATCCTCGGCTACTCCGACCCGGGATCGCTGCGGCGCGCGGCTCGGCGCTGGTCGCTGGCCACCCACGCGCCGCGCACCGAGCGGAGCTTCACGGCCTGAGGAAACGCGCGGCGATCGACCAGAAGGTCGCGTCCTCGATCGCCCGGAAATCCCAGCTGTTGGTGAGTGCGTGGGTCTCGGCGACGATCGCGGGAACGTCGAAGTCCTCGCGGGTGGCGGTGCCCTTGGCCTCCAGCACCTCGATGACGTACGCGGTGGCGCTCTCCATGGAATCTGACACGGGAAACTCCCATCGGTCGCAGGACGATTCGGTCGGTAACGGATCGGCTGCCGAGCGGCGCCGCGCGCGGCAATACGCTCCCGGTGCCCACCGACCGGCGGACACGCATCCAGTCTCATGAAAAGACCGCTCTGTCACCAGCACCGAACACGACATGTCGCGACCGAACGCGCCAATCTGCGCGCTCAGTGCGGCGTATAACGCCATACCCCGAGCATGCTCTGCGAATCGAGCGGTTCGGCGTCGTCGTGCACCGTGTCACGAAGCCGCGCCATGGCCTTGTCGGTGTGCAGACCGGCACCGATGAGCACCAGCTGCGCCCCCCGCGATTCGCCGCGCGACCAGCCGCCCGGCTCGAAGACGATGTGGCGGCCGACCATGTGCAGGACGAATTTCCTGCGTTCGCCCGCCACCCCGAAGGCGGCGAAGCCCTTGGCCCGGAACAATCCCGGTGGCGGGTCCTCCAGGAAGCCGATCAGTTTGCGCGGGTCCAGCTCCCGGTCGCTGGCGAAGGAGACGCTGGTGTAGTCGTCGTGCAGATGGCGGTGCCCGGCGTGGTCGTGGTGCTCGTGCTCGACCAGCAGTTCGTCGAAGCTCAGTTGCTCGGCCACCAGCTGGCGTTCGCGTCGCGGTCGGTCGAACAGCAGTCCGGGATCGATCCGGCCGTGGGTGGTCGCGTACACCGGCACCGAGCCGACCAGCGCCGCGATGTCCGCACGCAGCCGTGCGAGCTGCTCGGGCGCCACCCGATCGGCCTTGTTCACCACCACCAGGTCGGCCAGCCGCACATGAGTGCGCAGCTCCGGATGCCGGGCACTGCTGTCCGGGAACTGTTCGGCGTCGACCACCTCGACCAGGCCGCCGTAGCGCAGGCGCGGATTGTCGCTGCCGACCACCATCCGGATGAGATTGCGCGGCTCGGCCAAGCCGCTGGCCTCCACCACGATCACGTCGATTCCGGCGCGCGGCTGCGTCAGCCGGGTGAACAGCTCGTCCAGTTCGGTGACGTCGACGGCGCAGCACACGCAGCCGTTGCCGAGCGAGACCATCGCGTCGACCTGCCCGGCGACCAGCATCGAATCGACGTTGATCGCCCCGAAGTCATTGACCACCACGCCGATCCGGGTCCCCCGGTTGTTTCGCAGCAAATGATTGAGCAGCGTGGTCTTCCCCGAACCGAGAAACCCCGCGACGAGCACAACAGGAATCCGGTCAGCCATTCCGCTCACCCTAGTGCGCCGCGAGACCCGCGGGAAAAGCCGGACGCCACCCTCGCCGTGGTGAGGGTGGCGTCCGGTGGGTTCGGTGCGCGGACTATTTCGCGGGGCCCAGCAGCATGCCCGCCAGGCTGTAACCGAGATTGATCAACTCCGTGCTGATGGCGTTGTTGTCCAGCCCGAGCATCTTCGCCAACGGCATCAGCAACTCCATGATCGAAGCGTTGCCCCCGGCGGCCCCGGGGGACTGCTGTGCGTTCGGCGTGCCCGGCGACTGGGTTCCGGAAGTACCCGGCGATTTCGGCGCCGCCGACGCACCGGGTGACTGCGGTGTCGCGGTTCCTGGAGCCGGTTTCGGCGTCGTGGTGCTGGGAACCGACTGCGCCTGCGGCACCGCCGGTGCCGCAGGGCTCTGCGGCACACCGGGAGTCGTGTAACTCTGCGGCACCGCGGGAATCACCTGGGCCTGCGGTACCGCCGGGTTCGTCTGAGCCTGGGGAGCGAACGGGTTCGTCTGGGCTTGGGGGGCGAACGGGTTCGTCTGGGCCTGCGGCGTTCCCGGCGTCGGAGCCTGCGGCGTTTCCGGGGCGACCGCGGGATGGTCGAACGACGCACCCTGCGGGGTGCTCTGGCCGCCCTGCTGATTCGGCGCGGCACTCGGCTGCGGTGTGCCGAGCAGGTAACCGACCACGCCGGTGGTCAGCGCGATCGCGTGCTTGAGCTGCCCGTCCGGTGTCTCCAGCGACGCCGCGTCCTCGGGATTGGCGCCATTGCCCATCTCGAGGAAGACGAGCGGAACGGTGGTCAACGCGGGCCCGGCGATGTCCGTGCGGGTCTGCAGACCGTCCACCACCCCGCCGTAGTTGGCGGGCGGGAATCCCGCATCGCGATACGCGTCGCGCACCGACTTGGACGCGGCGAGTCCCGCTCCCGCCTGGACCTGATCGACGATCAGATTCGGGATGGGCAGCTCCGGGATGATCAGGTGGAATCCGCGATCCTGCGCGGGCGCGCTGTCGGCATGGATGCTCACGGCGACGTCGGCGCCGGACTGGCTCGCCGCGCGGGCCCGTTCGTCGACGCAGCCGCCCCAGTTCATATCGTCCTGGCGGCTCAGCACGACGTGCGCGCCGAGCGTCTCCAGCGATGTCTTGACGACCTGCGCGACGTTCCAGGTGATGGTGTGCTCGGGAACGCCGTTCATCGTGGTCATGCCGGTGGTCTGGCAGTCCTTGGTGCCGCCGCGACCATCGCTGACCTGTCTGGCCAAGTCCTGGGAGTGGCTGGACCCCTGGTGGCCGGGGTCCAGGAATACGGTCTTGCCTGCGAGTTTCTTCGACATGTCCAGCGGCGACGGCGCCGCCTGCGCGCTGGCCG
This sequence comes from Nocardia sp. NPDC003999, assembly GCF_053604885.1. NCBI lineage: Bacteria > Bacillati > Actinomycetota > Actinomycetes > Mycobacteriales > Nocardiaceae > Nocardia > Nocardia sp. NPDC003999. Next base: position 760,647 of record NZ_JBSGIB010000001.1, read on the forward strand.
GAAGCAATCCGGACAACGTCACCGTTACCGCGGCCGTGACCGCGGTGCAGATACCGGCTTTGACGATGCTTGGCTTCATAGTGCGGTCGGTGCCCCGGGATGGGGCACCCCTCCCTTCCCACTTGTAACACCAAACCCAATGGTCACTCTGGCAACGCATGTATCAGCAAAGCAAGGTGCGTGATCGAAGTGTTACAGCATGCGCGACGCCCGGCGGTCAGATCCGCCCCGGCGGTTTGCGCAGAGATAGCAGAGCGTAATGCACGCGGGTCGGCACTGTCTCGATCGGCACGCCGAAATCCGTGGCGACTTCCCGATACGTCAGGATTGCCCGGAATTTTCTCGGCGATAGCGAGGTCCGCGTGGTCCGGTCCGGAAACGCGGATTCCGGCACACCACCTGGTCGGTTCTGGTAATGCTTGCCGCGGAGATGCGGGGGATCTCTCGAGTCGGCCGCGACGGCGGGAGCACGACGACCCGTGGACGCGGCGGGAGTACAAGTCAAGGAGAACCGGTATGCGTGCTAGCGCGCTCCTCCTCACGGGAGCCATGAGTTCCGCGGTGACCCTGCTCGCGGCGGCGACGGCGACGGCCGAACCCGCGAACACCATCTCGCAGGATGGCGTCTATTCGGTCGGCGTCGATATCGTCCCCGGTCTCTGGGAGGCGCCCGGCACGAGCGACCCCGCCTACGCGTGTGATTGGCGCAGGTTGTGGAAGGTCGAGGGCGACAACACGAACATGCAGTACATCATCGCGAACAACTACACCCGGCTCGGCCCGGTCCGGGTGCGGATCAAGCCGACCGACGTCGGGTTCAAGACCGAGAACTGCGGGCCGTGGCGGTTGCTGTCGACGGCGCCGCCGACCGGCTCCTCCGGCGACTGAAACGACGGAGGCGCACTCGACGGACGACGTCCGACTGTGCCTTATAAGGTCAGCCGCATGTCGCGAAAAAGGATTCTGATCACCGGCGCGAGCGCGGGCCTCGGGGCCGCCATGGCGCGCGATTTCGCCGCCGATGGCCGCGACCTCGCGCTGTGCGCCCGCAGGCTGGACGCGCTCACACAGTTGCGCGACGAGCTGGTGGCGAGTCATCCCGGAATCACCGTCGCGGTGCGCGCGCTCGACGTGGACGACCACGCGGCGGTGCCGGCCGTCTTCGGCGAACTGCGCGACGAACTCGGCGGCTTGGACCGGGTGATCGTCAACGCCGGGATCGGCAAGGGAGCGCTGATCGGCACCGGACGGGCCGACGCGAATCTCGCGACGGCCACCACGAACTTCGTCAGCGCGCTCGCGCAGGCGGAAGCGGCGCTGGAGATCTTCCGCGCGCAGCGGGCGGGGCACCTGGTACTCGTCGCGTCGATGAGCGCGGTGCGCGGGCTGCCCGGCAGGAAGGCGGCCTATTCGGCGAGCAAGGCGGGGCTCGCCGCGCTCGGCGAGGCACTGTCCACCGAATTGGCACGCTCGCCGATCCGGGTGACCACCCTGCTGCCGGGTTTCATCGCCACCGATATGGCGGCCAAGGCGGGCGACGCGCGGATGGTCGCGCCCCTGGACAAGGGCGTGGCGGCGATGGTGGCCGCCATCGAGCAGGAGCGACGCCGAGCCTGCGTCCCCGGGTGGCCGTGGCGGCTGATCGACCTCGCGCTCCCCCATCTCCCCGACGCCGTGGTGGCGCGGATGAGCTGAACCGGCCCCCGCCGGGGCGGCTCTGAATGAGCGTCACTTGACCAGCGTGAACTGCACGATATCGATGCGACCGGCACGGAATTGCGCCGCGCATCCGGTCAGATACTTCATGTACCGCTGGTAGACCTCCTCGGATGCCAGGGCGACCGCCTCCTCCCGATGCGCCCGCAGCGCCTCGGCCCAGCAGTCGAGGGTGCGCGCGTAGTGCGGCCGCAATTCCTGCATCTTCTCCGTGCCCAACCCGGCGCGCCCGGCCAGGCGCGTGACCTCGGCAGGATGCGGCAGCTGCCCGCCGGGGAAGATCTCTCGTTTGATGAAGATCTGGAACAGCGCGTCGTCCCGGGTCACCGGTATGCCCATGCGCCGCATGTCTTTCAATGTCCACCCCACGATCGTGTGCAGCAGCATCCTGCCGTCCGGCGGCAGCATCCGGTGACACCGCTGGAAGAACGTCTCGTAGCGCGACCGCCGGAAGTGCTCGAACGCGCCGATGCTGACGATCCGGTCGACTTCGCCCTCGTATTCCTCCCAACCCTGCAGCCGGACCTGCACACCGGGGATGCGCTCGCGCTCGATCTCGTCCCTGACGTAGTCGTACTGGTTGCGACTGAGCGTCAGACCCACGACCGTGGCGCCGTAGGCCGTGGCGGCGCGCAGCATCGTCGACCCCCACCCGCAGCCGACGTCCAGCAGGGTCATCCCCGGCCGCAGGTCGAGCTTGCCCAGGGCCAGGTCGATCTTCGCGCGCTGCGCTTGCTCCAACGTCATGTCCGGTCGCTCGAACCAGGCGCAGCTGTAGGTCATCGTCGGGTCGAGGAAGAGTGCGTAGAACTCGTCGGAGAGGTCGTAGTGGGCCTGCACCTGCCGATAGAACGGTTGGAGGTTGGTCATCGCGTTTCTCCTGTTCATCGGGTTCATCAGCTGATACCCGCGCGCCGCCGCCGCGTTTCGCCGCACGCGGACCGATACGCAACCGATGTGCGGGTCACCGTTCGGCAACGGCGGCGGAAGAACGTCGATTACCCGCGAGGTAATCGACTCCGTGACCCGCGGCAGGCAGGATCGCGGACATGATCGATGAGACGGGCACGAAGTTGTTCCACCAGACCATGCCGTTCACCGAACGCCTCGGCGTCGAGGTGCTCGCGCACGGGCCCGAGCTGGTGCGCAGCCGCCTGGCCTGGGACGAATCGCTGTGCACGCTGGGCGGCGTGCTGCACGGCGGGGTGCTGATGTCGCTGGCCGACGCCACCGGCGCGGTCTGCGCGTTCCTCAACCTGCCGGAGGGCAAGCAGGGCACCACCACGGTGGAGTCGAAGACGAACTTCCTGCGCGCGGTCCGTTCCGGATACGCCGTCGCGTCGGCCATGCCGCTGCACGCCGGACGCTCGTTCGTCGTGGTCGAGACGGTGATCCGGGACGACGCGGACAAGCTGGTCGCGAAGGTCACCCAGACCCAAGCGGTGCTCTAGCCGACGCCGACGGCCGAGGGGACTCGCTCGCCCGCCGCCGCGCGGGCCACGGGCCACACCCGGGCGAGATCGAGCAGTTGCCGCAGCCCGGCGTCGAAATCCGGCGCCGGGACCGGCAACCGGGCCGGGGACGATCCGATCGGGGCCGCTCCCGCCTCGCGCGCGAGCGCCGCGTACGCCACTTGGTGCGCGTAGTCGGTCAGCGGACATCCCGAGCCTGCCATCGCCGACGTCGGGGCGTAGCGGCCGAGTTGCAGCAGCGCGTCCTGGATCTCCACGGTCATGCGCATCAGCCGGGTCTCCGGGTCGGCCTGCTCACCGGCCGCGGGCCGCAGCACGATCTCGGGCACCGCGGTGGTGAGATCCCGCCACAGCGGGCGCAGCCTGCGACCGGCGCGTCCGGCCCGATCCAGTTCCGCCATCGCCAGCAATGTCTGGACCAGCGGAATCGCGACCAACGTCGCGTCGACCAACAGGCACAGGGTGACCGTCGTTTCGACCCTGACCATCTGCGCGCCCAAGCCTTGCCATCCGGTGACGACCCACACCGTCGACAGCACCAGATTCGCCCCGAAGAGGGTCGCCGCCCAGATCAGCGTGCCACACACCAGCTTTCCCGCCAATCCGATGCCACCGGCCCGCAGTTCATGCGCGCACATGCGCGCCAGCAGCCAGACGTTCAGCAGCAGCGGGAGGCCGAACGCGGTCCACACCACCACGCCCTCGGTGTCGAGGGTCAGCTCGACCAGCCTGCCGTCCTGTCGCGCCGACGTGCCCGCCAGCAGGATCGCGGCGGTGGACGCGACCGCCAGCGTGCAGCAGACGCGGTGCCTGCACCGGATCGCGGCCGGTTCCGCGCCCAACGCCCAGATGCGGACGATCCCTTGCAAGCACATCGATGACATCACCGTGCAACCCAGCGCGAGCTGATGGGCGAGACTCGCGATGCCGGGCGTCATGCCGCAGCGATACAGCAGCAGACTCAGCAATCCCCACCCGAACAGCTTGTTCAGCAGCCGGTCGACGATCGTGTCGCGTACCAGCAACCACCGGCCCGCGAAGACGGCCGCGACGAAGCCGACGACCGGCCACGCGATGATTCCCGGAATCGATGCCGCCATCGGCCGACCTCCCCACCCACGAAACTGTCCTTTGCGAACGATAACGTTGTCGCGTGTTCGTGACCACGCGGAACAAGAATCGGCGGCAACCGATAGCCGAGGCATGCACCGAACCGATGTCTTATTTGTCCAATTATCGACATCGCGTGCCGAGCGCGGGGCGGACATCGTTTGTCACCGGCCCCAGAACTTCCGCCGCGCCGTCGGCGACTGTCACAACAGCGTGCCGAACAGCCAATTCCATAAGGACACAAAACATTCGGCGGAATCGCTGTGGATGTTACGCTGTATCACATAGAGTTTCAGTGACGACACTCACCTCCGACACGCACCTCCCGGCGGGTGCGCCTGCTCTTCGTAGCCCGCGAACGCGGCTCTACCTCATGCTCTGCCCGCCCGTTCGTGCGGCAAGAACGGAGATATCTGTGCGCGATGAACCACGATCAGCTTTCCGGCCCGAGCGAATCGATGGTGCATCGATCGAAATCGACTTCGTTCCCCCGGCGCCGAGACCGGTGGCCCGCGCGGTCATCAGGATCGGGGCGCCCTCGGTCGAGCGGCGATACCGCCTTCCGGAAGACAGCGCACCAGTGCATCTATGCGTCACGGCGTGATGGCGCCGGGGGAAACGGAAGCGATGAGCAAGCAGACTGCCGGAACAACCGAACTAGCCGTGCGCCCGGCCGCCGGGACGGACACGATGAACACCGCGCTGCGCGATCGCCTGATCGACGCGACCGTCGAGGTGGTGTCGACCGAGGGTTTGCACGCGCTCACCGTCCGCCGCGTTTCCCGTATGTGCGGGGTCTCCACGATGGCGGTGTACTCCAACTTCGGCGGGATGCCCGGCCTGATCCGGGCGGCGGGTTCCGCGGGCTTCGCGCAACTGGCCGAGCGCATGATCGCGGCGGGGGTGAGCGACGAGCCGATCACCGACCTGCTCGTGCTCGGCCTGGTGTTCCGCGACGAGGCCCAGCGGCGGCCGGAACTCTTCCAGCTGATGTTCGGCACCGGGACGCGCATCGACCTGAAGATCAACCGCGGCAATGTGCTCGTGGCCGGGCATGATTCGGAGTTCGAGCACTACGCGGAAACCTTCGACCACGTGGTCGGGGCGGTGCAGCGCGCGCAGGACGCCGGGCTGATCAACACCCCGGACGTGCGGTCCGCCGCGGCGCAGCTGTGGATGGGACTGTTCGGCTTCGTCCAACTGGAGATGGCCGGTCACCTGGGCGACGACGGTCTGCTCGAAGTGCTCGTGCCCGCGATCGTGAATCTGCTCGTCGGCATGGGCGCCGAGCTGGAATCCGTCGGCGCTTCGGTCCTGCTCGCGGTGGAGCGGTTCGCCACGCTGTTCGGCGAGTGAGCCCCCGCCCGGATCAGAAGGGCAGCTTGGACCGGAATCGCTGGGCCCGCGCCATCGCGCGCTCGGCGGCGCTTCCGCGCGGCGGCATCAGACCCAATTGCAGCAGCATCTCCGTGAGATCCCAGGTGGCCTGGCTGCGCCAGATCAGCCCGGAACGGAACTGCCACGCGTCGATGACAAGCAGATCGAGCTTCTTGCCGGTCGGGCCGAAACCGGGCGGGTCGATGGGGCCGAGATGGGTGCCGGTCATCCGCCACGGCACCAAGGCCAGCCGGCCGTCCGCGGCGAGTACCGGCGGAAACGGGTTGGCGTAGGCGACATCCGGGAACGAGCGCACCGTGTCGGCGACGAACTTCTCCACACCCGCCCGGCCGTGCGCGGGCGCGTCCAGCGAAGGGTCGTGCCAGATCGTGTCCTCGGTGACGCATTTCGCGACCGCCGCGCCGTCACCGCTGTTCCACCCCGCGATGTATTGCTCGGTGAACGCCAGCAGCCACTCCAGGCTTTCGATGGGTTCGGCCTCCGCCTCGATACGGAACTGCCCGGTGTTGTACGAATCCACGCCCATCGCCTTTCAGCCAGTGCTTTTCGACGAACCATCGTAGCCACGAATGGACCGCGCGCTCAACATCTTCCGGCACTCCGGAGCCGGACGGTACGGAATAACATCGGAATAACGATGTAATTCACACCGGCTCCACCGCTCGATAACTCTGTAATAACGCCGGAATAATCCCGTCATACCCCCTCTGAACTGCGTTGATGACGAATTCGGCATTACTTGCCCAGCAATGGTTTTCGGTAACCGCCCGCACGATTCCGTATTGACCTTCGCGAATCGCCGCTCCTACCATGGGTGGACACTGACCTCCTACCGCGGAACCACTTCACCGCCGGACGACGCCATGGCCGAACAGGTTTACCGGCGCCGCGATTCCGGCTGTCTCCACGCTGATTCGACGACGCCGACGTGAAACCGTCTGCGTTTCCGAATGCCCGAGCATCAGGGGATTTTCATGCCCAATGTAGCAATTGTCGGTATCGGCTGCCGTTTTCCGGGCGGCATCGACGGACCGGACACTTTCTGGGATCTCGTCGTGCACAAGGGCGACGGGATCGTGGAAGTACCGGCGGACCGCTGGAACCTCGCGAAGTTCTACGACCCGGACCCGGACGCCCCGGGGCGGATGTACACCAGGCATGGTGGATTCCTGACCCAGTCGCTGTGGGACTTCGACGCCGAGTTCTTCGGCATCTCCCAGCGTGAGGCGTCGATCATGGATCCGCAGCAGCGGCTGCTGCTCGAGGTCGCCTGGGAGGCGCTCGACGACGCGGGGATGGCGGGCCGGGTCGGCGGCCGCGAGGTCGGCGTGTTCGTCGGCGGCTTCATGAACGACAACGCGCTGGTGCGCAGCGGCTCGGTGGCCAGGGCCTCGATCAACAGCCACAGCCCGACCAGCTCGTCACACACGCTGCTGTCGGCCCGCATCGCGTTCCTGCTGGATCTGCTCGGGCCCACCATGACCATCGACACCGCCTGCTCCTCCTCCTTGGTCGCGCTGCACCAGGCGGTGCTGGCGCTGGAGTCGGGCGAGTGCGAGACGGCGATCGTCGGCGGCGCCAACGCGATGCTGCGACCCGAGGCGTTCATCTCCATGTGCAAGGGCCGGTTCCTCGCGGTCGACGGCCGGTGCAAGTCCTTCGACGCGGCCGCCGACGGCTACGGGCGCGGTGAGGGCGCCGGCGCCGTGGTGCTGAAGACGCTCGACGCGGCGGTCCGCGACCGCGACCGGATCTACGCGGTGGTGCGCGGCAGCGGCGTGAACCAGGACGGCCGCACACTGGCCATCCCGGTGCCCAACCCGGCCGCGCAGGAGGCGCTGGCCCGGCGGGTGCACCGGCTGGCGGGCATCGACGCGCACGACGTCCGCTATGTGGAGGCGCACGGCACCGGCACGCCCGTCGGCGACCCGCTCGAATTGGCCGCCCTCGGCGCGGTGTACGGCGCGGTCGAGGGCCGCGACGAACCGCTGCCGGTCGGCTCGGTGAAGAACAACATCGGCCACACCGAGGCCGCCGCGGGCGTCGCGGGTCTCATCAAGGCCGCGCTGACGCTGCACCACGGCGTCATCGCACCGCAACTGCGGCTGGACAACCCGAACCCGGAGATCCGGTTCGACGAACTGCGAGTGCGCATTCCGCTGGAGACCGAACCGCTGCCCAACGACGACGGCCGGGCCGCGGTGGCGGTCAACAGCTTCGGCTACGGCGGCACCAACGCCCATGCGATCCTCACCCGTGCGCCGGAAGCGCCCGCGCAGGAGCGGAAGCGCGGGCCGATCACGGTGCTGCCGCTGTCGGCCCGCAACGAGACCGCGTTGCGCACGATGGCCACCCAGGTGCACGACCTGACCGAGACCATCCCCGCGGACGCGGTGACCGAGGCGGCGTGGACGCAGCGGGCACACCATCCGATCCGCGCGGCGTTCGCCTACCGCGACACCGACGATCTCCGCGCGCAGCTGGCCGATTTCGCCGCGGGCGCGAGCAAGTCACCCGCCCGCGCGCTCACCGACGGCTCCACCCGGCCGGTGTTCGTCTTCAGCGGCATGGGCCCGCAGTGGTGGGGCATGGCCCGTGGCCTGCTCGAGGCCGACGGGCATTTCGCCGCCGCCGCGCGATCGATCGACGAAATCTTCCAGGACATCGCGGGCTGGTCGATCGTCGAGGAACTGCTGCGCCCCGAGGCGGAGTCGCAGATCACCAGAACCGCGTACGCGCAGCCGGCGAACTTCCTGGTCCAGGCCGCCCTTCTGGCCGAATTCGCCGAACTCGGCATCCACCCCGCCGCGGTGGTCGGCCACAGCGTCGGCGAAGTGGCCTCGGCCTACGCCTCGGGCTCGCTGTCGCTGCACGACGCGCTGCTGGTGAGCTATCACCGCGCCCGATTGCAGGCCACCACCGCGGGCACCGGCGGTATGCTCGCCGTCGGCCTGTCGGAAGACCAACTGCGCGAGCGCCTCGCGGGCGTTGCGGGCGTCTGCGTCGCGGCGATCAACAGCCACTCCGCGGCGACGCTGTCCGGCGACTCGGCCGAATTGGACCGTATTCGGGAGGAACTCACCGCCGAAGGCGTCTTCGCCAGGGCGCTGCGCGTCGAGGTGCCCTACCACAGCCACCTGATGGACCCCATCCTCGGCGAACTCACCACCGTGCTCGCCGGACTCGCGCCGCGACCCGCGCGGGTGCCGATCTGGTCCACCGTCACCGGCGGGGAACTGTCCGGCCCCGACTGGGACGCCGAGTACTGGTGCCGCAACGTGCGCGAGCCGGTGCGGTTCGGCGCGGCCGTGGACAGCCTGCTCGACGCAGGCCACCGGGTCTTCCTCGAGGTGGGACCGCACCCGGTGCTCAGCGGCAACATCAAGGAGGCGTTCGTGCGCCGCGGCCTGGACGGCGCGGCGATCAGCACGCTGTCCCGCAACGCCGACGACCGCGACAACCTGCTGCGCGCGGTCGGCGAGCTGTACCAGACGGGCGGCTTGGACACGGCGCACGCACCGGGCGCGACGGAAACGCCTGTGGCGCATCTGGATCTGCCTCGCTACCCGTGGCAACGCCGCACGCTGTGGACCGAGGACCCGGCGATCGAGGCGGACCGCGTCGGCGCGGTCGACGGCTACGTCATGCTCGGCCAGCGCACCGCGGCGTCCGCGCCGGAGTGGGAAGTCGAGTTGTCGGTGGCCGCGCTGCCGTGGCTGCCCGATCACGTGGTGGACGGTTCCGTCGTGCTGCCGGGCGCGGCCTATCTGGACGCCGCGCTCAGCGCCGTCGCGGTGCGGACCGGTCGCGCCTGCTTCGGGCTGGAGTCGGTCCAGTTCGTCGCGCCGCTGGTGATCGGCCGGCACGACGTGCCGGTATTGCGTCTCACCGTCGAGGAGACCACCCACAGGTTCACCCTGCGTTCGCGCGCCGCCACCGCGACCACCTGGACCGTCAACGCGTACGGCAGGCTGATCGAGGCGGACGTCGACGCGCGCTCCGTCGACCTCACCCCGGCGGCCGACGCGGTGGAGGTGTCCGCGGCGACGCTCTACGACGGCCTGGCCGCGCACGGCCTCGCCTACGGACCGAGCTTCCGGCTGATCACCGCCGCCAGCGTGGGTTCCGACTCCGTGCTGGCCCGGCTGGATCTCACGCCGCTGGCCGGGAGCGCGCCGAGCCTGCCGCATCTGGCCCATCCCGCGGCGGTCGACGCCGCGCTGCAATGTTTCGCGGCGCTGTACGCGCAGACCGCGCACGGCGCGAGCGTCGTGGTGCCGTCCTCGGTCGCCGGGGTCCGCTGGACCGGCCCGCTGCCCGAGCAGGCCGTCGTGCTCGTCCGCCGCGTTGACGGCGACCCGCTGTGCGCGGACATCACCGTCGCTTCGCCGGAAGGTGCCGTGGCACTGCATCTTTCAGGTGTTCGATTTGCCGCCCTCGGGGGCGATCCGGATCTGCACGACCAGCTCGACGAGCTGTTCTACGAGCCGGTGTGGTCCATCGTCGACGACACCGCGACCGCCGACGAACCCGCGGACGGGGAGGAGTTCCTGCTCGTGGTCAGCCTGGGCAGCACCGTCTCCCAGCGCGCGAAGGAGATCGCCAGCGCGCGAGCGTCGGCGGAGATCCTGACCCTGGAACCGGAGGAGGCCGACGCCTCCGATCGTGTCCTCGCCGCCCTGCGCGCCGCGCAGGAGCGGCCCGGCGTGACGCGCGGTCGCCTCGTCGTGGTGTCCGGCGCCGAACTGGACGCGGTGCCCAACGCCTACGGGCTCGCCCAGGTCGCCAAAGCGGTCGGCGAACTGGTGGTCGGCGAGGAGGACGACGACGCCCCGGCGACCGAGGTGCGCGCGGTGGTGGTCACCGAGCAGGCGTTCTGCCTGCCGGTCGACGCCTTCGCCCATCCCGCGCAGGCCGCGCTCACCGGCGCCCGGCGCACGCTGCGCAACGAGCAGCCCGCGGTGCAGTGGCGACTGGTCGACACCGAATCCACTACGCGCGCCGCGGACATCCTGGAGCAGGTGTTCGGCGACGGACGAGCCGACGAGGTCGCCTTGCGGGCGGGCGCGTGCTGGGCGCTGCATCTGCGCAAGTCCCTGCGCGACCATCTGGCGGTCTGGGACGAGGCCGCGCCGCTGACCGACCCGGAAACCTCTTTCCGCCTGGAGGTTCCGCGCTCCCGATTGCTGTCGGACCTGGCGTGGCGCGCGGTCGATCGCGTGCCGCCGGGGCCGGGCGAGGTCGAGATCCGGATGGACGCGGTGGGCCTGAACTACAAGGACGCGCTCAAGGTGCTCGGTGTGCTCACCGAAAAGGAGCTGGCCGGCACGTATTTCGGCACCGACCTGGGTATGGACGGTTTCGGCGTGGTCGAGCGCGTCGGCCCGGGAGTGACCGAGGTCGCCGTCGGGGACGAGATGTCGGTGTGTGCCAGGGACCTGGTTCGCAGGTACGTCACCCTCCGGCCCGACGAGGGCGCCACGATGCCACTCGACTACCCGGACACCGAGCTCGACCCGTGCCACTCCAGCTCGGTACTGCCCTTCCTCACCGCCGAATTCGCCTTCGGCGAGCTCGCGCACCTGCGACCGGGTGAGACGGTGCTGATCCACGGCGCGGCGGGCGGCATGGGCATGGCCGCGGTCCAAGTGGCGGTGCGCCTCGGTGCGCGGGTGATCGCGACGGCGGGCTCGGAAGAGCGCCGAGCGGTGGCCGCGGCGGCGGGGGCGCACGAGGTGGTCAACTCGCGTTCGATCAGCTTCGTCGACGACGTACTCGGCCTGACCGCGGGACGTGGCGTCGACGTAATCTACAACTCCTCCCCCGGCGAGATCCTTCAGCAGAACCTGCGGGCGGCCGCCGAGTTCGGGCGGATCATCGAGATCGGCAAGGCCGACATCTACGGCGGCGGCGCGATCGACCTGCGCCCCTTCGACCGGAACCTGTCGTTCTTCGCCGTGGACATGGACCGCGCCCTGGCCGTGCGCCCCGAACTGGTCCGCCGCGCGGCGCGCCGGGCGATGGACGCGCTGAACGACGGCACCTACGAGTACCTGCCGTACACCGCGTTCCCGCTCACGTCGACCGCCGAGGCGTTCGAGACCGTGGTGCGGTCCAAGCAGATCGGCCGGGTCGTGCTCGATCTGCGGGAGCCGGAACCGACCGTGCTGGCCAAGCGGCCGAGTCTGCCGATCGACCCCGCGGCCAGCTACCTGGTGACCGGCGGCTTCGGCGCGTTCGGCCTGGCCACCGCGCGCTGGCTGGTGCGGATCGGCGCGCGGCGCGTGGTGCTGGCCGGACGCAGCGGCGCGACCGGTGACGCGGCCCGCGCCGCGGTCGCCGAGCTCACCGCCACGGGCGTGGAGGTCGTCGAGGAGCGTCTCGACATGGCCGACTACGACGCCGTCGCCGCGCTGGTCGAACGCATTCAGGCCAGTGGACATCCCCTGCGCGGGGTGTTCCACGCGGCCGGCGTGGTGAACAACCTCGAGGTCCCGCAGATCACCGCCGAGTCGCTGGCGGAGATCTTCGGGCCCAAGGTCGCCGGTGCGGTCAACCTGGACACCGCCGTCACCGCCGCCGACATCGACCTCGACATGTTCGTGCTGTTCTCCTCGGCGAGCAGCATCGTCGGCATCTCGCCCCAATTCGGCTACGCGGCAGCGAATTCCGTGTTGGACATGATCGCGTCCGCCCGCCGGGCCCGCGGCGCCGCCGCACTCGCGGTGAACTGGGGCTTCATGAGCGGTGGCGGCGGCATGGCCGATTACGAGGCGGTCAGCCGATATGCGGAGATGACCGGTTACCGCTCGGTGGACATGGACGTGGCCACCGATCTGCTGGGCGAATGCCTGCGGCTGAACCTGCCGCAGATCGTGCTGTTCGACGTGGACTGGAGTCAGTGGGCGCTGGCGCATCGCCCGTCCACCCGCACACCGCGTTTCGCCGACCAGGTGGCGGCCGCGGGCGGCGGGGCGTCGGGCGCGGGCGCGCTGCGGGCGGAGATCCTTCAACTGGGGGTGGAGCAGCGCGGCGAGGTGGTGGCCTACCTGCTCGCCGAGCAGCTGGCCGCGGTGCTCGGCGTCGACGCCGAGACGATCGATCTGAACACCCCGCTGCCCGAGCTCGGCATGGATTCGCTGATGGGCATGGAGTTCGGCGCCCGCGTGGTGCAAGTGCTCGGCACCCAGCTGTCGGTGCTCGCCGTGATCGGACTGACGTTGCGCGGGCTCGGCGCGCGAATTGCCGAGCAGATTGTCCAGGAAGAAGAGCGCGCGGCGAGGAGCGAGGACGAATGACCGGCAACAACAGGGAACTGGCCCGCGCACTGCTGGCCAGGCACGCCAACGGCGAGAACACCGCCCCGGCGACCGGCAACGGCGCGCGTGCCGCGGACGGCCCCGCCGTCCCTACCGCGGCGACCGGCAACAGCGCGTCGCGCGGAGTCGCGCACACGTCGTTCCGTGACCACCCCGGCGTGCTCGAGGCCGCGCAGCGGTTCGGGCGGTTCGACGCCTGGGTCAACGAGGTCGGTCTGGTCAACCCGTACTACCTGCCGCACGAGGGCATCAGCGGCGCGGTGACCCGGATGGCCGATCGGGACGTGGTGAACTTCAGCAGCTTCGGCTACCTGGACCTGGCCGCCGACCCCCGGGTACGACAGGCCGCCAAGGACGCGATCGATCAGTACGGCACCTCCGCCGCCGCGGTCCGGATCGTGGCGGGCGAGCTGCCGATCTATCGCGAGCTGGAAGCCGAGATCGCGCGCATCTACGACACCGAGGCGGCGCTGGTGACCGCGAGCGGCTACCTCACCAACGCCGCCGCGGTCGGATTCCTGCTCGGCAAGCGTGATCTCGCGGTCTGTGACGCGCTGATCCACCACAGCGTGGTCTCCGGCACGGAGTGGTCGCGCTGCAAGCGAGTTTCCTTCCGGCACAACGATCCGGAATCGCTCGAGACGATCCTCAAGATGTCGCGGCGCAGCTTCGACCGGGCCATGGTGATCATCGAGGGCCTCTACAGCATGGACGGCGACGTGGTGCGGTTGCCCGAGATCATCGAGGTGGCCCGGCGCTACGACTGCTCGATCATGATCGACGAGGCGCATTCGTTCGGCACCCTCGGCGCCACCGGGCACGGTGTGCGCGAGCTGTTCGACCTGCCCGGCGACGCCGTGGACGTCTGGATGGGCACGCTGTCCAAAGCGCTCGGCAGCGTCGGCGGCTACCTCGCGGGCAACCGGGAACTGGTCGACGGATTCAAGTACGTCGCGGGCGGTTTGAGCATGTACACCGCCGCCCCGGCCCCGTCGGCGATCGGCGCCGCCTTGGCCGGGCTCGGGGTCCTGCGCGACGAGCCGGAACGCGTGACGCGGCTGCGGCACAACAGCGAGTACTTCCACCGCCGCGCCAAGGACTACGGCTTCGACATCGGCACGTCGGAGGGTTCGCCGATCATCCCCGTGATGACCGGCGCCGACGAACCGGCCGTGCTGGCGGCATTGGCCATGCTGCAACGCGACTTCAGCGTGAACGCCATCACCCACCCGGTCGTCCCGGCGGGAGAGGCCAGGCTGCGGTTCTTCATCAACTGCAGGCACACCGAGCAGCAAATGGACCAGGCGCTGGCCACGCTGCGCGACGTGCTCGACGGACTCGCGGACACCGCGGGACAGCAATTCACACTCGCCCATGAGGAGCAGCACTCGTGAAAATTCCCATCAATCGATCCCTCCTCCGAAAGGCGGTGGTGCCCGGGGTGGCGCTGCTGCTGATGGGCTCGCTGTTCATTCCCGCACGGTCGGCGCTGCTGCCCACCTACGACGAGGCGGGCGGCCCCATCGCGAGCAAGTTCGACTTCACCGCGATGCCGATCGCGCTGCCAAAGGGCCTGCCGACCGACCGCAAGATCCGCGAGCTGCGCGAGCCGTACAAGCACCTGTCGGCCTGGATCTCCTCGGTCGGCGCGGCCATCGCGATGAACGACTTCGACGGCAACCGGCTTGCCGACGACCTGTGCGTGGTCGACCCCCGCTCCGACACGGCCTTCATCACGCCGACGCCGGACAGCAACACCGCCCGGTACGAGCCCTTCGTGCTCGATCCGCGGCCGCTGCCCGCCGACTCCTCCACGGTTCCGTCCGGCTGCATCCCGGGCGACTTCAACGGTGACGGCCGCATGGACGCACTGGTGTCGTACTACGGCCGCACGCCGATCCTGTACCTGCAGCGCGCCAACGCGACCCACCTGGACGCCAAGGCGTTCCGCCCGGTCGACATCGTGCCGTCCCCGAACACCCCGGACGGGCACTACGAGGGCCAGCGCTGGATCACCGCGGCGGTCTCGGTGTCCGACTTCGACGGTGACGGCAAGCCGGACATCTACCTGGGCCAGTACTTCAACGACATGGACGTGCTCTCCAAGGACGGCCAGCTCGCGCTGTGGATGACCGACTCGCTGTCCAACGCGCGCAACGGCGGCAAGGATCGCATCTTCACCTTCGCCTCCGCCAAATCGGGTGACGAGCCGGCCGCCGAGTACCGCGAGGTGGCCAACCCGTTCCCGATCGGCATGGACACCGGATGGGCGCTGGCCGCCGCCGCGGCCGACCTGAACGGCGATCAGCTTCCCGAGCTGTACGTGGCCAACGACTTCGGGCGCGACCGCCTGTTCGTCAACAAGTCCACACCGGGCCAGATCCGCTTCGGCTACGCCGAGGGCGAACGCGGCATCACCGAGCCGAAGTCCTATGTGATGGGCCATGATTCGGACAAGGGCATGGCGGCCGACTTCGGCGACCTGAACGGCGACGGCATGCCCGACCTGTTCGTCAGCAACATCGCCGTGCGCTTCGCGCTCATGGAAGGCCACTTCGCGTTCTACAACACGGCCAAAGACACCGCCGACGCGGCACGTCAACTGGCCGAGGGCATCGCGCCGTTCAAGAACCGCGCCACGGACGTCGGGCTGGCCTGGGAGACCTGGGGCTGGGACGCCAAGATCGATGACTTCGACAACGACGGCCGCAACGAACTGATCCAGGCGACCGGCATGATCAAGGGTGAGACCAACCGGTGGCCGCAGATCCAGGAACTCGGCACCATGAACGACGACCTGACCAGGTACCCCTGGGCCTGGCCGATCATCAGCTCGGACGCCGATCTGGCGGGCAGCAATCCGGTCGGCTTCTTCAGCCGCGGTGACGACGGCAAGTTCGCCAACCTCACCCACGCGCTCGGCATGGACACCCCGGTGCCCTCGCGCGGCATCGCGGTCGGCGACACCTCCGGCAACGGCGCGCTCAGCTTCGCCGTCGCCCGCCAGTGGGGCGACCCGACCTTCTACCACAACAACAAGGCGAAGGGCGGCCAGTTCCTCGGCCTGAAGCTGTTCAAGCAGGCTTGGGAGGGCAACGCGGCCACGACCACCGTCGCCGGTCTGCCCCCGCAGGGCGTTCCGGCGGTGGACGCCCAGGTCGAGGTCCGCACCCCGGACGGCCGGTTGCTCACCAGCCACCTCGACGGCGGCAGCGGGCACACCGGCAAGCGGGCCACCGAGGTGCACATCGGCCTCGGCGAGGTCGATCCGGCCGCCCCGTTGAACGTCACGCTCCGCTGGCGGGAGACCAACGGCACCCCGCACGATCAATCCCTCCAGCTCGCGCCGGGCTGGCACACCGTGAACCTCGCCTCGGACGCGCAGGAGGTCAAGCAGCGATGAGCGACAACGACAACAAGGATCCGGGCGAGGCGAAAGCCGCCTCGAACGGTCATCACGAAACATCGGCGGCCAACGGCAACGGCGCGGCCAACGGCAACGGCGCCGCTCCCGAAAGCAACGGCACGGCCGCACCGACGACCACCGCCGAACGCATCTCGTCGATGCAGCGCTCGGGCACCGAATTCGCCAAGGAATGGATGGAAAAGCCCGCGGCGACGAAGGATCCGCGCTACCTGGCGCTGCGCAACTTCGCCATCTCGATCACGATCTTCAACCTGATCGGGTTCCCGCTGCTCGGCTTCGAGCAGCCGTTCCTCTGGCCGTTCATCGCACTGGCCACCGCCTACACCACCGAAATCGGGCTGGAGGTCCTGGCGGCCTGGGCGTACAAGCGTGCGCCCGCCTTCCGCGGCCGCGGACCGCGTGGGTTGTTCGAATTCCTGTTGCCCGCGCACATCACCGGCTTGGCGTTCAACTTCCTGACCTTCGCGCACGACAAGCTGTGGCCGGTGATCTTCGGCATCGTGGTCGCGGTCGGCACGAAGTGGGTGCTGCGCGCCAAGATCAACGGCAAGATGCGCCACTTCATGAACCCGTCGAACTTCGGTGTCGTGGTGTGCTTCCTGGTGTTCCCGATGATCGCGGTCGCACCGCCGTACCACTTCACCGAATACATCACCGGACCGGCGGACGCGCTCATCGTGCTCGGCCTGCTCACGACCGGCACCATGCTCAACGCCAAGCTGACGCTGAAGATGCCGCTGATCATGGCGTGGGTGGGCGCGTTCGCGCTGCAGGCCATCGTGCGCGGGCTCATCGAACCGAACATCTCGATCCTGGCCGGCCTGAGCATGATGACCGGTCTGGCGTTCGTCCTGTTCACCAACTACATGGTCACCGACCCGGGCACCACCCCGTCGGGCAAGAAGCAGCAGATCATGTTCGGCGCCTCGGTCGGCATCATGTACGGCGTGGTCACCGCGCTGCACATCTCCTACGGGTTGTTCATCGCGCTGGTCATCGTCTGCGGCGCGCGCGGCGTCTACTGGTGGGTGCGCGGCATCGCCGAATGGTGGCGGCAACGGGGCGCCGCGCCGGAAGCGGCGGAGCAGCCCGTGGTGGCCGACGACCTGGAGGCCGACATCGCGGGTGAACCCGAACCGGAGAAGGAGGCCGCCCGCTCATGACCGACCGCGCCGAGCTGCGCCGCGTGCTCGGCGCGTTCACCACCGGTGTCACCGTGGTCACCACCGGGTGGCCACGGCCGCACGGCATGACCGCCAACGCGTTCACGTCCGTCTCGCTGGATCCCCCGCTGATCCTGGTGTGCGTCGCCCATACGGCGCGCCTGCACCGGGCGATCCACGAGGCGGGCGCGTTCGCCGTTTCGGTGCTTTCGGCGGACCAGGAGCCGGTGGCCCGGTATTTCGCCGACTCGGCGCGCCCCGACGGCAGCGCGCAATTCGACCAGGTCGAGTGGTTCCCCGGACCGCACACCGCGGCGCCGATGCTGGCGCACGCGGCCGCGGGCTTGGAGTGCAAGCTCGACGCCGTATTCGACAGCGGCGACCACAGCATCGTCGTCGGCGAGGTCGTACACGCCGAACGCGACGCCGAACTGGCCGCCACGGGAACGCTGACCTTCTTCGACGGCGGCTTCCGTCGCTTGATCCTGTGACGATCCCCCACTCCTCCGACGATTGGAGAACCCCATGCCCTCGCCGTTGGGTCCGCTGCGCGCGGCCCTGTTCGTCCCCAGTCCGGCCAGTGTCCGCCAGGTGCTCAGCGGGTTCGAGCAGCCCGACCAGCACACGGCGCTCGAACTCGAGCAGGTGACGATGCATTTGGTCGGCGGCATCGACTCCGCGGTCCGCAGCTCCGACAACGACGAGCTGATCGCCACCCTCTTGCGGGTGCCGCCGAAGTACCGCGGGTTCGCCTACGAGGGCGCGGCAGTCGGCCTCACCGCTGTCGACTCGCTCTCGCCCGGCCGGCGCGCCGCCGACCTGATCGACGGCCCGGCCAGCGAATACGCGCTGACCATGTACGTCGGCGTCGGCCTCGCCATGGCGAAGATCCCGAAGTTCCGGTGGAAGAAGCTGTTCCCGCAGCACCCGCTGTTCCGCTGGCTCGCCATCGACGGCTACGGCTTCTACAAGGCGTTCTTCCAGATGCAGCGCTACGTGCGGGACAAGCACGTCGAGACCCGCTACCCCGGCTGGCTCGGCGACCGCGACAACCTGAAGCGCATCGCGGACCAGGGCATGGGCCGCGCGCTGTGGTTCATCGGCGGCGGCAGCCCGGCCGGTGTCGTGCGGCTGATCGGCGAGTTCGAGCCGAAACGGCACGCCGATCTGTGGAGCGGCGTCGGCATCGCCGTCACCTTCGCGGGCGGCGTGGAATCGGCTGCGATGGAGGAACTCTGGGACGTGGCCGGCGAGTTCCGGCCGCAGCTGTCGCTGGGCTCGGCCATGGTCGCCCGCATCCGGCAGCAGACCAACAGCGTCAACGAGCACAGCGAAGCGGCGGCGCAGGTCTTCTGCGGGACCACCGTGGCGAAGACCGACGCGCTGATCGAGAGTTCGCTCGATGATCTGCCCGACGACGGCAGCTCCGCCACCTATCTGCTGTGGCGGGACCGGATCGCCGACATCGTCACCGCCAGTCGAGCCTGAGTCGCCGCGATGGCACGGGTCAAGGACTGGGTCGGCAAGCACGTCGTCGTCACCGGAGGATCGGAAGGGATCGGCGCCGCGGTGGCGGAGGCCTTCGCGGGGCGTGGGGCGCAGGTCTCGCTCATCGCGCGGCGGAAGCTTCCGCTGCGCGACACCGCGAAACGACTGGGCGCGGACTGGGCCGCCGCGGACGTCACGAGCGCGGAGCAACTCGCCTCGGCCATCACGGAACTGGAGCAGCGCAACGGACCGTGCGAGGTCATCGCCTGCTGCGCCGGTCTCGCGCTGCCCGGGCGGTTCCTCGAAGTGCGGCCCGACGAGTTCGAGGCGCAGATGTCGGCGAACTATCTCGGTGCGGTGCACGCGGTGCGGCGGGTGCTGCCCGGCATGGTGGAGCGGTCCAGGGGAAAGATCCTGTTGGTCAGCTCCACGTCGGCGTTTCTCGGCATCACCGGGTATACCGCCTACGGACCGACCAAGGCGAGCATCCGGCAGCTGGCGTTGTGCCTGCGCTACGAAGTGGAGCCGAAAGGCGTGGACGTCACGGTGATCTATCCGGCCGACACCGACACACCGGGGCTGGCCATGGAGAACAACCGTAAGCCGGTCGAGACCAAGGCGATCACCGGGTCGATCGAGCCGATGCCTGCCGAGCGCGTCGCCGAGGCCGCCGTACGCGGCCTGGAACGCGGCCGCCACCACATCGCGCTCGACCCGCTCACGCGGTTCTTCCTGGCCTGGGCGAACCTGCCCGAGGACATCGCGCGGCCGTTCATGCGCCGCACCATAGCCAAGGCATTGCGGGGCAGCTGAACGCCGACCCGGCAAAGGCCCGCTCACCCATCGATTGCGATGCGTGAGCGGGCCTTTCGCCGTTCTCAGCCGACGATTATGACCACGCAGGCCGCGATGAACAGGACCTGAACCAGCGCCCTCAGCGGCAGCGGCATGGTCTTGATGCCCAGTTCGGCGCGGGCGGCGCGGACGTTCGCCGGGAACAGCGCCACCAGCAGCGCGATCAGGCAGGCCGCGGCCAGGTCGGCGGTCGCGGGAATGAGGACGCCGACCGCACCCGCCAGTTCCAGCACACCGGTCGACGTCACCAGCGCCGGGGCGTTCGGCAGCCGGGGCGGCACCATGGCGACCAGAGCGTCGCGGCGCGGCTGGAGGAAGTGCGCGCTCGATGTGAGCGCGAGCATCGCGGCCAGCCCGAGCGCGGTCGCGTGCGCCCACGAATCGAGCCAGCCGTTGCCGGTGAGCCAGCCGATGAGCCGGGCGAGTGCGGTGACGGCGACGAGGACGACCAGCGGTGCCATCGGGATCTCCTGTGGATCGAAGAGCAAATCTTGACAGTGGAAAGATACGGCTGCGGTCATGAACTTGTCAATGTCTAGATGATGGGTCACCATCGAGGTATGGCGAAGGACGGTTATCACCACGGAGATCTCCGCGCGGCACTGCTCACCGCCGCCGCCGAACGGATCGCCGCCGACGGCGTCGACGCGCTCTCCCTGCGCAACCTGGCCCGGCACGCGGGCGTCTCGCACGCCGCGCCCGCCCACCACTTCGGTGATCGAGCAGGACTGCTCACCGCGTTGGCCACCGAGGGATTCGAACTGCTGGCCGAACAGCTCGCGCAGGCCGGTTCGGACTTTCGCGAGGTCGCGGTGGCCTACATTCGCTTCGCGCGCGAGCATCCGGGACACTTCGACGTGATGTTCCGGCACAGCCTTCTCCACGCGGAGAACGAGACTCTGCGCGCCGCGCGAGAACGATCCGGGTCGGCGCTGCGCTCCGGCGTTTCGAGCATCCAGCCGAGCCACAGTCAGGACCGTCAGTTGTCGACCCGACTCGCCGCGTGGTCGCTGGTGCACGGCTTCGCTTCGCTGTGGCGCGAAGGCGCACTGCATAATTCAGCACTGGCCACCGACTCCGATCCAGAGATCCTGGCCCGCAAGATGCTGTCCACCATCCATTTCGACTGACCGCAAACCGGCTTGCGCCGAGCCGCCATCGTGCTATCCAGAGACCCGGAAGGAGCAGGCGGCCACACCCCCGCTGCCATCGACACATGGACATCCACGCCTACCCCACCGACGCGACCACACCGGTGGACCCGACCGAGGCACACCGGATCGCCGAGCGGCATCTCACCAACGGCGATTACGCCGATCGAGGCATCACCTATCAGCTAGCGGAGTTCGACACCTGCTTCGTCGCCGTCGCCACCTTCCCCCGCTCGCCGCACGTCGACCCGGACAGTCCGCCGGTGATCGTCGGCGGCTCCGTCTGCGTCATCGACAAGCCCACCGGCGCGGTCTCCTATTGGCCGACCTACCCCGCCGACCTGGTCGCCGACCAGTACGCGACCGCGCTGCGCGACGGGACGCTGGTCATCGAGGACGATTGGCCGGAGGACGACGAGTCACCCTCCTCGGCGTGACCGAGTCCCACATCCACGACGCTCGACCACGACGCGATCCCATACAACGACGAGCCCGAACCTGTCGGACCCCGCTGTTAGCCTGAGCACCAGGATCGGCGCTCTTTCGCCCACGAAATCCATTGGGGGATCGCATGTTCGAAGATCAAACGCTCGAAGGCACCGGACCGGCTCCGACGCCCCGCCCGCAGAGCTCCGCGGAAGCGATCGATCCGTTTCGCGAGTGGCAGGAGACCGCTCCGGACGGAGTTCCCGAAGCCGACCTGCGCCGTGCCGTCGCAGTGGCGACCTTGTTCGGCGCGGATGATTCCGCCGAGGCGGAACAGCTGATGACAGTCGTCTTCGGGAATGGACCCGATACCGCCGCCGACCGGGTGGCGCTCGTCCAGTGGCTGCGGTCCCAGTTCCCGAGCGAGCGGTATCTCGATCCCTCGCCCGGCCCGCTCGGCGACGCGCTCGTCGGTCAGGCGCTGCGCGCGGAAACAGACGCCGGGGTACGGCTGCTGGCCGACGGCGTGCACAGCGCTTCTCTCCGCCAGCGCGAGCGATGCTTCGAAATCCTCTCCCGGCTCCGCACGACAGACGAATACATCGCCTCCGCCTGCGCGAAGTATGTCGCCGCTCATCATCGCCGGTTGGCCGAATACATCGCGGATTCCTCGAAGGGCGACCCGGAAGTCCGGCTTCCCGGCTCGATCACCCATCTCCTCCTCAGCTCGATACCGAATAGCCCGGCCGACGGGTCGAACTCCGGGAGCACGCGACAGCTGACGCTCTCCTTGATCGAGATCGGCGATCGTCTCCGTGCCGCAGGCGACACGCGGGCAGCCGGGCGACTGTACCGCCGCGCGTTCCTCCTCGGTCTCGATGACGACCTCGACAGCCCCCTCGCCGAGGAGCGCGATTCCGACGGTGAACTCACCCCGCTCGCGAGCGGGGCGGCCGAAGCCGGACGCCTGTACCGACGCTCCGTCGCCATCGGGGAACGTGTCGCCACCGCGCAACCGGCCGACTCCGGTTACCGCCGCGATCTGTCGGTGTCGTACGGCAAACTGGCCGATCTGGAACGGAAAGCGGGCGCGGTCGACACGGCGACCAGACTGCACTACTGCGCGCTCGCCATCGTCGAAGAACTCGCGGAGGCCGAACCCGCGAACCGCGTGTATCGCCGCGATCTCGCTGTCGTGAACGAGACGATCGGCGACATCGCCCACGCCGCGGGCGATGCCGACAAAGCCGCGCGCCACTACGGGGTCACGCTCCTCCTCACCGAGGAACTCGCCGCGGCCGACCCGGGGAATACGCTCTATCGACGCGATCTCTCGGTGTCCTACAACAAGCTGGGCGATCTGGCGTCGGCCACCGGCGACCTCGATGAGGCCGCTCGGCGCTACCAGCTCGCGATCAGCATGGCGCGAGAACTGGTCGATGCCGATCCGGACAACCTCCAGTACCAGCGGGATCTTTCGATCGGCTACGACAAGCTCGCCGAAATGGCCCGGACTCGAGGAGATCTGGACGAAGCGATCCGCCTGTACCGGCGCTCGATGGGGATCGCCGAAGCGCTCGTCGCTGCCGAACCCTCGAACCTCGGATACCGACGCGACCTCTCGATCACCGTAGACCGGCTCGGCGGGGCGATCCGCGCGAACGGCGATCCACACGAGGCCATCCGGCACTATCATCGCGCCCTCGCTCTCACACAGGAACTCCTCGCCGCCGACCCCACCAATCCGCAGTACCGCCGCGACCTCGTCGTCACGTGCAATGTGCTCGGCGACATCGCCAGAGAATGGCGCGATTTCGGCGAAGCCGCCCGGTTCTACCGACGTGCGCTGGAGGGCACGGAGGAACTGGCCGCTGGCGCACCTGGCAATCTCCGATATCGTCGCGACCTCTTGGTCGTCCACGATGCGCTGGGCTCGTTGGCGATGGATCAGGGCGACTACGACGGCGCGGCCACCCACTGCAGGCCTGCCCTGATTTATGCGGAGAAACTGTCGGCCGCCGACCCGGTGAACCTTCGGTATCGGCGTGATCTGCTGCTGGCCTACAACGCGCTCGGCAGAGTCGTAGCCGCCCAGGGAGATCACGGAGAGGCGACGCGACTGTACGAGCACGCCATCGCGGTCGCCGCGAGCCTGGTCGAATCCGCGCCGGACAACAGCACCTACCGCAGAGATCTCTCGTTCTGCTACCACCGGTTCGGCGACCATGCCCGTGCACGGAACGACCTCGCCGAAGCCGATCGCGCGTACCGGAACGCCATGACCATCGATCTCGCTCTGGTGGACTCTCAGCCGTCCAACCCGTCTTACCGCCGCGACCTCTCGGTCACTTACGACCGCCTCGGCACTCTCTCGCGAGCGAGCGGCGACCACCATGCCGCGCGGGACTGGTACAACCGCTCGGCCGAGATCGCCGAGGAACTGTCGGCCGCCGACCCGGGCAACCTCGGCTATCGCCGCGATCTGCTGTCCTGCTGCGACAAACTGGGCAGCCTCGCTCGCGACACCGGCGATATCGCCGGCGCGGCCCAGCATTTCCGCCGCGGACTCGCTGTCGCCGACCATCTGGTGCGCTCGGCGCCATCCGATCTCGGCTACCAGCGCGATCTGGCCCTGATGTACGAACGTCTCGCCGACTTGGCGGGCGGTGTCCGCTGAGATCAACGATGTTCCGTCATCGATCGACGCACAGGCTCGTGGCGGCTCGGCATTCAGGTGGCCGATACGACCGCGCACACTCCCACCGGATGTTTCGACGCCGTGATTCAGAACGCGGGCTGGGCGGGGAGGTCAGGATTCGGGTCCGGACTCGACTCACCCGCGTCGGGAACTTCGGTGCCGCGCAGCGAGGTTCCGGCGGTTTCGCGCAGGTAGTTCCAGGCGACCAGGCCGATCAGGGAAGCGCCGACCATGTAGACGGCGGGGAACAGCGACCAACCGGTTGCCTCGATGACGGCCTCGTTGATCAGCGGGGCGGTGCCGCCGAAGATCGCGGTGGAGACGTTGTAGGCCAGCGCGAAGCCCGCGTACCGGACATGGGTCGGGAAGATCGCGGGGAAGGTGGAGCTGATGGTGGACAACTGCGGCAGGTACAACAGTCCGAGCACGATGAAGCCGAAGATCGCCCATACCGTGCCCTGGCCCATCAGCCAGTACATCGGCACCGCGAGCACGCTGAGACCGGTCAGCGAGAACAACCACATCGGACGGCGGCCGACGTTGTCGGACAGCCGGCCGAAGAACGGCAGCACCAGCATCATCACCAACTGACCGAGCAGCATCATCGCGGTGGTGGCCGATTCGCCCAAGCCGATCGTTTTCTGCAGATAGGTGGGCTGATAGGTCAGCAGCGTGTAATTGACCACGTTGAGCGCGACCACCAGTCCGGCCAGCGTCAGCGTCTCGCGCCGGTAGGTGGTCACCACTTCACGCAGACCGCCTGGCGGGCGCTTGTGCTCGGCGACCTCGGTGAACACCGGGCTCTCGTCGAGCCGGGCCCGCAGGTACCAGCCGGTCAGGCCGAGCGGGACGGCGATCAGGAACGGGATGCGCCAGCCCCAGTCGTGCATGGTGTCCGAACCGAGCGCGAGCTGGCAGGCCAGCACCGTCGCGGAGCCGCCGACGAAGCCCGCGAGCGTGCCGAATTCGAGGAAACTGCCGAGGAATCCGCGTTTGCGGTCGGACGCGCACTCGGCGAGATACGTTGCCGCGCCGCCGTATTCGCCGCCGGTCGAGAAGCCCTGCACCACGCGGAGCAGAATCAGCAGGATGGGCGCCAGCACGCCGACGGACGCGTGGGTGGGCAACACGCCGATGGCGCCGGTGGCGGCGGCCATGAGCAGGATCGTGGTGGCCAGCACGGCTTTACGGCCGATGCGGTCACCGAGCGGGCCCCACACCATGCCGCCGAGCGGCCGGAGCACGAACGAGATGGCGAAGCCGAGCATGGTGCCGAGTGTGCCCAGTTCCCCGGGGAAGAAGGCATCGGTCAGATACGTCGCGGTGGCCGCGTAGACGCCGTAGTCGAACCATTCGGTCGCGTTGCCCATGGCGGAGGCCGCGACGGAACGTCGCAGCGGGAAACTCTCGGAAGTTCGATCGGTCACGTGCACGTCCTCTCCAGTCCGTCACGGACCTCGGTTCGTTCCACCTCCGGCCGCGAGAACCGAAGGTGTGGCACGAAACAGACCGATACCCAGGATTCGCCCCGGGCAAACAGTCACGTAACAGGAAGAGGGCGAACACATCTGCGCTGACCTGCGACTCAACTAGCAATTGTGATGCCAGTCACATATGCACTCGAGTCGCACCGGTCACCGCCTCCACGACGGTCGCGATACGACGGCGCTCGCGCTCACTTCGGCCCGAGCATGGCGGCGATACCCGCGGCGACTTCCCTCGCCAACGCCCCGTCGACCGGAGCGTGCCGCCCGAGCAGGCGGTACCACATCACTCCGAAAGCGAAATCGACCACGAGGTCCAACGACACCGCCCCGGTGAACCGACCACTGTCCACACCTCGTCGCAGCAGCGTGCGCAACACCTCACGACGCGGGCCGATCACGGCGTCCTGCAATCGCTCGGACAGCGCCGGATCGCGTTGCGCGTCGGCCATCAGTCCCACCAGAGCCTGCCCCGTCAGCTCGCGCGTGAGCTCGTAGGTCGCGGTGAGCAAGCCTTCGACCTCGGCGAGCACGTCGGCGGACTCGGCGCGCACACGCAATGCCGGGTTCTCCTCGACGAGCCCGGCCAGCGCCTCCATGAGCACCGCGGCCTTGTCCGGCCACCAGCGATACACCGTCTGCCTGCCCGCGCCCGCGGCGTCGGCGATGGCCTTGATGGTCAGGTCTTGGTAGCCGTCCCGTTCACACAGTTCCAGCGCGGCGCGCAGGATGGCGCGCCTGGTTTCCTCGCTGCGCGGGCGGCCACGGGTTCCGGTCATGCCGACACTTTACAAGACACCATGCCTCGTTTATATTTCGAGACACAGAGCTTCGAAAATCAGGAGGATGTTGTGGGCAACCGGGTCGTCATCGTGGGCGGTACATCGGGCATCGGCCTGGCCGCGGCGCGCAGGCTCGCCGACCACGGGCACGAGGTGATCGTCGCGGGTCGCGACAAGGGCAGGCTCGAGGCCGCATTGGCCGATCTCGGCGAGAACGTCACCGGCCGTACCGTGGACGCGCGTGACGAGGCGGAACTGACCCGATTCTTCGCGGAGATCGGGCCGATCGACCATGTGGTGGTGACCGTGACCGGACCGTCGGGCACGACGCCGTTCCGTGAGCTCGAACTCGAGCATCTGCGCCGCCACGTCGAGGGCAAACTGCTCCCGCACACCGCCGCGATGCAAGCCGCGCTGCCGCACCTGAACGAGGGCGGTTCGATCACCCTGGTGTCGGCGGCCTCGGCGGGCGGCTCGATGCCCGCCACCGCGGCGCTGGCGGCGGTCAATGCCGGTGTGGAGGCGATGGTTCCGGTGCTGGCGGTCGAGCTCGCGCCATTGCGCGTGAACGCGGTGTCCCCCGGCGTGATCGACACCGAATGGTGGAGCTTCCTGCCCGACGGCGCGCGCACCGAGGTCTTCGACCAGATCGCCGCGACCACGCCGGTGGGGCGGGTCGGCACCGCCGACGACGTGGCCCACGCGATCGAATTCCTGGTGGACAACGCGTTCACGACCGGAATCGTGGTGCGCGTCGACGGCGGCGCACGATTGGGCGCGCCGAAGTAGGTCCTACAGCGGCGTCACGTAGGCGCCCGCGATGCCGCCGTCCACCAGGAACTGGGACGCGGTGATGAACGAGGAATCGTCGCTGGCGAGGAAGGCCACGGCAGCGGCGATCTCCTCCGGTTCGGCGAACCGGCCGAGCGGCACGTGCACCAGGCGGCGGGCGGCGCGCTCCGGGTCCTTGGCGAACAGTTCCTGGAGTAGCGGGGTGTTCACCGGCCCGGGGCACAGGGCGTTCACCCGAATGCCGTCGCGGGCGAACTGCACGCCGAGTTCGCGGCTCATCGCCAGTACGCCGCCCTTGGAGGCGGTGTAGGAGATCTGCGAGGTCGCCGCACCCATGACCGCGACGAACGAGGCGGTGTTGATCACCGATCCTTTGCCGCGCTCGAGCATGTGCTCGATGGCGTACTTGCTGCACAGGTACACGGAGGTCAGGTTGACCTCCTGAACCCGCCGCCACGCGTCGATGCCGGTGGTCAGGATCGAATCGTCCTCCGGCGGGGAGATGCCCGCGTTGTTGAACGCGATGTCCAGCCCGCCGTAGGTGTCGACCGCGGTCTGGAAAAGGGCCTTGACCTGGTCTTCGTCGGTGACGTCCACGTGCACGTACCGGCCGCCGACCTCCTTGGCGGCCGCCTCGCCGGTCCCGGCGTCGATGTCAGCGACCACCACCTTCGCCCCCTCCGCCGCGAAGCGACGGACCGTGGCCAGACCGATACCGCTCCCGCCGCCGGTGACGACGGCGACTCGATCCTGTAAGCGCTGCAACGTATCTCCTGTCGGATGTGCGGGTGTCACTACGTGGCGAGGAAGACGTTCTTGGTCTCGGTGAAGGCGAGCGCGGCGTCCGGGCCGAGTTCGCGCCCGAGCCCGGACTGCTTGAAGCCGCCGAACGGCGTCCAGTACCGCACGGACGAATGCGAGTTCACCGACAGGTTGCCCGCCTCCACACCGCGGGCCACGCGCAGCGCGCGGCCGACGTCGCGGGTCCAGATCGAACCGGAGAGGCCGTAATTCGTGTCGTTGGCGATGCGCAGCGCGTCGGCCTCGTCTTCGAACGGGACCACCGCGACCACCGGCCCGAACACCTCGTCGGTGAGCACCCGGTCGGTGGGCGCGCCGGGCAGCACCACGGTCGGCGGATACCAGAATCCGGGACCGTCGGGCGCGCTTCCGGTGAACGCGACCTTGGTCGAGGGTTGCACGAACTCGGCCACTCGCTCCCGGTGCGCGGCCGAGATCAGCGGGCCCATCTCGGTGGATTCGTCGGACGGGTCGCCGACGCGCACCCCCTGCACAGCGGGTTCCAGCAACTCCAGGAACCGGTCGAACACACTGCGCTGCACAAGGATCCGGGAGCGGGCGCAGCAGTCCTGCCCGGCGTTGTCGAAGACGCCGTAGGGCGCGGTCGCCGCCGCCTGTTCCAGGTCGGCGTCGGCGAACACGACGTTCGCGCTCTTGCCGCCGAGTTCCAGCGTCACCCGCTTCACCTGCCGAGCGCAGCCCGCCATGATCCGCGTGCCCACCTCCGTGGAACCGGTGAACACCACCTTGCGGACGGCCGGGTGGGTGACGAAGCGCTCTCCCACCACCGACCCCTTGCCGGGCAGCACCTGGAACACACCCTCGGGCAGGCCCGCCTCGAGCGCCAGTTCACCGAGTCGCAGCGCGGTCAGCGGCGTCAGCTCGGCGGGTTTGAGCACCACGGTGTTGCCCGCGGCGAGCGCGGGCGCGAAACCCCAGGCCGCGATCGGCATCGGGAAATTCCACGGCACGATCACGCCGACCACGCCGAGCGGTTCGTGGAAGGTGATGTCGACTCCACCCGCGACCGGAATCTGACTGCCCAGCAACCGTTCCGGCATTCCGGCCGCGTAGTGCAGCACGTCGCGGACGTTGCCCGCCTCCCAACGCGCGTTGCCGATGGTGTGCCCCGCGTTGGCGACCTCGAGCCGGGCGAGCTGCTCCACATCCGCGTCGACCGCCTCGGCGAACCGGCGCAGCAATCTCGCCCGATCGCCGGGCGCCACCTCGCGCCACCCGGCCGCCGCGCGCTGCGCCGCGGCGACGGCGGCATCGGTCTCGGCTTCGCCGACGAGCTCGACGGTGGTGACCACCTGTTCGGTCGCCGGGTTGAGCACCTGCGCTGTCGTCACGAGTCCCGCTCCCTTCGATAGGTGTCCGCCGCCTCGGCCAGCGCCCGCACCAGCCCGCGATCGGTGGCGTCGGCCTCCGGATGCCACTGCACGCCGACCAGGAACGACCCGTCGGTGGACTCCGCGGCCTCGATCGTGCCGTCCGCGGCGTACGCGGTGGCGGTCAGGCCCTCGGCGAGCCGATCGACGGCCTGGTGATGGTGGCAGTTCACCTTCACCTCCGGACCGGCCAGCCGCGCGACCCGGCTGCCCGCGATGGTCAGCACCCGGGTCGCGGTGAACCCGCCCTCGACGCCGGAGTGCTCCTCGTGTCCGACCACATCGGGCAGATGCGGGATCAGCGTGCCGCCGAGCGCCACGTTCGCCAGTTGCAGCCCGCGGCACACCGCGAGAATCGGCATGCCCGCGGCTCTGGCCAGCTCGAACAGGCCGAACTCCGACTCGTCCCGGTCCGGCCTGGTGTAGCCGGGGATTCCGGCGGCAGGGCCGCCGTAGCGCGCTGGATCGACGTCCGCGCCGCCGGTCAGCACCAACCCGTCGAGCCGTCGCACCAGCTCGGGACGCGCGACGCCGGCGGGCGGCAACAGCACCGGGATGCCACCCGCGGCGGCCACCATCTCGACGTAGGCGTGCGGCAGCACCGCGCACGGCAGATCCCACGCGTTGAAGCGGGCCTGCTCCACATAGGTGGGCAGGCCGATCACGGGACGGGCTCCCGCGACCTCAGAGTCGTTCGAAACCACGGATACGCTCCCAGTCGGTGACCGCGGCGTCGTAGGCGTCCAGTTCGACCCGCGCCGCGTTGCGATAGTGCTCAACTACATCATCACCGAAGGCCGCGCGGGCCACCGCGCTGTCGCCGAACAGCTGGGCCGCTTCGCGCAGCGTACGCGGCACACGGGGGCGCTCGGAGTGATAGGCGTTGCCGTGGAATTCCGGCTCGAGCGGCAGCCGCCGGTCGATGCCGTGCAGTCCCGCTGCGATCAGCGCGGCCACGGCCAGGTACGGGTTCACGTCACCGCCGGGCACCCGGTTCTCGAAGCGCAGCCCATGGTCCTCGCCGACCACGCGGATGGCGCAGGTCCGGTTGTCCCGGCCCCACGCGATCGCGGTCGGCGCGAAGCTGCCCGCGACGAATCGCTTGTAGGAGTTGATGTTCGGCGCGAGCAGGTAGGTGAACTCGCGCATGCAGTCCAGCTGGCCCGCGATGAAGTGCCGCATCAACGGCGACATGCCGTCCGCGCCGTCCCCCGCGAAGACCGGCTCGCCGGCCTCGCCGCGCAGGCTCAAATGAATATGGCAGGAATTGCCTTCCCGCTCATTGTATTTCGCCATGAAGGTGAGGCTGCGCCCTTCCTGCGCCGCGATCTCCTTCGCACCGGTCTTGTAGATACTGTGGTTGTCGCAGGTGACCAGAGCTTCGTCGTACCGGAACGCGATCTCGTGCTGGCCGGGGTTGCACTCGCCTTTGGCCGACTCGACATACATCCCCGCGCCGTCCATCTCCTTGCGGATACGGCGCAACAACGGCTCGATCCGCCCGGTGCCGAGCATCGAGTAGTCGACGTTGTACTGATTGGCCGGCGTCAGCCCGCGGTACCCCGCGTTCCAGGCCGCCTCGTAGCTGTCGTCGAACACCAGGAACTCGAGTTCGGTCCCGACGAACGCGCGCAGGCCGCGCTCGCTCAAGCGGTCCAACTGTTTGCGCAGCACCTGGCGCGGTGAAGCCGCGACCGCCCGCCCTTCCGGCGCCACGTGCTCGACGTCGCAGAGCACCAGCGCGGTGCCCGGCCACCACGGGGCCGTCCGCAGCGTGCGCAGATCCGGCCGCAGCACGACGTCTCCGTACCCGGTCTCCCAGGACGAGAGGGCGTATCCGTCGACGGTCGTCATGTCCACGTCCACCGCGAGCAGGTAGCCGCAGGCCTCGGTGGCGTGCTCGAGCACCTCGTCCAGGAAATAGCGTGCCGCGCAGCGCTTCCCTTGCAGTCGCCCCTGCATGTCGGTCATGGCGACCAGCACCGTGTCGATCTCACCCGTATCGACCTGGTCCCGCAATTGCGCCACACTCAGCATCCCGCTACGCATCCACGACCCCTCTCGGCACCAACCGTGCTCACGCTAGAGCAAAACGGACACCTTTGTGACGTGACACCGGAATCTCGTTCCCGGCGCGTAACGGTGTGCGATCAGGCCAGCTCAGCAACGTCTCGGTGGTGGCCGAGCAAGATCAGGACAACGGATTGCGGAGCGCCGCGGAAAAGACCGACAGGCGGCGCGGGCCGGGACGCGACAGCGCGGGCGGGCGCGGTGCGCGGATCGGCCGTCCGAGCCACATGCGCACGAGCAAGGCCGCGAATCGCAGGTGGCCGCGCAGCGCCGGACCGGCGAAGGCGAGCGACCAACGCGTCTGCGTACCGGCCGCGGGCAGCTCACGACCGGCGAAGCGACCGGCGAGCCAGTCGACCATGACCGGCAGCGCCAGGAATTGCAGCAGCAGATGGGTGCTGAGCCGATCGCGCAAGTAGCGCACGTGGACGCCCGCCGCGACGTAGCGCGCGACGTGGCCGTCCACGTCGGCGGTCGCGATCACCTCGTCGTGCACGCCCTGCAGCACGAGCATGGGCATCGCGGGCGCTCGGCCGCCGGGGTGGATGTCGTCGAGGATCCGCCGCAGCCCGTCCTGCTCGAGCATGGCGGCCAGTCCCGCGTCACTGTGTTTGTCGATGTCGCGCCGGGCGAAGCGATACAGCAGCGGGAACGTCGCGGTGGTCTCGGTCTCGGCCAGCCAGCCGAGATATCGCGCGTCCAGATGCGCGCGCAGCATGCGGTCCAGATCCGGGTAGCCGCGGCGCAGCCCGGCGGTGAAGACGGCCGCGAATCCCGCGAAGAGGGTGCCGTTGAGCCGGACGAACGCGGCGGCCGGATCCCCCACCGGCGACCCGGCGACCGCGCCGACGATATTCAGCTCGGGCGCGTATTCGGCGGCCATTTCCGCGGCCCAGGCCGTGGCCAATCCCCCGCCCGAATAGCCCCACAGCGCCACGGGTGTGGTCGGGTCCAGTCCCAGCGGAACGAAGGCGTGCGCGGCGCGCACCGCGTCCAGCGCGCGATATCCCGGCTCCCTGGCCACGCCGAACCGGCCCGCGGTTCCACCGTGATCCGGCACCGACACCGCCCAGCCCCTCGCCAGGGCGCTGGCGATCAGCGGCAGCTCCAGCTGGGGAATCGACCCCGCCGCCCGTGCGCCGCGCCGGAGCGAATAGGACGGAAGACATTTCGAGGCCACCGCGTCGATCGCGCACTGGAACGACACCAGCGGGCGCGGCTCGGCCGGATCCGCGCCCCACGGCAACAGCACGGTGGTCACCGCGACCTCGGGCACCCCGTTCAGATCACACGTCCGATAGAGCAGTTGCCAGGCCGAGATGCGCTGGGGCACAAGACCGAAGAAGCCGATCCGCACCGCACGCGCGCGAACGATCGCGCCGGGACGCAACCGCCCGACCGCGGGCGGTGGGACGTAGAACGGATCGTCTTCGGGCAGTATCGGCCGCTGCGCGAACGGGGCCGGATCGGGCGGCACTGTACCGCCATCCCATTCGAGTTGCACACTCATCCGGTTCTTCCTTTCGACGGCACGGCCGTGATCGCGGGCATCTCGCGCCGGATCGCCCATATTCACCCAACCAAGGTCGCGCCCGGAAAAGAATTGTCCCGGGTACCAATTAGACGCGCGCGGATTCTCGTGCCGATGCAGTGACAGCGGCTCACCAGCTGCCGTTGCCGCCGACCATCCACGGATTGAAAGTGCATTCCAGCGACGGCTGGGCGACCGGGTCGAGCGCGTGCAGGACGATCGACGCCGCCCGCGGCGAATACATCATCGTCAGGTGGTCGGACATGTCCTGCTCGCACCCGTCTTGCAGCGTGACGTTGTCGACCGTCGCGTCCGGCCCCGCTTGCAGGAACGTCCATTGATAAGGGTTGGTCACCTCGTCGTGCCGCGAGCCGACCGCCGTGTAGGCGACTCCGGGCACCGTGTCGCCCTGGGCGTTCAGACTGGCGTAGAACGGCGAGCCCACCGCTTGCTGGATATTCGCGAGTCCGACCAGCGGCTCGTAGAACCCGAGAATGTTGACGCCCAGATTGTTGATGATCCGGCCCAGCGTGGCGATACCCATCAGCGACGTGCCGTGGTGTGTCGCTCCCAGGCTCACCAATTTGCCCACTTTGCCCTGGCCGCCCTCGAACTTCAGATAATGGTCGGCGACCGTCCCGCCTTGCGAGTGACCGACGATGTCGACGGCCTGCGCACCGGTCGCGGCCAGGACCCGGTCGACGAAATCGCGCAACTGCACGGCCGAATCCTCCATCCGGCCCACGCCGAAGCGCCCCGGCAGGATCGGGCCGAGACCGCCGCCCTCCAGGATGCCGGAACGCCCGAAATTGAAGGCGAACACGCAGAAACCGGCGCGGGCCAGGCGCGGGGACAAGTAGGAGAAGGTGTCGTAGGCGTTGAGCCAGGTGCCGTGCAGCAGCACCACCGGTCGCGGGTGTTCGGCGGTGGGGGTGCAGTTCCAGCGGTTGCCGCCGGGCGGGGCGGCGTCCGGGTGGGTCAGGCCGTAGGCGAAGGCCGCCAGATACGCCGACATCTCCGGGCCTTCACCGAACGCGTCGGAAGCGACGCTGGTCGGCCATCCCGACGAGCTGCCGCTGTCCACGATCGCGCGCGGTTGCCTGCCGTCCGGGGCGGGCGCCAGGCCCGCGCTGATGTAATCGGCCAGGGCCTGCTGGGTCGGTTCGATCTCCTCCCGCGCGTGCGCCGGTCCGTTGCCGAGTGCCGTGGCCATCGTCACGCCCGCGATCACCGCGGCCCCGAGAATCGCCCGTCGAGCGTTGTGCATCATTGCCAACATCGAGTTCACTTCCATTCACGCCGAACCACAGGCGGCCCGGCGGTGAATCGAACACCGCTACAGAATGTTTCCTACGCCACATTCGGATTCGAATGTGATCGGGGACATAGATGCGAGCCGCTTTCCGAATGTATGACTCGCGCCGGGGCGGTGTCACTGCACGCCGAGGAGAAGATTCCGTCTGGAATGTTGGCCCCGAAGCCAAAATTCGCGCGACTGGGCCCGCGACCTTGCCGCGGTTTCCTGTGGTCGGAAACAATCGGCCCATGTCCGTCGCGTTGTCCCCGGTGGCCGGAGACGCTCCGCTCGTCGCCCGGTTGCTCACCCGCTGGCCGCAGATCGCCGAGCGCATGCTCGCCGCAGGCCTCGGCACCACCTCGCCCGCCGCCGATCTGCCCGAGGGGCATTTCACCGCCGAGGTGCTTCCGGCGATCTACGCGTGCGGCCGCGCCGTGCTCCAGGCGATCGGTGAACAGCGCAGCTTCACCAAGGCCGAAGTCGCGACGTTCGTCGCCCCGGTGGCCGAGCGGCACGCCGAGGACCGGTTCCCCCTGCCCGTGCTGATCGAGGCCATTCACGGCTCCGCGCAGTCGGTGCTCCACGAGGCGGCCGCGCTGGCCTCCCGCGAGGAGCTCGACGACCTCGTGCTGGTCGGCAGCCGACTGCTCGACCTGCTCATGCAGATCAACATCACGGTCGTGGAGACCTACACCGAGGTCGAGCAGTCCATCTACAACGCCGAACGGGAGGCGCGCCGGGCGCTGTGCTCGGCGCTGCTGAACGGGTTCCCCGCGGCGGAGCTGGCGGCGCGGGCTGACACCGCCCTCGCGGAGCACTACACCGTGCTCGCCATCCACATCCGGCCCGACGATCAGCCGAGCAAGGTCGCCACACTCGTCGGACGTCGCCGCATCCGCCTGCTGCACCGTGCTCTGGACGCCCTCGCGGGCACCACGGCGCTGGCCACCTTCGACGGCTGGAGCGGAATCGCGTTGCTGCCCAGCGGTTCCGACGCCGAACTCGACGACGCGCGCCACACCGGGCTTGCCACCGAGCTGGCCGAGAACTTCGGGGTTCCGGTATTCCTCGCCGAGTATCCGTCCGTGCCGAAGGACGCCATTCCGCACACCGCGAAGGAAGCCACCGACCTCGCCGAACTCGCGCGCCTGCTCGGCCGTCCGGCGGGCGTCTACCAACTCGACGATCTGCTGTTGGAGTACCAGCTCACCAGGCCGGGCACCGCCCGCACCCGGCTGGCCGAGCGGATCGCCCCGATCCTGGACAGCCCGCACCTGATGGAAGCCCTCGACGCGCACCTGCGCCACGGCTCGGACCGTAAGGCCGCGGCCGCCGAGATCCACGTGCATCCCAACACGTTCAGCTATCGCCTGCGCCGCATCGCCGAACTCACGGGCGTCGATCCCACCGACCCGCACGACTCCCGGCTGCTGGCGGCCGCGCTGACGATTCAGCGCCTGTATCCGGGCAGGCCGCCCGGTGAGGCCAAGGCCTAGGCACGGGGACTCCCTGCGGTCGATCGCGGCCAGACCGTTGGGCACGCCATGGCCCACGACGGAGAATCTATGTTAACTTAACTGCGAATGCCAGTTAACTTAACTGATCGGAGATGGCCATGAGGTCCGCCGTCGTCGTCGATGTCGTCCGTACACCGTCCGGTAAGGGCAAAGCAGGCGGCGGCCTGTCGGACGTACATCCGGCCACCCTGCTCGCGGGTGTGCTCGCCGAACTCGTCGCCCGCAACGACCTCGATCCCGCCGTGGTGGACGACGTGGTCGGCGGATGCGTCACGCAGAGCGGGGAGCAGGCGTTCAACATCAGCAGGACCGCAGCGCTGGCCGCCGGATTCCCGGATTCGGTGCCCGCTACCACGGTGGACCGGCAGTGCGGGTCCAGCCAGCAGGCCGCGCACTTCGCGGCGCAGGGTGTCATCGCGGGCGCCTACGACGTCGCGATCGCGTGTGGTGTCGAATCCATGAGCCGGGCGCCGATGTTCTCCAACGGCCAGGGCAAGGACGCCAACCGCGGTCCGCTCGCCCACCGCTATCCGGACGGCCTCATCCAGCAGGGCATCGCGGCCGAGGTGATCGCCGCCCGGTGGAAGTTCGACCGCGTCGCGCTCGACGAGTTCGCGGCTCGTTCGCATCGGCTCGCCGCCGACACCGCGGCGCGGGGCGGCTTCGACAACGAACTGGTCG
Source organism: Nocardia sp. NPDC003999 (assembly GCF_053604885.1). Taxonomy (NCBI): domain Bacteria; kingdom Bacillati; phylum Actinomycetota; class Actinomycetes; order Mycobacteriales; family Nocardiaceae; genus Nocardia; species Nocardia sp. NPDC003999. The sequence goes on from NZ_JBSGIB010000001.1 coordinate 797,216, forward strand.
CGGCGGGCGCCCTGACGGCCGACGAGACGATCCGGCCCGCCACCACCGGCGAGAGTCTGGCGAAGTTGCGGCCCGCCTTCGTCGACGACCAGTACACCGCGCGCTTCCCCGAGATCGAGTGGTCGATCACGCCGGGCAACTCCTCGCCGCTGACCGACGGCGCCTCCGCCGCACTGATCATGAGCGAGGAGGCCGCCACGAAACTGGGCCTTCGTCCGCGCGCCCGGTTCCACTCGTTCGCCGTGGTGGGCGACGACCCCCTGCTCATGCTCACAGCCGTGATCCCGGCCACCCGCAAGGTGCTGGATCGCGCCGGGCTGAGCATCGATGACATCGACGCCTACGAGGTGAACGAAGCGTTCGCACCCGTGCCCCTGGTCTGGCAGCACGAGTTGAACGCCGATCCGGCCAAGCTGAACCCCCGCGGCGGCGCGATCGCCCTCGGCCACCCGCTGGGCGCCTCCGGCACCCGCATCCTGGCGACGCTGGTCAACCACCTGGAGCAGACCGGCGGCCGCTACGGCCTGCAGACGATGTGCGAGGCGGGCGGCCTGGCCAACGCGACGATCATCGAACGCCTCGGATGAGCGTCCGCACCGCACTGATCACCGGAGGGTCACGCGGCATCGGCGCCGAGGTGGCGCGCCGCCTGGCGGGCGAGGGTTATCACCTGACCCTCGCCGCGCGCACGCTCGACACGCTCGAGCAGACCGCGGCCCGCGTGCGCGCGGAAACGGGAGCCGAGGTGCAGCCGGTGGTCACGCAGATGAACGACCTCGACCAGGTGCGCGCCCTGGTCAAGGCGCATGAGGAACGGTTCGGCGGCATGAACGCGCTGGTGCTGAGCGCGGGCACCGGCACGGCGGGCGCCGTGGCGGACCTGCCCGCGAAGGCGTACGAACGCATGCTGGACGTGAACTTTCGCGCGCCGCTGACGCTCGTCCAGGCCGCGTTGCCGCTGCTGCGCAAGAGCGCGGCCGACGATCGGGAGCGCGGCGCGAAGATCGTCGCGCTCGCTTCGATCACCGGCGTCGCCGGAGAAGCGGGCCTCGCCGCCTACGGGGCCACCAAAGCGGCGCTCATCTCGCTGTGCGAGACGGTATCGCTGGAGGAATCCGCGAACGGCGTCAGCGCGACGGCGGTGTCCCCTGGCTACGTCGACACCGACATGACCGCGTGGAAGCGTGCTGTCCTGGACCGATCGGCCATGCTCACCACCGGTGACATCGCCGAGATGGTCCTGGCGGTCACGCGGCTGTCGCGTAACGCGGTGGTGCCGAACATCGTCCTGTCGCGCGCCGGTGATCAACTGTGGCGGGCCTGAGCACCGTTACCTGACAGCGACTGGCGCGTGGATCCGACCCCTGGAGAGCGGGCGAATCGGCGTTCGGTGAATCCTAATTCGGACCGGATGATCGGATATCGAATTACCGATGCGATTGTCCGAATAAACCGACATTTCGCGAAATTTATTACTGCCGGTAAATAGCTCGGCGCCTACCGCGAATTCGCGGTAGGCGCCGGCGACGCATCAGAGGTAAGAGCCGCACACGGGCCAGGCGCCCGGACCCTGGGTCGCGAGGACGTTCTCCGCGACGCGGATCTGCTCGTCACGGCTGGCGTTGGACGGGCTGCCGCTGCCGCCGTTGGCCTCCCAGGTGCTCTGGGTGAACTGCAGGCCGCCCGAGAAGCCGTTACCGGTGTTGGTGGACCAGTTGCCACTGCTCTCGCACTGCGCGACGGCGTCCCAGTTGTGGGCCGAAGCGGTCGCGGTGGACAGGCCGAACGGCACGGCGACGAAGGCGCCGACAGCCGCGGTGAAGCCGAGAACACGAGTGGTGAATTTACGGTTTTGCGACATGAGATTTCCCGCCTGCGCCCACCGGCTCGGCGAATTCGCCGCGCCCCTGTCCCCAGGGAAGTTCGTGGACACTCGAATCGCGGGACAGGGTTTCCGGCGTTCTGCGATTCGAGCTCGATCTCGGTGTTGCCCCGAGCCGTGACCGACGTTAGCGGAGATGTCGCGACAGATCACGCTCGAATAACGTCGACATAGGTTTGACCCTTGGTCGAGACTTCGCGCCGTTCACCCAGGTCGATCGCGAAAAATCGACCGATACAGATCCGCTGTTATGGCTTCGTTATGTGGCCGAGATCACTGCGATATGGTGAAGCGGATCGCATTTTCGCAGGTCCACGACTTGCGGTAGTAGGCATACCCCGGCCTCGCCCGCCGCCACTCAGGGCATCAGCTACCGAGCCGTTACCAAATCGAAGAACCGGAGATATCCGCGTGACGCCGCGGCCGAACCGGTGCCCCGCGACCGGTCCGTGATCTCGGCGCGGGCACGGCGACCTGGCCGGACACCGTCGTCGGCCCCCCGCCGGCTCGCCACAGCGCGCGGCCGACCGGCGCCGGATGCGTGCCGAACGCCCCGCTCCGGCGCCGAGGCAGGCTACTTGCCGTGCGCCCGCAATTGGTAGAGGCCTTCGGTCTCCGCCACCACAACGCCGTCGGCGTCGGTGACCACGGATCGCAGCGTGAAGTCGGATTTGCCGTTCGCCGCCGCCTCCGCGCCGACGCGCGTGATCTCCTCCTCCGACAACGTCGCCTCCGCGCGCACATCCGTCTTGGCCGGCTTGCGGAAGAAGACGTGCAGATCCTTCACCAGCGGATAGAACGCCGAGTTGTCGAATGTGGCGACCGCGATCGCGCCGCCGAGGATCTCGGCCACGGTGAACAGCACTCCCGCGTACATCACGCCGAAGTGGTTGCCGTTGCCCTCGACGGGCACCGAGGTCGCCGCGAAACCGCGCCGCACCTCCACCGCCTGCACACCCATTTTGTGCGCGATCGGGATGGTGAATTCCAGTGCCCCGTTGACGATGTCCTTGAACGGAGGAGTCTCGACGTCGCTCATCGCAACCGTCCCTTCACGCTGGAGGTGGCCGGCACCTCGTTGTCTCTGCCACGGCCACCTCGGTGGACGTCACCGAAGCGTAGGCCCTGACCGGCGCGGCCCGACAGGGTGTTGGCAGTTTGCCAACACAGTCGGCCGCTCGGCTCACAGACTGCGGGCGATGATCTCTTTCATGATCTCGTTGGTGCCGCCGTAGATCTTCTGGACACGGCTGTCGGTCCACATCCGCGAGATCGGGTATTCGCTCATATAGCCGTAGCCGCCGTGCAGTTGGAGGCACTCGTCGGCCACCGACATCGCGCGATCGGTGGTCCACCACTTGGCCATGGCGACGGTCGGGATGTCCAATTCCCCACGTAGATGCCGCACGATGCAGTCGTCCAGGAACACCCGGGCCACCCGGGTCTCGGTGGCCGCCTCCGCGAGGGTGAACTTGGTGTTCTGGAAGGCGAACAGCGGCTTGCCGAAGGCGTGCCGCTCCTTGGTGTAGCGCAGCGTGACCTCGAGCGCGGCCTCCATCCCTGCCACCGATCCGACGGCGATGATCAGCCGCTCCTGCGGAAGCTGCTGCATCAACTGGACGAAGCCCTGTCCTTCCTGCGTGCCCAGCAGGTTCGACACCGGGACCCGGACGTCCTCGAAGAACAGCTCGGAGGTGTCCTGCCCCTTCTGCCCTACCTTGTCCAGCACTCGGCCGCGGCGGAAGCCCGGCCGGTCGGCCTCGACCAGGATCAGCGAGATGCCACTGGCGCCCTCGCTGGTGTCGGTCTTGGCGACCACGATGATGAGATCGGCCTGGCTGCCGTTGGTGATGAAGGTCTTGGAGCCGTTCACCACGTACTCGTCGCCCTCGCGGATCGCCTTGGTCTTGACGCTCTGCAGGTCCGATCCCGTGCCGGGCTCGGTCATGGCGATCGCGCCGACGACCTCGCCGGTGGCCATCTTGGGCAGCCACTTCCGCTTCTGTTCTTCGGTGCCGTAGTGCAGCAGGTAATGCGCGACGATGCCGCTGTGCAGGGTGGCGCCCCAGGAGGTGTCGAACGCCTTTGCCTGCTCCTCGATCAGCACGGCCTCGTGCGCGAAGGTGCCGCCGCCACCGCCGTACTCCTCCGGGATCGATGCGCACAGCAGGCCGAGCGCGCCCGCCTTGTTCCAGAAGTCGCGGTCGACGTGGTGCTGCTCGATGAACTTGTCGATGTTCGGCGCCAACTCCTTCGCGAAGAACGAGCGGGCGAGCTCGCGCAGGGCGTCCAGGTCGTCGTCGAGCCAGGCGGACCGGTAGGTCGTCATCGGGTGTCCTTGCGAAAGTCTGATACCGACAGTTACGGGTACAGTGTGTACCACGGAACTGCCGGGTACAAGGTGTACCACCCGATTCGCCTGCCGATACGCTGAGCCGCGTGGCACGACGACCTTGGGTGGACACCGCCGACGCGCGGCGTTCCACCAGTGATCGGCCCGGCCGCGACGAACGCCGCCGGGCCATCGTGACAGCCGCGATCGCGGCGATCGAGGAAGACGGCCCGCACGCGCTGACCGGCCGGATCGCCGACCGCGCCGGACTGGCCCGCACGCACGTCTACCGGCATTTCGCCAGCAAAGAGGAACTCGACCTCGCGGTCGCCCGGCACGCGCACCACGATCTGACCGAACGGATTCGCGCGCGCCTGGCGGTGGACGGCACGCCGCTGGACATCATCCGTGCACCCTTGACCCAGCACGTGCGGTGGGCCGCCGAGCATCCCAATCTCTATCGCTTCCTGGTCGGACGCGACTACCGGCGCGGCCGCAACGAACCGCGCGTCGGCGGCAGCGCGTTCGCCGCCGAGATCTCCGCCGCCGCGACCCGCTACCTGCCGGAATTCGGGGCCGACCCACTGGCCGCGGACCGGGTGGTGGTCGCCCTGCTCGGCTTGGTGGATGCCTCGGTGCGGTGGTGGCTGGAACACCACGACACCACCGAAGCCGCCCTGGTCGACCGCCTGACCACCGAGTGCTGGCTGCTCATCGACAACCGGCTGCGCGATCTGGGAATTACGCTCGATCCGCGAAAATCATTGCCTGGCAACTGAATCGAGCCCCACAGAGGTCAGCGCGAGGCAGGGACCACTTCGCGCGTGATCGCGTGCACGAAATCGGATAGGTCACCCGGGTTGCGCGAAGTGAGCAAGGTCCACCCGCCCTCGACGGAGCGGACCGCCGCTTCGTCGACCCACTCGCCGCCCGCGTTGACGATGTCGGTCCGCAGCGAGAAGTAGGAGGTCAGCGTCTTGCCGCGGACCAGTTCGGCGTTCACGAGCAGCCAGGGGCCATGGCAGATCGCGGCGATCGGCTTGCCCGCGCCTGCGAACTCCTTGGCCAGTTCGATCGCCCGGTCGGTGACCCGCAGCTTGTCCGCGTTCACCGTGCCGCCGGGGACGACCAGCACGTCGAAATCGTCGACAGAGACCTCGTGCACCGACGCATCCGGTTGCACGACGGTGTCTTTCTCCGTGTCGTGCAGGTAGGTCTGCACCTCCTCGCGCTTCGGTGCGGCATGGGTGACGCGCGCCCCGCGCTTGCGGAGTTCGTCGCGCGGCACCAGCAGTTCGTCCCGCTCCACTCCCGTATTCGAGGTGATGATCAGCACGCGCGTCCCATTCAGTTGATCGGTCATGAGCCGCTCTCCTTTCGCCTCTGGATGGTCCTGTTTCCGGCATGCCGCGCGAGGGGCGGGCTAAACCTCGCCGGAGGCGCGATCCGCGGCGTCGTCCGCCGACAGCAGCGTGCTGGACAGATGCTCCTGCGCCAGCCTGCGCAGCGCGGCGAGCAGCGTGTCGCCCAGAATCGTTCCGACAATGGCGGTTTCGGTCATCCGCTCGAGGACCGGTTCGTTGCGGACCAGGGCGATGTCGGTGGCGGCGATGGCCTCGCTGGCACCCGCGTAGTCGTCCATCGCGGCGACCACGTCACCGTGGCCGAGCAGACGCAGCGCGGCGCAGACATCGATGAGGGTGTCGCGGGCCGGGCTGTCGTCATCGATCCGCCAGCCGCGCCGGTCCAGCAGTGCCGCGACATCCTCGGCGGCGGCTTCCCGCTGCTCCTCACCGACCTGCGACCTCCGGCCGCCCAGCGCGTACTGGACGTGGCCCAGCGCGTCCCGCGCGGACAGGCTGCCGCTGTCGAGCGCCGCGAGCAGTTCCTTCGCCGCTTCGATGGACACGCCGCCGATATCCACCAGCGCCCGGATCAGCCGCAGTCTGCTGACGTGGGCATCGCTGTATTCGGCCTGATTGCGATGGGTCCGCACGCCGGAGGGCAGAAGCCCCTCGCGCACGTAGTACTTGATCGTCGCGGGAGCAACGCCGCTGGCGCGGCTGAGTTCGGCGATCCGCATCGGACTCCTCGGCTCGGTCGACGTATTGACAGTCGATAGTACAGCTATCCATAATATCTGCTGATAGTACAACTATCGATACTTCAAGTTCCCGAAAGGTCTCCCCGTGACCGCCTTCTCCCAGCGATTCCCCGCACTCTCCTGGCATCGGCCACTGATGCTTCTCGCCGTCGCCATGGCGCTCCTGGTCGCCTGGTCGATCGGGGGCATGATCATCGACGACCGCACCTCGACCGGGTTGCCGATCTGGGCCAAGTCCGCCAAGTTCGCGTTTTCGGTGCTGATCTATGCCCTGACCTGGGCGTGGCTGCTTGCCCAGCTCACCAGATGGCAGCGCGTCGCCTGGTGGGCGGGGACGGTGGCGGCGCTGGGCCTCGCGGTGGAGCTCATCGTCATCACCACGCAGATCGTGCGCGGCACCACCAGCCACTTCAATTTCACGACGCCGCTCAACGCGGCACTGTGGGAGATCATGGGGTCGTCCATCGTGGTGGTCTGGATCGCCACCTTGGTCGCCTCGGCGGCGTTGTTCGCCGATCCGACGGCTGACCCCGCCCGCAACGCGGCGATCCGTTACGGCGCCGCGCTCTCGCTCGCGGGCGCCGCGCTGGGGATGCTGATGGTGCCGCCGACTGCCGAACAACGGGCGGCGGGCAGCGCGATCAGGGGCGCCCACACCGTCGGGCTCGCCGACGGCGGACCCGGCTTGCCCATCCTCGGCTGGAGCACGGCCGGAGGCGATCTGCGTGTCCCGCATTTCCTCGGAATGCATGCGTTGCAGGTGTTTCCGCTGGTTCTACTCGCCGTGGAGTACGGGTCGCGCCGGATTCCGGCCATGCGCTCGGCGGCCACCAGGCGAACGCTCGTCGTGATCGCCGCGGCGGCCTACGCCGCACTGCTCGCGGTGCTGACCTGGCAGGCGCTGCGTGGACAATCGGTGGTCCATCCCGACGTCGCCACCCTGCTGGCTCTCGCCGCCATCGCCCTCGGAGCCGCCCTGTCGGCCGCTGTCGCGCTGCGGACGAAAAAGTTTGTCGTGCAACGCGTCCCGATAGGAGCGGGACTATGACGGAGCTGCTGTTCGACATCACTTTTTGGTTCGCGACCCCCTTCTGGGCACTGATGATCCTGGCCCCGGGATGGCGACGGACCAGCGCGATCGTCGCCTCACCGCTCATCTGCCTGCCTCCACTGCTCGTCTACGCGGCGCTGGTCTTGCCCGAGTTCGGCTCGTTCGCAGCGGCGCTCGTCGATCCGGAACTCGCCGGGCTGCGAGAAATACTGGGCCAGGGGTCGGGGGCCGCGGCGGCATGGGCGCACTTCGTGGCCTTCGACCTGTTCCTCGGGCGCTGGATCTACCTGGACAGTCGCGCGCGCGGCCACACGCCGCTGCTGATCAGCCCCCTGCTCGTCCTCACCATCCTGTTCGCGCCGATCGGCGTGCTGCTCTACCTGCTCATCCGATTCACCACGACACCGGCGCCCGGCCGGACCGTCCCCATGGAGGCATGATGGAAACCCTCATCGTTCTGTTCACCACCCTTTTGTCGCTGCGCGTTGCGGGTGCCCTCGGCGCGCGCCGGTTCGCCGCATGGCCCACCTGCGCCGCCTATGCGCTGGGCGTGATGCTGATCATGACCGGCACAACGCATTTCCTGCCGGAGTCGTTCGCGGACACCCCCGTTCCGACCCACGCCGATCTGCTCCCGATGGTGCCGCCGTTCGTCCCGTTCCCCGGCGCGATGGTCTACCTCACCGGCGTACTGGAACTACTCGGCGCGGCGGGCCTCTTCCTCGCCCGCACTCGCCGCGCCGCCGGTCTCGGGCTGACCGCCCTGTTCGTCGTGATGCTGCCCGCCAACATCTACGTGGCGCTCTCCGGCATCCCGTTCAACGACGCACCCGCACCGCCACTGTGGGAGCGCGTTCCGGAGCAGGCACTGTACATCGGCGTCGCCTTGTGGGCCGCCGGGATGCTGCGCTTCCCGCGACGAGCGACCGGTGACCGAATCGCCCATACCGCGGTGATTTCGAAACAGTGAGCGGCATGACGACCATCGACAGGCCGGTCAGATGAACGCCCTCGATCGAAGTGCGCTTGCCGGCTCCAGCCCTTACCGTGATCCTCACGGCCCGAGCGCTCCGCCTTCGAACGCGATCGTGCGGAGATGAACCGGCCCTGACCGCCATGACATGGGCTCCAGCTCCGGTACACGCCTTCCCGGAATCGCCACGAGTGAGCGGTCGTTCGACCGCCCGACGCAGCACCGGAACGAAACATGCTGCTCGAGCGTGGCTTTCGCGCAGGCAATCCTTCCAAATGGATCGATTTCGCCGAATGATCCACGCGCGGCCGGGTACAACGGAATCGTGAGTGCTTCTAGGTATTTGGGCGCGCTCGTCAGCGCGCTGGCGACAGTTGTCGCGGTGTCCTCCTTCTCCGCTCGTCCCGCCGAAGCCGAGTCCGCGCGGGCGCGCGTGGTGGGGGAGGCCCCGCTCGGCGGATCGGTGTCCCAGATCGATGTCTACTCGCCGTCGATGGACAAAGTGGTCACCAACCGGGTGATCCGGGCGGCGGGCGGCGCACCCGCGCCGACGTTGTACCTGCTCACCGGTATCGGCGGCGGCGTCGACGGAATCTCCTGGTGGGACGATACGGACGTCCGGGAGTTCTTCGCGGACAAGCACATCAACGTGGTGATGCCGGTCGGCGGCGCCTACAGCATGTACACCGACTGGCGCGCCGATGATCCGGCGGTCGGGCGCAACCGATGGCAGACCTATCTCACGCGTGAGCTTCCGGCGACGCTCGACGCCGAACTCGGCACGACCGGGCGCAACGCGATCGCGGGGGTGTCGATGAGCGCCGGATCCGCGGTCGACCTCGCGATCCAGGCGCCCGACGTGTACGACGCGGTGGCGGCCTACAGCGGATGCCCATGGGCCGCGGACGCCGTCGGCGCGGCCATGGTGAGCGCCCAGGTCATCCGTGGCGGGGGCAATCCGGCGAACATGTGGGGCGCTCCGGGCGACGTGATCTGGCGAGCGCACGACGCTTTCGCCAACGCGCCCGCTCTGGCCGGGAAGACCATCTACTTGTCCGCCGCCTCCGGCACTCCCGGTGCCATCGATCGAGGCGGCCTGCCCTTTCCCCCCATCGAGGCGATCGCCAGCTCCTGCACGGCGGCCTTCGCCGATCGTCTCGACGAGCTCGGGCTGTCCGCTGTCCACGTGAATCGCGCGGAAGGCTCGCACACCTGGGGGTTGTTCGAGACCGACCTCCACGAGTCGTGGCCGCACCTGGCGCACGCTCTCGCCGCGTGAGGATTCGGCCGCCGGAGGTCGCCTTCGTGACCGCGGCGGGCGCCTCCGTGCCGGGTGCACGCCTCTTCGTCACGCGCGCCGGAATTCACGCTTTCGAGCGGGTGAGTCCAAGGCCTGTCACGATCGCCAGACCGGCAGTGGCGAGCAGCGCGGCGACGGCGAAGGTCGCGTGTGTTCCCCGGGCCACCTGCTCCGGCGCGGCGCCGATGACGTCGCCGGTTCCCGCCGCGAGAGCGAAGACCGCGCCCATGACCGACGCACCGGTGACGAGACCCAGATTGCGAGAAAGGTTCAGCATGCCCGAGACGAGGCCCCGCTGTCGCGGGTCGACGTCTCGCATGACCGCGGTGTTGTTGGCCGCTTGGAACAGGGCGTAGCCCAGGGTGGTGACCACCAGTGGCAGCACGTAGCCGATGACCCCGGCGCTCGCGGGCAGCAGCGCGAGCGCGGCGGTGCCGCCGATGACACCGCCCAACCCGACGCTCACCATGGTCCTCGCTCCGAAGCGATCCGTAGCGCGTCCCGCGGGCACGCCGGTGAGGGCCGACACCGCGGGACCGGCCGACATCACCAGACCGACCGCGGCCGGATCGAGGTGCAGAGCGCGGGCGAGGTGGAAGGGACCCACGACGAGCGTGGTCATCATGACGGTCGAGACCAGCGCACTGGTCGTCAGGCCCGCGGTCAGGAGCGGATCGCGGAGCATCCCGAGCCTGAGCAGCGGCGCGGAAACGCGGGTTTCGGTGCGGACGAACAACGCGAGGCACGTTCCGGCGACGAGCAGCAATCCGATACCGAGCGGGCCGACCGCGTTTCCTTCGATCGTCATGGCCAGGGCGTAGGCGCCGAGCGCGAGCGCCAGCAGCACTGTACCCGAGATGTCGAAACGCGAACGCGCGCTTCCGATTTCCGGTGCGGCGCCGGTCGGCAGGCGCCTGGCCAGGACCAGGGTGAGCAACCCGAGCGGCGCGACGGCGACGAAGATCGCACGCCAGCCGCAGGCCGCGATGAGCACTCCACCGAGCGAGGGACCCAGCGCGGTCCCGACCGCCGACATCGTCCCGAGCAGTCCCATGACGCTGCCGGTGCGGTGCTTCGGCACGGTCTCGCCGACGAAGGCCATCGTCAGCGCCATCATGCATGCGGCGCCCGCTCCTTGCAGCGCGCGGGCAGCGGCCAGGAAGACGAGATCCGGAGCCAGACCGCACAACATGGTCGCGACCGTGAACACCCCGATACCGCCGAGCAGCAGGCGGCGCCGGCCTGCGACGTCGCCGAGACGGCCCGCGCCGACGACCAGTGTCGTGGTGGCCAGCAGGTAGGCGATCACGACCCACTGCACCTGGTGGAAGGAGGCGTCGAACGCCACCGCCATGGTCGGTAGGGCGACATTCGCGATGCTGATGCTCAGCGAGGGCAACAGCATGGACAACGACAGCGCGAGCAGCGTCCGAGGCAAGGTGGGACGACGGGCGTACGACGTCCGTAGACGGGGTTCTGCTGATTTCAAGACGACCTCTTCGATATGGATGACGCTCTGGACGCTAGGCCCCGCTATCACCTGGCGGAAGACGCAAAGATGGAAACTCATCTGTGCACTGAACGCCATATCCCAGGAGCACTGTGAGATCGTGTGCCCATGGCGCGGCCCGATCTGAATCTGCTGCTCACCTTGGACGTTCTACTCGAGGAGGGCAGCGTGACGCGAGCAGGCGAGCGGCTCGCGCTCAGCCCTTCGGCGATGAGCCGTCAGCTCGCGCGATTGCGCCGGGCCACCGGCGATCCGCTGCTGGTACGGGCGGGCCGGGGGCTGGTGCCCACGCCACGCGCCGTGGAGCTGCGCGACCGCGTGCGCGGCCTGGTCCGGGAGGCCGAAGAGGTGTTGCGGCCCGCCGATCACCTCGACCCGGCCGAGCTTTCGAGAACGTTCACCGTGCGCAGCAGCGACGGGTTCGTGGAGCGGTTCGGACCCGAACTGGTGGCCGAGATCGGCCACGCGGCGCCGGAGGTGCGACTGCGGTTCGTGCGGAAGACGAAGAAGGACACCGATCCCTTGCGAGACGGCACCATCGACCTGGAGACGGGAGTCATCGAGCGCGCGCTGCCGCCCGACATCGTGAGCCGACCGCTGTTCACCGACCGCTTCATCGGGGTGGTGCGTGCCGAACATCCGCTCCGTGCGGGGAAGATCACCGCGGCCCGATACGCCGCCGCACGGCACGTGCACGTCTCCCGGCGCGGCATGGGCGAGGGACTGGTGGACCAGGCGCTACACCCGACCGGCCACCGGCGCGACGTCGTCACCGTCGTGGACGGCTTCGGCGCGGCCTTGGCGCTGGCGAGGGCCTCGGACCTGGTCGCGACGGTCCCGCAGCAGCACACCGTGATCCTGCGGCAGGGCATGCACTCGTTCGATCTGCCGTTCCGCGCTCCGGAGGTGACCGTGTCGTTGTTGTGGCACGTCCGGCTCGACGCGGACCCGGCTCATCGGTGGCTGCGCGGCCGCGTGCTCGATGTGTGCGCGCGATCGGCCGGACCGTGAAGGGCGAGTGAGCGCCGCGTCCTCGCGGTCAGGTACGCGGGGTGCTCACAGGCCTTCGTCGATGGGATAGCGGGCGGCGAGTCCGGACCGGTCGCCGAGCCCGAAATTCATGACGAGGTCGTCGGCGACCTGCACCAGCACGTCGCGTCCCTCGACCGCCGCAACCCACTCCATCGGCAGTCCGGAGACACCGTGGACGGCGCCGACCAGGTTTCCCGCCACCGCGCCCGTGGAATCGGAATCGCCGGAGTGGTTCACCGCCAGCAGCAGCGCGCCGCGGGCATCTCCGGTCCTGGCCGCGTACAAGGCGCAGTACACCGCGATGGCCAGGCATTCCTCGGCGACCCACCCCTCCCCCACGTGCTCGACCTGTTCGGCGGAGACCGGATGCTCGGACAATTCCGCGGCTCGGGTCAGCGCCGCCACCGTCTCCGCACTCGAAGGGACGGCGGCGAGCTGGGTGATCGTCTCCCGTAACGCGATCGGCAGTTCGGTTCCGCTCACGACCCGATCGACCAGTGCCGCGAACGCCCCCGCGGCGAGATATCCCGTGGGGTGCCCGTGGGTCAGCTGCGCGGCCCGGGCGGCGGTGGTGAACGCGAGATCGGGCCCCATCCCGGACAATCCGAAGGGCGCCGACCGCATGACCGTGCCACACCCCTTCGAATGCGGATTCACCGGCCCGCTCGCACCGAACGCGACCGGTGCGAGATATCCGCGGGACTGCTGTCCCAGGCCGGACATGCACGCGTTCCCGGGCGCCCGCACCGCGTACAGGAAGGGCAGACTCGCCAGCCACCCGTCGACGTGTGGCGCGGGCGCCTCCTGCCGCTGAGTCTGCAACCAGCGCAGATAGGCTCGGCGCAAGGCCGGCACCGGATCGGCGCCGGGCCCCGAGCGCAACAGTCCCTCCGCGGTGAACAGTGTCATCTGAGTGTCGTCGGTGATCTGTTGCGGCGCGTCCTGGGCGTGCTGGGGTAAGAAGCCCGTCACGCCTTCGTAGCCGTACCGCTGCCGAATCTGTTCCAGCCGTAGGAATTCGACCGGCCAGCCGAGCGCGTCACCCACCGCTCCGCCCAGCAGAGAACCCCTGACCCGATCGAAGACCGCCATGTAATCCGCCACGAGACACCATCATTGCGCATGGCTGATCAGTGATCCGCTCCGCCGATCATCCATGGATTGAACGCGCAATCCAGCGGCGAGTTCGCCTCCTGGTCGAGCGCACGCAGTGCGATCGAGGCCGCACGCGGGGAGTACATGATCGTCAGATGATCGGACAGATCCTGGGCGCAGCCGTCCTGCAGGGTGATGTTGTGCACGGTCGCGTCCGGCCCCGGAGTCAGGAAGGTCCATTCGTACGGGTTGGAGATCTCGTCGTGACTGGTGCCGACCGAGGTGTACTCGACACCGGGGACGGTGTCACCGTGTTCGTTCAGCTTCGCGTAGAACGCCGAGCCCACCGCCTGCTGAATATTGGCCTGACCGATGACCGGTTCATAGAATCCCAGAATGTTGACGCCTAGATTGGTGATCAGCCGCCCCAAAGTAGCCATTCCCAACAACGAGGTGCCGTGATGGGTGGCGCCGAACGTGACGAGCTTGCCGACTTTTTCGGCGCCGCCTTCGAATTTCAGGTATTGGCTCGACACCGGCCCGCCCTGAGAATGCGCGACGAGATCCACCCGATCCGCACCGGTCGCGGCGCGCACCTGCTCGACGAAATCGCGCAACTGTCGCGCGGAATCCTCCATCGGACCGACGCCGTACCGGCCCGGCAGGATCGGACCGATACCACCGCCTTCCAGCACGCCGGAGCGGCCGTAATTGAAGGCGTAGACGCAATAACCGGCCCGTGCCAGCCGCGGTGACAGGTACGCGAAGGAGTCATAGGCGTTGAGCCAGGTTCCGTGGACGAGGACGACCGGCCGCGGGTGCGCGGCCGAAGGCGTGCAGTCCGGCCGATTCGCTCCCGGCGGAGATGCGTCGGGATGACCGACTCCGTGCAGGAAGGCGGCCAGGTAGGCAGGCATCTCCGGCCCTTCGCCGACCGCGGCGGAGGCGAAACTGCGCGAGGCGGAACCGGAACTGCTGCCCGAGTCGACGATCGCCTTGGGCTGCCTGCCGTCCGGCGTGGGCGAGAGGCCCGCGTTCAGTTCGTCGACGAGTTGCTGCTCCACGGTAGGCGTTTCGAGTTCGGCGTGTACCGCACCCGCTCCCACGCTCATGGAAAGTGCCACGACAACCACACCGAGCAGACCGCGACGAATCCTGTGCTTCATTGCAAAGCCTTCCATAGATGTGTTCGCATTCTCTTGATACGAACACTTTCATCCTGAAGCAGCTGCGGAGCACTGTCACTGCGCTCGACACATAAGTTGCCGGACATAATTGGGCTCCGGATACAAAAAATTCCGCCGCGTGGCCGGAATCGGCCCACCTGAGGTCAGCGGGCGGCGAACTGTTCTTTCAATTTTCGTTTCATGATTTTGTGACTGGGCCCGAGCGGCAGTTCCGCGACGAATTCCACTCGGCGCGGGGATTTGTGCTTGGCCAGGTGCTCACGTCCGAAGGCGAGCACGTCCTCGGCGGTGATCGGCCCGGAAGGCACTACGACCGCGCAGATCTCCTCACCGAAGACCTCGTCCGGGATGCCGATGACCGCGACGGCGGCGACACCCGGATGCCGCAGCAGCGCCGCCTCCACCTCGCTGGGATACACGTTGTACCCGCCGCGGATGATCATCTCCTTGATCCGGTCGACGATCCGCAGATAACCGTCGGTGTCCTTCACGCCGAGATCTCCGGTGCGAAACCAGCCGTCGACCACCACCGCCGCCGTGGCATCCGGATTGCCCGTGTACCCGTTGAACAGATTGTGACCGCGAATCACCACTTCGCCGAGTTCCCCGGCCGGCAGCAACGCGATCCGCTCGGCCAGGGCGGGATCGGCGATCTCCACCTCGACACCCCAGACCGGATGCCCGACGGTACCCACCCGAGAACCGAATATCGGCTGGTTGACCGCCGCGGTCGGCGAGGTCTCCGACAAGCCATAGCCTTCCAGGATTCGCGCGCCGAACGTCTCCTCGAACGCCTCCAGCACCGGCTGCGGCAGCGACGCGCCACCGGAGATGCACAGCCGCAGCCGCGGCAGGCTCGTCCGCTCGCGTGCGGCGGATATCAACCGGACGTACATCGTCGGCACACCGTGGAAAGTGTTGACGCCGTGCTCGACCATGAGCCGGATGGCCTCGGCCGGCTCGAAGCGCGGCATCAGCACCAGCGCCGCGCCCGCGCGCCAGATCGAGTTCATCGAGACCGTCTGGCTGAACACGTGCGACAACGGCAACGCGCCCAGTGCCACGTCGTCGGCGCGTACGTCGTTCGCGTCGAAGGCGTTGACCGTCGCGTTCATCACCAGGTTCAGGTGACTCAACTCGGCGCCTTTCGGCCTGCCGGAGGTGCCGCTGGTGTAGAACACGACCGCGGGGTCCGCGGGTTGTCGCGAGACGAACGAGGCGATCGGTTCCGCGACAAGGGAATCCGGCGCACGGCAGGGAAGGCCGACGGCGGCGGCCGCCGGATGGCCCGCTTCGGCGAAAACCGGATGGCACAGCAGAAGCCGCGCCGCGCTGTCGCGCAGCATGTATTCGGCCTCGGCGGACGTGGACAACGGGTGCACCGGCACCACCACCGCTCCCGCGGCGAGGATTCCGTAGTAGGCGACCGGGAAGTCGACGACATTCGGGCACATGAGCGCCACCCGGTCACCAGGCCGCACACCGAGCCCGATCAAGGCCGCGGCCTGGGCCCGCGCCCGAAGCCACAACTCGGCGAAAGTGATCCGCCGCGCCCCGTCGATCAGGGCGACCCGGTCAGGGCGCCGTCTGGCCTGCTCGGCCGGAATGCTGGCTACCGACAGTGTCGCGTTCATGCCGACCGCCTGGTGAATCTCGACATCGCTCTCCAAAACTAGCACCGCAAGTTTTCCGCTCACCGTAGGGCACCGAAACTAGCGGCGCAAGTATCGTGTCCCGCGCCTGCGAGAATGCGAGGACCGAAAGGAGAGCTCATGGCACGACCACGCCGACCGCTGCTGACCCGCGATCGCATCATCGACACCGCCCTCACCCTGGTCGACGCCGAGGGTCTGGCCGCTGTCTCCACGCGGCGCCTGGCCACCGAGCTGGGTGTGCAGGGCCCCTCGCTGTACAACCACGTCCGCACCAAGGACGACCTGATCGATGCCGTCGTGGACGCCGTCCTCGGCGAAGTCGACATCGCGATGTTCGAGGGATTGTCGGCCGAGGATCGGGACTGGCGCTCGGCACTGCGCGATTGGGCCCGTTCCTACCGCACCGCCATGGCGGCACACCCGCACATCGTTCCCGCCTTGGCGAGCGGTCCCGGTCATCGCCCCAACGCGTTGCGGATGGCCGACGCGGTCTTCGGCGGCCTCGTCGCGGCGGGCTGGCCGCGCCGCGAGGCCACCACGGTCGGCACGACCATGCGCTACTTCCTCACCGGAGCGTCGCTTGGATCGTTCGCCGCGGGCTTCCCTTCCGACGTCGCGGTATACGCCGACGCCTATCCGCACCTGAACGAGGCGCACCTGCTGGCCGAGCGGCAGCAGAGAATCGATCGGGACGCCTTCGAAGTCGGTCTGGAATCCCTGTTGGACGGGCTGGAGATCCGTTACCGGCTGCTCGCGGATGCCGGGTAACTCCGACCCGCGCACCGAAGCACACCCGTCGCCCGTACGCCTCGGCGCGAACAGGTACCCGGGCCTGACAGACCAGCCCGCCGACCGCGGCGACCATGCCCCCCAGCGCGGTGTCCGGGTAGTAGCTCGGATATCGGCCCACCGTGCACGTCACCGAGATGGTCAGCGATCCGGCTTTCGCGTTTCCGACCCGGCCCGGGTACTACGGCAGCGGCAGCGCCTGCGACTCAGGGAATACGACCGGCAAGGCGGTCAGCGCTCGATGGAACGGACCGGGACGCCAGGTCAGCTCGTCCACCGGCACCGCGAGACGTAGCTCCGGCAGCGCGTCCAGCAGTTGATCGATCGCGTCCTGGGCGATCAGGTAAGCCAGCGAGTTCGCCGGACACGCGTGCGGCCCGCCGCCGAACGCGAGATGGGCGCGGTTGCCCGCGTAGCGTTCGGCGCGGATCGCCGGATCGGTGTTGCAGGCGGCCATGCTGATCACGACCGGCTGATGGGCAGGCAACCAGACGTCGTCGATCAGGATCGGCTGCTTCGGGAAGCTGAAGCAGAAATTCGCCATCGGCGGGTCGTTGAACAGCACCTCGTCGAGCGCGTCCCGGGTCGACAGACTGCCACCGAGCACGCTGCCGCCGAACCGCTCGTCGGTGAGAATCAGCAGCAGGGTGTTGACGATCAGATTCTGCTGCGGCTCGATGCCCGCGCCGTAGAGCGTGCCCAGCTGGTGGACCATCTCGGTGTCGTTCAGCCCGGATGGGTGCCTGAGCATGCGCGTGGTGATGTCGTCGCCTGGATCGGCCCGCTTCAGTACCGTCAACTCGGCCAGCGAATCGGTCAGCATCTTGTTCCCGCGTTCCGCGTCGATGCCCTCGAAGATCGCGGCCATACCGGTCGCGGCGCGCTGCGCGATCTCGGCCGGGCAACCCAGCATGGCGTTCAGCACCGCGAAAGCGAGCGGAAAAGCGTACTGGCGCACGATATCCGCCGACCCGTCCGCGCAGAACGAATTGATCAACGGTGTCGCCAGCTGCGCCACGGTGTCGTGCAAGCCGTACAGGTCGACCTTGGCCAGACCCGCGACGTTGGCCTGCCGATAGCGGGCATGCTCGGCTCCGGCGTTGCGCAACGCGTTCGGCCGCCACTGCATCATCGGCAGCACCGGGCAGTCGGCGGCGATGTCCTGCTGCCACGTGCGGGGGTCGGCCGGAAAGTGCTCCGGATCGTTCAAGATCCGCACGGCGGTGTGATACCCGAGCACCAAGGTGGCAGGTACACCCGGGGCCAATTCCACCGGCGCCAGCGATCCGTAACGCTCCCGCATCTCGCGATAGGCGCTGTGCGGGTCCGCGGCGAATTCCGCGGCGAACAAAGGAATCCGCGGGCCGTCGGTGTCGATCGGCGAACCGTGCGGTGCGCGGCTGTGTGCGGAGGGCGGGGACGTCGTCATCGAGGAGGCTCCAGGCGATCGGGCAGCAAGATTCGTGAGCCTAAGCAGCTCGCACGCCCTCTGCACCGGAAACGACTCGAGATGACCCCTCACTGCAAGTTGCTATAGAATTGCCCCGATATTCGACGCGTTGACCTGATCGAAGGCGAATCGCACCCGCTGTGTCGAGTGCGCCGGTCGAGCGCAGTAGCACGGCGGCCGTGCGCGAAACTGCAACCCGAGGACGGCACGCCATGACAGACGTCGACTTTTGCGTAATCGGCGGGGGATTCGCGGGATTGACGGCCGCGCTGCGGCTGAAACAGATGGGTCGGTCGGTGGCGCTGCTGGAAGCCAGGGACCGGCTCGGCGGCCGCACCTTCACCCAGGTACGCGACGACGGGTCGTGGATCGATCGCGGCGGCGCCTGGATCGGGCCGGGACAGGACCGCATCCAAGCGCTGATGACCGAGTTCGGCGTACCGAGCTACAAGCAGTACACCGACGGCGAGGCCATGATGGTCGTCGACGGCAAGCAGCACCGCTACACGGGCACGATCCCGTGGACGATGAGCCCGTGGGCGTCGATGAACCTCGGCGCGGTATTCCTCGAGCTGGGACATATGTGCAAGTCGGTTCCGCTGGAAGCGCCGTGGGCGGCGAAGAAAGCCGACAAATGGGATCAGGTAAGCCTGGCGCACTGGCTGGAAGCCAATGTCCTTTCCAAGCCCGCGCACGATCTGCTCGAGACCGCCATCGCGGGCTGCTACACCTCGGCGGCTTCGGAGGTCTCGTTGCTGTTCGTCCTGTACCAGATGGCCTCGGGTGGCGGGCCGAGCTTCGTCCTCGGCGTCAAAGACGCGGCGCAGGACGCGCGGCCGGTCGGCGGCATGGGCGCGATCTACCGTCCGATGGCGGCCGAGCTCGGCGATGCGATCCACCTCTCGCAGCCGGTCCGCTGCATCCATCAGGACGACTCGGGGGTGACCGTCCGCGCGACCGACCTCCGGCTGCGCGCGCGCCGGGCGATCGTCACCGTTCCCCTCGCTATCGCCGGCCAGATCTCGTACCGGCCGATGCTGCCCGCCGATCGCGCTTTCCTGCATCAGCGCATGCCGAGCGGTTCGATCATCAAGGTCTCCGTGGTGTACGACGAGCCGTTCTGGCGCGGTGACGGGCTGTCGGGACAGTCCGCCGCGCCGGGTTCGCCCGCGACGATCACCGTCGACGCGTGCACGGACACCGGGCGGCCCGGAGTCCTGTGCGTCATCATCGAGGGACCGATCGCACGGCAGCTGGCCCGACTCGACGACGCGGAGCGCCGCATCGCGATCCTCGACGCACTCGTCGAGCGATTCGGCCGGCAGGCCGGCTCACCCGTCGACTACATCGAGCAGGACTGGAGCGCCGAGCGCTATTCCGGCGGCGGGATGCTCAGCCACGCGCCCACCGGTGTGCTCACCCAATTCGGCCACGCTCTGCGCGAGCCGTGTGGCCGCGTCCACTGGGCGGGCACCGAGAGTTCGGCGGTCATGTGCGGCTGGATCGACGGGGCCATTCGCTCGGGCGAACGCGCGGCCAGCGAAGTGCTGGAGCACGAGACCGCCGTGGTGGGCTGACCTATGCGCACCGAGGGAGACGTATGGGACATCGTCAGTAGTGTCGGACTCACCGCATTGGGCGTCGCGACGTTCCGGGCGCTGGAGACATCCGCTCCCGATCCGTTGATCCGGGACGATTACGCGCCCCTGTTCGTCGCGGCCTCGGGCCATCGACATTTCAACGGACTGTTGGCGGACCCTTCCCAACTGGACGACATCCCGCTGGTACCCGGGTTCATGGGCTTCCGCACGAAGTTCTTCGACGACTTCTTCTCGTCGGCCGCGGCGCGGGGCGTTCGGCAAGCCGTTATCGTCGCCGCCGGATTGGACGCGCGGGCATACCGCCTCGACTGGCCCGCGGGTACCACGGTGTTCGAGATCGACCAGCCCAAAGTTCTGGAATTCAAGGAGAAAGTCCTCACCGAGAACGGCGCGCGGCCGAAGGCGGATCGTCGCCCGGTGGCCGTCGACCTGCGCGAGGACTGGCCTGCCGCGCTGCGCAGCGCGGGTTTCGAACCCGGCGAACCGACCGCATGGTCCGCCGAGGGCCTGCTGCCCTATCTACCCGGGGCCGCGCAGGACAAGCTCTTCGAGCACATCGACGGCTGGTCCACCCCTGGCAGCGAGCTGGCCGTGGAGAGCTTCGTGGCGGGAACCGACGTCAAGCGCTTCGCGAACATCGAGAAGAAGTATTTCGACCGCTGCAACCCGTTCGGCGACATCGACCCGGCCGAGTTGTTCTACGACGACGAGCGAGCCGATCCCGCCCGGTGGCTGACCGGACACGGCTGGTCGGTGCGGAGCGAGAGTCCGAGCGAACTCGCCGCGTCCTACGGGCGATCGGTCCCGGATCTGCCCGAGGAGCTCGACGAGCTGTGGCGGCAACCAAGGCTTCTGACCGCCGAGCGGTAGGCGCTACATCTTGGCGCTGCGAGCCATGACGAAGCTGTAGAGACCGTAGGTGATGATGCCGAGGCCGGCGACCAGGAGCAGAACCACACCGAAGGGCTGCGCGCCGAGCGTCTTGATGGCTCCGTCCAGTCCTGCGGACTTGTTCGGGTCGGATTCGGTCGCGGCGAGGATCACCAGCAACCCGACCGCGGCGACGGCCAGCCCCTTCGCGATGTAACCCACCGTGCCGAGCCGCCGCACGAAAGCACTCGGGTGTCCGCTCAGATCGTCGAGAAAGTTCTGCGTGGCGCCTTTGTGCACGTGGTAGCCGCCGACCGCGATGATGACCAGCCCACCCACGACAAGAGCGATCGTCCCCGCCGTGTTCTGCATCAGGCGCGCCGTGAGCCCCACACTCTGACTGCTACTCGGTTGCCCGCTGCCCTTGGCGAAACGGAACGCGGTCACGGCGAACGCGAGATAGACAGCGCACAGCGAGAGCGCTTTGACCCGATCGAAGACTTGGGACTTCCAGCTGTCGGCGCCCGGCTTCGACGCGCTGCCGAAAACCGCCTCCACCAGCCGCCACAGTGCCATCATCACGAACGCGACCACACCAACCCACAGAGTGAACACCCCGCCCGGCTTATCGGCCAATTCGGCCATCGCCCCGGATTGATCGGCGCTCCCGCCGCCACCGAACGCCAGCCGGATGGCGATGTAGCCGATCAGCAGATGCACGAGGCCGGACATGACGTAGCCCGCGCGGGCGAACCGCGCGAACACGCTGTTCTGGGCGACGCGACCGGCGGTGCCGGAAAGCCCGGTGTGAGTCGTGTGAGTCATGCTGCTCCTCCGTCCCAGGTAGTACGACGGAGACCGCCGCAGGACACCGACCGGATACCCAAGTCCGTGGAGAAAGCACCTGTCCATCGCGGCGGCAGGATGCCCCGCGGTGCGCGCTTCGCCCGCCAGCCACCCGGGTGCAAGGGGCGGGGTGTGCTGCAACACGTCGATGATGGATCCGTCCGACGGCTGTGCCGACGTCCTAGCGGCGGTGGCGCACCGGCAGCCAACGGGCATGATCGCGGAAGCCAGGGTTTACGACTCGTGGGTCTTCTCCTGTTTCGAGGATGTTCTCGACCGACTCGGCATTAGCCGCGAGCATCGCGCGGTAGGACTCCTCGGTAGCGCCGGCCGCGTGCGGCGTGACGAGAAGCTTGTCGTTGCCCAACGCGATCAACCCGAAGGGATCGTTCTGGTCGGAGGGCGCGGGCACGACGTAGTAGCCGTCCATGGCAGCGGCCGCGAGGCGACCGTCGAGCAACGCGGTTCGCAACGGCGCCGGATCTACGAGCTCCGCTTCGGAAGTGTTGATCAGAATCGCGCCGGGCTTGACGGCAGCGAGTTGTGCTTCGCCGATCATCCGGGCTGTCTGCGGGCCGTATGGAGCATGGAGACTGATGACATCGGACTCGGCGAGCAGCTCGGGTAGCTCGACCCGGCGAGCGGCGATGTCTCCTTCCAGTTCCGGTTTGGCTGTTCGACTCACGTAGACCACTCGCATCCCGAACCCGCCGACCGCTATCCGGGCAACGATGGTGCCGATGGTCCCCATTCCCACAATGCCCAGCGTCTTCCCATAAAGGTCGCGTGCCCGGGTCTCGGGCCATCGACCGGCCTTCGTTTCCATTGTCAGGTCTGTGATGCCGCGCCAGGCATCGAGCATGAGACCGATCGCGAATTCCGCGACCGCGCGTGCGTTGGCTCCGGGCGCGTTGGTCACCGCGATTCCCGCCGCGGTCGCTGCTGCGGTATCGATGTAGGCGTGATACCCGACACCCATGAACGCTATGACTTTGAGGTCGTCGGCAGTGGACAACGCGGCAGCGGTCGCACGCTCTACACCACCGAGAATGTATGCGTCCTTGCCCAGCAGAGCGCGCGCCAATTCGACTTCGGACAGGTCGTGACGGCAGACTTCTACCTCGATATTCCGCTGACGAAGCCATTCGATCTCGGCTGCCTTCAATTCAGCCCCGGTGAGCAAGGCGCGATAACGGCTCGATCGACCGCGCACGGTCATGCGTCCTTCGCGGCGAGCCGGACTGCGGTGTCTCGCAGCAACTGCGCACCCTCCGACATCAGTTGCGGATCGCGAGCCAAGGCGACGCGGACGAACTTTCTCCCGCGCTCCGGCTGATTCCAGAAGAAGTTCGTTCCGGGTAGCACGTGCACTCCCTCCCAGATCGCCTCATGGACGAAATTCTCACACTCGAGTCCCTCGGGGAGCCGGAGCCAGTCCACCGAGACGGGCGATCGCGATTCGGTGACGAATTCCAATCCCCCGTCCGCGAGAATCGAGCGGAGGATAGCCCGATTTTCCAGCACGGAAGGAAGGATGCTGTGTTCGATGCCATGCTTCGAACTGTCCTCGATGAATTCTGTCAGCACCCGGAGATGGAAAGGAGAGACACTCTGCAGCAGATCGTCGTGCAGTCGGTACATATCTGCGTACATATCCGGACTGCATACCGTCAATCCGACTTTCATCTCGCTGGTGGACCAGGTCTTGCCCGTGTCTTCGAGCACAATATAGGAGACTCCTGATTCCTCCAGGACCTCGTACTGCGACCAACCGCTCGGCAGAGGTGAGAAGAATCGAAAAGACGAGTCCAGAACCAGGGTGCAACGACGGTCGACGCAACACTGCACCAACGTTCTGAACCCCGGTTCGGACAGCGTCCATCCGGTGGGGTTGTTCGGCGAGACCAGCCAGACCACCGCAGGATCGAGCCGAGCCATCGCCGCAGGCAGGTCTTCGACGGTGCAATCCTGTTCCAGCAGCGGCACGAGCTGGACATTCTCTCGGCGCAAAATCGAGGAGATATTGTCGAACACCGGCTCGATCAAGGCGACTCGCTTTCCCGCGCGAGCGCAGTAACTCACCACCATTGTTATCGCGGATGATGCGGAATACGACAGCATATATCTGGATGCATCCTGATGCATCGGCTCGCCCGCCAGGCGCAGAAAGGCGGTGAGGAACGCCTCTTCCAGCTCGGACTGCGATTGATTTCGCGCCTCGTGGAACAGCTCTGGAAATCGTTCGACAATTTCGATCTGGGAGGGCGTCAGCGGTTGACGGCAATGCGCATCCGATAGGTTTACGGCGCGATCGAGACTACGCCTCTCGTAGGTGGTGCTGGTTGTGCGCCCGAGCGGATTCGGATGATTCGAACTGTGCGTACGGATAAGTGTCACGGTTGGTCGACCTCCGAAATACTAGTTACATGCTGATGCGATAGCCGGGCAGCCACAGCAGTTGACGAAACCGCGGAGTTCAAGCGGGTGGCCGGCTCCACGGTGAGCCTTTTCGCTGAGGAGATGAAGGAGTTTCGGTCCAAGGCGTCGGGAATTGTCGCATTCCGGTTCGACCCGGGTCGGCAGCCTCGGAATCTATTGACGATACGGCTGAGGATTCGGTTCCGTTGCACTGTCCGGTAACCGGCTGCTTCACCTTCTTCTCGAAGGCGTAAATTCCGCCGAGTCGGACGTCGAGTGAACCATCGGTATTTCGAGCAAGGGTGATCTGCGCGATATCCAGTATCCGCCTGGTCGCGGTGACGATGAACGCTCGATTCACTGGGCCGGGCGCGCCGGGAATGGGGCCGGCGCGAGCCGCGATTCGGCCCAGCCCGATTCCGGCGCCGATACCGATCGTGGCTGCGGCCAGGATGCCTCCTGACGAACCGGCGAAGTCGACGGACTGACTCGCCCCGATACTTCCCATGGCTACGCCGACCCACATCAGACTGAAATGAAAGCCGAGGGCCTCTCCGAGCGCGTCCTCAGAAGCAGCAGCACTCATCCGATCGGTACAGGCCGGGAAAACAGCACCGGCCAGCACGCCGACCGCGAAAACGGCTATGGCCAGCGAAACCGGCCCGACCGCGAGGGCGCAGAGCGACACGCCGATTCCGAGTCCGACCAGCAGAACGTATGGCGAGATGGTTCTGGAGATCGCGCCGTACCCGTACCCACCGGCCACCGCACCGGCTGCGCCGATGGCCAGCACAAGTCCGATCGCATGCTTGGCATGGAAGTCGTGCATGGCCGTGATGACACTCAGTTCCTCCGCACAGAGGACGGCGGCGGCCGCGGCGTATCCGACACATGCTGTCACGAAGCCGGTCTGCAACCAGGATCGCCGTGGGACCCGCCGTGACACTTCGCTCGTCTCGGTTCGCAGCGGTGGGTTCCGTCTCAGCAACAGGACACCGCAACCCACGGCCACCAACCGGACCACGAGCAGCACCATCGCCGTGTCCCAGATATTCATCACCGCGACGCCCAGCGGCGGCCCGACCAACAGCGACACGTCCGCGGTCACCTCGTACGCGGCGAGCGCCGGCCTTCGCTCCCGTTCGGTCGTGGCGACCGTAATGGCCTGTTTCGCGACATTGATGACCGGTATTTCGAACCATCCCGCCAACGCCGCGAGCAACAGCAACACCGGAAACGGAGCGAATGGCGCGATGAGCCAGCAGATCCCGTTTACCAGGATCGATGGAGCCATGGTGGGGCGCAAGCCCAATCGATCGAGACGCGGGCCGCGCCGCAGCTCGGTTCCGGCCATGCACAGGTAGACCACAGTGCTCAACAAGCCCGCAGCACCGTAGGAAAGATGCAACGTGTGCCGCACATGCATTACCAACAGCAGGGATTGGGAGTTGAGAACAGTCCGGAACAGCAGACTGATCAGCACCATATTGCATACTGTCCGATTTGCCAGAAGCTCTCGGTAGGCTTTCACTCCCACTCACTTTCGGGTGGAATGTCTACTCCTGGCGATCGGACGAGCAGTCATCGATACGCAAAGCTAGCCGACGGATGTCGTCTCGAGCAGGGCGCACAACTCCGGGATGGCGACAGAGAGGGCGTGTGCGAATTCGAGCATGTGTTGTTCGATGCCTTTGGAACCGCTCAGGTGTACGCCGAAGCTGCCGGGCTGCAGGATATAGCCGATCCCGATGCAATCGGCGGTCGGCGGCCCGAAACCGAAGAACCGAACATTGACCGACGACACAGCACTGGTACTGAGATAGTCGTCACGCAGAATCCGCCAGCCGGGAGATTCGTAGATCGCGAGCGGCTTTTCGCCGTGCTGACGCTGAATTCGCTGTAGCTCCACGAGATGCCGTTCGGGAGCACGCCCCGCCTGGCATTCTCTGGTGTTGGCGACGTGTGCTCCCGCCGCGGCACGTAGCGCTTCGGCGCGAGCGGTGTGCGTAGCGGTCGAGTCGTTCATCAATGCCACGAAACGAACGACTTCGGGGGTGACCGCCCGGAGCGCTTCGGTGCGGCCGTGGCGGTAATGCCGCACGGCTACGGATTCGTAGGTGCTGCCGAGGAATCCCCTGGACCGTTGATGAGCCAGTTGGTAAGCCACTTGCACCAACGCATCCGGCGATATTCCGAGACGTTTGGCCGTGTCCGAGCCGAAGTCGTCGAATGTCACCACCTCCGTGGCGATCTCGCCCGCCTGTTTGCCGAAGTCGGCGGCGGCTTGCCGGATCTCGTGCCGCAGGTCCTCATCGAAACGGAATTCGATGGGCGATATCTCGGGCGCTCGGCCGGGCCGGTCCGCCGAGATGGCTGGCGCATTCGCCAGAATCGCGTCGCAGAAGCCGGCAACCGTGGTTCCGTCCAGGCCGGACTCCTCGATGTTGACGCCCGCGCGACCATCGGCGAACACGATGAATGTCAACGCCTTGTCGTACCAGCGGTTCTCGCCGTCACCATGCAGGAGCGCGTTACAGGCCGAGTGTTCGTCTCGGGGCGCGAAGTCCTCGAGCGCGACGCAGAACAGTGCCGTCTCGATCGTCTCCAGCGCGGCGGCGTTGTCCGGATCTTCGAGGAGAGCCTGGCGGGCCCTCGCCCATGCCGCGCGCGGTTGTGTTGTCAGCGCTCCCGGCGACGGCTCCGCGGCCGGATCGGCTCCCCTGATCGCATCCAGCCCGGCGATCAGATCCTCGATGCGATGTGGGGTACCGTCCGCTGCGAGGACATCCATTCGGAACGCCTGACGACGGAAATGGACGACGATGTGCCGGACCGTTGACGAGCCTGGTTCTCCGGCACTGTGAGCGGAGCGCACGGCGTCGAATTCGATGCCGGGGATTCTGGTGGTAGAGAACAGACACCTGTTCTGGTGCATGGACACCGGACGGCCGCGAAGAATCACGGGCGAAATCATCTCGGCGTCGAGTTCGAGTTTGTACGCGGTGGCGCGCGCGATCAGTTCGGCGGCGCGTTCGAGTTGACCGTGCTCCGAGTCCGTGAGCAAGAAGAAGGAATTCGCACTGAGCGCGATACTGTCGCGGTAGCCGAGATGGCGAGATCTCCAAAAGGCGTCGAGCCAACTGTGGACGCCCGGCGTCCGATCGAATCGCTCTATCTCGGCCTGCCACGTCCGGGCCGGACTGTCCAACGCAAGGAATTGATCCACGGCCGCTGTCGTGACCATCAGTTGCTCGTCGGTCAGCAACGGCGAACATCGCTCGAGAAACCGTTCGCACGTCTCCTCCAACGTCGGGATGGGGAGTCGCGGCAATTCGTCGTCGTAATCGAATGTGCTGCTGGACATCTCGCCGACGGGTTTCTCGCTCACCGTCAGAGTGTCTCATCGCCACCGCAACGACTGGCTCCAGTGGTGGGAATGCCGGGCGCGGCCATTATGGCGGAGTACCGAACCATAAACTATGGTTCGAGATTCGAAGTCGCCGGCATGGGACGCCAGGATGTAGCGGAGGTGCTCCACTCGGCCGGAGACGGTGCGAAACCGGCCCGCACCGCGCCGGAGATCCGCTCTCGATTCAAGTCATACTATGGCCGACTGCAGTCAGCCTTGGAGCCCCTTGCGCTGATTGGCATTGAAACGCGCCTTCTTCTGACGATTCCCGCACGTGTTCATGTCACACCATTTGCGGGTGCGGCTTTGGCTGGTGTCGAAGAAGGCCGCTCGGCAGGTTGGCGAGGCACACAAGGCCAGTCTTCCGTTCCGTTCGCCCGCGACGATGCTGATCGCATCGGCGGCGATCACGCCTAGGGCATCTTCTACGCAGGAAGCGGAGCCGAGTCGCCATTGACGCCTGCCCTCGGATGTCAGAACGGCCGCCGCCCGACCCCGAATGCTGCTGTCATTGATGACTTGGACAGCAGGTGCGGGAAGAGCGTCTCCGAGCGCGGCCGCTGTCGCGACGGCGTGAATCGATTCCCGCAGTTCCCAGGCGAGTTCCAGCTGGGCGGTAGTGCAGGAGTCCACGGCCAGGCCGTACACGACCAGCCAGTCGACGAGTCGCTGCGGCGTGGGAATGCGTTCCACACGGTCGCCATGGCGCTCGGACAGAGTCCCCGTGAAGCTGGTCGCTAGCACGTTACCGAGGCGAAAGTCAGGGAGCCCAGCAGGCATGGAACCACCTTAGCTGGTTGCCGGCCGATGCGGAGCCATGCTAGAACCGTCTTAGCCGGTTCTCGATAGGCCGAAGCCGGTTCCGCGATGAACAGGAGGTCTCATGCCTGCACTTGGCCACCTCGATCCGGTCTTCACCCGCGACCCCGTCGACGTGCAAGCATTCGAAGCCCACGCGACCGACGCCGTCCTCGACGATCTACGCGCGCGACTGGCCACAGCGCGGCTACCGGAAGCCGAGACGGTCTATCGCGCCGCCCCCGACCCTCGCAGATGGGAACAGGGCGTTCCGCTCGCCGATCTCGTCGACGTCGTGAACTACTGGCGCACCGGGTACGACTGGCGGTCGTTCGAAGCGCGCCTCAACCGGATCGGCCAGTTCCGCACGACCATCGACGATCTGGGAATCCACTTCCTGCACCGCCGATCCGAGCGCGCAGATGCCACTCCCCTGATCTTGACGCACGGCTGGCCGGGCAGCATTGCCGAGTTCATCGATGTAGTAGACGAGCTGGCAGATCCGAAAGACGCGGACACGCCGGCGTTCCACGTCGTGGCCCCATCGCTACCAGGCTTTGGTTACAGCGACAAACCGGCCACCACCGGGTGGGGAACCGAAAAGATCGCGGCCGCATGGGTGCAACTCATGGAGAGGCTCGGCTACAGCAAGTTCGCAGCCCACGGCGGCGACTGGGGAGGTGTGATCACCACGGTCCTCGGCGGCAGGTTCCCGGCGCACGTTCTCGGCATCCACACAACGACCGCGCAGGCACCGCCCGGGCTGACAACGGAAGGACTGACGGCGACCGAACGCGAATGGACGGAGCAAACCCGCGATTTCTGGCGCCACCACGCGGCGTACGCGAAGCAGCAGGCGACCCGACCGCAGACCATCGGCTACTCGCTCGTCGACTCACCGGTCGGGCTTCTCGCCTGGATCCTCGACAAGTTCGCCGAGTGGACAGATACCGAAGACAGCCCGTTCGAGACGATCTCCAGAGACCGCGTTCTCGACGACGTCACCCTGTATTGGCTGACGCGGACCGGCGCATCGTCGGCCCGCATCTACTACGAGAGCCACGACTCGCTCGACCCCGAACTTCGGGTCGACGTCCCGTCGGCGATCACCGTGTATCCCCGCGACATCGAGAAGTGCCCGCGCCCCTGGGCACAGGAGCGGTACCGACAGATCGTCCGATGGAACTCGCCCGAAGCCGGGGGACATTTCCCCTCACTCGAGGTTCCCGAGTATTTCGTCAAGGACCTACAAGAAGGCCTCGCAGCAGTGCTGGACGCCAATCGGTGAACGCGACTGGGGTGCCGAGCGCGCGCCCACACCGATCCGCCGGCCGAGCGCGTCCAGGCCGGCGGAGACCTCGTAGCGTTGGTCGAGCCATCCAGCCGGTAGCAGAATCATCCGTATTGAGCGGGGTCCCAGGTACGGGTCGGCTTGTTGGTGATGATGAACAGCAATGCCTTGATCATGATGTCACCTCCTTCCTGGGGCTCGGTCGGGCGTGGCCAGGGCTTGTGGGGGTACGCAGCAGGGTGAACGGCCTGGGGGTCGCGGCATTGGTCACGATCGGGCGGGTATCACCTCCGCTGATGACGCGCATAGCGGTGTTCTCGATGAGGGCGGTGGCCGCATCGGTGACCAGATCGTGGGCGACCGCGGCGCCGGCGCAGGTGAAGGGGCCGGAACTGAAGGGTACAAATGGGCCGTGCTCGCTCGGTCGAATCCAGCGGTCGGGTTGAAATGCTCCTGGCCTGGTCCAGTGGTTGTCGTCGTGATGGAGCAGATAGGGGCTGACGGATAGGAGGTCGCCGGTCTGGAAGGCGATCCCCCCGAACTCGGCGGGATAGGGGACGGGACGGCTGACCATCCAGGACACCGGCCGGTGCCGCAGGGCCTCACGTACCACCCAGTCGACGGGCCATGGCCATGGTGCGCCGGGAGAGTGGAGACTGCCCAGCAGCACCGACCACGCGAGCGAGTAGCCCAGTGGTCCCACAATGGACCGGAACATCAGCACATACAGCCGCGCCACCGTTGTATCGGCGACGCCGTCGGGACAGGCACCGATCACGGCATCGAGCAGATCCCGTGGTTCGGCTTCCGCACTGCGGCCGGTGGCGCTGCGCCGGTCCCGGATCTGCTCGTTCAGCGCGGTGGACAGCTTGACGCGCAACAGCTGCGCCCGCGCCCGCTGCGCCATTCGGGCTGGGCGAAGCGCGCCCACGCGTGCGTTTCGCTCCAGTAAATGCCGCAACTCGGGAGAACCATCGGGGTGCAGCAACAGGTCCGCGGTGCACCGATACACCAGCTCGACCCCCGCTGCGGGCCAGCGGGTGATGGAGGGCATTTCCATCACCGCCGCCGCCAGGGACTCGCGATACTTGGGCGTATGCGTCCGCAGAATCGCGCGCACCGCACGGCCGAAATCGACCTGAGCAGACCGCGAAGGCAGCATAGAACCGAAGAAACCGGACTTCTCCGCATTGAACGCGCGGTCACTCAGCACCGTCAGTGCCAGACCCGTATCGCCGACACACCACCCGCCCCACGGCAGCCCGAACACCTCTACCGGGCTGGTCCGGCGCAGATTCTCGAGGAAACCCAACGGATCACGCCGGAACCGGCGCATCTCTGCAAAACCCATCGGACGGTCCTCTCATAGAGAGGGTGAGCGATTCATCAGATTTTCGAGCGGATTTATCCACTGGCGGTGCGTACAAACGCAGATCAAGCATAGTCTCGAGTAATTCTGCAAGCGAGGCCGTGGGGGTCGACCATGAGGTGAGTACCCGGCACCACCGGGCCTATCGAACACTGGGACAGCAGTGATATCGGTTCACGATCACCCGAGACGGCCGGGCAACCGGCCATCGAGGTCTAACCGATGTGAACTCCATCCGCCTCGGCGAAGGTTCCCGCTGCCACGCGCGCGTACATGAACATGTCGCGGCGTCGATCGCCAACCTTCTGCCACGATCTGAGGAGCCCTTCGCATTCGAAACCGGCTCTCTCCGCAGTGCGGATCGAAGCGCGGTTCCAAGGTTCCACATAGAGCTGTAGCCGTGGGATATGCAGCTCTTCCAGCGCCCAGGTAGCCATTGCCGCCAGAGCATGCGCGGCGACGCCATGGCCGCGGGCAGAGCGGACCACCCAGTAGCTGAGCGATGCGCGGCCTTCGTCGATGTCCTTCAACCACAGGCCGATGCTTCCCAGTGGTGTGTTATCCCGTCGCCGGACGATCACCATCGGGTATCCGGTTCGATCGGTCGCTGGTTGCCGCTGGCGTTCGACAAACCTCGTTGCGGCCTCGAGCGAGAAGGTCGCAGGCACCGTGGTTATAGGAATCAGGTCGTCGGCAGAAGCTTCCCTCACAAGCTCGAGGTCTGCCGCGGACAACGACCACGGGCGGAGTTCCAAGTCTGCGGTGGCTCTCAGATGCGGTATTTGCAGAGCATCGTCCATGGTCGACCTCCCCACAATATGCACAGGATATCGGCCCGGTGTCACCCTTACCACTTCCATTCCCGAGTACCGCATGCACACGCCCACCCCCGCAATTCGATGGCCTCCGGCAGGCATCGGCCGGTTCACCGCGCGATAGGTAGTACCGAACTCCTCGGGCTGAAAGGCGCTTCTTCTATCGGGGCGAACGTCACCTCGCCCGGCGGCAAGTCGCCAATGGTATCGGCCCAGGATCACCACACCCACCGGCCCATCCGATACAAACCAGAATGCGAACCGTGCGTTTCCGTGGGGTCGGGCCGAACAAAACAGGTCATCGCCTCCACCGGCAGCATCACCGGTCACCCGCCGATGATCAACCCGCCACCCCAGGCCGCGGTTACAGCGTCAACCTTCCTGGACACGGCACTAGTATTCTCGCTGGTTTCTCGCGGCGGGCCTGGAATTACGCGGTACGCGTTCGCCTGATCCCGGCGAGTGCGGGTGCGAGCCGGGCGGCGGTGTTGCGCAACGCGATGCCGGTCCGGGTGCCGGGGTAGCAGCATGGCGCGTGCGGCGCGGAATCCCTGTTGTTTGGAATCGACCAGGGGTCGGTGGCCGGTTTCGTAGCGGCGCAGCGCGTCGGCTATGTCGGTCGGTGATTGGCTCAATTCCTCGGCGAGCCGGTAGGCGCCGGCGATGGCCAGGGTTGAGCCGTCGCCGAACAACGACACCGCGGCGGCCGCGTCCCCGACCAGTCCGATGCGCCCGGTGGACCAGTGCGGCGCCCGGACCCGGCTCACGGAGTCGAAGTACAGATCTTCGGCGGTGTGTACCTGGTCCAGCAGTTCCGGCAGTCGCCATGAGGCGTCGGGGAATGCTTCGGCGACGAGGTTCTTGTGCTGAGCCAGGTCGCGGTGGTCGTAGCCGGGCACCGCGTCACCGCGGAACATGAACGTCGCGATCGCATGTCCCTTGGTCGGGTGTATCGAGACCGCCCGGCCGGGTGTGTTGTAGATGATGACTTCGGTGTCGTCACCGAACGGTACGCCGATCGGCAGCGTCGCCACATACATTCCGGCATGGCGCACGAACTGCTGTTCCGGCCCGAAGGCCAGCCGCCGCACGGCCGAGTGCAGACCGTCGGCGCCGATCACCGCATCGAACCGTGCGGGTGGAGCGGCAGCGAAACCGACATCGACGCCCGCCGCGTCCTGGGACAGGTCGGTGATCGTGTCGCCCCAGAGGAATTCGACGCGGTCACGGGCGGCGTCGAGCAGGATCGAGGCGAGGTCGGCGCGCGGCACCTCGACCTCCCGCTCGCCGGCGCCGCCCTGGAACATGCGCAGCGGAACACCGGCCACCCGCCGGCCTGCCGCATCGACGAACGTCATCCGGTCCACCGCGGAGGCGACCTCCCGCAGCCGTGGCATCACGCCCATCTTCTCGACCACCTCGACCGCCGGCCCCTTCACGTCGACGGGATTGCCACTGGAGCGCTCCGTTGCGGCCCGCTCGACAACCGTCACGTCGAATCCCTTGTGGGCCAGCCAGTATGCAGCCGTCGCGCCGCCGACGCCCGCGCCGGAGATCAGCACCTTCTTGTCCATGTCGCACACCCTTCAAATAACTGGACGATTTTCGTCCACTTCCAGAAGGTAGCATAAGTGGAAGATATTCGTCCAGTTATTACCGGGAGGCGCGCATGGCGGCCGAGACCTTGCGGGCCGATGCCCGCAGCAACCGCGACCAGATCGTCGCGGCGGCGTTGATCCTGTTCCGCGACAAGGGTATTGACGTGTCGATGAAAGAGGTCGCCGACCATGCCGGTGTCGGCGTCGGCACGCTCTACCGCCGCTTCCCCGACCGCGACGCACTCATCTCCGCCGCCGCGCACGCCTACCTGACCGATCTCGCCGACCGTTGCGCCGCAGCGGCCCGCGAGGAGCGCGACGCCTGGTCGGCGCTGGGCCGTTTCCTGCGCGAATGCGCCCTCGCCGACGTCGGCGCGTTCGCCTCCTCGGTGGAACCCGCCCTGCACACGCGCATGCAGGCCGATCCGGTATCGACTCAGGTGCGCGCGACGGTCACCGACTCCATCGCTCGACTCGTGACGCGAGCCCACGACGACGGCACACTCCGCTCCGACGTCGACGCCGCCGATATCGCCCGGCTGATGACCGTGCAGATCTACACACGGCCCACCGAAGACCGCACCGTCGCAGTGGGGCGCGTCGTCGATCTGCTACTGGACGGCATCAGGAGTGCGACGCACCCCTGAACCCTGCCTCACGAATGTCTCATCATGTCCCAAAACCACCGAAAGCCTCCCCGACTACGGGTCGGCAGCCGATGGGCTACCGGGCCACTGTCCGGCGAAGAACTCACCTTCGTGCGGGCCCGGCGCACTGACACAAACTCGGTCTAATTCGCTGGGATCGGTGGTGATGAGCGCGTTTTCGGTTGGTGCCGCCCACGGACTCGCAGAGGCGACGGTATTCGTCCTCGGGGTCGATCACGACCTGCTCGATCCCGCGATACGGCCCCCCAGAACGGCGACACGGCCACGTTCCCGGCCACCGGCTATGAACCCGACACCGCCGCCCCCGTGCAGACCGGCTGGATCGAACAGGCCATCGATCGCACCAAATAGGCCCCGCAATAGACGAACAGCGAACAGCCGGTGGCGTCGAGCAGATGCTCGGCCCACCGGCTGTCTCGGCACAAGCTCGGGGACTGGACTACTCAGTCAATGCACTCTGCCTGTCCTGGGCTTCGTGATGTCCGGGCGCGATCTGGTGACGCGGTCTGAATTCCGGAGACACCGCTTCCACCTCGTTCTGTTCCCAACCACGCTCGTGCGGGTCTGGCACCCATAGACCTTCTATGAACTCGCTCCTCTCCGACAACTCTCGAGCACGCTGAACGAAGTCCCCCAGCGATGAACGATTCGCCTGGAAAGTTGAACTGCCCGTGGGATAGAACTCAAGGCCGCCTTGCAGGATGTGGTCGAGCTCAGCGCACAGCCCGCACGCGATATCGCCCTCCGCGAGCGGCGTGGCGCAGAATTGCAGGTAGAAACCGATCCTCTCCAAGAGCGGCTCGGAGATGAGGAAGGGGCGTGGACGGTGAGCGAGGTGCAGCAGCGCGAGCCTCGCACACGTCGTCGCATCAGCACGGCTCGGAACGCTGATGTCGGCCGGCCGCAGCCTGCGCAATGGCTGCATGCGCAGCCGCATCACCTCGTAGCCCCTCCCGACGTCGGGGTACTTGGTGATGTCACGGCGCTCGTGGTGGCGGTGCCAATACTCTCCGTCGTACTCGACAATCAGGTCGTACCGGCGGTTGTTGCCGACGAGGCTTCGCCAGCCCTCACCGATGCGTCGCAGGCGCTCGCCCTCGATCGAGAACACCATGTCTGGCCGCACCCAACCCGGTGGTCCGAGGACACCTTTTCCGAGGATCACGTTCAGCGCGGCGAAGACATCGATCTCCGAGACCGACGCTCCAGGCTTCGGTCCCC
Source organism: Nocardia sp. NPDC003999 (assembly GCF_053604885.1). Lineage (NCBI taxonomy): Bacteria > Bacillati > Actinomycetota > Actinomycetes > Mycobacteriales > Nocardiaceae > Nocardia > Nocardia sp. NPDC003999. The sequence continues at coordinate 832,480 of NZ_JBSGIB010000001.1, forward strand.
CACTCAACGGCCCGCGATATCGCCCACCAAACATAGGCGCCACCGTAGGACCAAGGGCTGACATATCGGCGACTGTGGCTACATCGGTGCATCGTGACGCTCGAACCGCGCTCTGGATCATTCCCGGCCACCAGGGAACCACCCCGGCGGGCCTCCACCATTTCCTCGCACGCACAAATGGCGAATTCAGTGTGTTCTGAGCCATTTTACTCGCACGGCCCCGCCGCTCTTAGACCAGCTCGCCGACTGACGGAAACAACGCAAGCTATGCTGGCAGGCCATGTTCCGCTCTATGTGGAACACGACAATATTCCAACGAAGCCGTCGCCGCGCAAATTCACACGTAGGTCGTGTTGCGAAGTAGGTGGTCGTGGGGTCGGTGCGGGCTGTCGGCCGCGATCCGTTCGACGTCATCGATCCGTGCGAGCAGCCTGTGTCTCGACACAGGCGACGGCGGCGTCGAGGGCCGCCTCCAGCGGTGCGGGCTCGCGCTGGGCCCGGGAGACGAGCATGCCGCCCTCGTAGGCGGTGACGACGACGAGCGCCAGGCGGTCGATATCGGTGTCCTCGCGCAGTTCTCCCGCATCGCGCATGGCGGTGAGGCCATCGGCCACGGCGGCGGTGAGGCGGCGTAATCCGGCGGCCACCAGTTCGAGGAGTTCCGGATCGGTATCGGGGATGTCCTCGGCGAACGAGGCCAGCGGACACCCCGTGCGACAGCCGGTCGCGCGCGCGGCGGCGACCACCGCATCCCGCCACGCGCGCAGATCATGCAGCGAGCGCATCTCGAGCAGCCACTTGTTGGCGACCACGACCTCCGTGCTCGATTGAATGACCGCCGCCAGCAGATCCCGTTTGTTGTCGAAGTAGTGATAGAGCTGCGAGGCGCTGACGCCCGCCTCGTACTGGATCGCCTCCATCGTGGTGCCGTGCGCACCGTTCGCGAGCATCAGGCGCGCGGCGGCGTCGACGATCCTGGCGCGGCTACGCAGTCCTTTGGCGGTCAGGGTTTCGGTAGACGCAGGCATTGGGAATCTCCGGACTCGATTTTGGTATTGCCATTCCATTCTGCGCTCCGAGAATGAGAGCAATGGACACAACGAATCCATTGGCGGTCCCGTCGGCTTCGACCGCGCTGGTGACCGGAGCGACGAGCGGTATCGGATTCTCGGCCGGTCGCGCGCTGGCGCGGCTCGGCTGGACCGTACTGGTGCACGGGCGCAGCGGGGAGCGTGCGCGGGAGGCGGCAGCGCGCATGGGCGACGTGCCCGGCGGTCTGATCCCCGTCGATGCCGACCTCGAAACACGGTCGGGAGTGCGGCGACTGGTCGATCAAGTGCACCGCGCCGCACCGGACGGTCTCGGCGTCCTGGTCAACAACGCGGGCGCCGCGTTCGATCGGCACGGCCTCACCGCGGACGGCGTGGAACGGACCGTCGCCGTCAACCACCTGGCGGCCGCCGGACTTGCCCACAGCCTGGAGTCGATCATGAAACCGATTGGCGGACAGCCTAATTCATTGCCGAAGGTGATCATGATGACCTCGTATCTGGAAGCGCGGGCCCGCCCGATCGAGGACTGGGCATTGCCGGGGGAGTGGACACAGATGCGCGCGTACGCGTCGAGCAAACTCGCCAATCTCGCCTATACCTACGCACTGGCCGAGCGGTGGCGTGACCGGATCGAGGTATACGCGGTGGACCCGGGGGCCGTGCGCACCGGATTCCAGCGCAGCGCGGGCGGTCCGCTGCACCTGATCGGCCTCGTCGGCGCACCGTTGATGACCTCACCGGAGCAGCCGGCGCGCACGGTGGTCGCGACGGCCACCCGACCCGCCCACCCGAGCGGCAGCTATATCCGTGCGGTCCGCGCCGTGGACACCGGACGTGCGAAGCTGTCCTCGGCCCGCTCCCGCGATCATGCCTACCAACGCGACGTCTACGACGCCACCCAGCGCTTCCTGGGCGGCTAACAGTACTCCCCAAAAGACCGGCCAGGTCTACCGCGCGCTTCTCCGGATACTCAGGCCCGGGGACATCGAAAGAATCCCATTCGGAAGTGAGAAGAAGAAGTGATACCACCATGCGAAAGATGCAGCGAGCCAGCCGTCTTTTCGGTCCAGGAGCCCGGCGCCGACCTGGGGCTAGTCCGCTTCTGCACGACATGCCTGGTCAGCTTCGCCAACGCCCAGCTAGCAAAAAAGAACCGCGAGGTAGTGGACGCCTTTCTCGAGTATGGCTCCGCGCGAAAGGCGGAGGAGCATCACGCGGACTTCGCCAGGGGGATCGGCGAAGTACTCGACATCGAGGCGGGGCTGGCCATGGCCGAAATTCTGAACCAGGAGGTGAAAGTACCCGAGGACCAGGAGGTGAAAGTACCCGAGGGCGACGGCTTCTGTCTGTCCATGGACACCAAGGATGGACACCACTTCGAGATCGTCGGCGAATCGGAGGATAGCGACATCGTGAGCGCACTCATCATGGCCGAGGACTGGGTAGTCGACTTCGACTTGACCCCCAAGGAGGTCGAGTTCTTCCGGAACGCGCTGGATGCCTGGATCGAGCACCGCCGTGGCAACAAGGCCACCTGAGAGCGCCTGACAGGTTCGTTTGAGTGGCGGTGATTATCGTTGCGGCGCAGTATATTTCGTCATGACGGCACCGCGGATTGTCGACTTCTCCGCCGAGATCTACCGCTCCTACGCCCGCAACGCCGAGCAGTTCCTCGCCGACGAGCCGATCGACCTGCCCGCGAACAGCGGCCGTGCGGTCATCCGCCGACGGGGGATGCCGTACACGACGATCGACAATCCGGCGGAGGTCGATCCAGATGAGGTTTTCACGCTCGACATGATGGTGCTGCAGCACTGCGTGGACGCGGTGATCGAGGGGACGCGAGAACGCGCCAGCGAGTAACGGCGACGGAAATGACTGCACACGCGTCGAGTCTGGGTGCGAGTCCCAGAGGAGGCAATTCATCTGGGCTGGTAGATCAGCCGCAGTGTCGGGACCAGCCAGCGGCAGCGGGTTTCGCGCCAACGCGCGTACCAATCCCTGTCGGGACTGCTGGACCGGACCCCACGCTCAGCGCGGGTAGCCCGTCCAACAGCACAACGGGTGTGGTGCGGAGCCCTATGGGGAACGCACCAACAACATCCATACCCGCTCGTCTGCCAGTGACATTGTTTCATCACAACCGCGCGGCATCCGTGCGGCTGGTGACGGCAATCAGCTACCGATCGGGACACCTGGTTGCGGCGGATACAGCGGCAGAGCAGGACCGCGATAGGCAGCACCGGCGAACGGGACCTAAAACGAAACGGGGGGTAAACGCGGGGCTAGACAAATAAAACAGGTCAGGCCCGGTCGTAGACCGGGCCTGACCTGCTATTTAAGTGGAGCTAAGGGGACTCGAACCCCTGACCCCCACACTGCCAGTGTGGTGCGCTACCAGCTGCGCCATAGCCCCTGATTGTCGCGCTCCGGGTGTCCCCGCCGCGCTTGAATGAAGTTACACCAACGGTGTGTCGGCAACCAAATCGCCTCGATTCGGGGGTGACAGGAGGCGGCGGTTGAGGTTAGTATCGAACATGTGTTCGAAGTGATTTGGATCGTGTGGGGTGTGGGGAGGTAGGCGGTTGGACGCTCGGGTTGGGCAGTGCAGATGGGGTTGCTGGTTTGTTCGTTCCCGAGTGTCCAGCGGTCGTCTGGTGCGAGTCGGATGTACGTGAGGGTGTGGGCGTTGCAGTGCCGGACAGGGATGTGCCGATCGGTCGGCACGTTCGCGGATCGGGACGAATGCCGAAACAGCCAGCGGTACAGCCGGTCTCGTCACTGGACATGGAGACATCTCGAGGCGCGGTCCAGGACAGGGGGCCGGATCGCGCTGTCGAGTGCGCGGGCCGGGTGGCGGCAGGTGGAGCCGTTGCCCGGCCCCAGGCCAACTGAAAGCTCGGCGATGGCGATCTCGGGGGCTGGGGATGTCGGGTCGCGCCGTCGAGTGGGCCGGGGCGTCGATTTGGTGGAGTCGGCGTTCCGGCCCTTCCGTTCGCCGCGAGACCGCATCGCCTTGCCGAGTCCGTGGCGGATCGGCGCTTCGTGGGGAAATCACCGGAGCCCGCTCTACCGGGAACAGCGCAGGCGTCCGCTGCTCAACGGGTGAGCGAGGCCACCCAGTTCTCGTCGTTGGTGTCGACCTTGGTCGTGCCGTCGAAGACCGCGGGTGTGGCCGCGGAGCCGCCCAGTGCCGCGCCGAGCGCCGCCGTCTGCGCCATGGCGCTGCTGCGGGCGGACTCGACCTTGGCGCCGGTGGCGATGCATTGCCGCACGGACTCGGCGGCCCCGGCGTCGCCCGCAATAGCGGCGAGTTCCTCGTTGCTCAGGTCGGCGCCGCCTTCGCTGGGGCGCTTGGTGGTGAACAGTTCGGTGTGGAACTTGGAGTAGACCGGGCCCGAACCCGCCTCGGCCACACACTGGTTCGCCGCGATGGCGCGGGTGGAGTAGTCCTTGCTCCGCGAGCGGGCGTCGAGGAAGTTCACCAGGCGATAGCGGACCGCCAGCGCGCCCTCATCGATCTTCTGCGCGATCTCTTGACCGTAGATGCGCTCCAAGCTGCCGCAGCCGGGGCACAGCGGGTCCTCGAAAATGTCGATGGTCTTCTTCGCGTCCGGGCGGCCGAGCAGGATCGAACCGTTCTGCTCGAGCACCGAGTGCACCGCCTCGTTCCGCACCGAACCGTAGCCGTCGTTGCGGACGGCCGCGTCGTCCCGCCCCCAGCGGATCGCCGCGATGACGATCACCACGATCAATACGAGAGCGACCGCACCGAGCGCATAGGTGGTCGCACTGGACATCGGCCGGGGTGTGTACTTCGAACGCGATTCGCTCACATTGACACTTTGCCGCAACGAACCGTCATCCCCGCCGCCGGGCCACCGATCCGATCTCCGCTGACCACCCGTGCGCGCCGGACCTGGCCAGCGGCAAACGGCACGGCCACGCGTTCGGTTCTGTCCTCGCATGGGCTTCGCACTTCGATCGCTCGACAGCGGATGGAATGCGACCGTCGTCGCCGACCTCGTACCGGCTCGGCAGCGATGGTTCCGGCGGCCGGGCTTCGGTGCTCAGCGGCGCGGCACTCGTCGCGGCCCTGCGAGCTTCGTCTACGTCCGACCGTGGCGGGTTCGCCGATGGCATCGGCCGCTGCGCGGGTGAGACCTGGGCGACCTGCGCGCGACTGCGCTGGTGACCGCATGTCACGACCGGACGCTCGCCTCCCAGCGCCTGGCGACGCCAAGCGGTCCCGCCTCGACAGGCGCTGTGCCGCAGGTGACGGCTTCAGCGCCTGCGGCGGGTTCGCCGCACCGGCCGCGGACGTTTGCCACGGGACATCGGTCGCCCCGGGGTGCTCGGGTACGGGGCTCCGTCCGCGACCGCCGTACCCGGCGCGGTCCGCGACGGTCCGGTATCGGCCGCCGTACCACGACGATCACCGCTCACAACCGACGGAGGGCTCCCCGTTCCATCGGATTCAGCAGCCGTCCCGACGCCATTCGCCGTCGATCGGCGACGACCAGCCACCGCACGGGCGTCTTTGACGCCCGCTGCGCGATCACCCGGAAGCTCGGCAGACTCGGCCACCGCCGGCACCGGGCTGTCGGCGACCGGCGCGCCGGACACCTCGTTCAGCGCACGCTCGATACGAGCAGCGCGCCGCTCGGTGTCGTCCGCTCCGCCGGAACGTTCGAACGGGATCTCCGAGGGAACCGAACTTCCCCGCCGCAACGGCTCGGGCACCACAGCCCAGACGAGCGCGGCGACAGCGAGCAAAGCACCGGTCACACCGAGCGCGAGTTCGTAGGACACCTGCTGCGCCAGGGCGCCCACGGCGACCGGGCCGATGACGGTGCCGAGGTCGGCGGCCATCTGGAAACCGGCGAGCACCGGGCCGCCGCGCGCCTTGGGCCCGATGATGTCGGCGACGGCCGCCTGCTGGGTCGGCGTGAACATGCCGGACCCGAGCCCGGCCAGGAACGAGGTGGCGAGCAGCCACGGGAGGTCGGTCGCCAGGCCGAGCCCCGCCGTTCCCGCCGCACACACCAGCGAGCCGACGATCACGAACGGTTTGCGCCCCCACCGGTCGGACAGTCGCCCCGAGGCGAACAGCACCGTGACGTTCCCCGCGGCGAACACCGTCAACGCGACACCGGCCATACCCGGCGCCTGGTGCAGCACCTCGACGACGAGCAGCGGCACCAACGCCATCCGGACACCGAACACGGCGGCCCCATTGGCGAAATTCGACAGCAACACCGCCCGGTACTCCGGCCGCGCCAACCCCTCGCGGAAGGACATCATGCGAACACCGCCGACGGGCTCCGGCGCGGCCAGTTCCGAATGCCGCAAGCTCAGGTACACCACCACGCTCACGGCGAGCAACGCGACGGCGTAGATGACGAACGGCCAGCGCAGCCCGAGTCCGGACAACCCGCCACCGACCAGCGGCCCGCTCACCGAGCCGACCAGGAAGCTGGTGGACCACAACCCGGAGACCCGGCCGCGCTGCTCGGGCGGGGAGATGCGGATGACGAGCGCCAGCGACGACACGGTGAACATGGTCGATCCGATGCCGCCGAGCGACCGCAACAGCATGAGCTGCCAATAGCTCTGCGCCAACGCGCTGGCGCCGGTGGACACCGCGACGATCAGCAGCCCGCCGAGATAGACCGAGCGCTCCCCCAGCCGCTGCACCAGCCGTCCGCTGAGCGGCGCGAACAGCAACCGCATCAGCGCGAACGCGGACACGATCGCCGAGGCGGCCGCCACGCCGACGCCGAAGCCGCGCGCGAACTGCGGCAGCACCGGGGCGACCAGACCGAACCCGATGGCGATGACGAACGCGCCCCCGACCAGCACCCAGATCTCGGTGGGCAGGGGCTTGGATCTACCGGTCACCGGACAGCGCCTGCCCAACCAATTCCTCCGCGGCCGTCTGCACCTCGGCGAGGTGCTCCGGGCCGTGGAACGATTCCGCGTAGATCTTGTACTTGTCCTCGGTGCCGGACGGGCGAGCGGCGAACCACGCGTTCTCGGTGGTCACCTTGAGACCGCCCAGCGGCGCTCCGTTGCCCCGCGCCCTGGTGAGCACGGCGGTGACCGGCTCCCCGGCGACCTCCTTCGTGGTGATCATGTCCGGAGTCAACTTCGCGAGCAGCTCTTTCTGTTCCGCGGTGGCCGGTGCGTCGATCCGCGCGTAGGCGGGGCTGCCGTAGCGGCGTTCGAGTTCGACGTAGCGCGCCGACGGGCTCTGCCCGGTGACCGCGGCGATCTCGCCCGCGAGCAGGGCGAGCAGGATGCCGTCCTTGTCGGTGGTCCAGACCGTGCCGTCCATCCGCAGGAACGACGCGCCCGCGCTCTCCTCGCCGCCGAAGGCCAGGCTGCCGCTGAACAATCCGGGAACGAAGAACTTGAACCCCACGGGCACCTCGTGCACGTCGCGCCCGAGCACGGAGACCACCCGGTCGATCATCGACGACGTCACCGCGGTCTTGCCGATCTTGGTCAGGGCGTCCCACCCCATCCGGTTGGCGACCAGGTATTCGATGGCCACCGCGAGGAAGTGGTTCGGATTCATCAACCCGCCGTCGGGCGTGACGATGCCGTGGCGGTCGGCGTCGGCGTCGTTGCCGGTGGAGATGTCGTAGTCGTCCTTGATCGCGATCAGCGAGGCCATCGCGTAACGGGAGGACGGGTCCATCCGGATCTTGCCGTCGCTGTCGAGCGTCATGAACCGCCAGGTGGGGTCCACGAAGGGATTGACCACTTCGAGCTCGAGGTCGTAGCGCTGGCCGATCTCCTCCCAATAGTCGACGCTGGCGCCACCCATCGGGTCGGCGCCGAGGCGGATGCCCGCGCCGCGGATCGCGTCCAGGTTCAGCACGTTGGGCAGGTCGTCGATGTAGTGGTCGAGGTAGTCGTAGCGTTCCACGCCGGTGGCCAGCGCGCGCTCCAGCGTGGTGCGCTTGACCCCGGTGAGCCCGTCGCGCAGCAGTTCGTTCGCGCGTGCGGCGATGGCGTCGGTGGCCGTGTTGTCGGCCGGGCCCCCGTGCGGCGGGTTGTATTTGAAGCCGCCGTCGCGGGGCGGGTTATGCGACGGGGTGACCACGATGCCGTCGGCCTGATGCTTGGCGCCGCCCCGATTGTGGCGCAGCACAGCGTGACTCAGCGCCGGCGTGGGGGTGTAGCGGTCGCGCGCGTCGATCACCGCGGTGACGTCGTTGGCGGCGAGCACCTCCAGCGCTGTGGTCCAGGCGGGCTCGGACAGCGCGTGTGTGTCCCTGGCCAGGTAGACCGGCCCGGTGATGCCGCGGGTGGCGCGATACTCCACGATCGACTGGGTGATCGCGAGGATGTGCGCCTCGTTGAAGGCGCCGTCCAGGCTGGAGCCGCGATGTCCCGATGTGCCGAACGTCACCCGCTGGGCCGGATCGTCCGTATCCGGAACACGGCTGTAGTACGCCGTCACCAGGTGTGCGATGTCTTCCAGATCGGTGGGACGTGCGGCACGCCCGGCTCGATCGTGGGCCATGCTCGGGTCTCCCTTCCGTATCGGCTGCGCCCGGCTCGTCATCAGGATCATGTCCACGACCGCCCGGTCACCGCCGACCCCACGGCCACGTCCTTCGTGTCGGCCGCCGGCCGGAACGACTCGCAGCCCTCCATGCTGAACGTGGTCGGCACGGTGCGGAAGCCCGCTTCCGCGGCGGCGAGCGGTCGGTCACCCGCCGGCGCGCCGCTCAGATCGCCGAGCCGCGCCGAACCGACAATGGTAACGGCCGACGTGCCCGGCGGCATCGGCGAGGCGAAATCCGCTGGTGCCGCGAGGGCTACGGGAGAACCGGCCGGGGCATCGGGCTTGCCGCGGGGTCTGGTCATCGCTCACCTTCCTGCCACTGGTCCACCGGTGCCAATGTGACGTTGACCGAGGTGAACAGTTCGGCGTTCCGCTCGACGAAGGCGCGCAGGCGTTCGAAATCGTCGACCAGCACCAGCATCAGCGGAAGGTGGTCGGCGATATCCAGGATCCGGGTGGTGTGCACATGCGAGGACGCGCCGTATCCCTCGATGCCGCGCCACACGCTGGCGCCCGCCAGGCCGCTGTCTCTGGCCCGGCGCACGATCTCGTGATACAGGGGCGTGTGCCGCCATTTGTCGTCCTCGTCGAGCAGCACGGTGAGCCGTGCCGCGGGCCGCCACCGTCCCGCCGCGGCGGCATCCGCTTGCGAACCACTCATGCCTGCCCCCTTCCGTCGTGCCGTTCCCGTCGATCGCCGAGCCGAACCAGGTACTCACCGTGCCATGCCCGCGCCGGGCTCCGACGCCCCGGCTACGCCACCGCCACCCCCGAGGCGGACGAGCGCGGGAAGTGCCGCGCCCGGTCCGAGGAGTCTACGAACCTCGCGGGTGGGGTGGAGAAGGTGGTGCGACCGCCGGGTGCGCCGATACCGAGAAGGGTGCACAGCAGCCCCTTGGCTACCCACACCGAAGCGGTCGGAATCATCGGGTTTCCGATTGCAAAGCATCCCATGACATTTACCGCGTACGCCGGGTAAAGGACCGCCCACCTCTGCACGAGACCGGATCGAGCACAATGCCGATGGCGTTCAGCAAAGCGCGCCACATCTACTTACCTCGTATTTTGCACCAATAATGGTGATTCGGGAGCGCTTTGCCGTGTGCGGCGGACGAGCACCGCGTGTCGTGCGCGATAATCGGCGAAGGGCTCCGCGATCCGGATCATTGCCGCAGCCCATGGCGGAAGACTCGTCCCCACACCGGAGTAGAGCGCCAAGAGTGGCCGATCGGGCAACCGCAGAGCACAGTCCCGCCACCCCTCCTCGCGATGGCACCGCCGCGCTCGCCGACGAACCCGCGGTCGCCCGGCTCGGACAGCGACGACGGCCGCCGCCCCCGCGACGGAATCGCGGGGACGGCGGCCGCTGTGCCGGAAACCGGATCGGCGGTACCGCACTCGGTTCAGTGGGCGAGCACCGGCTCTCCCTCGGCGGGCACCGGCGCCGTGCTCGGCATGAGCACCGCGGTGAGGATGCCGCCCACCACGAAGATCGCCGTGGCCCACCAGAAACTGGTGGTGTAGCTCTCGATCGCGGACTGGGCGATGGTGAGCGGGTCCGGGGTGCGGGCGGACAGGTAGTCCGTGGCCGCGGACGCCGCGATGGTGCTCAGCAGCGCGGTGCCGATCGATCCACCGACCTGCTGGCTGGTGTTGATCATGGCCGAAGCCACGCCGGCGTCCTCGTGCTGGACGCCCGAGGTGGCGCCCTGGAAGGCGGTCGACATCGAACCGCCGAGGCCGAACCCGAGCAGGATCAGCGCGGGCAGGATGTGGGTGACGTAGCCGGTGTCCAATCCGATCCGGGTCAGCCACGCCATGCCCGCCGCCGCGATCAGGAAGCCACCGCTGACCACGACCTTCGGGCCGAGTTTCGGCAGCAGCAGCGACGGGCCGGTAGTCGAGGAGGCCACCATGGCGGCGACCATCGGCAGGAACGCCACGCCGGTCATGATCGGCGAGTAGCCCAGGGTCAGCTGCATGTAGTAGGTGAGGAAGAGGAAGATCGCGAACATCCCGATGCCCATGACGAAGACCGTCAGGTAGGAGGTGCCGCGCATCCGGTCGAGCACGATCCGCACCGGAAGCAGCGGGTGCGCGACCCGGGTCTCCAACCAGGCGAACACCGCGATCAGCGCCGCACCGCCGAGCAGGAACGCCAGGGTGACGCCGTTGGTCCACCCGTCCGATTCCGCGTGCGAGAACCCGTAGACGATACCGAACAGGCCCGCGGTGACCACCACCGTGCCGGGGATGTCGAGCTTGGGCCGCTCGGTGCTCGTGTGCTTGGCCAGCAACAGCACGGCCCCCACCAGGGCGACGGCGGCGAAGGCGAGGTTCACGAACATCACCCAGCGCCACGAGGCCCATTCGGTCAGTGCGCCGCCGAGCAGCAGCCCGATCGCGCCGCCGGTGCCGGCGACGGCGCCGAAGATGCCGAACGCCTTCGCCCGCTCGGACGGTTCGGTGAAGGTCACGGTGAGCAGCGAGAGCGCGGCGGGCGCCAGCAGCGCGCCGAAGACACCCTGTCCGACACGAGCCGCGACGAGCATCTCGAAACTGGTGGCCGCGCCACCGACGGCGGAGGCGACCGCGAAGCCGACCAGACCGATGATGAAGGTGGTGCGCCTGCCGAACAGGTCGCTGAGGCGTCCGCCGAGCAGCAGTAGGCTGCCGAACGCCAGGGCGTAGCCGGTGACCACCCAGGAGCGGTCGCCGTCACTGAAGCCGAGGTCCTGCTGGGCAGCGGGCAGGGCGATGTTCACCACGGTCGCGTCCAGCACCACCATGAGCTGAGCGACGCCGAGGACGGCCAGCACCCACCAGCGCAGGGCGTGCGAGCCGCGCCGCCCACTTCCCGTTCGCTCCGGGGCCGGGGCCCCGCGGTCGATCGCGGTAGTCATGTGTACCCTTTGTCTCGAGCATTGATCCGGAGAATGCTCCTCCGCTTACTCGAAGAAGCTATCACGATAACGGAGACAACACCTCCGGTTAATCCCCGATGTTGATAGAATGGCGGTGTGAATCACGCCACGGTCGCCTCTCCACCCCGGCGCCTGCGGGCCGATGCCGCGCGCAATCAGCAGCGGATCATCGCCGCGGCGCGGGAACTGTTCGCCGATCACGGACTCGAGATCACTCTCGACGACGTGGCCGAGCGCGCCGGTGTGGGCGTCGGCACGGTGTACCGCCGCTTCGCGAACAAGAAGGAACTGATCGTCGAAGTCTTCGACCAGAACCTGAACGATTTCGCCGACGCGGCCGACGCCGCCTACCGGCATCCCGATCCCTGGTTCGGACTCGTCGAGTTCTTCGAATACGCGTGTCGGCACATGGCCACGAATCGCGGATTCAGCGAAGTCATGCTGGAACTCGAAGACGACGAGACCGACCGCTTCGCGGTCGTGCGCGATCGCATCAAGCCGAAGGTGCACGCCATCTGCGCACGCGCCCGCGACGCGGGCGTGCTCGCCGACGGCATCGAGCCCTCGGATTTCTTCGCGCTGGTGCACATGGTCGACGGTCTCGCCGAGTTCGCCAGGCCGGTCAATCCCGATGTCTGGCAGCGGTATATGGCCATCATGTTGAACGGCGTGCGCGGCGACAAGACGCCGCGTCAGCATCTCGTCGTCCCCCCGCTGAGCGACGACGAGGTCGAGCACGCCAAGCAACAGCTGACCTGCAGCTGGCGCAAGAGGTAGCGAAAACGAACCGTAAGTAGCGCGGGTCACACACACTCCCGTAGAGTTGGACACATGACCAATTCGTGGGTGAACTGGGCCGGCGATCAACGCTGCGCACCCGCACTCCTCGCCACGCCGCGCTCCGTCGACGAACTGGCCGGCCTGCTCGCCGACGCCGAAGCCGACGACCGGACCGTGCGCGTCGCGGGCAGCGGGCATTCGTTCACCGACGCCGTCCTGACCGACGGCACCTTGCTGAGCCTGGCGAACCTGAACCGCGTGCTCGACGTCGACCGGGCGAACGGCCTGGTCCGGGTGGAGGCGGGCATCAGCCTGAACGCCGCCAGCACCGCCCTGCACGAGCACGGCCTCGCCTTCCCGAATCTGGGCGACGTCGACGTGCAGACCGTCGCGGGCGCCATCGCCACCGCTACCCACGGCACCGGCGCGACTTTGCAGAACCTCTCCGCCGCGGTGCATTCGGTGGAACTGATGCAGGCCGACGGAACCCTGGCGGAACTGAACGAGCAGACCGATCCCGACGGTTGGCGCGCGGCGCGCGTCGGCATCGGCGCACTGGGCGTCGTCACCGCCCTGACGCTGCGGATGGCGCCGTCCTTCGTGCTGGAGGGCATCGAGCGACCGATCCCGGTGGAGGACGTGCTCGCCGACCTGGATTCGTTCGTCGACGGCAACGAGCATTTCGAGTTCTACATGTTCGCGCACAGCCCGCTGGCCATGACCAAGCGCAACAACCGCGTGCTCCTGCCCGAACAGCCGCGCCCCAGAGCGGTGGACTGGTTCACCGACATCTTGTTGTCCAACTACCTGTTCGACGCGCTGTGCGGCCTGAGCCGCAGGCAGCCGCGCCTGCTCCCGTTGATCCAGCGCAGCGCCGCCTACGCGGGCAGCTACCGGCGTCAGGTGGACCGCTCCTACCGGGTGTTCGCGTCGCCGCGCCTGATCCGCTTCACCGAGATGGAGTACGCGATCCCGCGCGAGCACTCCGTCGACGCGATCCGCGAGATCAAGGAACTGTCCACTCGATTCGACACCCCGATGCCCATCGAGGTGCGGTGGGTCGCGCCCGACGACGCGTTCCTGTCCCCGGCGGCCGGCCGCGACACCTGCTACATCGCGGTGCACCAGTACCGGGGCATGGACTTCGAGCCATACTTCCGCGCCTGCGAAGCGGTTTTCGACCGCTTCCAGGGCCGCCCGCACTGGGGTAAACGCCACTTCCAGACCGCCGCGACGCTGCGCGGCCGCTATCCCGACTGGGATCGGTTCGCCGAGGTGCGCCGCCGCTTCGACCCGAAAGGGCGTTTCGCCAATCCCTATCTCGACCGGGTACTCGGCCCCGTCGGCTGAACCCGGCGCACCGCAGGCTTCACTCCGGTGGATCGGCGAGGAGCTCCGCGACCAGACGGGGCACGGCCGTGCCGATGGGTTCGCGGATGATCTCGGTGGCCATGGCGTCGTACGGCGTCGGCTCGGCGTTCACGATCACCAGATCCGCGCCGCTGCGCACGGCGATGGAGCACATCGACGCGGCGGGCTCGACCTGCAACGACGTTCCGATGGCCAGGAAGATGTCGCTCGTCTCCGCGGTGAGCGCGGCCTTGGTCATGGTGCGGCGGTCCATCTGCTGGCCGAACATCACGGTGGCGGACTTGAGGATGCCACCGCAGTCCGGACACGGCGGGTCGGGTTCTCCCGCGGCCACTCGATCCAAGGTGGCGGACATCGAGGTCTGGTAATCGCATTCGATGCAGACCACCTCGAACATGTTGCCGTGGATCTCGATCACCCGATCCGGCGATGACCCCGCCCGCTGATGGAGGCGATCGATGTTCTGGGTGATGATGGTGACCGCTCGCCCGGCCCGCTCCAAGTCGGCGAGCGCGTTGTGCGCGGCGTTCGGGACGGCCTGCCAAGCCGGATTGTCCCGCCGCGCGAGCCAGGCGCGTTCCCGCAAGCCTCCGTCGGCCACGTAGTTCTGATAGGTCGACAGCAATTCGGCGATCGGATCCTTCGTCCACACCCCGCGCGGGCCGCGGAAATCCGGGATGCCGGAATCGGTGGAGATGCCCGCGCCCGTGAGTACTCCGATCCGGCCGGTACGACTGCGCCACTCGGTCGTCATATCTGCACAGCCTAGGGGCAGCGACGAGATCGGACACGGATAGACGATGAGAGATTATTAGGGTTATTATCTCATTGTATGAGTTCGGCCGATCAAGGGAGATCACGATGACCGCGTCCGTCGCACGCGAATCCACCGGCGCGCGTACGCTGCCGCCCCGCCGCCCGATCGAACCGGGAACCCGCATGTGGGAACAGACCGGTCTGATCACGTTCTCCCTCACCGCGGGCTCGGCCTTCCTGTTGCAAACGATGGAACCGACCATCTCCGCGGTGGTGGACGAGTACTCCACCTTCCGCACCGATCCGATGGGACGTGCCACGCGCAGCCTGGCTTCGGTGATGATGTGGGTCTACGGCGGCGACGAGGCGCTCGCCGAGGCCGACCGCCTGCGGGAGCTGCACGCGTCACTGAACACCACCGACGCCAACGGCGTGCGCCACACCGCGCTGTCCAGCGCCCCGTGGGCCTGGGTGCTGCACACCGGGACGTTCGCCTTCACCGAAAGCGCCAAGTACTTCGCCAAGCGCCCGCTCACCGCGGCGGACAAGGAAGCGTACTTCCAGGAGACGCTGCAGCTGTTGCGCAATTTCTCGGTGGCGCCCAAGGAGATCCCGGCGAACTACACCGAATTCGAGAAGTTCTTCGACGACACCGTCGCGAACCATCTGGTCGCCACCGACACCGCGCGTGATTACCTGCGGGTGATCCGCTCCGTCGCGCCGCCGAAGCAACTGCCGCGCGTGCTGCGTCCGGCCTGGAAAGCGGCGGCCGCGCCGATCGGCTGGCTGCAGTACTTCGTGACGGTCGGCACCACGCCCGAGGTTGCGCGCCAGAAGCTCGGCCTGACCTGGACCGCGGCCGACGAGCGCAAGCTCCGGATGCTCGGCCGGCTGATCGCGCGACTGGTGCCGCTGCTGCCGGAGCGGTTGCGTTACTTCCCGATCGCCTATGAAGCCCGCCGCCTCGAACGCGATCGTCAGCGGCTGCGCAAGATGATCGACCTGCGTCCGATCTGATCCGCCTCCGGGAAATAATCCCTTCTCCGGTGGACATGCGCGGCGGGCGAGACGATTCGATCCCCGCGGCCATGACATTCCGCTGATTCGCGCGTGTACCCCGGTCGACCTCGCATCGACCGGGGTACACGTGTCGGCGGTGCAAGAGACCGAAGCGCGTTCGGCGATGTGATATCGCGCGTTGCGTAGTGATCCGCATAACAGCGGCTACCGGGGTGATGCCCGCACGTCCTGAGCCTGTGCGCTCGCCGGATCGAATCGCGTATCGTCCCGCGCTGCCGAAAGCTCGCGAACCGCAACGTCTCTGGATGCCGCGGCCTTCCTCGTGCCTTCCGGTGCGCCCCTTCGGGCGAACACTCCTGCGCTACCGTCCAGTCCCCTCCGGCATGCGAGTACGCGGCGGCGGCGCGATCTCGGATTCGGGCTCTGACCTGCGATCACCGTACGCGCGCGCACACGAAGGCACGGCGCGCCGTAACGATTCACGGCTCGCTGGTATACGTATCTCATACGCTCCGAAAGCGTTTCGGCTCACCCAGCCGGGCGGCCGGTCCGCCAGCCAGCACACTTATGCTCCACCTTGCACATCGAAAGGCGTTCCCATGTCCCACAAGCCCAGTGTGCTGTTCGTCTGCGAACACAACGCGGGCCGTTCGCAAATGGCCGCCGGGTTCCTCACCGCCCTCGCGGGCGACCGGTTCGATGTGCGGTCGGCGGGCAGCGCACCGGCCGACGCCCTGAACGCCACGGTGGTGGACGCCATGGCCGAGATCGGCATCGATATCTCAGGACACACCCCCAAGCCGCTCACGATGGACGCGATCGGCATCTCCGACGTGGTGGTCACCATGGGCGCGGGCGACGCCTGCCCGTTCTTCCCCGGCATCAGCTACCGCGACTGGATGCTGCCGGATCCCGCCGACCAGACCATCGATGTGGTGCGCACGATCCGCGACCACATTCGCATCCTGGTGGAGAATCTCATCGCCGAACTGGTCCCCGCACCCGCGCGGTAGGCGCTGTCCGATTCGTTCAAGACGCGCCCGCGCGGCACTGCCTACGCTGCCGGCATGACACCACAACTGGATGTGATCGGCATCGTCGTCCGCGATATGGCCGCCGCGGTGACCTTCTACCGCCGCCTCGGTCTCGACTTCCCGGACGGCTCGGAACACGAGGGGCATGCCGAGGCGGCTCTGCCCAACGGCCTGCGGCTCACGCTGGACACCGAGACCGTCATCCGCTCCTTCCATGCCGACTGGACGCCGTCGACCGGAGCGGGCCGACTCGGAATCGCCTTTCGCTGCTCGGATCCCGCTGAAGTCGACGCCGTCTACGCCGAACTCGTGGACGCTGGATACCACGGCGAACTGAAGCCGTGGGACGCCTTCTGGGGGCAGCGCTACGCGGTGGTGCAGGACCCGGACGGCAACGGCGTCGACCTGTACGCCGCTCTCTAGGACTGGGCGAGGAGCTTTCCCAGCGGGATCCCGGCCAGCGCGCGCACCTCGCGCGACAGGTGCGCCTGGTCGGCGAAACCGGCTCGCGTCGCGGTTTCGGCGAGCGGTACGCCCTGGCGTGCCGTCCCCAGCGCGCGTTGCAAGCGCAGCACCCGCGCAAGGGTTTTCGGGCCGTAGCCGAAGGCATCCAGGCAGCGGCGGCGCAGGGTCCGCTCGCCGAGCCCGGCCGTGTCGGCGACCGCCGCCACCGGCCACCCGGCGTCGAGCGCGCCGACCAGCTTCCGCAGGAGCGGATCTGCCGGTTCGGTCTCGGCCGCGCGCCGGCGCACGAGGTGTTCCAGCGCTGCCGCCTGATCTCCGGCACCCGCGATCCGGTCGACCAGCGGCCGGACCATCGCCGACGGCCACAGCTGAGCCAGATCGACTCGCCGGTCACGCAACTCGCACGCCGGGACGCCGAGCAACGCGGGCGCGGTTCCCGGGAAGAACCGGACGCCGAGATACCGGTCGCCGGACGTTCCACCGGGATAGTGGGCACGGGTGTCCGGTCCCGCGACGACCAACCGGTCGTTCATCCAGATCAGATCCATGCAGCCGTCGGGCAGCACCGGCAGCGCGGAGCCACTGGCGTCGACGGTCTTGGTCCACAACACGGCGCCCGCGTACCTCGACGGCCGCTCGCGGTAGGCGGCATCGTCCATGCCGCCGACGCTACCCCGGGCCTCCGACGAACACGAGCGGCTTGTCTCAAAAATATAGTCTCAATAAGACGATCTATTTGAGATAGCGGTACAGCGTCGCCCGGGAGACACCCAACTCCCGGGCGATGTCCGGGACGCTGCGGCGCTCCGTGTCACGCATCCGCCGGGCGAGTTCGATCCGCTCCTCGGTCATCGCCGCGGGCCTTCCCCTGGACGCCGACGCGGGCGGCGTCCGGTCCGCGGGCGCCAACAGCAGGCGCACTCCTTCCAGCACCTCAGCACGCAACTGTTCGACCGGAGCCTCGGCGTACAGCACCACCGGGTCACTGAGCCCCGCCACCGCCTGGGTGGCCCGAACGCGCTGCGCGAACGTGGCGTCCGGGCCCGCCACCAGGATGTTCGCCTGCATCATGGTCTTGCTGAACCGCTCGAAAATGGTTCCCGGAGCGGCCAATGCCAGGTCTCGGACATTGAGCCGGAGCAGGTAGCGATGCGTGAGGAACACGTCGAGCAACCCTTCGATCACGCGACGTTGCGCCTCGCACGGATCGGGATCGGCCGCCTCGGCGACGACACGTTCCATGGTGAGGAGCAACGGTTCGGCCAAACCGGCCAGGATGTCGTACTTGCTCGGGTAGTGGTACAGCACGCCCGCCTTGGAGATGCCCAGCTGCTCGGCGATCGCGCGTACCGAGGTGCGGTGGTAACCATGCGTCCCGAACAGGTCCATGGCCACCTCGAGGATGCGCGCGCGGGTGGTCGTCTCGTCGCTCACGGTACAGATCCTACCTGTTGACTGACCGATGGTCAGTGTCTTACATTCATGACTGACCAACGGTCAGTCGACGAAGGAGGCACTCATGGCCCACGAACCCCGCATTCTCATCTCCGGCGCGAGCATCGCCGGACCGACGCTCGCGTACTGGCTGGTGCGCAACGGCTTCCGGCCCACGGTGGTCGAGCGC
This sequence comes from Nocardia sp. NPDC003999, assembly GCF_053604885.1. NCBI lineage: Bacteria > Bacillati > Actinomycetota > Actinomycetes > Mycobacteriales > Nocardiaceae > Nocardia > Nocardia sp. NPDC003999. The sequence goes on from NZ_JBSGIB010000001.1 coordinate 851,085, forward strand.
AGCCCCGCACTGCGCCCGGGCGGCAACGGCGTCGACATCCGCGCCAATTCGGTGCGGATCGCGGAGCGCATGGGCGTGCTGCCGCGGCTGCGCGAACGAGCCACCGACATCCGCGAGTTGACCTTCGTCGACGCCGCCGACCGCCGCGTCGCGGGCATGAGCACCAGCACCTTCAACGGGGACGGCGACCTCGAGATCATGCGCGGCGACCTGGCCCAGGTGCTGTACGAGGCGACCGCCGACGACGTCGAGTTCAGCTTCGGAGATTCGATCGCCGCGATCGATCAGCACGAGGGCGGCGTCGAGGTGACCTTCGACAGCGGCAAGCAGGCCGAATTCGACTTGGTTCTCGGCGCCGACGGATTGCATTCGCGGACAAGGAATCTCGCCGTGACACCCGAGGCGGACGCGCTGCACCACCTCGGTGTGTACTTCGCCACCGCGCGTATCGACACCGAGCTCGGACGTCCGCACTCGGTGACGCTCTACAACACGCCGGGGAAGGTGGCGGGCGTCTACCGCTCGGGGAGCCACGACACCGCGACGGCCTTCTTCGCCTTCCGCGAGGACCGCGTGCTCGAGGTCGACCACCGCGACCAGGATGCCCAGAAAGCCCTGCTGCGCGAGTATTTCGACGACCAGGCCTGGCAGGTGCCCACCCTCCTCGACCAGGCCACCGCCGACGACGGCTTCTATTTCGACGCGGTGAGCCAGGTCCGCATACCGGCGTGGTCGAAGGGGCGGGTCGCGCTGGTCGGCGACGCCGGTTACTGCGCGACGCTGCTGTCGGGCGCGGGCGCGGCGCTGGCCATCGAGGGCGCACATCTGCTCGCGACCGAGCTGGCCGCAGCGGGCGGTGACCATCGGATCGCCTTCCGCCGCTATGAGCAAGCCCTGCGTCCGACCGTGCTGCGGGCACAGCGTTCGGTGCGGGCGAGCAGTTCCATGCTGATTCCGGCCACCGGCGGCCGCATCTGGTTGCGCAACCAACTGACTCGCCTGATGGTGTTGCAGTCCCTCGCGTCTCGCGTCTACCGGCCGGTCGAGGTGCGCGCCGCCGCCTGAACAGCCGGGCACCGCGCCGGTGCGATCAGCGCTGCGGCGGCGCGATCGGGACGATCTCGCGCGGCACGACGCGCAGATACGGATCACGATGAGCGGCAGCGATCTTCGACTCCGCGTCCCGGCAACCCACGGTGACGTCGCTGTTCGGGGCGGAGGAGAACGTCCACACCGTCACCCATTCCGTCCCGCCGAACGTCTCGGTCTTCTTCGCGTCCGACGAGCGCAGATCTTCATTCCGGCCGGAACTATCGGTGACTGTGCAGCGAATACCGCCGACGGCTTGCCCCCAAGCGGCGGGAGCCCGGATATCGAGCACCGCATCGGCCGGCACCGGAACTTTCTTTACTTCACCCAGCAATATCCGGAGCCCGCCGTCCGCCGCCTCGTCGTCGCGCGCTCCGGCCGTCGTGGCCGGAGCGCTCGAGGCGGCACCGACGGTCGTCGAGGTCGCCGCCGACCCCTCCGAAGGATCGTCGGAACACCCGGACACAGCAGCGACTACCAGCGCGGCAATCGCCATCCAGCTCAGTTTCACAGTCGGACCTCTCGTCGCGCCCACTCCTCAGGCGGTTGGTTCGGATCAGCCAGGCACTGAGCATGACAACGGGACAGCGGAAAATCGCGGATACACGCCGAGGAATCAGCAATCGGGCTGCAATCGACCGAATCAGCCCCCAAGAGAAAGAAATAGGGTTGTCGATTTGCTTCGATCATGCTCCGCGTACATTCGGGCAATCGGTCTGCAGCCGAGGATTCTCCTATGTCGTCGCGCGGGCGCACATCGCGCGGCCGGCATCGCACCGGTTGACCGCCGAAATCCGACCTCGGAGCCCCGATGATTTCGCTCGTGACGTCGGCGGCGACCTTCGGCGATCGGATCGCGGCCCGCCCGGACAGCCCGCGCCACCACGCGGCGGGCATCACGGCGGAACTGCTGGTCGCCCACGCCGATCAGGACGGTCCACGCCACCCGATCAGATCGCACGACTGGAAGCGGCCCTGGCGAAGGAATAAAACGGGATTCATCCGATGTTTGCCCCTGGGGGCGGCACGTGCCCTGCGTCCGGCTCGGTTCGTGCCCCCGGGCTACCCGACGGTTCGGAAAGGCATTTCCCCTGGACCGTCGGGTGCGCATAGTGTGTTCGGTAGGCGATCATCTGGAGGGCCACCATGGCGAAACTGTCGTGGGTAGCGAAGCGCGCGGGCAGAGCGGAGCCCGCTCGTGCCTGACGGTCAGGGAACCTCCAGCTCGCGCACGCTGCGCGCCACCACTCTCAGCGGCTACCGGGAAGCCGCTTTCACCACCACGCCCGCCGCGCGCGCCACGCTGATCACCCTGGCGCTGCTGATCGCGGTGATCCTGGCCTACGAGGCCAACGCCACCTCGAACGAGACCGTCGACCACGGCTGGTTCGTCGCACTCGCGCTGTCCGGCGTCTTCGTCGCGCGAGGGCTGCACCTGCGCAGGCCGATCACGCTTCCGCACCTCACCGCCGCGGTGCTGGTGCTGGCCGTCGCGCATCTGGCCTACCGCGCCGAGCATCCCGGCGCCGGATTCGTGCTGCTGGCCGCCACCGGCTTCGTTCTGGTGCTGCCGATAGCCAGCAAACCGCAGCCCGACCAGCTGTACCGAGTGGCAGAACTGGTCGGCCGCACCGAGGGCGATGCGCTGGCGCCGTTCGCCTTGCACTCGTCGAAGACCTACTTCTTCAACGCGTCGTCGACCGCCGCGATCGGCTATCGCGCTCGCTTCGGCATCGCCGCCGTGGCGGGCGACCCGATCGGTGATCGCGCGGCCTTCCCCGAACTGGTCGCCGCCTTCTCCGACTTCGCGGTCAACCAGGGCTGGCGCGTCGCCGTGCTGGGCGCGAGCCCGGAACTAGCGGATCTGTGGCAGGTGTGGGCGCTGGAGCATCGCGGGCTGCACGCGGTACCGATCGGCCGCGACGTGGTGCTCGATGTGGACGAGTTCGACCTCGTCGGCCGCAGGTTCCGCAACCTGCGCCAAGCCGTGAGCCGGACCAAGAATTTCGGCGTCACCACCGAGGTGGTGTACGAGTCGGCCCTCACCGAACAACGACGCGAGGAACTGCTGGCCATCGTCGACGAATGGCGGCGCGGCAGGCAGACCCGTGGCTTCTCGATGATCCTGGACCACCTGCTCGACGGACGGAATCCCAACATGCTGGTGGTCATCGCCAGCGACGCCGACGGCAATCCCGTCGGCTTCCAGCGCTACGGCATCTCGGACCGGGGCCGGGAACTGAGCCTCGACGTGCCGTGGCGGCGCAAGGACGCACCCAACGGCCTGGACGAACGCATGATCGTCGATCTGGTCGACTACGCCGCCGCGCACGATATCCACCGGATCTCGCTGGCTTTCGCCCCCTTCCCGGAACTGTTCGCCGAGAAGGACAAATCGCGCACGGCCACGCTGCTCTACGTGCTGGTGCACCTCGCCGATCCACTGATCCGGCTGGAATCGCTCTACCGCTTCCTGCGGAAATTCCACGCGCTGTCGGATCAGCGCTACGCCTTGATCCGCTGGCGCGAAGTGGTCATCGCCGCCGCCGCCCTGCTCACCCTGGAGTTCGCCCCGCACCGCCGCGAGTACTGAGCGGCACGGTACCGAGGAGTTCGATGGAACTGACGCACAGCGACGTGAAGGCCGCTGCCGAACGGGTGGCCGGGCTGGTCAGACCGGTGGCCGTGGCGCAGGCCGACCGCACGGGCGAGCTGTGGTTCGCATTGGAGTTCCTGCAGCACACCGGCAGCTTCAAAGCCCGGGGTGCGCTGAACTTCTTGCTCACGCATCGCGAGAACGAGACGCTACCTCGGGTAGGCGTGACGATCGCCTCGGGCGGCAACGCCGGACTCGCGTGCGCGTGGGCAGCGCGCAGCCAGGGAATTCCCGCCACGGTGTTCCTGCCGACCACCGCGCCGCGGGTCAAAGTGGACCGGTTGACCTCCTATGGCGCCGACGTCCGCCTGGTGGGGACGCAATACGCCGACGCGCTCGCGGCCAGTCGCGAATTCGCCGACGCCACCGGCGCCCTGCTCTCCCACGCCTACGACAACCCGCTGATCGCCGCCGGTGCGGGCACGCTCATGACCGAGATCCACGAGCGCATCCCCGATCTCGGCGCCGTCGTGGTCGCCGTCGGCGGCGGCGGGCTGTTCGCGGGTGTGGCCACCGCCGCCGATCACTACGGTGTCCGGACCGTCGCCGTCGAACCGGTTCGTTGCCGCGCGCTGCACGCCGCGATCGAGGCCGAGCAGGTCGTGGACGTGGAGGTCGACTCGATCGCCGCCGACTCGCTCGGCGCCCGGCGCGCCTCGCAGCTGGCGCTGACGGCCGCACAGCGCTACGACGTGGCCTCGGTGCTGGTCGACGACGACGCGATCGTGGCGGCGCGCCGCGAGCTGTGGGCGCAGCGCCGCCTCGCCGTCGAGCACGCCGCGGCGACCGCCTTGGCGGCGATACGCGGCGCGGAGCCGGCGTTCCGACTTAGGCCCGGCGAGCGGGTGTGCGTGGTGCTGTGCGGAGCGAACACTGATCCGGCCGATCTGACCTGCTGAGAAGCCCGCCACGCCGACTGACCGTTCATCGGCGTATTTCCGACGAATCGGACGACACGGGGTTAGGCTCCCGCTGTCCTCTGCGATCCCGACGGAAGGCACACCATGGCGCATACCTCACACATGGTTCCCATCGGCACACCGCTACCCGACTTCGCTCTACCCGATCTCGACCAGCGGATCTACTCCCGCGACGACTTCGCGGACGGACCCGGTCTGCTGGTCGTCTTCGCGTGCAATCACTGCCCCTACGTCAAGCACATCGAGGCCGCGCTCGGCGAACTGGTCGACTCGCTGCCGTCCATGCCGACCGTGGCCATCTGCACCAACGACGCGACCGCCTACCCGGACGACGCACCGCTGCGGCTGCGCGACCAAGCGATCCGCGCGGGCTGGACGTTTCCCTATCTCGTCGACGAGGAGCAGCACGTGGGGCGGGCCTTCCGCGCCGCATGCACTCCCGATTTCTTCCTCTACGACGCCGACCTCCGACTCGCCTACCGCGGCGCATTCGACGAATCGACGCCCGGGAACGGCAAGCCGCTGACCGGGGACGACTTGCGCACGGCCGTCGAGGCCGTGCTCGCGGGCGAGCCCGCGCCCGAACCACACCGGCCGAGCATGGGTTGCTCGATCAAATGGCGGGACGCCTGAAGATTTTCCACTGGGCGGTGGCGGCCCGCCGCACGGCGCGCGAGGCCTTGCCGACGTGACCGGCGTCGTACGGCGGCTGCGGGTCGTACTCGATGATCAACTGAGCGATCTGTGCCTGCTCCGCGCCGAAGACGTCCCCGACCAGCCACAGCGCCAGATCGATGCCTGCGGAGACTCCTGCGGCCGTGGCTGTTCTCCCGTTACGCACCACTCGTTCCTCCGGGCGAACGTCCGCGCCGAGTGCGCGCAATGCCGACTGCGCCGGCCGATGCGTCGTGGCAGGCGTCCGTCCAGCAGTCCGGCCGCGGCCAGTACCAGCGAACCCGTGCACACCGAGCTCGTCCACCGGGTGGGGCTCCGGTGCGCTCGCCGCAGCCAGGCCGGCAGCGCGTCGTCGACCGCGGCCGCCGCCGGGCCGGGCCCGTCGCGACGAGCAGGATGTCGGGCGTGGGCGTGGAGCGCGGTCATCCCCGAATAGGTCACTATCGCGATGACGAAAGGATTACCGTTGACGAACTCAGGCGACCCGGGCTCGGTGGCGCGTCGTTACGTCGAGGCCATCGGCGAGCAGAACTGGCAAACCGTCTCCGACTGCTGGCGGCCGGGTGCGATCGACGTGTTCGTCGGCGTCGCCGATCTGCGCGCTCCGGGCGAGGTCGTGGCCTTCTTCCGTGACGTGCACGCCGCGGTCCCCGACCTGACGGTGGAGATCCTCTCGGTCACGGCGCAAGACGAGCGTGCCGTGGTGCACTGGCGCATGCACGGCCGGTTCGACGGCACCGCGCCGCTGATCGGGTTGGCCCCCAACGGAAGACACCTCGATCTGCTGGGCACCGACGTGTTCGTCGTGCGCGAGGGGCTGATCGAGTCGAACACGGCGATCGTCAACGGGCTGGAACTCGCCCGCCAACTCGCCGTGCTGCCCCCGCAGCACTCGATCGCCGAGCGGGTGCTGTTCGGACTCGCCAATTCGATTGCCCCACTGGGCAAAGCGATTCGCGCACGGAACCGTTCCGGACGATGAGCCACGCTGCCGATCCCGCCTCCGATGAGGGACACTGTTCCCGACACCGGGGATCGAAAGGGGTGGGACGTTGGCGACGATCGTCCTTGTGCACGGCATCGCGCAGGAACAGGAATCGGCCGACACGCTGGAGGCGCGCTGGTTGCCCGGACTCGCCGGAGGCGTACGCAACTACGGCGCACCTGAATTGGCGGACCGATTGTGGCGCAACGGTACTCCCGGCGACTTGTCGACCCGCATGGCGTTCTACGGCAATCGGTTCCTGGTCGAGGGCGCCCAGGGCGCGGGGACCGAACTCGACGACGAGCAACTCGACCTGATGGAGCAACTCGCGGCCACGTGGCTCGCGACAGCCGTGGAGCACGCCGGTGACCAGCGCGATCGGGCGACGGCCCGCCGACTCGGCACTCCCCCGCCGCCGGACGCGGTGGCGCAGGGAGCGAACGCGAGGCTGCGGCCCGCTTTGAACGCGCTGATGCGCTTGCGCTGGTTCGCGCCGTTCGGGTTCGGGCTGGCCCAGAAGTTCGTCATAGCGGCACTGTCCCAGGTCACCCGGTACTTCACCGACGACGAGGTGCGGGAGTACGCCCAGCGGCAGGTGCTCGACCAGATCGGCCCCGAAACGCGCCTGGTGATCGCGCACTCGCTCGGCAGCGTGGTGGCCTACGAGGCGCTGCACCGCACCGACCATCCGGTGTCCCTGCTGACCATGGGCTCGCCACTGGGCCTGCGCACGGTCGTGTACGACCGGCTGCGCCCGCAGCCGAGCACCGTGCCGAAGGCGGTGACGAACTGGCACAACCTGGTGGACGAGGACGATCTCATCGCGGCGCACCTCGATCTCACCGTGTTCTTCCCGCCGTATCCCGGCGGCACCGTCGCTCCGGTCACCGAGCCGCACTTCGACAACGGCGCGTCGCCGCACGACTCCACGAGCTACCTCGTCAAATCGGTCACCGGCGGCATCGTCACGAAAGCGCTCGGACACTCCATATAGTTCGCACTGGCACTGTCCGAGTTTCGAAATGGCGAGCGCTGGACCGAAACTCAGCGGCAACCCCCTGCGCGATCCGGAGCCGACGCTTACCGAACGCTCTGGGACAGATGCACTTTCGCGTCTTCGTACGTTCCGGCGAGCGCGGCCTCGTCGCGGGTGTAGACCAGGTGCAGCACCCCGGTGTCGAAGGTCTCCGAGGACAGCAGGCGCAGCGGAACAGTGGTTGCGCCGTCCTGGAACAGGCGCTCGCCTTTGCCGACCGCGATCGGATGCACCAGCAGGTGCAGTTCGTCCAGCAGCCCGGCGGACAGCAACTGACGGACGACCGAGACCGAGCCGCTCATGCCGATGTCCCCGCCCGGCTCGCCCTTCAATGCCGTCACCACCTCGATCAGGTCGCCGTCGATCACTTCGGAGTTGCGCCAGGTGAATTCGAGGTTCTGCCGCGTCACCACGAGTTTGCGCGCATCGCCCAGTTTCTTCGCGAACGCCGCGTCCGGGCCGCCCGCCGCTTCGCGCTCCGGCCATGCGCCCGCGAAGCTCTCGTAGGTCCTGCGGCCGAGCAACAGGGTGTCGGCGGCGCCGAGTTGGGCGTCGACAGCCGCCCCCATGGCGTCGTCGAAATACGGGAAGTGCCAGTTCTGCGGATCTTCGATGACGCCGTCGAGGGCGATGAACAGGCCTGCGGTGATTTTCCTCATGCGCGTTGCTCCTGGATCGGTGTTGCGAACTCGGTCGCTTGATCCGACGGGGTGACGCGCGAGAACTCATCGGTCGGCGTGAAAGGCTGCCCGGTAGTTGTGCGGGCTCGTCCCGACCACTCGCTTGAAGCGGTCGCGGAACGCGGTCGGCGACCCGAAACCGACCTGGCCCGCGATCCGGTCCACCGGGTGACTGGTGACTTCGAGCAGATGCTGCGCCTGCCGGATGCGCGCACGCAACAGCCATTGCAGGGGCGTCGTTCCGGTGTGCTCGCGAAACCGCCGGTTGAGCGTGCGGGTGCTCATTCCGGCTTGTACGGCGATCTCGTCGAGGGAGAGGTCGCGCGCGGAGTTGTCCTGGATCCACCGCAGCACCGGCTCCAGCACCGAGCCGCGCGGCGTCGGTGGCTGGTCGTGCACGATGAACTGCGCCTGTCCCCCTTCCCGCTCCAGCGGCACGACGGATTTCCTGGCCGCGTCCGCCGCCACCGCCGAGCCGTAGTCGCGGCGGACCATGTGCAGGCACAGATCGATCCCGGCCGCGGCGCCCGCCGAGGTGAGCAACGAACCGTTGTCCACGTACAGCACGCCGGGGTCCACCTCTATCTCCGGGTAGCGGGCCGCTAGTTCCGCGGTGGCGAGCCAGTGCGTGGTCGCGCGATGGCCGTTCAGCAATCCGGTCGCCGCCAAGATGAAGGCGCCGGAACAGATCGACGCGATACGGGTGCCCGCGGCGGCGGCCCGGCGTAGCGCGTCGATCACCTCGTCCGGCACCGGCAGGCCCGGATCGGCGCAGCCGGGCAGCACGATCGTGTCGGCCTCGGCCAGCGCGTCGAGCCCCCGGGACGCACACAGCGTGAACACGCCCGCGTCGACCGTCGGCGCGGGCGCGCAGACCAGCACGCGATAGGCGGGGCGTCCGTCGGGCAGGCAGGTTCGCCCGAACACCTCCACCGGCGTGGCCAGATCGAACGAGATCACTCCGTCCAGCGCGAGTACGACCACGGTGTGCATGGCAATAGCGTAGTTATCCGGTCGATTTCAGCCAATGCCGATCTAGTGCGCCCTGGGAGGAGTGGGCAGTTCAAGGCTAATGGCGAGAATCAATCGCTATATGGCACTTTCGCCAATTTCTCGTACGCGCCGCGCTTACTAGTGTCGACCGCCGTGACGAAGTTCCTGCTCTCGGTCCACGTGCTCGCCGTGATCATCGCCGTCGGACCCGTGACGGTGGCTGCCAGCATGTTTCCCGCCACCACCCGCCGCGCCCTCGCCCCATCCGGAGCCGAGCACAGCCCCGCCGTCCTCGGCACGTTGCATCGCATCTGCCGGGTCTACGCTCTGCTCGGCGTGCTCGTCCCGGCCTTCGGTCTGCTCACCGCGCTGAGTCTCGGCGTGCTCAGCGACGCATGGCTGATGGTGTCGATCGGGTTGACGGCCGCCGCGGCGGGTGTGCTCGCACTGCTCGTGCTGCCGGGACAGCAGAAGATCCTGGCAGACCTCACCGGGACGACACCGACGCTGATCCGCCGTCTCGCCATGGACACCGGGGTGTTCAACCTGCTGTGGGCGGCGGTCACCGTTCTGATGATCGTCCGGCCGGGTTCGACGACCGGAGCGTAACGCTCAGTCGGGCAGGTGGCGGACCACCATCGACAGGTCGCGGGCGATCATGATCGGGCACGCCACCGACAGCAGCAGCGCCTGACTGGTCGAGCCGAGCAGCATGCCTGCGAACCCACCTCGGCCCCGGCTACCGACCACGAGCAACTGGGCTCGCTCGGAGCGTTCGAGCAGACAGCGCTCGGGCCGATCGGTCACGATCTCGCGCCGGATCTCGACGTCCGGAAAGCGCTCCTGCCATCCGGCGAGGCTCTCCGCGAGCACGATCTGCTTTTCGGTGTCACCCGCGAGTTCCGCCCTCGCCGACGGCAATTCGACGCCGGTCCACACGTGCAGTGCCAGCAGCGGCACATCCCGCGCCGAGGCCTCGTGCAGTGCCGCTTCGATGGCGGGTTCACTGACCTCCGTACCGTCCACCCCGACCACGATCAGCTGCTTCCTGGCCTCCGGGCTGAGCGGCGCGCCCTCCCGGACCACGACCAGCGGGCAGCGCGCCCGGCGGGCCAGCGCCGCGCTCACCGACCCGAGCAGAGCGCGCCGGACGGTCCCGCGTTCCCGGGTTCCGACCACCATCATCCGCGCTCCGCGGGTACGGTCCAGCAGCGCCGGACCGACCGGCTCGTACACCAACTCGGTGGTGATCTCGATGTCGTGCAACGCCCGGACCGCGATGAGCGCCTCCTCGGTCGCGGTGTCCAGCACCCAGCGACCGTGCCCCTCCAATCGGGCGTAGTCGGTGCTGGTGAGCGGTTCGGTGACGCCGGGCCCGTAGTCGGCGACCGGATCCAGCACGTGCACCAGACACAGCGGCGCCCGATGCTGCGCGGCCGCCTGCGCTCCCCACGCGACCGCCGCCGCCGATCCGGCGGACCCGTCCACACCGACCACGATCGGCCCGTTGCTTCGCATGCTCACTTCCTTTCCCGACGAAAAGATCGAGCTCAGCACCGCCGATTTCGACACTACCGGCGCGGCGGACCCGTCAACCGCCGAGGACGACGCACGCGTACCCCAGGTGGACGCCTTCACCGACCCGCAGGTCGATTCCCGCCACATACGGTGCGTACGGCTCTTGTACCGCGCTGACGGTGTGCGGCCCCGGTGTCGCGGGCACCCAGTCGATCAGTGCGACGCCGCCCGACGGGCGGACCACGCCGAAGGGGATGCCGTTGTCGTAGAACGTCACCGGTGTGACGATGTCGGTCACCGTCGCTCGCGCGGTGTAGGTGCAGCCTGTTCCGTAGTTCGTCGCCAAGCCGAAATTGATGCCGGGATACATCCCCACCTGGGTCACCGTGGCTCCGGCCAGGGGTGGGCAAGCCAGCGCGACTGCCGCGCCGGTTCCGATCGCCGCCGCTATCGCGGCAACTCCTTTTCGCATGCGGAGTGGTCCTATCGGTCGTGAGTCGCTCTTCGTCGAACGGACGCCGGCCGCGCACCGGCGCGATAACTAGATACTCACTCCCCCACGGCTTCGACGGGGGCAAACCGCGGAATCTCGATGGGGCCCGCACCGCCTGACGGTCGTGTCGCCCCGGCGTGGTTGGGTGTCCGGAGGTCTTCCCGAGACAACGGAGGTGCGGCGTGGTGGCGATCGACTTCGAGCGGAGGGCGCGCGGGGCGAGGACGGTCTCGGTCCGGCGTTCGGTCGCCGCTCAGGGGCTCGGTGGCGTACCGCCGACGGCGCTGGTGCTGGCGGGCATCGTCAGCGTGCAAGTGGGCGCGGCGGTGGCGAAGCAACTGTTCGCGGCGACCGGAGCGGCCGGTGCGGTCACGCTGCGGCTGGTCTTCGCCGGGATCGTCCTGCTGGTGATCTGGCGCTCGTCGCTGCGGGTGGCACGCGGCGCGCTGCCGGTCGTCCTCGGCTACGGCGCGGTGCTCGCGCTGATGAACCTCTCGTTCTACGAAGCGATCGATAGGATTCCGCTCGGCATGGCGGTGACCATCGAGTTCCTCGGACCGCTGAGCGTCGCGCTGGCCGGATCGCGGCGCTGGATCGACCCGCTGTGGGCGATGCTCGCCGGGGCGGGAGTGCTGCTGCTGACCCGGTCCGATGGCGACGTGAACTGGGCCGGAGTGCTGTTCGCGCTGGCCGCGGCGGCGTGCTGGGCAGGCTACATCCTGCTGAGCGCCGCACTCGGCGAACAGACCAGCGGCGGCGGCGGTCTGGCACTGGCCATGGCGTTCGGCGGCCTGGTCATGCTGCCGGTCGGTGTCATCGACGCGGGCGCCGCGCTGTTGCAGCCCGGCGTGCTCGCCGCCGGATTCGCGGTGGCGTTGCTGTCGTCGGTGCTTCCGTATTCGGTGGAGCTGGAAGCGCTGCGGCGGATCCCGCCCCGCGTCTTCGGTGTGCTGATGAGTCTGGAGCCAGCTGTCGCGGCGATCGCGGGTTTGGTCGTCCTCGGTCAGATCATGAATCTCGGACAGTGGGCGGGCGTCGCGTGTGTGGTAGCTGCGTCGGCGGGGGCGACGCGGACCGAAGCGAAGGATTGACGGCTCCGGCCGCTCAGCGCGTTTGCCGCGTCACGTCCGGCTGACCGGCGGGACGCTGCGCATCATCTGCCGTCCCCGGGTTGTCGGCGATCAAACTGCCGAGCAGTGCCAGAGATCGCTCCGAGGGCGATCCCGGCTCCGCGTGGTAGGCGATGAGTATCCGGCCCGGCGCGCCGTTCACGCTGAATGTCTCGTAGGACAAGGTCAGGTCCCCGACCATGGGGTTGCGAAATTTCTTGACGCCCCCGGTCTTCGCCCGGACGTCATGGCGGGCCCACAGCTGCCGGAACTCCTCGCTCTTCAGCGACAACTCGCCGACCAGCTCGGTCAATCGCGGGTCGTCCAGGTCCGCGCCCGCGGTCGCCCGCAGGCTGGCGACGGTGTCGGCCGCGATGGTCGGCCAATCCAGGTAGACGTCGCGCGCCTCCGGATCGAGGAAGACCATGCGCACCTGATTCACTCCCGGAACCGAACACGAGTTGACGGCCGCGGCCAAGGGATTCGCCGCCAGGACGTCCAGGTACCTGCCCAGCACCAGCGCCGGCGTGTGCGGCCACGCGTTCATCAGGCGCAGCAAGCCGGGCGCCACACGTTCGGGCCGCCGCGGCGCTCTCGGCCGTCTGGCCGTCGGCCTGGCCAGTTCCCGCAGGTGCGCCGTGCCCTCCTCGTCCAGCGCGAACACCCGCGCGAGCGACGCGATGACCTGTTCGGAAGGATGCCGGTCGCGCCCTTGCTCCAGTCGCACGTAATAGTCGGCGCTCACCCCGGCGAGCAGCGCGATCTCCTCCCGGCGCAGACCGGCGACCCGCCGCTGGCCGCCGCCCGGCAACCCGAAATCCTCCGGTCGCACCAATTCGCGGCGCGCGCGTAGGAAGGCGCCCAGTCGATTGTCGGAGTCCATGACCCGAGCGTAGGTCAGGGGCGCCGCTCCTGGGTGGCCCCGCGACTACCAGGAAGTCCGCAGCCTGTCAGGCGCACGCGAAGGGCCGGAAAGTAGTGGACATGACGAACGACAACCTCACCGGCCGCGTCGCGGTCGTCACCGGAGCATCGAGTGGAATCGGCGCCGCCACCGCACGGCGGCTCGCGCGGAGCGGCGCCAAGGTCGCCCTGCTGGGCAGGCGCAAGGATCGCATCGAAGAACTCGCCGCCGAACTCGGCGCGGACGCCCTCCCGGTCGTCGCCGACGTCGGCGATCAGCAGTCCGTGCGCGATGCCGCCGCCACGGTGCGTGCGGCGTTCGGGCCCGTGGACCTCGTCGTCGCGAACGCGGGCGTCATGCTCGCCGCGCCGTTCGAGTCCGCCCTCACCGACGAGTGGGACCAGATGGTCGGCACCAACGTCACCGGGCTGCTCTACACCGGACGAGCGTTCATCGATGACCTGCTCGCGGCCGCGACCGACGGCAAGCGCGCCGATCTGGTGCTGGTCGGCTCGATCGGCGGGCACACGGTCTTCCCCAACTACGCCGTCTACACCGCCACCAAGGCGGCGGTCGCACACCTGACCCGCAACCTGCGCGCCGAGTTCGGGCCGCGCGGCGTCCGGATCAAGAACATCGAACCGGGCTTCGTCGGCACCGAACTCGGCGACGGGATGCAGGACGAGCAACAGCGCTCCGGCCTGGCGCAGTGGCGCACGGCGATCGAGATCCTGGAACCCGGCGATATCGCGGACGCGATCGCCTACGCCGTCGACGTACCCCGGCACGTCAACATCGCCGAGATCGTCGTCGTCCCGACCCAGCAGGGCTGATCACCGACGCGTTCGCCGCTACCACCCTGGCGGATGACCGACACTGCCCCGGCGCCGCGCCAGGCCCGAGGACGCCTCGGCGGCCGCCGAGATGGGATACCTCGGCTGGCGCAACGCACATCGGGCCGACGTCCCCGACATCCCGGCCGTGCGTCCGCGCGACTCGTTCGAGTCCGCGGCCGAGCGTCGGCGACACCCGCGCCCGCCGCCTTCCCTACGAACCAGGGCTGGACCGGCGAAGGCGTCTTCACCCACGCGGCTCCTGGCCCCACTGATCCGGTCCTGGTTCCCGCCCACCGCAATACGAAGCTGCCCTGACCGCTCTCGCGATTGCTGCGGACGACGCACTGTCGTACCCAGCAGGCGCACCGGGATGTCGCGGCAGACTAGTCGGTGTCCGCCCACTCGGGCCACGGTCGCATGCCCTCGTCACCGCGGATGTATGCGAGGCGGCGCAGCGCCAACCGCTGATGGCTCGGGTCGACGGCGGCGGCCCGCAACGACTGCAAGGCCATCCGGAACTCTTGGATGTCGCGCAGCAGGTAGAAGCCGTCCCACCGCATCACATCCCGGCCGTATCCGGTACAGAACTCGGCGTACTCCGAGGCGGTGATCTTTTTGGCGGTCCAGCACTCGATCGCCATGTGCACCAGGTCCCACTCCGGTGGGCCGATCACAGCCCGTTCCAATCCGACCAGGATCGCGTCGCCGTCGTCGCCGACCACCACGCCGTCGCCCGAGCCCGCGCCCTGCACCACCGACCACGGCAGACCCCGCGGCAGCGCCTTCCAGCGGCCGCGCAACTCGTCCAGATGTTTGCCCAACCAGCGCCGGTCGTCCTCGGTCACCGTCTGGGCGGCGGCGATGTCCTCCTCCACCCGAGCCAGGGGCGCCATCCGGCGCAGCTCGAAACCGGGCAGCGGCAGCCGATGCAACTCTCCCAGCGCCTTGCCGACCTCGCCGGGCGTGCCGGAGTGATGCGGCGGCAACTCCTGCCAAAAGGTCACCGGTCGGCCGTCGACCACGACCGGCTGCGGGATATCCGGGACGACCCGCGTCGCCGACACCCCACAGGTCTCCAGCCATCGAGACACGGCGACTTCCCGCGAAGTCGCCAGCTTCTGTTCCCGCCCGCCGATCCGCACGACGATTCCGTCGCGCAACCGATAGACCCCCTGCGCGCCCACGGGCTCGGCATCGCTCGCATCGATACCGACGCTCACACAGGCGGCACGCAGAATCGACCGCATGCCGTTGCCCGCGACATCCGCGGTCATGTCGACCCCCCGCAACCGCCCCGGGGGGAGTAGCACCGCATCTCGCTCTCGAGCCTCATGGCAGCCATCCAGATACCGGGGGGCAAACACCCCATTTTCCCTGGTCAATGGACATTACCCGAGAGATTCCACCGCGCTCAGCAACCAAACAGAATCCGACCGATTCGCCCGAATTACCCCGTTCGACAGCTCCCACATCCCGCCCATGCACCGAAAACGGTCCCCGTGCCCCCGCAGCACGATGCCGCCGCCCAACTGCCGCGACTTACGCCAGAAGGTGAAGCGATGTGCGAGCACCGCGAAGTGGCGAAGGCGAGAACGCGCCGCACACCCAAAGAGGCTGCCGAGATCGAGTCCAAGTACGAGGCCGGTGTGTCGATGGCTCGACTGAAGGCGGAGCACCACATGGCCAAGCGAATGGTGGCGAAGGGGTTGAGTGCCACTGGGGTGACGATCAGCCCGAGAGGTGGCCAACACCACCGAGGCATCGACTCTGCCGACAACGTCTTGTACACACGGCGCTGTATCAAGGCGTCGATACCGCACGACGACGACGGCAACCCGACCGGCCCGGCGACGTTCCCCCGAGTGACTGCGCATCAGCTCAGGCACACCGCCGCGTCGCTGATGATCGCCAGCGGCGCGCACGTGAAGACGGTGCAACGGCAGCTCGGGCACAAGACAGCCACGATGACGCTCGACAACTACGGGCACCTGTTCGAGGACGATCTCGACGACGTGGCCGATCGGATGAGCGAAGGTCTACGCGCTGCCGCCCAGAAGTGTGGGCAAATTGTGGGCACGGCCCCGGAAGACACCAGCGTAGCGGTATGAAAAAGGCCCCTCACCTGCGGTGCAAGTGAGGGGCCTTATCGTGGAGCTGCCGGGAATCGAACCCGGGTCCTCCGCCGCGTCTTCAGGGCTTCTCCGTGTGCAGTTCGCTGTGTCTCTACTCGGATCTCCGGGTCCCGCGAACAAGCCCGGATGACGATCCCAGCCGCTGTTCGATGTCCCGCCCTACTCCGCGACCGAGTAGGACGGTTAGCCCTCTAGCTGATGCCGGCACCGGAGCCGAGGGCATGCCCCGGGCCGACAGAGACGCTCTGCTGATCAGGCAGCGAGAGCGTACTCGCGCTGATTGGAATCGGCGCTTAATTGGTTGCAACGACGCTTACGGTGGTCTCTTGCCTGCACCGACACGCTTCCCCTAAATCTACGTACGCAGTCGAAACCGTTCAGCCCCGTACGCCCCAGCACCTTGCCGGGCTGTTCATGTTAACACCGGGGAAAGCGCGGATCATCCCGATATCCGGCGGTGGCGGTCGCCACACCCGAAGGCGATCTACGGACGCGGCCCGGAGGTGAACGCCGACCCACGAGGGCGCGCCGCGAGCATATGCGCCGAGCGCCCCGCGACCGGATCTCGAGTCACCCGCTCCGGCGAGCACCTCGCCTCGCCCTTCCCGGATGCTGGTAGTCGATTCTCGAGGTCCGACGACGAACCCGACTTACACTGCACGAGCCGTACGATCGGCTCTGAGCAGCGGATCTCGATTTCAGACTAAGGAAACACTTTGGCAGTTCGCACCATTCGGGACAGGTTGCTGCGCCTGTCCGCCCTCACCGTCATCGCCGGGCTCGTCCTGACCGGATGTTCCGTCCTGCGTGGCGAGCCGACCGGAGCCATCGAACCCGGAGTCACCGCCGACCCGTGTCCGAACGCGGTGGACTCCCACAAAGGGTGTATCTATCTCGGCGTGCTGTCCGATCTGACGAGTGGGCCGTTCGCCGCGCTGGGCAAGGACATCAACAACGGCCAGTTGGCGTTCTGGAAGGCGGTGAACGAAGCGGGCGGGATCGGCGGCAAGTACGAGGTGGACATCGCCACGTACACCGAGGATACGAACTACGATCTGCAGAAACATGCCGAGGCCTACCGGCGGATCGAGCCGCATGTCCTCGCGCTCTCGATGAGTTTGGGCACGGTGCAGACGCAGAAGGTACTTCCCGAGATGGACGCGGCGAACATGGTCGCCATTGCCGGAACCCTGTGGTCGGGTTGGCAATTCGAGAACAGCGACAAGGGTCTGCTGCTGGAGTCCGGCTACTCCTACTGCTCCGAGGCGATCATCGCCCTGGACTGGATCGCCGAGCACGAAGCCAAGCCGAGTTCGATCGCCACCGTCAGCTACCAGGGCGACTACGGCGGCGACTACGCCACCGGCGCCAAGAAATGGGCGTCGGCCAATCGGGTCGACCTGGTGGCGCAGATAGACACCGAGCCGAACACCCAGATCGGCAACCAAGACGCGGCGGTCGCGAAGATCCTCAATACCAGAGCGGATCTCGTGCTCCTTGCCACAGGGCCCGCGGAAGCGGGCGAGATCATGGGCAAGGCGGCACTGGCCGGTTTCCCTGGCAGGTTCCTCGGCTCGGGCCCGACGTGGAACGGCGGCCTGCTGAAAAGTCCTGCGGCCTCGGCGATCACCGCTCGCTACAACATGACCTCACCGCTGGACGGCTGGGACGGAACCAGCGCGGGCGCCAAGAGGGCCAGGGCCTCGGCGACCCGAGAACCCTCCACCTGGGGTTACAGCGCGGGCTGGATGTTCTCCTATCCGATGAAGGCGCTGCTCACCCGGGCGGTCAACGAAGGCAAGCTGACCCGCAAGGGTGTCCGTCAAGCCGTGCACGGCCTGCGCGTCGACTACGAGGGCGCGATTCCGGAACACACCTACGGCGCGGTCAAGCCGGACCTCACCCGGCAGCGCGCCGTGATCGAAGCGCCTGATCAGACCGCGCCGCTGGGCGCGAGGACGCTGGCGACCGACTATCACGGCCCGACTCAGGACCGCATCACCCTCAACGAGCCCTGCGTGCAGCCGTAAGCGAGCAAGAAATGCCTTTTCCTCATACTTTTCGTCGGCTACTTCGTCTCGTGGCCGCTCCCCTCACGCTCGGGCTCGTCCTGACCGGCGGCTGTTCGGCCTCGTCGCCCGCCGCCGCACCAGGCGTCACCCGCGAAGCCTGCCCCCACGCGATCCAGCGTGACAAGGGCTGTATCTATCTCGGCGTTCTGTCGGACCTGAACAACGGCCCCTTCGCTCCTCTAGGAAAGTCCTTGCAGGACGGTCAAGTCGCGTTCTGGAACGAGGTGAACAAGCAGGGCGGCATCGGCGGCTACGAGGTCGACATCACCACCTACACGCGCGACACGGCCTACGATCCGCGCAGGCACGTCACGGAATTCGAGAACATAGCGCCGCATGTGCTGGCGCTCGCGATGAGTTTCGGGACCGCGCAGACGCTCGCCGTGCTGCACGAGATGGACGAGGCGGACCTGGTGACCGGGGCAGGCACACTCTGGTCGGGTTGGCAGTACCGCGGCACCGACCGCGATCTGGTGCTCGACGACGGTTTCTCGTACTGCACGGAAGCCGTGCTCGGCCTGGATTGGTTCGCGCAGAACTTCTATCAGCCACGCACGCTCGGCGTGG
>NZ_JBSGIB010000002.1:0-432129 GCF_053604885.1 Nocardia sp. NPDC003999
GACCGCGCAGGACCCGCGCTTCACCATCGCCGCCATCCCGCCCAGGGAGGACCCGCGTGCGGTGGTCGCGCAAACGCGAGCCGGGCCGCGAACGGCGCATGCTCGGGCGCCTGAGCCAACGGTTCGTATTCCCGAGCGAAGGCCTGCCGAGGTGTGCGAATGACCTCAGGCGTGGCTGCCCCACGGGCCGCTGCCGCGGCATAGGGTCGGGATCATGAGCGAGGAGACGCAGTACCGCATCGAGCACGACACCATGGGCGAGGTCCGGGTTCCGGTGGACGCTTTGTGGCGGGCGCAGACCCAGCGGGCCGTGGAGAACTTCCCGATCAGCGGACGCGGCTTGGAGCGGGCACAGATTCGCGCGCTCGGCTTGCTGAAGGCCGCGTGTGCCACGGTCAACCGCGATTTGGGGCTGCTCGATCCCGTGAAGGCCGATGCCATCATCGCCGCGGCGAACGAGATCGCGCGTGGCGAACACGACGATCAGTTCCCGATCGACGTCTTCCAAACCGGTTCCGGCACCAGCTCGAACATGAACGCCAACGAGGTGATCGCCTCGCTCGCCAAGGCGAAGGGCGTCACCGTCCACCCGAACGACGACGTGAACATGTCCCAGTCGTCCAACGACACCTTCCCCACCGCAACGCATCTCGCCGCCACCGAAGCGGTCATCACCGATCTGGTTCCCGCGCTGGAGCATCTGCGGCTGGCGTTGCTGGACAAGTCCACGGAATGGCGCACCGTGGTGAAGTCCGGCCGCACGCACCTGATGGACGCCGTCCCGGTGACCCTCGGCCAGGAGTTCGGCGGCTACACCCGGCAGGTCGCCGCGGGCATCGACCGCATCATGGCCACGCTCCCGCGGCTCGGCGAGCTGCCCATCGGCGGCACGGCGGTCGGCACCGGGCTGAACGCGCCCGAGGGTTTCGGCGCGAAGGTCGTCACGGAACTCGTGCGCGCCACCGACATCGATGCGCTGCGCGAGGCCGAGGACCACTTCGAGGCGCAGGCCGCGCGCGACGGTCTGGTCGAGGCGTCCGGCGCGCTCCGCACGATCGCGGTGAGCCTGACCAAGATCGCCAACGACATTCGCTGGATGGGCTCTGGTCCGCTCACCGGCTTGGCCGAGATCCAGCTGCCGGATCTGCAACCGGGCAGCTCGATCATGCCCGGCAAAGTGAACCCGGTGCTGCCCGAGGCGGTGACCCAGGTGGGCGCGCAGGTGATCGGCAACGATGCCGCGGTGGCGTTCGCGGGCGCGAACGGCGCATTCGAGCTGAACGTGTACATCCCGGTGATGGCGCGCAACCTGCTGGAGTCGATCCGCCTGCTGGCCAACGTCTCCCGGCTGTTCGCCGACAAGTGCGTGCGCGGCCTGGTCGCCAATGTCGAGCACCTGCGCACGCTCGCCGAGTCGTCGCCTTCGATCGTGACGCCCCTGAACTCGGCGATCGGCTACGAGGAGGCGGCGGCGGTCGCGAAGGAAGCGCTGCGGGAGAAGAAGACCATCCGCCAGACGGTCATCGACCGCGGCCTGCTGGACGAGAAGCTGACCGAGGAGGAACTCGACCGCCGCCTCGACGTGCTCGCCATGGCGAAGGTGAAGGAGCAGGACTGACCCGCGCCGAAACGAACGCCACCTCGGTAGCCGGAAGGCTGTCGAGGTGGCGTTCGTGCGCTGCGCCCGGGGATGCGGATCAGTCGCGCAAGTGCGCGAGCTCCTCGCGCGCCTGCTCCCCTTCCGGACCGAAATCGGTGCGGGTGAAGATGTTCCACCGCTTCAGCAGCGGGGCGAACACCAACTCACCCTCCTTGGCGCGGTCGTAGATGCCCGCCTCGGCGAGCACCACATCGCTGTCGCGGCCGTCCGGCAACGTCACCGTCGGGACCTCGAAGCCCGCGACCCGGTCGGCGATGGCCCGCACGGTCTGGTCCGGCGCCAGATCGAGCGCGGCGGAGACCAGGTCGGCGAAGAACACCGACTGCAGTTCGTCGTCCAGCGCGATGCGCTCGGCGATGGCGGTGACCAGGGGGTTCTCCTCGAGCGCCGCGATGTTGCGGTGCCGGATCGCGCTGGCGGCCTCTTCGAACGCGCAGGTCGCCAGCACGTCGAGCAAGTGCATCGCCGGGCGGCGGAAGCCCTTGGTCATGTGCTCCATGCGCAGCCGCTCCAGTTCCACCGGATCGACGGACCTGGTCACCATGAGGTAGTTGCGGATGGTGATCTCGTGGCGGTTCTCCTCGGCCGTCCAGCGGCCGACCCAGCGCCACCACGCGCCGGTGCGCAGGTACTTGCCGATCTCGCGGTGATACGAGGGCAGGTTGTCGGCGATCAGCACCGAAACGGTCAACGCCAGCTTGGCGGTTTCGCCGAGCTCGGACTGCTCCGCCGCCCAGTCGGTACCGCCGAGGAAGGCGAAGTTGCGCCCGTCGTCCCACGGCACGAAATCGTGCGGCTGCCACCCATCGGCGGCGTCCACGTGCTTACGCAGCAGCAGTTCTACGTCCACCGCGAGCGATTCGAGCAATTCGCGATCGGTCAGGAGAGTTTGCACCGAGATAACCTAGCGGCTTGGCCCGCGGAGCGGGGCGGATGGATGGGATTCACAGGCAACCGAGACCACACCGCGATCCCGGACGCCGAGTATCTGGTTCCTACTTCGGCGTGACCGTGATAGTACCGTTCACCCAGGTGATGGTGCCGCCGGTGAAGTCGCTCTGCTTACCGCCGGGGATGTCCTTCTCGTCGCTGATCGGGTAGCCGAGCTGTCCCTGCGCGCCGCCGTTGTCTTCCCAGGCCTTGCGGATCTCACCCCAGACGACGTGCGCTTCGCCCTCCTTGGGTTCGTAGATCGTGCCGCCCGTGAAGTCCTGGTAGTGCCCCTCGTCGGGTGCGTCCTCTTCGGCCTGCAGCGGTGCGCCGAGCGGACCGGTCGGGCCGCCGAGCTGCACATACTTGTCGTAGATGGCGCCGGAGACGGCGATCTCCCCCGCCGGGGTCGCGATCTTGGTCGTCGCCTCGGCCGCGCCCGTGGTCGTCGGGCCGGCGCCGGTGTGCGTGGTCATCCCGGCGGTGGTGGTGGGGCTCGCGATCGAGGTGACCATACCGGTCATGCTGGCCATACCGGTCTTGGCGCCGTTGTCTTTGTTGTCGTCGCCGCCGCAGCCGGCCAGGACCAGCCCTGCCGCGGCGAGTACTGCGGTGAATCCAGCCGTTCGTCGAGCGAAGTGGTGCATGTCCATCCTCTCGCTGTGGGCTGCCGGCGCACCACGGATTCCGTGACGACGCCGCGCATAGCCTCGGCCGTTGGTCAGACGATGACCCGGTGACCGACGAGCGGCCACCGGGTCATATCGAACTGCTATCGCGGCCGATGATACCCACCGGACATGCGGTGAAACACGCCGTCGAACGGCGTCGCGGGATCAGGCGTTGGGGCCGTACTCCTCCAGCATCTCGGTGACCAGCGCCGCGATCGGCGAGCGCTCGCTACGGGTCAGCGTGATGTGCGCGAAGAGCGGATGGCCCTTGAGTTTCTCGACCACCGCCGCGACCCCGTCGTGCCTGCCGACGCGCAAGTTGTCGCGCTGGGCCACGTCGTGGGTGAGCACCACCCGCGAGCCGGTTCCCAGACGGCTGAGCACCGTGAGCAGCACATTCCGCTCCAACGACTGGGCTTCGTCCACGATCACGAAGGAGTCGTGCAGCGACCGCCCGCGAATGTGGGTCAGCGGCAACACCTCCAGCATGTCGCGGCTGAGCACCTCCTCCATCACCTCGCGGCTGGCCAGCCCGTCGAGCGTGTCGAAGACCGCTTGCGCCCAGGGGCCCATCTTCTCGCTCTCGGTGCCGGGCAGATAGCCCAGGTCCTGGCCGCCCACCGCGTACAGCGGGCGGAAGACCACCACCTTGCGCTGCGTGCGCCGTTCCAGCACCGCCTCCAGGCCCGCCGTCAACGCCAGCGCCGACTTGCCGGTCCCGGCCCGTCCACCGAGCGAGACGATGCCGACGCTCTCGTCCAGCAGCAGGTCGAGTGCGATGCGCTGCTCGGCGGAACGCCCGTGCAGCCCGAACGCCTCGCGCTCGCGGACCAATTGCACCCGCTTGTCCGGCGTGATCCGGCCCAGCGCACTCGAGCTGACGCCGAGCAGCCGGACGCCGGTGTGGCAGGGCAGTTCTCGCGCTTCGTCGAGATCGATCACCGACTCGGCGTAGAGCTGATCGATGCGCGCCGTGCTGACGTCGAGCTCGACCATGCCGGACCAGCCCGAGGTCACCACGTCCTGCGCGTGGTACTCGTCGGCGTGCAAGCCCACCGCACTGGCCTTGACCCGCAGCGGAATGTCCTTGGACACCAACACCACTTCGCGGCCCTCGGCCGCGAGATTGAGCGCACAGGCCAGGATCCGCGAGTCGTTGGTGTCGGTGCGGAAGCCGACCGGAAGGACCGCGGGATCGGTGTGGTTCAGTTCCACCTGCAACGTTCCGCCCTCGGTGCCGATCGGCACCTGCTGATCCAGCCTGCCGTGTTGCAGGCGCAGATCGTCCAGATTGCGCAAAGCTTCTCGCGCGAACCAGCCCAGCTCGTGGTGGTGCCGTTTGGCTTCGAGTTCACTGATGACCACCAGGGGTAACACCACGTCGTGTTCGCCGAACCGCGTGAAGGAACCGGGATCCGACAGCAGGACGGAGGTGTCGATGACGAAGGTTTTGCCGGGTAATTGCGAGGGGCGGGCCCCCTTCGCGGCGGCTCCGCCTTTCGCGGAGCGGGAGTTCGCCGAGGGAGCGGAAACGGAGCGTGCAGCAGTCACGGTGGGCTCCTCTGTGTTCATGCGGCAGTCGCACGAACGATCTCGCTGGACCGGTCCGTCCTGATGGACCCGACGTTGCCGTCAGATGCCACGAGGGCCGGGCTCCGGCCCCCTCGTACTGAGTAGCTCAGTCACGGTCAGGACCTCCCGTACGAGCCACACCGCCGCGGCCCGCACACCCGACGCTACCTCCGATTCCGGTGTCCGCGCTCGGGGACTGCGAGGCGTGTCCGTGAACATGTCGTAAACCCGCACGTCGCGAGGGTTCAGCGCAGCACGTCGAGCAACACCGGAACATGGCTGTGCGCCGGATCCTGTACGGCCGTGAGCAATGTCACCGGAGCTTCGGCTGCCAGGGCACGCAAATCCCGCAAATCTTGCTGAACCTCCGGCGCGGCGAGTTCGGCACGGTAGCGGCGGGCGAATTCCGGGCCGCGCGCGTCCCGGTCGGCGTGGAACCAGCGCCGCAATTCGGTGGTCGGGGTGAGCGCTTTGGGCCAGCGATCGACCCGCGCTTGCGCTTTGGTGATGCCCCTCGGCCAGAGCCGGTCGACCAGCACCCGGGTGCCGTCGTCGGGGTCTGGATCGTCGTAGACGCGCTTGATCCGGAAGCCGGGCCGGGGTTGCGGTGTCATAGCGGTTATCGCAGCACGACGTCCGGGCCGGGACGGGATTCGCCACGCGGTCGCTGTCGCCCGATTCGGCGGATAGAGTCGCTGGTATGTCCGGTAACGAGGATTTGGAGAAGCTGTCGTCGAAGGAGCTGCACGACCGGGCGATGAAGCTCGCCGTGCGGCGGGGGGATGTGAAGTTCCTGTGGCGGCTGCTCACGTCGATCCCGGCCGCGGAGGCCGCCGCGGGCAATGTCGGCGAAAGCGAGGCGGACATCAAGTACGTGCTGCCCATGCTCGACGACTACGTCCACGCCGGTGACGGCGCGGTGGCCGAGGTGCTGCGACCGGTCTATCTGGACTACCTGGCCCAGCACTCCTGAGACCAGGTCAGCGGCGGGTGAGCGCCGCGCGCCAGAGGCCGACAGCCGTGCCGCGCAGGAAGTTCGCCCAACCGAAGTGGTCGTGCCACAAGATGATTCGGCCGTCGCGTAGCCGGAAGGTGCCGGTCACCCAGAACCCGACGCGCACCGGACCGAAGCGCAGGTAGTCGGTGCGGTCGGTGAGCACGACGTCGCCGTCGGCGGCGATGTGGTGCATGTCCACTCCGAAGCCGAGCCAGTCGCGGCGCAGGCCGCGCAGCACGCCGCCGACCCGGCGGATGCCCTTCACATCGGGCAGCGAGGTGTTCTTCCAGACGATGTCGGGGTGCAACAGGTCGATCGCCTCCTCCGAGGCGCCCATTTCCAGCGCGGCGAAGAACTCCCGCACCGTGGTGGTCGAGTCCTGTTTCAGGTCGGGTTCGTCGGTCATGGTCCGAGCGTAGGCCGCTGCGGTCACCCGCGGCGCGCGATGAGCACGGCCAGTCCGTCGAGGATGCGCTCGATGCCGAACTTCAGCGCGCCGTCCCCGCCCGCGGCCGCGCCGCCCTCCGCGAACGCGGCGACCGCGGCCGGATATCGATCGGCCGCGGCGGCCACCATTTCGGCGAACTGAGCCGCTATCTGCTTCTCGAATTCGTCGGCGTCCGCCAGTCGCACCTGCTGCGCCAGGCTGCGGGCATGCCCGGTCAGCAGGACGATCGTGTCCAGCCGTTCGGCGGCGGTGAGCCCGGTCCCGGCGAGCGCGCCGAGCGCGGACTCCATCCATGCGACTTCATTCGGGCCGACCGGCCGCAAACCGACCGACACCTCCATCGACCAGGGGTGGGCGCTGAAGCGCGCGTAGATCGTCTCGCACCACACGCGCAGCAGGTCGCGCCAGTCGTTCTCCGACGCCTCCTCGCCCGCGCTCAGTTCCGGCGGCGCGCCCAGCGCCGTGTCCAGCATCAGTGCGACGAGTTCGGCCTTGCCCGGCACGTAGCGGTACAGCGACATCTTGGTGAAGCCGAGGCGCTCGGCCAGCCGCTGCATGGACAGGTTCGCCAGCCCTTCGGCGTCGGCCAGCGCGACGGCCTCCGCGACGATCCGCTCCAGCGACAGCGCGGGCTTCGGTCCGCGCTTGGGCCGCTGACCGGTACCCCAGAGCAGTTCCAGTGTGGTCGGTGTCGGCATGCCCGAAATCCTTCCGGAGAACGTCTTGACGTGAAACTGTGTCTACCATACGCTAATCAGCGTCCATCGGATACAGTTTCCATCGGACGCAGATTTGAGACGAGGAGAACTCCATGCGCAACACCACCGTGCTCATCTCCGGCGCGAGCGTCGCCGGACCCGCGCTGGCCTACTGGCTGCACCGCTACGGCTTCGCGGTCACCGTCGTCGAGCGCGCTCCGGCGTTGCGCCCCGGCGGTCAGGCGATCGACTTCAAGGGCAGCACCCACCGCACCGTGCTGGAACGGATGGGCGTGCTGGACGACATCGAGCAGCGCAAGACGGGCACGACCGACACCGTCTTCGTGGACGAGCGGGGCGCCGAGCTGGCGCTGATGTCGGGTGATTTCACCGGCGGCGATGTGGAGATCCTGCGCGGCGACCTTGCCGAGATCTTCTACCGGCGCACCGCCGACCGTTGCGAATACCTGTTCGGCGATTCGGTCACCGCGCTCACCGAGACCTCGGCCGGCGTGCACGTCGAGTTCGAGCACGCGGCCGCCCGCACCTTCGATCTGGTCTTCGGCGCCGACGGCATCCACTCCCGGGTCCGCAGGTTGGCGTTCGGTCCCGAGCGGGACTTCGTGAAGCACCTGGGCTACTACTACGCCGTCGCGGGCGCCAGCCCGTGGAGCGGCAAGACCACCGGACCGCGCGAGCGGGTGGTCGCCCGCGGCCACAACGCTCCCGGCCGACTCGCGGTCAGCGGCGGACCGAAGGCGCAGCAGATGTACATGTTCGCCGCGCCCGAGCTCGACTACGCCCGCGACGACATCGCCGCTCAGCAGCGCATCCTCGCCGAGACCTTCGCCGGAGTCGGGTGGGAGGTGCCGCGAATGCTCGCCGAACTCACCCAATTCGGCGACTTCTACATGGACTCGATCAGCCAGGTCCAGATGCCCGACGGTTACACCAAAGGACGTGTCGCGCTGGTCGGCGACTCCGGGTACGGGAACACCCTCGGCGGCTTCGGCACCGGGCTCGCCGTGGTCGGCGCGTACGTCATCGCGGGGGAACTGGCCTTGGCGGGCGGCGACCACACTGTCGCCTTCGCTCGCTACGACGAGCACATGAAGCGCTACGCGAAGATCGCGGGCAACAGCAACGCGGGTCGCTTCCTGGCCCCGAAGACCGCGCGGGGCATCAAGATGCGCAACTGGTTCCTCGGTTCCCGGATGTTCGCGCTGATGGCGAAATTCGGCGACAACGCCGCCAACGACATCGATCTGCGGGACTACCCCGCGCTGGTCGCCGCGGCGAACGCGCGCTGACCGCTCGTCAGCGGCCTTGACAGCGATCGGCCCCGCCGCACCCGCCGGGGCCCGGCACAACATCCCAGTTGGGAACCGTCGCGCGGCCGACGACGAGCGGCGCGACGGGGCGACCAGAGGATTCGGCTGTGTTTCGATGGAACCGGAGCGAGACGGGTTGCGTCTATAAGGTCAGACGGCACTGACGGAAGGGGCGGCAATGGCGGACAGCCCGTTTCCCGGGTACATCGAAGCTGCGAAAACCGGGGCGTTGCGGGTGCGGATGGACCCGCAAGCCTTCGTGGACATCGACCGGGCCTGCCAGGAGTTGATCGACACGCTCGTCGCGGCACAAACCGACGCGCGCGAGCTCGGTGAGCGGCAGCGCTGGGGGCTGGGCGAAGACAATCCGAAGCTGACCTCCGCCCTCGAACTGGTGCGGCTGTTCCGCGAAAAGGCCTTCGGTGGCCCGAACAACACCTTCGACACCCTCACCGAGTACATCTCCGTGGCGCAAGAGATCAAATCCATGTTCGAAGCCATCCGCGACGGCTACGTTCGGACCGATACGGAATTCGCGGCGGCACTGCGGGAGCTCAGCGTATGAAGGCCGGAACAGCCTTTCGAGCAATCGGATTCGTCGCGGGAGCGGCGAGCTCGGTCCTGCTCTCCGGATGCGGCGGGACGACATCGAACGATCCGGCCACATCGGCCACCGGCGCGACCGAGTCCCGTTCGAGCGCATCACCACAGACGAACGCACAGCCCGCGTTCGATCCCTGCACCGCACTCACACCCCATTTGCTCGCGGAGCGCCAGTGGGACTCGAGACCCCCGGAACCCAAACAGGACAGCCAGGGCGGCGTCACTTGGAGGGGGTGCCGGTATGTCGCACGGGCCGGGTACGGATTCGTCGTCGAGACCACCAACGGCACCATCGAACAGGTACGCAGCAAATACCCTGCTGCCGTGGATATCTCGGCGGGCGATCGGAAAGCCGTCCGCTACGAAGCCCGTCCGGACGTACCGGGCGGCTGCACGATCAACGTCGAAATGAGGTCCGGCTCGCTCTACATCCTGACGAATGTGCCGCAGACGTCGGCGAACAAGCACCTCGTCGCCTGCGATATCGCCACCGATATCGCCAGAGCAGTCGCACCGCTGCTGCCCGCGGGCAGCTGAACACCGGGGGAAGCGATCATGAGACAGACCGACGGACGCGCGATCACCGATCCGGAGAACGCGCAGAGTTTCTCGCACGCGGAGATCAAACAGGCTGCCGAGGCGATGAATCCGGCCGCGCTCGACGGTGCGTTCGCCGCGTGGTCGGCCATCGCCGCTGCGGTGACGAACGCGGGCCAGCGCTTCGAGGACGCGATCAAGAACGCGGTGGAACAGCACTGGGAGGGGGCGGCGGCCGACAGCGCGGTCCGCGGCGTGCGAGATTACGCGGCGCGGGTGGGCGAACTCGGCGACGCACTCGGCGCGCAGAGTCTGCCGCTGTCGGCGGCGGCGGACGCCGCGGCGAAGTTCAAGCTGTCGGTGCCGGATGTGCTGGACACCTCGAATGGCACGGCCGATCCGGCACAGCGCAATTCGCGGGAGGAGCAGGCCCGCGACGAGATGAACACCCAGTACATCCAGCCGTACGGGGCCACCGCTCCGGCTATCCCGACGCTCCCGCCCCCGGTCGCTCCGGCCGCCGCGGCGCCGATCGGTGCCGAAACCGGCACGGGCGTGGAGACGAGCGCGGACGTCGGCTCGCAGGCCGTGGCGGGCGCCCGGTCCACGGACAACTCCCCATCCGGCAGCTCGCCTTCGGCCGCGGACACCGCCTCCCCCGCCGGTTCGGCGGACGACGGCGAGCAGGCGGACCAAGCGCAGCCGGAAGCCGAGAACACACCGCAAACCGTCACGTCTCAGGCGGTTTCCCAGAGCCAGGACGCCACGCCGACCACTCCGGCATCCACCGCCGCGAGGACGCCGACGTCCACTTCGGCCACATCGGTCGCGCCCTTCTCCTCGCCGCCGCCGCAAACGACGCCCACCACCGTCGTCCCGACCTCGTTCAACGGCAGACCGAACGGCACGCCGAGCAAGCCGGCCACCCCGGGTACGACCGGAACCCCGAACGCCTCGGACAACCAAGCGCGCCCGGGCACCTCTCGGCCCGCCCAGCCCACCGGCCCCGCCGCGGCGAACGGGCAACCCGCCGCACCGGGGCGCCCGGGAGCGACGGGCGCTTCGGGGTACCCGGGCATGATGCCGCCGGGGATGCGCGGCAGGCGCACGGACGACGACGAGCACAAGTCGCCGAAGTACCTGCGCACCGAGGAGCACGCGAAAGAGTTGCTCGGCGAGGTGAAACCGACGGTGCCGCCGGTACTCGGTGAGCAATGACGGCGCAGTGGTCACTGTCGGCCGAGCAGTTCGCCGCGGCGTGGTTCGCAACGGGCTTGGACCGCATGCCGTTTCCGTTCCGGTTCACCAGCCGCTTCCCCGGACTCAACGAGTACCAGGCGTATCAGCAGCAGTTCCGCGCCGAGCTCGGGCGGGACGAACGGCTGCCACTGCGCAGCGCGATCAGCACGCTGGCCGTTCCGGACTGGCGTATCGAGCTGTTCGGCTACGACAACACGCGTGCGGGCGTCGAACTGCGCGCCGTCGCCTGCGGCACCCGTTCCGGCTCCGGCGTGCTCGCCGTGCAGTCGCCCGCGCCGGACGGCGGCCGAGTCCGGTTGCGCCGCTGCCGGGTCGATCAGCTCGCCACCGAAGTGGTGCGCTTGCTCCCGGACGCCGCGGCGGGAACGGTGGGTGAGAAGAGCTTCCTGCTCGACGATCTCAACGACGAGCGCCCCGATGTGTTCGGCAACGCGCCCGCCAGCCAGGCGAAAGAGCGTTACCGGCGCTTCTGGCGGCAGTCGTGCGCCACCCGCGGCACCGCCGTCGTGCTGCTCGGGCCGCGCAACGCCGAACCGCTGCGCACCGGCCGCCTCCGCTGGATCGACACGCCCGACGGCCGCTACTGCGAAGTGCCCGCGAACCGCGCCCTGATGATCCGGCCGGGTACCAGCGCCGATATCGCCCGTTACCTGGACGAGGCGATCGTGCGGGCGAAGGCGCGCATGGACAGGTAGTACCGGATCACCGCGCCGCGAGGTGGGCGGTGACGAGGGTGTCGAGCAGCACGTCGAGATCCGGCCACGGAAAACTCGGGCGATCCTGGCGCAGCATCACCAGACCGTGCAGGGCCGCCCACAGGCAAGCCGCGGTAGCGGTGGGATCGGCTCTGCCGGTGGCCGCTACCGCATCCACCAGGTGACGAAAAACCGGCAGGCCGGGCAATTGAGCATCGGTCGGTTCCCAGCCCGGGGTGCCCGCGGTCGCGAACAACACGCGGTAATGGCCGGGATGGTGCAAGCCGTATGCGCAGTAGGCCCGGCAGATCTCGCGCAGCCGAGTGGCAGCATCGCCGTCCGGCAGGGCCGTCAGCACGGCGCCGAACTCGGCGAAGCGAGCCTCATAAACCGCGGTCAGCAGTTCCCGTCGATCCGCGAAGTGCAGGTAAATGCTCTGCGGCGCGATGCCCACCGCGCGCGCGACGGCGCGCATCGACAGCGACTCCTGACCGTCCAGCGTCTCCAGTAGGCCACTCGCGGCCTCGATCAAGTCCTCGCGCAGTTTGCTTCCCGCACCGCGGGGGTTTCGATTCCTCTTCGGTGGCGGCACCTTGACAGATTAACAAGACGGGTGTCCACTAACAACTGTCAGCAGACACCCGTCTAGTCAGGAAATTCGATGTCGGTCAGTGTGACTCGCGTAGTGCATGCCAGCGTTCTGCTCGATTTCGGGGGAGCGAGAATTCTCACCGACCCGTGGCTGTCCGAGCGGCCCTTCTATCGGCAGGGTGAGCCGCGCAGCATTGCCACCGCCGCGGACCTGCCCGAACTGTCGGGCATCGTGGTCAGCCACGGCCACTACGATCACTGCGATCTCGGCGCACTGGCGGCCTACCCCGACAAGTCCGTCCCGTTCGCGGTCGTCCGCGGCCTCGCATCCCGGGTCCGTGCCGCCGGATTCCGCAATGTCGTCGAGTTGGATCCGTGGGAGCAGACCCACCTCGGCCCGATCGAGGTCACCGCGGCGCCCGCACGTCACGGCGTACCGGAGATCACCTTCGTCCTGCGCGCCGACGGCACGAGCGTCTTCTTCGGCGGCGACACTTTGCGCATCGCCGAATTGGACGAGGTGGCCGTGCGCTATCCGGAACTCGACCTGGCGCTGCTACCGGTCAACGGTTTGCGCATCCGCCCCGCGTTCAACCGGCAGGTCGTCATGGACGCCGCGCAGGCCGCCGAACTCACCCGAGCCCTGCGCCCGCGCCTTGCCGTGCCCATCCACTACGCGTTCACCAGCGGCCCGATCGGCGACCGCGTGATGACGAAGGCCCAGCGCGACCCTGGGCTCTACGTCGACGCATCCGCCGCTATCGCGCCGGACACGTCCGTCCACGTCCTCGCCCCTGGACAACCGTTGATCGTGTCGTCCTGAGCGCTCGGCGATTCAGCCCAGCAGGCGCCAGTCCTCCAGGCCGTCGTACAGCGGGACGTCCTTGGCCAGCTTGCTCACCCGGGCGCGCAACGCGTCCAGGTCGGCGCCACCGGCCAGCGCGCTCGCGATGATGTCGGCGACCTCGGCGAACTCGGTGTCGCCGAAGCCGCGGGTGGCCAGCGCGGCGGTGCCGATGCGGAGGCCGGAGGTGACCATCGGGGGACGCGGGTCGAACGGAACGGCGTTGCGGTTCACCGTGATACCGATCTCGTGCAGCAGGTCCTCGCCCTGCTGGCCGTCGAGTTCGGAATTGCGCAGGTCGACCAGCACCAAGTGCACGTCGGTGCCGCCGGTGAGCACGCTGATGCCCTTGCCCTTGACGTCGGCGGCGGTGAGCCGCTCGGCCAGGAGTTTCGCGCCGGACAGGGTGCGCTCCTGGCGATCCTTGAACTCCGCGCCCGCGGCGATCTTGAACGCGACGGCCTTGGCGGCGATGGCGTGCATGAGCGGGCCGCCCTGCTGGCCCGGGAACACCGAGCTGTTCAGCTTCTTGGCGTACTCCTGCTTGGCCAGGATCAGGCCGGAGCGGGGACCGCCGAGGGTCTTGTGCACGGTCGAGGACACCACGTCGGCGTAGGGCACCGGCGAGGGGTGCAGACCGGCGGCGACCAGACCGGCGAAGTGCGCCATGTCCACCCAGAGGTAGGCGCCGACCTCGTCCGCGATCGAGCGGAACGCCGCGAAGTCCTGGTGGCGCGGGTAGGCCGACCAGCCCGCCACGATCACCTTCGGACGCGCCTGCAAGGCGATGTCGCGCACCTCGTCCATGTCGACGCGGTGGTCTTCCTTGCTCACTCCGTACGAGTGCACCTCGTAGAGCTTGCCGGAGAAGTTCAAGCGCATGCCGTGGGTGAGGTGACCGCCGTGCGCGAGGTCGAGACCGAGCAGCTTGTCGCCCGGGTCCATCAGCGACATCAGCACCGCGGCGTTCGCCTGCGCACCGGAATGCGGCTGCACGTTGGCGAATTCGGCGCCGAACAGCGCCTTGGCGCGGTCGCGCGCCAATGTCTCCACCACGTCGACGTGCTCGCAGCCGCCGTAGTAGCGCCGCCCCGGGTAGCCCTCGGCGTACTTGTTGGTCAGCACGCTGCCCTGTGCCTGCAGCACCGCGCGCGGCACGAAGTTCTCCGAGGCGATCATCTCGAGCGTGTCGCGTTCGCGGGCGAGCTCGCCTGCCATCGCGGCAGCGAGCTCCGGATCGAGCTCACCGAGAGACTGGGAATTGACAGAGGCGGTCGTCTGCGTCACGTGCCTCAGTCTATGGGCCGTCGGCGTTGTCCTCGAGCAGGGGGTTCACCCCTCTCGGTCGGCACAGGCTCGGCACGCGGTCCGCCGGACCACACTCGATCCGGTGGACAGGCGCTCAGCGGGACGCGCCGCCCTCCGGCAAGTAGTTCTCCAACAGCACCGCGAGATGCCGCTGGGCGTCTTCCAGCGGCCGGGTGGACTTCATCGCCCGCGACTGGACGATGGCTCCCTCCAGCGCGCTGAACACGAAACTGCCGAAGGAGCGCGCCTCTTCGGCGGACATACCCACATCGGCGAGCGCCGAGCCGAGCCGCTCGTGCCAGTCGGCGAACACTTCGCCCGCCGCGGCCTGCACTCGCGGCTCGGACTCGGCCAGCGCCGCCCCGAGGATCGGGCACCCGGCGCGGTATCCGGTCCGCTCCAGTGTGGTGACCCACCAGCCGAGCAACGAATCGAACCAGCCCGGGGGCGGCGCGGCGGTGATCTTCTCCACCACTCCGGCGATCCGGGCTCCCGCGACCCGGGTGGCGGCCTCGACCAACTCACCTTTGCCTGCGGGAAAGTGCTGGTAGAGCGAGTTGCGCGAGGCGTTGCCGCGTTCGAGTAAGGCGGCCAGTCCGGCGGCGTGCACGCCCTGCTCGCGAACGAG
Organism: Nocardia sp. NPDC003999; assembly: GCF_053604885.1. Taxonomy (NCBI): domain Bacteria; kingdom Bacillati; phylum Actinomycetota; class Actinomycetes; order Mycobacteriales; family Nocardiaceae; genus Nocardia; species Nocardia sp. NPDC003999. Next base: position 14,774 of record NZ_JBSGIB010000002.1, read on the forward strand.
TTCGATGGCGCTTTCGATCAGCCTGGTGCGCGGCCCTGCGGTCATGCGAGTTCCTTGCTCACTGTTGCGTGAACCGATCGGTCCATGTTGCAATCATGTCAGATGTGGACCGATCGGTTCATCGAAAGGATGCGATTCATGTCCGAAACCACCGTCGACCCGACTCAGCTGTCCGGTCTGGAACTCCTGCGTGTCGCGATGACCAGAACGGATCGCCCGCCGTTCATCGGTGACCTGCTCGGCATGGAGGTCGATGAGCTCGAGCACGGCAAGGTGGTCTTCGCGCTGCGCACCCGGCCCGATTTCGCCAACCCGCTCGGCACCACACACGGCGGCATCTGCGCCACCCTGCTCGACTCGGTGATGGGCTGCGCGGTGCACACCACCCTGGAGCCAGGCGTCGGCTACACGACGCTGGAACTGAAGATCAACTACATCCGGGCCGTGCCCACCGACGGACAGCGGCTCACCGCCACCGGCACCACGATCCACCTCGGGCGCACCACCGCGACCGCCGAGGGACGCGTGGTCGACGAGCAGGGCCGCCTGGTCGCGCACGCCACCACCACCTGCGCCATTTTCCGCCCACATCGATCCTGAGGAGAACTGTCATGGCGGGACGAACACCGAGCGCCGCGGTACGCAAATTCCGGCGCGAACGCCTCATCGGCCGCTACCTGGTGAACCCGGCCGTCGGCCTGCTCGACCGGCTCGGCATCCGGTCGTCGCTGATCGCCGAACTGGAGACGGTCGGCGCGAGATCCGGTCAGCCCCGGCGGGTGCCGGTCACCGCGTCGATCGACGAGACCGGCGCGTGGCTGATCTCGCAGCACGGTTATCGGTCCGGCTGGGCCCGCAACATCGCCGCCGACCCGCACATCAGGCTGCGGCAGGGCACAGAGTGGCGCACCGGAACGGCCTCCTTCGTGCCCGAGGACGATGTGGTGGCTCGCTCGCGCACCTTCGCCAAGGGCCGCGTCTCGGCCGCCGTCGCCGAGCGAACGATGAAAGCGCTGGAGAGCGATCCGATCTCGGTGCGCATCACCTTCGCCGGAGCTTGACCGCGCACCGGAAATCCGCGACCGCTCGACAGACGCGGCGGCCGTGCGCGGACGATCGCGCCGAGGCCGCGACGTACGGCCGGGCCACCGATTCGGTTCCGTGGTGAGAGTTCGCAGCATCTCCACGGGCGGACAGAGCTGCGCGGCGATCCGGTAGCCTCACGCCGCCGCGCGTACCGCCCCGGGAGTGAGTGGCTCGTCGAGCAGCCTGCGGAAACGGTCGGCCCGGTCCTCGGCGTCGGCCGCGCGATCGAGCCAGCCACCCAGCAACCGGTATCCCTCGACGTAGGTGGAGATGTAGGCCCGCCACAGCGGCGAGGACAGGAAGCGCAGCGACTGGCGCGCCCGCTCCGGCGTCGTCAGGCTCCAGGTCTGCAAGAACTCCGCCACCTCGTCGTGCGACCGGCCCCGGTCGTGCAGCAGCAGCGCGGCGTCCTGGCGCACGCTCAGCAGGTCTGCCGAGGCGTTCGAAAGGCGTTCGGCACGTTCGCCATCGAAGCGCAGCCCGAGATCCGCATAGATCTCCTGCGCCCACTTGCCCCAGCCAGGGCCGACGATCGAACGCAACGCCAGATCGGCGAGCCCCTCGGCCATCAGGCACTGCGGCGTGTTCACCAGGAACAGCGTCTGCTCGGCCTGACCGGCGGCGACCAGCCCGGCTTCCTTGCGGCAGTGCTCGGTGTGGTGCCCCGGGTAGGACTCGTGCGCGATCAGCTGCGGCAGGTGCGCCATGTGCTGCTTCAGGTCGGAGTTGATCGCGACCCGGGAGTGGTAGTTGCCCAGGTAGTAGTTGAACCCGGACCAGGGCTTGTCGCCGACCACCTCGTAGGTGACGTGCTCATGGTCGGGTAGCGGGTAGCGGGCGCGAACCAGCTCGCGCAACGCGCTGGAGAACGCCTCGACGCACACCGCCAACCGCTCCGGCGGGATCTCGTCGGCCTTGCGATGGGCGGCCACCCGCTCGGCCAGCGGACCGTCCCCGGCGAGCACCTCGTCCATCCGCCGGTGCGCGTCGCGGTAGTCGTCCACGTCACCGGGCGCGATGTCGACGTCGAAGTAGGCGCGCACCTCCTCGATGAAGCCGATGTCATCGCCCGCGAATTTCCGTCCGGAGCACTCCAGCGCGCGCAGGTGCACGTCGAGGAACTCGGCGCGCTCGGGCGCGAATCCGGCCTCCGGCACCGCGGCGCGCAACTCGGCGGCACGGCGAGCCAGCTCGCGCGGCTGCGGTGCGGGCGCGTTCCGCACCTCGCGGCGCAGCGCCGGATCACCGGTGTAGGCGTCGACGAATCCTTCCTCCAGCCGGTCGAAGGCGAGGCCGAGCCGCAGGTATTCGGTCACGAGCGGATGCGCTTCCATGCCAGCCGACATTAGCGGCTCACACCTGTGTCATCGAGTCGGTTACCAGCCGGTAGTGGTACCCCGCTCGGCCCACGATGCTGACGCAGAGCAGAATTCGCCTATGCGGCGACAGCTAGACCGAATCTCACCGGATCCGCACGGTAACCGTGCGTGTTTGCTGAAACGGAGTGTCGGGTAAATGGCACGAATGAGCGAGCCGAGTCCCTACGTGGAATTCGACCGGAAACAGTGGCGGACCCTGCGTAAATCGACTCCCCTGGTGCTCACCGAGGAAGAACTGGTCGGCCTGCGCGGTCTCGGGGAACAGATCGATCTCGAAGAAGTCGCGGAGGTGTATCTCCCGCTCGCTCGTCTCATCCACCTGCAGGTGGCCGCTCGTCAGCGACTGTTCGCCGCGACCGCGACATTTCTCGGCGAAACCCATCCCGACCAGCAGGTACCGTTCGTGATCGGCGTCGCGGGCAGCGTCGCGGTCGGCAAGTCCACCACCGCGCGCGTACTGCAAGCGCTGCTGGCGCGCTGGGATCACCACCCGCGGGTCGACCTGGTCACCACCGACGGATTTCTCTATCCCACCGCGGAACTCACCCGGCGCGGCCTCATGCACCGCAAGGGTTTCCCGGAGAGTTACGACCGCCGCAGCCTGCTGCGATTCGTCACCGAGGTGAAATCCGGTGCGGCCGAAGTCTGCGCCCCGGTGTATTCGCACATCTCCTACGACATCGTGCCGAGCAAGCTGCACTGCGTGCGCCAACCCGACATTCTGATCGTGGAGGGGTTGAACGTGCTGCAGACCGGTCCGCGCCTGATGGTGTCGGACTTGTTCGACTTCTCGATCTACGTCGACGCGCGTATCGAAGACATCGAGAAGTGGTACGTGCGACGGTTTCTCACCTTGCGCAAGACCGCATTCGCCGACCCGAACGCGCATTTCCACCACTACTCCGGATTCACCGACGAGCAGGCGACCGCCGCCGCGCAGGAGATCTGGAACAACACCAACCGGCCGAATCTGGTGGAGAACATTCTGCCCACCCGCCCGCGCGCGACCCTGGTGCTGCGCAAGGACGCCGACCACAGCATCAATCGGCTGCGGCTACGGAAATTGTGATTCCGATTACAATTTCCACGCATCGTCGAGTCGCTGCGCGACATCGATATCGCGGACCGCGGCGATGTGCGGCTTACGGATCTCCGCGGAGATATAGCGGGCGACGAAACGCCTGATCTCGTGATCGACGCCGGCGAGGACGCGCAGCAGTTGCCCGCGCCGCGTGGCGGCGGCGACATCGATGTGCACGTCGGCGGGCCGCGGCTCCGCGATATCGATCACCACCCGCAGGGGCGCCGCCGTGCGTACCGTCAGGTGCAGGTGCACGGTGCCCTGTACGTGGAACCGGTGCCGGTCGACCGCCAGGTGCAGCAGCAGGTCGACCTCCAGCGGGATTATCAATTCGAACGCGATGGTCTCGTCGTCGCGACGGCTCAGCCTGGACGACCGGAGCCTGACCTGGGCGGTCACCTTGGCGAGTCGGCCGGGACCGACCCCGATGGGGCCGAAATCGAATGCGCTGCCGGTCAGCTGGTCGAACGCGCCCGCGATGCGCGCTTCGGAGGCGGCGTACTCCAGGAAGCGTCTACCGAAGTCCGCATAGCTGATCGAGTCGTCCGGTTCGCCCAGCGCGGGCCGGCGGTCGAGCGAGCTCATGAGACCGGACGGTACGCGAGAAGAACGATACCGGAGCGGGATTCAGCGCACCGACATCGAGTCAGACGCCGAAACGGCGATGACGCGCGGCGAAGTCGCGCAGCGCCCGCAGGAAATCCACCCGGCGGAACTCCGGCCAGTACGCCTCGGTGAACCATATCTCCGAGTATGCGCTCTGCCACAGCAGGAACCCGGACAGCCGCTGCTCGCCGGAGGTGCGAATCACCAGGTCCGGGTCCGGTTGGCCGGAGGTGTAGAGGTGCTGGCCGATGGCGTTCACGGTGATCGACTGGACCAGGTCCTCGCCGGTCTCGCCCGCCGCGATCTCCTGGCGGACCAGCGAGCGCACCGCGTCGGTGATCTCCTGTCTGCCGCCGTAGCCGACCGCGACATTGACGTGCACTCCGTTGCGGCCGTCGGTGCGCTCGGCCGCGGTGCGCATCCGCTTGGCGATCAGTTCGGGGAAGCCGTCGAGCGAGCCGACGATGCGCACGCTCCAGTTCTGCTCCGGCGCCGACAGCTCCTCGACCACGTCGGTGATGACCTCGAACAGCGTCTCCAACTCATCGGGATCACGCTGGAGATTCTCGGTGGACAGCAGGTAGACGGTCACCATCTCGATGCCCTCGGCCGCACACCAGCCGACCAGCTCGGCGATCTTCAGCGCGCCGACCCGATGGCCGTGACTGACGTCGGTGAAACCGTTCTCCCGCGCCCACCGGCGATTGCCGTCACACATCACCGCGACGTGCCGGGGATGCTGCTTGCCGGCCAGCTGCCTGGACAGCCGGGCCTCGTAGATGCGATACGGCAGACCCCGCACCTGACTCGGAAGTTCCACGCGGGCAACCCTACGCCTCGGCGACACGAACGCGGCATCGACCGCGATACGCCGGTACAGTGGCCAGGAGCACGCAAGTTACGGTTGCGTAGGTTACTGACGGGTTCAACTACCTCGTCTGCACTCGGTCCGGCGTTGGGCCGCGGAAAGACTGCTCCGGCTGTTCCCTTAGGAGGTACTCGTGTCCGAATCGGTCGGCGCCGCCGATGCGGCAACGGTCACACCGGTCCCCGCCACGGCGGGCGAAGCACTCGCCGAGGCGCTGGTCAAACCGCGCATGCGGGGCTGGATCCACACCTGGGCCGTCGGCGTCGCGGCGATCGCGGCCGTCGTGCTGATCGCCACCGCGGGCACGGTCTCGGCGACCGCGGGATGGTCGACGCTGATCTACGGGCTCACCGTGTGCGGGCTGTTCGGCGTCAGCGCGGTCTACCACCGGGTGACCTGGCCGACCGCCCGCGCTCGCATCCGGATGAAGCGAGCGGACCACTCGATGATCTTCCTGTTCATCGCGGGCAGCTACACCCCCTTCGCCCTGCTCGGCCTGCCCGGACGAACCGGGCAGACGCTGCTGGTCGTGGTCTGGGCGGGCGCGCTGGCCGGAGTGGCGCTCAAACTGCTGTGGCCCGGCGCTCCCCGCTGGGTCGGCGTTCCGCTCTATCTGTTGCTGGGCTGGGCCATCGTGCCGGTGGCCGGACAACTGAACGGCCAGATCGGCATCGCACCGCTGATTTTGTTGCTGATCGGCGGCCTGTTCTACAGCGGCGGCGCGATCCTCTACGCCACGAAATGGCCGAACCCGTGGCCGGGGGTTTTCGGGCACCACGAGTTCTTCCACGCGGCCACGGTGCTCGCGGCGTTGACCCACTACGCGGCGGTCTGGCTCGTCGTCCTGCGCTGAGCGCATAGAGTCGACCCGGAGGGCGGACGAGAGGGCGGCGCAGGCGATGGAACGGTCATCGAGATCGCGAGCCCTATGATCGCGAAGCTCGTCGTCTGGGCGCTCAAAGCGCGGGGTGGTCTGGCCGCTCTGGTCACCACGGCGAATCTCAGCGGCCTCGCGGTGATCGTCACCCAGCTGTGGCTGAACGGGTTCCTCGGCAGGCTGGGCACGGATTGGCTACGGGCACTGGCCTTCGTCGGCATCTATCCGGCGGCGGGATTCCTGGCGGGCATCGTCCTGGCGGTGCGCGACCGCAAGGTGTACTTCGGCTGGCTCGACGCCGGGCGCAAGCCCACGGAGGTGGAGGCGCGGCGCTTGCTGCACCTACCCGTCGCGATCAGCATGCGCGCGATCGCGCTGTGGATTCCGGGGGTGATCGTGGCGACCGCGGTCTTCGCGCGGCTGAGCCCGGACAACGACCCCGGCGTGACGGCGTCGCTGTTCACGATCGGCGCCTTCGAGTCGGCGGCGGTCACCTTTCTGATCGTGGACCGGTTGATCCGGCCGACGATCCCGGTGGTCGCCCGGGTGCTCGGCTGGACCATGCACTGGAGTTCCTCTGTGCTGGTGCGGGTCGTGCTGACCTGGGCGGTGGCGGCCGCGCTTCCGCTGCTCATGCTGATCGTCGTGCTGGCCGACCCGGTAGCGGCCGCGCCCGACCGGGTCCGCACCGCCATCTACCTGTCCGCGGTCGGCATCGGAGTGGGTGCGCTGGCCACGGCGTTCCTCGCCCGCGCGGTCGCCGCGCCGATGCGCGTCCTGCGTCGCGCGCTGGACCGCATCGCGCAAGGCGATCTCGGCGTCCGGGTGCCGATCGGCAGCACCAGTGAGATCGGCCGGTTGGAGCATTCGGTCAACGAACTGGCGGCGAACCTGCGCGAGCGCGAGCGGATGCGTGAGGTGTTCGGCAGGCACGTCGGGGCCGAGGTGGCCGAGCGCGCGCTGGCTCGCGGGGCGGATCTCACCGGCGACGTGCGTGAGGTGTCGGCGCTGTTCGTCGACGTGACCGGGTCGGTGGAGCTGTCCACCGGGTTGCCGCCGCAGGAGTTCGTGGCCAAGCTCAATCGGTTGCTCGCGATCGTCGTCGCGGCGACCGAGGAGAACAACGGACTGGTCAACAAGTTCGAGGGCGACGCGGCGCTGTGCGTCTTCGGAGCGCCGATCGCGTTGGGCGACAACGCGACTCCGGCGCTGCGGGCGGCGCGCCGCATCCGGGACGAGGTGCTCGCCACCGGAGAACTCGACATCGGGATCGGCGTCGCGCGCGGCGGGGTCTTCGCGGGCGACGTCGGCTCCGACACCCGCCTGGAATTCACGGTGATCGGCGACGCCGTCAACGAGGCCGCCCGCCTCACCACGGCGGCCAAGGAGGTGCCGCGGCGAATCCTGGTGAGCCAAGCGGTGATCGAAGCCGCTACGGAACACGAGCGCGCCAAGTGGACGTTCTACGACACCATCGTGCTACGCGGCATGAAAAACCCCACGTTCTGCTGGACCGACATCGACACCTCCGGCGCCCGGCCCGAACACATCGAAACCCGCACCGATCAGCTGGACGGCCACGACCTGCCCGCCGACACCAACCCGGTCATCGAAATCCACACCGCCGCAGAGCCGCCCCGTGGCACCGAGTTGCCGGACGCCGAGTTCGACGCCCCGCCTCGGCGCTAGTCCACTCAGCTGGGTGAACAGCGAAGCACCTTCGGCACGGCGGTTCAGCGGCCGTCTCGATGGCGACATGACCGAACGCGCGTGCACCGACCGCATCGGGCCCGCTCGGTTGCGTTCGGCGGTACGAACGTCGTCGTGCGCCCACCTGGCATCGTGTCGCGATGGTCTCGGCCGTCTCACAGCCGCGTGATCGAGCGCCTCAGCTCCGATCGTTGTCTCCTTCCCGCACCCACCGGGCCGCCGGTGCACCGCCCGGGCCGCCAGGGGCCGACCACATTTCCGGCCACGCCCTCCGTCGACGGGGCGTCCGACTCGAACCGTCTATCGCCAACCGGCCGATGGTGGCCGGAGGTGCTGTCGTCAGTTTCGCCGAAGCGCCATCAGGAGCTCGTCGGGCGTGGAGACCGGGAGGTCGCAGACGGAGCCGCGGCAGACGTACGCGGCCGCGGCGTTGCGGACCAAGGGCCGATCGGCCAGCAGCGGGACGGCGTTCGGGGCCCCGGCAAGGACGACGGAGCCGCCGGGTGCGGCCGCACGGGCCGCCGCGAGCAACTCGGTGGGCTGGGCCGCCGATTCGGCGGCGATGGCGACCTGCAGCGGGCCGCGCAAGGCCGCCTCGGCGACGGTGAGCCACTGGCCCGCCGAGCGCGGCGCGCGTGCCAGCACAATCGCGCCGCGCTCGAGGGTGCGGTCGGCCAGTTCCCGGTAGCGGGCGGCGCCTTCCGGGTCGCTCGCGGCCGCGGCGGTGAGCAGCGCTTCGGCCAGCGCGGAGGCGCCTGCGGGGGTGGCTCCGTCGATCGGGTCGCGGGGGCGGGCGACTAGGGTTTCGGCGTCGTCGGCGGTGTCGAACCAGCCGCCCGGCTGATCGGGGTCGGCGAAGTGTTCGATCGCGGTATCCAGCAGGCGTTGGGCGTCGTCCAGCCAGCCGAGGTCGCCGGTGGCCTGGTGCAGCGCTAGCAGGCCGGTGACCAGCCAGGCGTGGTCCTCCAGGATGGCGGGCGCCGCGCCGACGACGCCGCCGAGCGATGCACGTCGCAGCCGACCGTCCACCACGTGCTCGGCCAGCAGGAATCGCGCGCATCGGACGGCGGCGGCGGTCCACTCCGGTTCGTCCAGCGCGCCCGCGGCCTCGGCGAGCGCGGTGATCGCCATACCGTTCCATGCGGTGACCACTTTGTCGTCGCGTTCGGGTTGTGGGCGTCGATCGCGGGCGGCGATCAACGCGGCACGGACGTGTTCCAGCCGCGCGTGGTCCTCCGCCGTGGCGGGTTCGGCGTACCTGGTCAGCACCGAGGTGCACTGTTCGAAGTTTCCGGCGGTGGTGACGCCGAAGAACTCGGCCGCCCACGCCCCGTCGATCGGACCGAGCACGCCGGCCAGCTCGGCGGGCGTCCACACGTACGTCGCGCCTTCGACACCGGGCTTACCGGGCTCCAAGTGCGTGTCGGCGTCCAGCGCCGAGGCGAAACCGCCCTGCGGGGTCCCGAGGTCATCGAGGAGAAACCGCACGATTTCCCGGGTGACCCGGTGCGACAACGATTCCGGAAGCTCGGACCCGCTGCGGCGGGCGAGGTGCGCGTAGGCGCGTAACAGCTGCGCGTTGTCGTAGAGCATTTTCTCGAAGTGCGGCACCACCCATGCCGCGTCGACCGAATACCGCGCGAACCCGCCGCGCAGCTGGTCGTAGATGCCGCCGCGCGCCATGGCCTCGGCGGTGCGGGCGACCACCTGGAACACCGCCGGGTCACCGGTCCGCTCCCAGTGCCGCAACAGTCCCTCGAGCAGCGCCGAGGGCGGGAATTTGGGAGCGCCGCCGAATCCGCCGTGCTCGGCGTCCTCGTCGCGCAGCACGGCGGCGACGGCATGGGCGAGCAGCTCCGGGGTGATCGTCAGGTCCGCGTCGGGCAGTCCCGCCGCTTGGTCGCGCAGCGCAGCAGCCACCTGCGCGGAGGCCTGATTCACTTCGTCGCGCCTGGTGCGCCAGGTCTCCGTGACCGCCGTGAGCAGCTGGGTGAAGGACGGCATGCCGCCGCGCGGGAGCTTCGGGTAGTAAGTGCCGCAGTAGAACGGTTCGCCGTCCGGCGTCAGGAAACAGGTCATCGGCCAGCCGCCTTGCCCTGTCATCGCGACCGTCGCATTCATGTAGACCGCGTCCAGGTCTGGTCGCTCCTCCCGGTCCACCTTCACGCAGACGAAGTTCTCGTTCATCTGATCGGCGGTGGCCTGGTCCTCGAACGACTCGTGCGCCATCACGTGGCACCAGTGACAGGACGCGTACCCCACCGACAGCAGAACGGGCACGTCCCGCTCCCGCGCTTCGGCCAGTGCCTCCGCGTCCCACTCCCGCCAGTGCACCGGGTTGTCCGCATGCTGCCGCAGGTACGGGGACGTCGCCTCTCCGAGCCGGTTCATGGCTCCACCGTACGACCCTTCCCGCCGCCGTGTGGGTACGTCGTCCTTGACTCTCCCGCGGCGGGAGACGACACGGTCGAGGAATGAAAATCGATCTGGCCCGAACCGATGGCCACTACTACGGAGCGAGCACGCGACCTGTGGTCCGGACATTCAGCGCATACGACTACGTGACGGTCGAAGGAATCGGGGACCCTGACGGCCCGGTCTACGCGGCGGCGGTGCAAACGCTCTACCGGGCCGCGTACGGCGCGAAGAAGGCGGCGAAAGCCGCAGGGCAGGACTTCGTCGTGCCCAAACTCGAGGGCCTGTGGTGGGTCGAATCCGACGCTCCGCCACTGACGGTGCCACGCGACCAATGGCACTGGAAACTGCTGATTCGCATGCCGGAAGTGGTGACCGCCGACATGGTGACCGGCGCGTCCTTCGAACGACTCACCGAGGGCGAGGCGATCCAGGTCCTGCACCTGGGCCCGTACGCGACCGAGCCCGAGACCCTGGCTCGCATGGACGCCCTCATGGCGGCCGAGGGATGGGCGCACCACGGCCGCCACCACGAGATCTACTTGTCCGACCCGCGCCGGACACCGAACGAGAGGACGAAAACCATTCTGCGTCAACCGGTTCGCCGCACGCTCACGTCTCAGTAAGGAGCCGGCGCGCTCGGCTCGGCACGCCACGGCCCCGACGGGCCGGGGCCGAACGTCAGAGCCAGGTCGAGCAGATGCCGGTCCCACGAGCGGACCGCGAGGTCGGCCAGAACGCCGGAAACCGTAATGGTGTCGCGCCTGGCCGGCGCGGCAAGCGTCTGGTTGTCATCGGCCCAGAAGGTCACCGCCACCATCGGCCATACGCCGCCCGGCTTTCCGGTTCCATAGCAAATTGAGCTGCGCCGGTTGCATAGGACCGATTGCCGAACCGGGTGCGCAGGCAACGGATACTTCCGATACACGCGATCGGTTGCGGGTTCGAGTCACGTCCGGATCGTTTCGATCCGGTGGCTCAATTGGTAGAGCAGTCCACGGCAGGGTTTCCGGATCCACAGGGCTCGGTTCGCTCGAGCCGGTATACCCGTCGCCGCCCAGAACTCGGGCGCCCGAACTTCGCGCGGGAAGCGGCTGGGCATATCGTCTGCTTTCCGCGGAACTGCCTGCCGGAACAACTCGTCGAAAATCTTCGGCACAGTTGAAGGTTTCGACGCACCCGCCGAAAACGACGGACTACGTGCGCGCCAGTACCTCGCGTCCGACGTACGCCAACAGTCTGCGGTGTGCCGGTTCGTCGTCGGCGACCAGCACCTCGGGACCGAAAATGCCGGGTGCGCGGAAGGAATCGATGCCACCCGCGGCATGCATGGTGGCGAGCAATTCGCCACACAACCCGTCGTCGGCCAGATCCGGCCGATCGATGGCCACCGCGATATCCACCCCGTGCACGAGAATCTCGGTGAGATGCACCAGCGCGGCCGCGGGGCCGGGCAGTTCACCGAGCGAGATGCCCACCGTGCCGTCCAGCGCATCGGGCCGGTGCCAGGCCGCGCGGTCCACCTCGGCCGCCGCGGCGTACGCGCCCTGCGGATCACCGCCGAGCCAGTCGGATTCGTGGTCGGCGCCGGTATCCATGCCGCTCAGGGCCGCCGCGAAGATGTGCATACCGCCGACCGTGTGGTTGAGAACGGTGCGGACATCCCAGTCCCGGCACGGCGTCGGCGTCGTCAGATCCGCTCCTCCCACGGCGGCGACGATCGCTCCGGTCGCATCCAGTGCACGGTCGATCTGTCCGATCACGTTGTCCATGAGCTTCCTTCGGTCGAGCGGTTTGGCTGAATTGGTAACACAGGACACCGACAAGCGCGCGGCAATGCGAACTCCACCTTGCGTCGAGATAGTTGCCGACAGTGTGCTTCTCGTGACCGCGAAGGAAAATGCGCGGGCCGGACGGCCCCGCTCCCCTCGGTGGTGCGCCCGGTGCGCAGGCACTTCCACTTCTAATGGACAGGTTGCGGGTTCGAGTCCCGCCCGGACCCCATGGTCCGGTAGCTCAATGGCGGAGCGGTACGTTCCGTCGCCGAATTTCATCTCGGGCGCACTACCACCGAATTCGCGCACCCGCGAAGCGGACCGTCTCGCTCGGGCGAAAGATTCGGCGCGTCTCCGGTGCGCAGGCAACGGTTACTTCGGGTTCAATTCCTGCCGAAACCATTTCGGTCGCTCGATACGGCGAGCAGCCCGTCGCCGCTTTTCCTCGGCCATTCCGCTCCGAAAAATGGGGTGCGGCAATTCCTTTCGTCTCGGGTACCGCTCTACACGTGGAACCTGGCCGGATACCGCTACGGGCACGCCCTCAGCGGCACCCCGCACCGGCACGCCTTCGGCGGCCTGACCGACGTGGCGTTCCGGATGATCCGGCTGTTGGAGGCGGGACGCGACGCCGACTGGCCGTTCTGAACGGCGGCGGGGCCGAGATCGCCTCCCGACCTCGGCCCGTGGGTCCACCGGACCACCGGCACGCCTTCGGCGGCCTGACCGACGCGGAGCTCCGGACCATCGCGCTGCTGGCAGCGGGACGCGACCCCGACTGGCCGTTCTGCTCCGCGGCCTACCCGAACACCGGATAGTTGGCCCGGATGACGCCGTGCGGGTCGCGGGCACGCTTGATCTCGCGCAGCCGGTTCAGCGTCGCGGCGTCGAAAGCGGCGTCGGCCGTCTCGCCGGGCGTAAGGAAGGTATACGGCTTGTGGCCGCTGATCTGCCCGCTCACCGCGCCGACGATGGCGGTGCGCCGCGCCTCGACCGCATCGCGCAGGTGCGGCAGCCCGAGACCAAGGCAGTAGAGCAGGTACGGCTCCGCGATCGGGCCGCGCGCGCCACCATCGGGCCGGGCTTCGGCCAGGGCGCCGCCCAGGTGCCGGATCTGCACATTGGCCAGCGGGGCGACCGGTTCCTCGATCAGGGTCTTGACCACGGCGTCGCCGAGATCGGTGAGCTGCTCCGCACGGGACAGCGACGGGCTCGGGTCCGTGGGTTCGGCGGTGACCGCGCCGATGTCGGCGGCCCCGAACACGCCGCGCTTGTCGAGAATGAGATCTCCGATGGCGTCCAGGGCGGTCAGCAGCGTCCGTCCACGATCAGGATCACCCAGATACACCGCGTCCACGCCGACCATCGGCGGTGCGTCCGGGATCTGCAAACGCTGGAACCACACCGACAGTTCGTGCGGAGCCGCCGCGGTGATCTCCTGGAATGCGTCGAACACCTCGCGAATCCGCGTTTGCGGCCACAGCATGCGGCCGCCGAACAGCTCCGGCGCGGGAAACAGATCGAACTCGAGCGCCGTCACGACGGCGAAGTCGCCGCCACCGCCGCGCAACGCCCAGAACAGGTCCGGATCGTCCTCGGCCGTGACCCGGCGCGCAGCGCCCTCCGCGTCGACGATCTCGAACGCGCGCACCGCGTCGGCGGCCCAGCCGTGCTTGCGGCCGAACCAGCTCATGCCGCCGCCGAGGGTGTAGCCGGTCACGCCGACGACCGGATTGCTGCCCGCGAGCCCGGTCAGCCCGTGCCTGGCCGCGGCCGCCTGCACCCGACCCCACGACACTCCGGCGCCCACGCGCGCCACCCGACGCCGGGGATCGATCTCGATGCCGTCCAAATACCCGGTGCGCAGCAGGATCGCCTCGGGCACGCCACCGGACGCGCCGTGTCCGGTCGGTTGGGTGACCACCGGCACGCCCACGCGGCCCGCGTACCGGACCACGGCCGCGACGTCACCGGCGTCTCCGGCCCGCACCACGGCGGCCACCGGCTGGTCGACGGTTGTCGTCCAGGGCCGCGCCGCGGTTTCGAAGCCCTCGTCACCGGCCACCAGCACGCGGCCGGGCAGCGTGGCCCGCAGTTCGTCGAATGTCATTGCTCGTCCTGACTCTCAGCGTTCGGAAGCAGACGCGCGCGGGAACCGGGGTGTCGGCTTTCGACGAAAGGCCGTGGTTCGCGCCGCGACTACCTCATTGACGAAAGAGAGCGCGGAAAGGTAACAACGAGCAGGTCAGCGAGGGTTTCGCCGCTCAGCCGGATTCGGCTCGCCCTTCGGGGTCGGCGCCCTTCGATTCCTCGGCACGGCGGGTGATGCCGTGCTCGGTGCCCTCGTCGGCCTCCTGGTCCGGTTCCGGGTGCTCGGGCTCGAAGGTCGCAGGCAGGCCCTTGATGTGCCGGTTCATCGACCGGACCAGCAGGAAGGTGCCCGCGAGCAGAATCAGGATGATGACCAGGCCGAGCGGCGACGCCTTGCCGAACTCGGGGCCGGTCGGCGTTCCGGGTGTCTGGGCGAGCAGGACGAACGTCACGACCGCTCGTCCTCGATGCCCGCGAACAGGTCGGTCTCCGGCAGCTCGGTGCGCACGCGGGTCTTGGCCAGCTCGAACTCCTCGGTCGGCCACAACCGCTGCTGCATCTCCATCGGAATGGCGAAGAACGCGCCGTTCGGATCGATCTGCGTCGCGTGCGCGCGCAAGGCGTCGTCGCGCTGCGGGAAGTACTTGGCGCAGTCGATCTGGGTGGTGATCCTGGCGAACATGTCACCGCGCTCGGCGGCGTACTTGCGCATCCGGTCCAGCCACTCCTGCAGCGGGAACGGTTCGCCGAGGCGCTCGTACTCCGCGGCGAAGATCTCCATCCGCTTCATGCTGAAGCCGTGGTCGTAGTACAGCTTGAGCGGCGTCCACGGCTCGCCCGCGCCGGGAAAGCGCTCGGGGTCGCCCGCCGCCTCGAACGCCGCCATCGACACCTCGTGGCAGCGGATGTGGTCGGGGTGCGGGTAGCCGCCGGTCTCGTCGTAGGTGGTCATCACGTGCGGCTTGAACTCGCGCACCACGCGCACCAGGGCCTCGGTGGCCTCCTCCAGCGGAACCAGCGCGAAGCTGCCCTCGGGCAGCGGCGGGAGGGGGTCGCCCTCGGGCAGGCCCGAGTCGACGAAACCGAGCCAGTGCTGGCGCACGCCGAGCGCACGGGCCGCGGCGGCCATCTCCTCACGGCGGATCTCGTGGATCCGCTCCAGGACGCCGGGCGTGTCCATGGCCGGGTTCAGGATGCTTCCACGCTCTCCGCCGGTCAGCGTCACGACGAGGACGTCGTGTCCTTCGTCGGCGTAACGGGCGGTCGTCGCGGCACCCTTGCTGGATTCGTCGTCTGGGTGGGCGTGCACCGCCATGAGGCGAAGGCCACTCACGTCTCGTTCTCCGTCGCTCTCGGTCGCGGGTGTCGGGGCTTCGTTACCTATAGTTCCATTCGACCCACATTTGTTCCGACGTACCCCCCGGGAGCGACCACGATGAGCCAGCCCGCGCCGGAGAGCGGCGGCGACGCGAAGGCGGCGTCTCCCGGCGGACCCCCGCCCGACCGCTACGGCACCGGGCCACGCAAGCCGCGCCGCTGGATCGTGCCGGTGCTCGGCGTGCTGGTGGTGCTCGCGGGACTCGGCGTGGCCTACCTGGGCTATCAGAAGTACGGGCCGGAGGACATCGAGGCCGAGCAGCTCGGCTACGTCGTCGTCGACGACTCGACCATGACCATCCACCTCAAGGTCACCCGGGCCGACCCGCAGCAGCCGGTGGTGTGTTTCGTCCGCGCGATGGCTCGCGACGGCTCCGAACTCGGCCGGAGGGAAGTGCTGATCGAGCCGTCGAGCAGCGGGACGGTCGAGTTGACCACCGTCGTGCGCTCGTCCGCGCGTCCCGTGTCGGGCAGCGTGTACGCGTGCAGCGATCGGGTACCCAGCTATCTGCGAGTTGGCTGATTTCCGCGCATAAACCGGCGATTTGCCCGCGAAATTAACTCCGACCTGCACATTTGTGAATCATGCTAAAATGGCGTGATACACGGTTCCGGAGCTCGGAGCCGTGTTTGCTGCATTGGCGGCCAGCGCTGAGGGTTCGGGCTTGCGATTTCGCCCGTGACCGGGGCCTGTCGGGGTTCGATGAACTTCCCAGGATCGCTCTAGCCGTCGACTGGCGCGTGCCCGCTTCCGGGTGGGCACACGCCGGTGCTCAGGGAATCCCGGCCTGCCGGGAACAACTACTAGGGAGTGATCGAGATGACTGAGACGCAAGTGACCTGGCTGACCCCGGAGTCGCACGACAGGCTCAAGAGCGAACTCGACGCGCTCATCGCCAATCGTCCGGTCATCGCCGCCGAGATCAACGAACGCCGGGAAGAGGGCGACCTCAAGGAGAACGGCGGGTACCACGCCGCGCGCGAGGAGCAGGGTCAGCAGGAGGCGCGCATTCGCCAGCTGCAAGAGCTGCTGAACAACGCCAAGGTCGGCGTCGCACCGACCAAGTCCGGCGTGGCGCTTCCCGGGTCGGTCGTCAAGGTCTACTACGACGGCGACGAGACGGACACCGAAACCTTCCTGATCGCCACCCGCGAGGAGGGTCTCCGCGATTCCAAGCTGGAGACGTACTCGCCGAACTCGCCCCTCGGCGGCGCGCTCATCGACGCCAAGGTGGGCGAGACCAGGGAATACACGCTGCCCAATGGGAACACGATGAAGGTCACCCTGCTCAGCGCCGAGCCCTACCACAGCTGACGCTCTCGGTCGCGCCGCCACGGCAGGCCGATACCCCCGCGGACACGAGCGGCCGCGCCCGATCATCGGGTGCGGCCGCTTCCTCATGTCCGTGAACCTAGCTCAATGCCTGCTCGATGTCCGCAAGCAGGTCGCTGACATCCTCGATGCCGACCGAAAGCCGCACCAAGTCCGCGGGCACCT
Source organism: Nocardia sp. NPDC003999 (assembly GCF_053604885.1). Taxonomy (NCBI): domain Bacteria; kingdom Bacillati; phylum Actinomycetota; class Actinomycetes; order Mycobacteriales; family Nocardiaceae; genus Nocardia; species Nocardia sp. NPDC003999. Next base: position 31,537 of record NZ_JBSGIB010000002.1, read on the forward strand.
CCAGCTCGGAACCTTCGGTGGAGGCGTGCGTCATCGCGGCCGGATGCTCGATCAGTGACTCGACACCGCCCAGGGACTCGGCGAGGGTGAAGACCTCGGTCCGCGCGCAAAACTTCCGCGCGGCTTCGACGTCACCATTGAGGCGCACCGAGATCATCCCGCCGAAGCGCCGCATCTGCTTCGCCGCGACGGCATGGCCCGGGTGCTCCGGCAGGCCGGGGTAGATCACATGCGAGATCGACGGGTGCCCGGACAGGAACTCCGCGATGGTCTCGGCGTTGTCGCAGTGCCGATCCATCCGCAGGGCGAGGGTCTTGGTGCCGCGCAGCGTGAGGAACGCGTCGAACGGGCCGGGCACCGCGCCCGCGCCGTTCTGCAGGAACGCGAACGCCGCGTCGAGTTCCGGATCGTCGGTGATCAGCGCGCCGCCGATGACGTCGGAGTGGCCGCCGAGGTACTTGGTGGTGGAGTGCACCACGATGTCGGCGCCGAGCAGCAGCGGCTGCTGCAGGTAGGGCGTCGCGAAGGTGTTGTCGACGACCAGTTTCGCGCCCGCCGCGTGCGCGACGTCGGCCAGCGCGGGGATGTCGCCGATGCTCAGCAGGGGGTTGGTCGGGGTTTCGATCCACACCAGCTTGGTGTTCGGCCGGATCGCGGCGCGCATCTCGTCCACGTTGAACACGTGCGCGGGCGAGTGCTCGATCCCCCACTGGCTGAAGACCTTGTCGATCAGCCGGAAGGTGCCGCCGTAGGCGTCGTCGGGGATCACGATGTGATCACCCGGACGCAACGTGGCCCGCAGCGCACAGTCGGTCGCGGCCATGCCGGACGCGAACGCCCGGCCGTAGCGGCCCGATTCCAGCGCGGCGAGGTTCGCTTCCAGTACCGACCGCGTCGGGTTGCCGGTGCGGGCGTATTCGAAACCGCCGCGCAACCCGCCCACGCCGTCCTGGGCGAACGTCGAACTCGCGTAGATGGGCACATTCACCGCGCCGGTCTGCGGATCGGGTTCATACCCGGCGTGCACGGCCCGTGTGGAGAATCCCAGCTCGCTCATGGGGCTCAGCCTAATCGGGGCGATTCCCGGGCAACTTCCCGGTGTAGGCATATCGCCGCTGCGTACGCAGGCGAAACGGACGAATCCGCACAACGGCGTCGGCATAGCGGGACAGCGCCCCTCGATCCGATCGAATTACACCGACGTCACCACCAGCACGGAAATCTTGCACCGAAGTAAGGGGCGTGAGTTCGGTCTCACTATTTCGCCGCCCCTTTAGGCTGAGTCCATGGTCACTGTGGAAGAACTGTTCGCCACCGACACGCTGCTGTCCGACGACGAGCGCGAGATCCGGGACACCGTCGCGAGCTTCGCGACGCAGCGACTGCGCCCGCACGTCGCGGAGTGGTTCGAGGCGGGCACCTTCCCCGCCCGCGAGCTCGCCCCTGAGCTGGGCGCGCTGGGACTGCTCGGCATGCATCTGGAGGGGTACGGCTGCGCGGGCATGTCGGCCACCACCTACGGTCTGGCCTGCCAGGAGCTGGAGGCGGTGGACTCCGGCATCCGCAGCATGGTCTCGGTCCAGGGGTCGCTGGCGATGACCGCCATCCACGAATTCGGCTCCGAGGAACAGAAACAGCAGTGGCTGCCGGAGCTGGCCGCCGGCCGCGCGCTCGGCTGTTTCGGGTTGACCGAGCCGGACTTCGGTTCGAATCCGGGCGGCATGCGCACCCGGGCGAAGCGCGACGGCTCCGATTGGGTGCTGAGCGGCTCGAAGATGTGGATCACCAACGGCTCGGTGAGCGATGTCGCGGTGGTCTGGGCGCAGACCGAGGACGAAGGCAGGCAGGTGATCCGCGGATTCCTGGTCCCGGCCGGGACGCCCGGGTTCACGACGCGGGAGATGCACCGCAAGCTGTCGCTGCGCGCGTCGGTCACCGCGGAACTGGACCTGGACGAGGTTCGCCTGCCCGCGGACGCGGTGCTGCCGGGGTCGAGGGGACTGGCCGCGCCGCTGGCCTGCCTGAGCGAGGCGCGCTTCGGCATCGTCTTCGGCGCGCTCGGCGCGGCGCGCGAGTGCCTGGCGGCCACCATCGAGTACGCCAGGACCCGCGAGGTGTTCGACAAGCCGCTGGCCGCCTACCAGCTCACCCAGGCCAAGCTGGCCGACATGGCGCTGGAGTTCGGCAAGGGCCAGCTGCTCGCGCTGCACATCGGACGGCTGAAGGACCGCGGCGCGGTCACGCCGGAGCAGGTGAGCGCGGGCAAGCTGAACAGCACGCGCGAGGCCATCGCGATCGCCCGCGAGTGCCGAACCATCTTGGGCGCCAACGGCATCACGCTCGACTACCCGGTCTTGCGCCATGCGAACAATCTGGAGTCGGTGCTCACCTACGAGGGCACCGCGGAGGTACACCAGCTCGTGCTGGGCCGGGCGTTGACCGACGCGAACGCTTTCCGCTGACGAGCCGTTCGGCGGCGGAGCCGCGTAGCGACCGCGCGCTCCGCTGATCCGCCCCGTCCCGGCGTGATGCCGCCGGGCGTGGTGCGGAACGCGGCGAAAAGGGTGCGGATGGATTGCCGGATGCCGTTCGCCGACGGCATCCGGGCGAATCCGCCCTTTCCGCGCCGGACCACCGTTCTGTAGCCGATCGGACGCCGACTCGGTCACGACGCGGATCACGATCTCCGAGAACGGATTCGGGTCTGCGCGAGCCGCGTATGGACACTACTGTCGGTGCATGTCGTCGATCCGCGCCGCCGAGATTTTCGCGGCACTGTCGCTGACCACCGATCTCGCCGCCGGTATGCCGTTCGAGAAGGGGCTGGCCACCTGCCTGGTCGCCACCGACCTGGCCGCGCGGATCGGGCTGCCGGAAGCCGATCGCCGCGCGGTCTTCCATGCCGCCCTGCTCGTCGATCTCGGATGTACCGGCCGCGCCTCGGAGAACGCGCAGGCGTATGCCGACGACATCGCCTTCCAGCGCGCCTGCCACGTGCTGGATCCGGGTGATTCCGCCGTCTTCACCGAGCAACTGCGCCGATTCGGCGGCTGGGCGCCCGCCGCCCAATCGGCGCTGCGCAATCGGTTCGTCGCCCGGTTGCGGTCCGGCGCCACGCAGGCGCTGCGCTCGTCGAGCGAGGTCGTCGAGGCGCTCGGATCGCACCTGGGTCTGCCGGATGCCTCGGTCCGCGCCCTGACCGAGGTGGAGGAACGCTGGGACGGACTGGGTGCGCCGAACCGGCTGCGCGGGGAATCCATTTCGATCGCGGGCCGCGTTCTGCACGTGGCCGAACAGGCGGTGCTCGCGCTGGACGCGGTCGGCGATGAACTCGCGACCGTCTCGGGGCACGGCAACGCGCATCCGGCCACCCCGCACGACAGAACACGCTCCGCTCTGGGCACTGTGGCGAGACGGCAGGGCGTCGTTCTCGACGAGTTGCGGCGCCGGGCCGGCGGCCATCTCGACCCCGACCTGGTGGCCGTCTGCGATGCCGATGCCATCCGCGCGGTGCTCGACGTTCCCGACCTGCTGGCCGCCGTCCTCGCCGCGGAACCGGGGACGCGGTCTTCGCTTCCGTCCGCCGAACTCGACCGGCCCGGTCTGGCGCTGGCCATGATCGTCGACTTGAAAGGCCGTTATCTGCTGGGGCATTCGGCGCACGTGGCCGGCCTCGCCGATGCCGCGGCCGTCCGGATGGGCGTGCCCGCCGACGAAAGAGCGGCACTACGCGCCGCCGCCCTGCTGCACGATCTCGGCCGGGTCGCGGTGTCGAGCGCGGTCTGGGACCGTCGCGGCCCGCTGGGACCCTGGGACTGGAAACGCGTTCGGCTGCAGAGTCTTCGGACCGAGCGCATCCTGCGCCGCTGCCCCGGGCTGGCGGCGCTGGCCGATCTCGCGGCGGGTCACCACGAACGACTCGACGGCAGCGGCTACCCGCGGCGCAAGCGCGACCTTCCACCCGGTGCTCGATTGCTCGCGGCCGCCGATGTTTTCGCGGCCTGCACCGAAGCGCGGCCCTATCGCCCCGCCGCCCGGCCCGAGGAAGCCGCTGCCCAACTGGCGGCCGAGGTCGCGGCGGGCCGACTGGACGGCGATGCCTGTGCCGCCGTCGTCCGTGCCGCCGCGGACGACACCACCATCCCCGCTGTCCACGGCCTGTCCGAGGCCGAGACCGACATCCTCCGGCTGAGGGCCCGCGGCCGCTGCGGCCGGGAGATCGCCGCGGAACTGCTGTTGCCCGAGCGCGCCGTCACCCACCATCTGGCCGAAATCCGCTCCAAGACCGGCCGCCACACCCGGGCGGGCGCGGCCGTCTTCGCGATGACCCACCAGATCCTCCCCGGCTGAATCGCTCGCGCACGGATACGTCCGCGCACCCGCGACGACCTGTGCTGAGCTGCGCCGGGCCCGCGAAACCGCACCTCACAGGCGTGTGCGGGCGGAAGCTAGCGCATTGTTACGTCTTGTCATTCAAGTGCCATGTGGGTGTCACCGGTAGGCCAGCGAAAGCGCGCATCCTTTAGAGGGACCCGGCATTGGGGCGATGCCTCCACCACCACACCATCGGAGGTGCACGATGCACAGCTTGTCGATCGACCGCGGCGTACGGCGGTCCGTTCCGAATGCACTGGGAGCCTGCCATGTTCGTGCGTGACCATCTGCCACGACGCTCGCACGGCGTCGTACGGCCGCTGCCGGATCAGCGCGAACTGGTCGCCGCCTTCGGCGGGCACCCGAGCGAGTCGGGCGAAGACCACCCCCTGGTCGGCTGGGCCAGGACGCTGGCAGCGCTGCACCGGCAGCGCCACTCCGATCCGCTGGCCGCCGCTGGAATAGATTGCCGCCGCGCCGAACTGGTGGCCACGATCGATGCGTGGGTGGTCGACCGACTGCCCCGAAGGCGTGCGACCGACCATTTGCGCAGCGAATCCATCGGCGCCACGGTCGACCGCATGGCCGCCGCCCACGTCCACGCCAGCCATCTGCTGCACACCGCCGAGAAAGTGTCCGACACCCGGGTGCACGCAGCCTGGTACCGACTGGCGCTGCTGGCCGACGAATGGACCGACCTGATCACCGGCGGCGTCCGCGAAACGGTCCGCGGCAGGAGACCGGCATAGGCGTTCGGCCGGAAGCCGCCGTGACTCGGCTTCCGGGTTCGCCGCTCGCCGTGGTCTCGTCTACTTCCCGATGTTGCCCGTGCTGAGGAAACCGAGCAGGTCGTGGCGGGTGATCACGCCGACGGGCTTGCCGTCCTCGACGACCATCAGCGCGTCGGTGTCGGAGAGCGCCTTCGTCGCGGCGGAGATGGGCTCGCCCGAACCGATCAGCGGGAACGAGGGGCTCATGTGCTGGGCCACCGAATCGGTCAGGTTGGCCCGGCCCTCGAAGACCGCCGACAGCAGGTCGCGCTCGGACACGCTGCCCGCGACCTCGCCCGCCATGACCGGCGGCTCGGCGCCGACCACGGGCATCTGGGAGACGCCGTACTCGCGCAGGATCTCGATCGCGTCGCGCAGCGTCTCCGACGGGTGGGTGTGCACCAGGTCCGGCAGCTCGCCGGACTTGCCGCGCAAGACGTCGCCCACGAGCGGTTCGGCCGTGCCGTCCAGCCGTTCACGCAGGAACCCGTAGGAACTCATCCACTCGTCGTTGAAGATCTTCGACAGGTAGCCGCGTCCACCGTCGGGCAGCAGCACCACGACCACCGCGTCCGGGTCGCGCCGCGCCACCTCGACGGCCGCGACGACCGCCATGCCGCAGGAACCGCCGACCAGCAAGCCTTCCTCGCGGGCGAGCCTACGGGTCATCTCGAAGGAATCCGCGTCGGAGACCGCGATGATCTCGTCCGGCACGGCGGGGTCGTAGGCCGACGGCCAGAAGTCCTCGCCGACGCCCTCGACCAGGTACGGCCGCCCGGTGCCGCCCGAGTACACCGAACCCTCCGGGTCGGCGCCGATGATCCGCACCTTCCCGCCGGAGACCTCCTTGAGGTAGCGGCCGGTGCCGGTGATGGTGCCGCCGGTGCCGACACCCGCCACGAAGTGGGTGACCTTGCCGTCGGTGTCGCGCCAGATCTCCGGGCCGGTCGTCTCGTAGTGGCTTTCCGGGCCGCCCGGGTTGGAGTACTGGTCGGGCTTCCACGCGCCGTCGATCTCACGAACCAGGCGGTCGGAGACGCTGTAGTAGCTGTTCGGGTGGTCCGGCGGCACGGCGGTCGGGCAGACCACGACATCGGCGCCGTAAGCCCGCAGCACGTTGCGCTTGTCCTCGCTGACCTTGTCCGGGCAGACGAACACGCACTTGTAGCCGCGCTGCTGCGCGACCAGGGCGAGGCCGACACCGGTGTTGCCGGACGTGGGCTCGACGATGGTGCCGCCGGGCCGCAGCTTCCCGGACCGCTCGGCGGCGTCGATCATCTTCACCGCGATCCGGTCCTTGGAGCTGCCGCCCGGGTTCAAGTATTCGATCTTGGCAGCGACCAGCCCCGCGTTCGGTCCCACGACCGAGTTCAACCGGACCAGCGGCGTGTTGCCGATGAGATCCACGACATGATCCGCGATGCGCATGGCCCCCATAGTTGCAGACGCACTAACTGTGAGTTCGCGCACGCCGTGTGCAGCGGCCGCGGACTACCGGCGAACCGGGGCCCGCGGCCTTAGGATCGCTGCCATGAGGCAGCCGAACATCGCCCGCGCCGCAATGCTTCTGGCCGGATCGGCAGTGGCCCTAGTGGTCGGATCCGGCGCTCCAGCGGAGGCGGCCACCGTCGAATTCCCGCAGGTGCCGACGCTCGCGCGCGGCGGCCTGTGCTGGACAAGCATCCGCACCTGGGCCGACACCGGCCCGGAATGGCCCGGGCGCGCCATCCTCAACGTGCGCGCGCTGCCCGTGAACGGCATCGGGCCGGGCTCCTACCCGCTGGCGCCGCTGTGCGAGGTCCGCACCACCGTGGCGTGGCGCAACGTCACCACCGGCGCGACGGGCAGCTACGACAACATCGTGGTCACCGGCATCTACGGCAGCATCCAATACGCGCTGTTCCAGGACACGGGCCCCGGCCTGGTCGAGGTCACCATCTCCACCGACGCGGCGAGCATCCCGGCCCGCGGCAGCTTCGTCGTACCGGGCTGACCTCGGCGGATCGCGACGCGCACATTTCGGGCCTGCCTTGCGGCGACCCCGCCGTCGCGGGTCCCGAGCTGACCCGAGCGGGTGTTATCCACACACGTTTGCCGACGACAGTGCGGGGTCAGAGGACCGCAGGGCAGCTGCGCCCCCTACTCAGCAGCAGCCGAAGCCAGGTCCTCGATCCTGCTGCGACGCGCTGCGCACACGCGACGGTCCGCGATCACAGAACGCTCCACGCGCACCGGATTCTCGATGGCCGACTCGGCGACCGTCCGGCTGCTGCTGATCGTCGGTGGCCTATCGCCCGACCATCCGTCGACGCACCCGCGACGCCTGGAAGCCCGCAACGGCTGCCGGTGCGCCTATGTTCGCCGCTGGTCGACTCGGCGGATTTTCGTAAAATTCCTGGCGTGAGCGCACCTCAGTTTCGCTGGCGCGCGGCCGCGCTGACCGGTGCCGCGGCCGTGCTCGCCGGTTCCGGCGCGGGGACCGCGTGGTGGGCGACCTACCGTCTGCTCATGGCGCAGGCGGGCGTCGCGCGCGGAATGATCGGCCGGGACACCTCGAAGCCGCCGGAAGCCGACGGCATCTACACCGCGGGCTGCGCGGAGCCCGAGCCGTGGCGCGCGGGCAAGCACGCCGACCTCCATCTGATGATCTTCGGCGACTCCACCGCGGCGGGCCTCGGCTGCGCGGTGGCCGACGAGGTGCCGGGCGTGCGCCTGGCCCGAGGACTCGCCGAGGCGACCGGGCAGCGGATCCGCCTGAGCACCAAGGCGATCTCCGGCGCCACGTCCAAGGGTCTGGCCGGGCAGGTGGACGCGATGTTCGTCGCGGGCCCGCCGCCGGATGCCGCGGTCATTCTCGTCGGCGCCAACGATGTCACCAAGAAGCACTCGATCCGCGCCTCCGCGCGCAGGCTCGCCGCCGCGGTCGCCCGGTTGCGCCGCGCCGACGCGGTGGTGGTGGTCGGCACCTGCCCGAATCTCGGCACTGTGGCGGCCATTCCCCAGCCGCTGCGCACCGTCGTGCAGAACTGGAGCGTGCGGTTGGCCAAGGCGCAGCACGTGGCGACGACGGTCGCGGGCGGGCAACCCGTCCGCATGGGTTACCTGCTCGCCCCCGAGTTCCGCGCCGCGCCGGAGCTGCTGTTCGCCGCCGACGGCTTCCACCCGTCGGCGGCCGGCTACGAACTGGCCGCAGCGCAATTGCTCCCGGCGCTGCTGGAGGCACTGGGCGGGACAGGCGCTTTCGGTACTCCGCGACGGGACGTAGATTCGGTACGAACCCGTGAGTAACAACTCCGGTTCGCCAGAACCGTCCGACCCAAGGAGTCCTCATGCCTGAGGCCGTCATCGTTTCGACCGCACGCTCCCCGATCGGCCGGGCCCGCAAGGGTTCGCTGGTCGACCTGCGGCCCGACGATCTGACCACGCAGATTGTGCGGGCAGCGCTCGACAAGGTGCCTGCCCTGGACCCCGCCCAGATCGACGACCTGATCCTGGGCTGCGGCTCGCCTGGCGGTGAACAGGGCTTCAACATCGCCCGCGTCGTCGCCGTCCAGCTGGGCTACGACTTCGTGCCGGGCACCACGGTGCACCGCTACTGCGCGTCGTCGCTGCAGACCACCCGCATGGCCTTCCACGCGATCAAGGCGGGCGAAGGCGATGTGTTCATCTCCGCGGGTGTGGAGACCGTGTCGCGCTATGTGAACGGTTCCGCCGACAGCTGGCCCAACACGCAGAACCCGCTGTTCGCCGAAGCGCAGCAGCGCACCGCGAAGACCGCGGAGGGCGGCGCGGGCATCTGGCACGACCCGCGCGAGGACGGCCTGATCCCGGACGTCTACATCGCGATGGGCCAGACCGCCGAGAACGTGGCGACCTCCACCGGCATCACCCGCGAGGACCAGGACCGCTGGGGCGTACGGTCGCAGAACCGCGCCGAGGAGGCGATCAAGAACGGTTTCTTCGAGCGCGAGATCACCCCGGTGACGCTGCCCGACGGCACCGTGGTCAGCAAGGACGACGGCCCCCGCGCCGGGGTCACCTACGAGGCGGTGTCCGCGCTGAAGCCGGTGTTCCGCCCGGACGGCACCGTCACCGCGGGCAACTGCTGTCCGCTCAACGACGGCGCCGCGGCGCTGGTCATCATGAGCGACACCAAGGCCAAGGAGCTGGGCCTGACGCCGCTGGCGCGGATCGTTTCCACCGGCGTGTCCGGTCTGTCGCCGGAGATCATGGGTCTCGGCCCGATCGAGGCGTGCAAGCGCGCGCTGGCGCTGGCGGGCAAGACCATCGACGACATCGACCTCGTCGAGATCAACGAGGCGTTCGCGGTGCAGGTCCTCGGCTCGGCGCGGGAGCTGAAGATCGATGAGGACAAGCTGAACGTCTCCGGCGGCGCGATCGCACTCGGACACCCGTTCGGCATGACCGGCGCCAGGATCACCACCACGCTGCTCAACAACCTGCAGACCTACGACAAGCAGTTCGGTCTGGAGACCATGTGCGTCGGCGGCGGCCAGGGCATGGCGATGGTCATCGAGCGTTTGAGCTGACCCGCGGACGAAAGGGCGGTCGCCGGATATCCGGCGACCGCCCTTTCGTCGTATCGGCTAGTCGTTCTGGAAGTAGCTCAGCAGCCGCAGGATCTCCACGTACAGCCACACCAGGGTGACGGTGAGGCCGAGTGCGACGCCCCAGGCCGCCCGCTCCGGAGCCTGCGCGCGGATCAGCTGATCGGCGGCGTCGAAGTCGAGCAGGAAGCTGAACGCGGCGATGGCGATGACCACCAGGCTGAACACGATCGCGAGCGGACCGCCGTCGCGCAGGCCGAGGCCGCCGTCGATGAAGAAGCTGGCGACGAGGTTGCCCAGCATCAGGACCAGGATGCCGATCATGGCGCCGACGATGATCCTGGTGAATCGCGGCGTCACGCGGATGGCGCCGGTCTTGTAGACCACGAGCATGCCCGCGAAGACACCGAAGGTGCCCAGCACCGCCTGACCGATCAGCGCGCTACCGCCGACCCCGCCGAACTCGATATTGGTGAACATGAACGACAGGGCGCCGAGGAAAAGGCCCTCCGCGACGGCGTAGGACAACACGATCGCCGGGTTGTCCATCTTGTTCGCGAAGGTCGCGATCAGCACGAGCACCAGGCCGACCAGGCCGCCGCCGATCACGAACAGCGGCGCGAGCGAGGTGTTGGCGTTGGTGAGGCCGTAGGAGACGATCGCGGACAGCGCGAGCACCGCGAGGGTGATGCCCGTCTTCGTCACCACGTCGTCGATGGTCATCGAGCGCGTGGTGGGGGGAGCCTGCTGGTACTGGCCGTACTGCTGCGGGTATTGGCCGTACTGGTTGCCGAACTGGCCGGCGGAGGTCACGCCGGAACCGAAGCTGGCGTATCCACCGCCCTCCTGCCTTGGCAGGTTCCTGAAAACCGGATTGCTCGTGGTACGCATGTGAACGGCGTCCCTTTCTGGAGTCGTTGCCGCTGTTCATCGAGTTGCTTCACTCGATATCCAACTGCCCTGTCCAACGTTTGTCATCCGTCGCGAGTTCCCGGGGAGTCACACAGAGCCGGACAATTCGGACTCTACCTTTGTCGTGGGTCGTGCAGACCACGCACCGACCGAGTCACGGTGAATTTCCGGTTGCGGCCCATCACTTCGGTCCGGCCCACCATCCGTTCGACTACGGCCCGATAGTTCAAATGCGAGTTGTACACCGTCCACAGCTCTCCACCCGGGCGCAACACCCGCCCGGTCTCGGCGAACATTTTGATGGCCGATCCGGTGTGCACGGCCGCGCCGATATGGAACGGCGGATTGCACAGCACCAGGTCGGCGCTGTTGTCCGCCGCCGAGGACATGGCGTCGTCGCGCACGACGCACACTCGGTCGGCGACCCCGTTCGCCTCGGTGGTGGCCCGCGCCGAGGCGACCGCGGCGGCGGATTGGTCGGTGGCGATCACCTTGATACCCGGCCGCGCCTTGGCCAGCGCGACGGCAAGGATGCCGGTGCCGCAGCCGAGATCGATGGCGTCGCGCGCGTCCGGCTTCATCAGTCTCAGGTGCTCGAGCAGGAACCTGGTGCCGATGTCCAGGCGGGCTCCGGAAAACGCCGCGCCGTGCGCGACCACGTCGAGACCGAGTTCGTCCAGCCGGTCGCGCACCGGGAACGGCCGACCGGCTACGGGCTTGGGTCCGGCCACCAGCAGGGTCCGCGACTTCTGCCTGCCGCGGCTTGCGCGCACCTCGGAGAACGACTGCGCCAGAACGTCGTTCATCGACTTGGTCAGATATTTGTCCCGCCCGCCCGCGAACACCTCGACCGCCGGATCCGCGTAGCGCGCGATCGTGTCGGCGACCTCGGCCAGACCGGCCAGCATCCGGGGCAGGCGAAGCAGGACCACCTGGGCATCACGCAGCAACTCGGGGCCGAGCGGGTGCGCGGTGTAGCGATCCGACAAGCCCACCGCGCGGGCGTTGTTCGCGAGGGCGAGTTCGCCGGTGAGCAAGTCCTGATGCACCCGGACGTCGCGCAGATCGTGTCCCGCGATAGCGCCGAGGGTCAGTGCACCATAGGCGTCACCGATGATGGCTACTTTCCCGCTATTCACAGTCGCGAGGGCGTCGGCCGCGACGTCGAGGATCAGCCGATCGGCGGCGTCGACGGCGTAGAGGTTCAGCGCCTCCACGTCCGGATACCGCCGCAACCGGCCAAGTACGTCCTCGACATTTCCCACGCCTCAAGTGTGCTAGATCGTTGCCGCATGGTCGCGCCCACCCCGCCCTATCGATTCCGCCGGATTCCCGGCACGGCGCTCCGCACGCTGAATCCGGTCAGGACAAGCGGTTTCGCGGACGCATCGGTGAATACGGCATTCGATCAACCGCCGATCCTCTCGGGCTCGACGGAGGGGCGATCCGGCGCAGGCACTCACTCCGCCGGCGACGGCAGGAGTCTCGCACACAGGACATGAACCATGGCAATCAAATAGCAATTAATCGGGCTCGGCAGGCCGACCATTCGAGGTGCACGAGTGTTCGCACCTCCGCGTAGCTTGCGGCGGGCCGATGGCGAATGCGCCGCAACGCTCTCCGGTTACGCCGTCCGAGGCCTTTCGCTGAGTAGCATCGGGCCATGCGCAACAGGATGGTGCTCATGGTTGCGGTCGCGACGGCACTGCTCGCGGGCTGCGGGGACGGCGAGTCGGCACCGGGCCCACCGGCCGCGTCGAACACCGCCACGTCGGTCGAGGTAGCGCAGGCCCCAGCCCCCGGGGACACCGCACCGAAGCAGGGCAAGCCTTCCGGCGACGCCGCGCTCACGGTGACCGATGTGCGGCTGGGAAGTCAGCCCGGTTTCGATCGCGTGGTCTACGAACTCGGCGGGGCGGGCACGCCCGGTTGGATCGTCCGGTACACCGACCGGGCGGTGCAGGACGCCAGTGGCAATCCGGTGGACGTGGCGGGCCGGTCGATTCTGGAAGTACGAATCCTGGGCTCGGCTTACCCGTTCGACAGCGGCGTGACACCGTACGAGGGCCCGGACCCGGCCGTCGACGCGGCGGTCTCCGGCATCGCGGGCGTCTACCGGACGACGGTGTTCGAGGGCGTGACGCAGTCGTTCATCGGCGTACGGGCCGACCGGCCCTCCTTCACCGTCACCACGCTGTCCAACCCGACCCGATTGGTCGTCGACGTCGCGAGCTCCTAGATACCGGTACCGCCAACGGGTATATCGAGAGCGGGGGCTAGACTCGGTACTCGTGGTCGACCGCCGCGCACTTCCCGCCGCCGGGCTCGCCCAGCTCCTAGGGGTGCTGGCGTTGGTCGCCGGGGTCGTCGCGATGCATTCGGCGGTCTTCGGGTTCTCCGGCCACGCCCACGCGGCCGGCGTGCACACCCTCGCGACCGCCTCCGACGCGGGAGCCGACGGACTCGAACGAGCTGCCGCCGCGCCCGGGTTTCCTCATCGACACGCGACACCGCAATCCTCGGGCGGCGCTCCGACCGGCCACGATCGACCTCAGGACAGGGCGCACCGCGACGACCGGCAACGCGGCCAGGAGTTATCGGGCACACCGGGCGCATCCGCACCGGTGGTCGCTTCCCGCGACTCGACTACCCCGCCAGCCGTCCGGGCAACCCCGGGCACGGACACACCGGCCGTCGCTTCCCGCGACTCGTCTGCGCCTCGAGCCGTCGAGGCGACCTCAGGCGCGTCATGGCACGCGACCGTCGCGGCGAAGATGTCCCACTGCGCGGGCGGCGGGTGCGACGGCGAGCACAGCGCACTGCACGGCTGTGTGTTCATCTTGGCCGCCTCCATCGCGTTGGCCGCGTTGGTGCTGCTCCGCCGATTGGCGTTCGATCGCCCCGGCGGCGGTGCGGCACGACCGCGGCACTGGCGGGCGCGGCGTGCACGACCGCCGCCGTGGACCGTGCTCACCTTGGCCGAACTGGCGATTCTGCGGATCTGACAACTCCGTCGCCGCCGTGTGTCCGAACCACGGTGGCGGCGCAGGCCACTCCGTCCTCAGACTTCGCACTTCGCAAGGAGCGACCCCATGTTCATCACTCGCACCCGATCGGCCCTCGTTCTCGCCGCGGCGGCCGCGGTGAGCCTCGCCGGATGCGGCGACGCCGACACCGGGCACACCACCGAGCACGGCACCTCGACCACCACCGCGGCCGTCACGACCGCGCCCGCCCGTGCGGCGCACAACGACGCGGACGTGATGTTCCTCCAGATGATGTATCCGCATCACGCCCAAGCCGTCGAAATGGCGCGGCTGGTGCCGACGCACACCGACAACCAGCAGCTGCGTGCGCTCGCCACGCAGGTGGAGCAAGCACAGGCGCCGGAGATGCAGCAGATCACCACCCTCTTGCAGAGCTTCGGCAAACCGGCGCCCACCCCGAGCGAGGGGCACGGCGGCCACGAGATGCCCGGCATGATGTCCGCCGAACAGATGGCGGCGCTGGACGCGGCATCGGGTCCGGACTTCGACCGTCAATGGCTGACCATGATGATCGAGCATCACGCGGGCGCGATCGCCATGGCCCAGACCGAGCTGGCCGAGGGCGAGAACGCCGACGCGAAGGCGCTCGCTCAGCGGATCATCGCCGCCCAGCAGGCCGAAATAGCGCAGATGCGAGCCATGCTCGGCCAGAGCTGAACCGCTCCCCCGCGCCGATATCGGTTGGCCATCGTTATCGGCGCGGGCTCGGCGTGGCGGGTCCCCGCGACGTACCTTCGGATTGTCCGGCTCCGTTCATCCGTCCCGGCCGGACTTCCGAGGGGAGCGAGGGACCGACCATGCGACGACTCGAACGCGCGGGCCTGCTGGTGGCCGCCACGGCCACCGCGGCGGGCGCGCTGACCATAGGCGCCTGCGCACAGCAGATCTCCGGCACGGCGGAGGTCAACCGGACCGACCTGGCCGCGTACGCCTCCGAGGTCACCTCCTCCTCGGCCGCCGCCTCGTCGGCACGGGCCGCCGCGGCCGAACGCGCCACCAAGTCGGCCTGTGACGCCTTCCTGGCCGCGAACGGCAGCTCGGTACGCGCGTTCAACGACTACATCGATGCAAGCAACACGAAAGGCCGCGGCGATCCCGATACGAACGGCAAAGCCGACGCGGCTGTCACGACGCTGCGGAACAACGGGCGCTCGGTGGACCAGAGCGTGACCAGAGAAGTGCCGTCCGGGATCGCCACCCCGCTGCGCGCCTACCGCGACGACACCAACGCCTTGGCCGACACGCTGGCCCGCCGCGCCGACACCGACACTTTGAACGCCGCGATCGACCGGTTCAACGCCACGAAGAACACCGCGCTGACCGCCTGTCAGGGGCACGGCACCCGCTGAACCGTGCCGCTCGGGCTCACGCGCGTGCCAACGGCTCGCGGCACGCGCCGCCGTTCGACCAGAGCGGTATCGCCTTCTCATCGTTGAGGAATCCCGCCGTGCGGCTGTAGCATCTGGCCGTTTACTGCCACGCGGAACGGGACGATTACATGACCAGCGGTATCCGGGATACTCGTCCACCCGCCCGGAAAGGCCGCCGCCGCAGATCCGCCGAATCGGCCACGCCGACGTTCGCCGCGCTGCTGGCCGCCGCCGCGGAGCACAATCCCGACGGCGTCGCCGTGGTCTGCGACGACAGCGAGATCACCTACCGCGACCTCGACGCGCGCTCCTCGCGGCTGGCCCGCACGCTGATCGCCGCGGGCGCGGGCCCCGAAACAGCGGTGGCGGTGGCGCTGCCGCGTTCGCTCGATTCGGTGCTCGCGGTGTGGGCGATCGCGAAGTCCGGTGCGGCGTTCGTCCCTGTGGATCCGGCACTTCCCCTGTCCCGCATCAAGTTCCAGGTCATCGACAGCGGTGCCGCGCTGGGCCTGACCCAGGCCGCCCACGCGGCGACACTACCCACCGAGGTGCGCTGGCTCGCGCTGGACGATGCCGAAGTGATCGCACAGGTGGCGGCGAATCCCGCGAGCCCGATCGCGTATTTCGAACGCCCCGTTCGACTTCGCGCCACCCACGCGGCCTACGTGATCTACACATCGGGATCGACCGGACGCCCGAAAGGCGTCGCCGTGACCCATGCCGGGCTCGCCCCGCTGTGCGCCGAACTGGCCGCGCGGCAGGCGCTGGACAAAGACGCGCGGGTGCTGCACTTCGCGTCACCGAGCTTCGACGCCTCGGTGCTGGAGTTGCTGCTCGCGATCTGCTCCGCCGCCACGCTGGTGATCGCCCCACCGACCCTGTACGGCGGCACCGCACTGGTGGAACTGCTCGCACGGCAGGCGATCACCCACGCCTTCCTCACTCCGTCCGCGCTGGCCACCATCGAGCCGACCGGACTGCCCGCCCTGCGTTCGGTCATGGTCGGCGGCGAGCCGTGCCCGCCGATGTTGCCCCGGCACTGGGCGGCCGACGGCCGTCTGTTCCAGAATGCCTACGGCCCCACGGAATCCACCATCATGGCGACGCTGAGCCCGCCGTTGTCACCGGACGCACCGGTCACCATCGGGTCGGCTGTGCCGGGTATGCGCTGCCAGGTACTCGATCACCGGTTGCGCCCGGTCGGCGTCGGCGTCGTCGGCGAACTGTACGTGTCCGGGCCCGGGGTGGCGCGGGGGTACCACGGACGCCCGGCTCTGACCGGACAGCGGTTCCTCGCCGATCCGTTCGGACCGCCCGGCTCGCGGATGTACCGCACCGGCGACCTCGTCCGGCGCACCACCTCGGGCCATCTGGACTATTTCGGCCGGGCCGACGACCAGGTCAAGGTCAGGGGTTTCCGGATCGAACTCGGCGAGATCGACGCCATCCTGTCGACACAGCCCGGCGTCCGGCTGGCCGTGACCGTCGACCGCAAGACCGCCGCGGGCGAGACCACGCTGGCCGCCTTCGTCCAACCGGAACCGGGCCATGCCCCTGACCCCGCCACGCTGGCCGACGCGCTGGCCGCGCTGCTGCCGAAGTACATGGTGCCCAACACGATCACGGTCGTGGATCGGATCCCACGCACCCCGACGGGCAAGGCCGATCGGCCCGCGCTGCGCGTGCGCGCCCTGGACGAGCCGGACTACCGGCCCGCCGTCGACCTCGGCGAGGAAACGGTCGCCGAGGTCTTCGCACGCGTGCTGCGCCGAGAGCGGTTCAGCGCGGACGCCGATTTCTTCGCGGCGGGCGGCAACTCGCT
This sequence comes from Nocardia sp. NPDC003999, assembly GCF_053604885.1. Lineage (NCBI taxonomy): Bacteria > Bacillati > Actinomycetota > Actinomycetes > Mycobacteriales > Nocardiaceae > Nocardia > Nocardia sp. NPDC003999. The sequence continues at coordinate 48,400 of NZ_JBSGIB010000002.1, forward strand.
GCTGGCGACGCAGGTCGCCGCGCGCCTGAGCGAAATATGGCGGCTGCGCATCCCACCCCGGCTGGTGTTCGACCATCCGACAGTCACCACCTTGTCCAAGGCGATCCGCTCGCAGCAATTCGACACCGCACGCCCGGTGTTGCGCGCACGGACCAGGCCGGAGCGTATCCCGCTGTCGCCGGCCCAGCTGCGGTTCTGGCTGCGCAACCAGTTCGACACGACGTCCTCGGTGGACAACATCGGCTTCGCGCTGCGGCTGTCGGAGCTGGATATTCCCGCCTTGCGCGCGGCATTCGCCGACACGGTCGAGCGGCACGAGTCGCTGCGTACGAGTTATCCCGCCGACGCGAACGGACCGCGGCAACTCATCCTCGGCACCGAGCAGGTGGTAGACGATTTCGCGGTGGAGGAACTGTCCGACGACGCGGTACCCGACCGCGTCCGCGCCATCCTGCGGCACGGGTTCGACGTGTCGGCCGAGGTGCCGCTGCGCGTCCGGCTGCTGCGCACCCCCACCGAGTACGTCCTGGTCTGCGCCCTTCACCACATCTGCGCCGACGGATCCTCGCTGGCGCCGCTGGCCCGCGACGTCGCTTTGGCCTACGCCGCCCGTAGCGCGGGAGCCGCCCCGGCCTGGCTGCCACCGGATGTGCAGTACGCCGACTATGCCCTGTGGCAGCAGGATCTGCTCGGTTCCCGCGACGACCCCGATTCACCGCTGTCGCGGCAACTGGCGTACTGGACCGGCGAGCTGGCCGGTCTGCCCGACGAACTCGACCTGCCCGCCGACCGGCCGCGCCCGCCGGTGGCCACACTGCGCGGCTCGGCCACTCAGCGGACGGTGCCCGCGACCTTGCACCGCGACCTGCTCACCGTCGCGCGCGCCCACCGATCGACGCTGTTCATGGTGATGCGCTCGGCGCTCGCCGTGCTGCTGGCCCGCCTGTCCGGAAGCTACGACATCGCGATCGGCGTGCCGATGACCAACCGGGCCGAGCCCGCGCTCGCGGATGTCGTCGGCATGTTCGTCAACACCACCGTCTCCCGGACCAGGATCGAGCCCGCGGAGAGTTTCACCGCTCTGCTGCACCGCACCCGGGAACGGGATCTGGTCAACTTCGCGCACTCCGAGGTGCCGTTCGAGCACGTGGTCGACGCCGTCGATCCGACCCGATCACCCGGACGCCACCCGCTCTACCAGGTCGGCTTCGCCTTCCAGAATTTCACGCAGGCCACCTTGGACCTGTCCGGGCCCAGCGTGTCGTTCCTCGACGTGGACGCCGACACGGCGAAAACCGATCTGCACATCGGCGTGGTCGACATCCGCGACGACGACGGCGAGCCCGGCGAGATCATCATCCGATTCGGTTACAGCACAGACCTGTTCGACGAGCACACGGTGCAGCGCTTCCTCGACGGCTACATCCGCACCCTGCTGCGGGTCGCGGCCGAGCCCGACGCCGTGGTCGGCGACATCGACATCATGGACCCGGTCGAGCACAAACGCATCCGCTCCTGGGGCGCCGGAGCCGAGCACGACGTGCGGGCCGAGCCGCTCACCGCCGCGACGGCGCGGCAGGCCGCGGCGACGCCGGACGCGATCGCGGTGGTCTGCGGATCCGAGACGCTCACTTACGCGCGACTGCTCGAACGATCCGCGCGGCTGGCTCGCTGGCTGATCGAACGAGGCGTGGGTGCGGAGACCGTCGTCGCGGTGGCGATGCGGCGGTCGATCCAGCAGGTCGTTGCGCTGCACGCGATCGTGGCGGCGGGCGCGGCCTGGGTGCCGATCGACCCGGGACACCCGGCCGAGCGCATCCGGTACGTGCTCGAATCGGCGGCGCCCCGGTGCGTGCTGACCACCGCGGCGGACGGTTTCACCGCGGCCGAGGCTTACGACATCGACACCCTGGACCTCGACCGCTTCGGCGCGGAACCCGTGCTCGACGCCGAGCGCCGGACACCGTGGCACGCCGACCACCCCGCCTATCTCATCTACACCTCCGGGTCGACCGGCCGCCCCAAGGGCGTGGCGATCAGCCATCGGGCGATCGTGCACCAGCTCGCTTGGATGCAGGCGGAATACGCTGTCGACGCCACCGACGTCTATCTGCACAAAACTCCCGCGACCTTCGACGTGTCCCTGTGGGGCTACTTCCTGCCGCTGCGCGCGGGCGCGCGGATGGTGCTGGCCGGACCGGACGAGCATCGCGACCCGGCGGCGCTGTCCCGGCTGATCGCCGAGCACCGGGTGACGCTCACCGATTTCGTTCCCGCGATGCTCACGGTATTCGCCCAGCAGGCAACGGCGGACGAACTGTCCTCGCTACGAGCTGTTTTCGTCATCGGAGAGGCGCTGCCGCCGGAAACCGCGCGTGCCTTCGCGAACGTGACCACGGCCGAGTTGCACAACCTGTACGGACCTACCGAGGCCGCGGTGAGTATCACGCGACACGCGGTCTCGGCCGCCGATCGCACCGCGGCCGGCGTTCCCATCGGTGTGCCGGAATGGAATTCGCGCTGCCACGTGCTGGACGACCGGTTGCGGCCGGTTCCGGTGGGAGTGGCGGGCGAGCTCTACCTCGGTGGCATTCAGCTGGCCCGCGGTTACCATGGCGCGCCGGGTCTGACCGCGGCCCGGTTCGTCGCCGATCCGCTGCACCCGGGCGAACGGATGTACCGGACCGGTGACCTGGTGCGCTGGCACCGCATCGGTACCCTGGACTATCTGGGCCGCACGGATTTCCAGGTCAAGGTCCGCGGCCACCGCATCGAACTCGGTGAGATCGAAGCGGCTTTGCTGGCCGACCCTGCGGTGGGCCGGGCCGCGGTGGCGGTCAAGGGCTCCGATGCCGGTGACCGGCTGGTCGGCTACGTCGTCGCGGCGCCGGGGGCCACGGTCGACCCGGATGTCGTGCGTCAGTCGGTCGCTCGCGTGCTGCCCGGTTACATGGTGCCGTCGGCGGTGCTGGCGCTCGACGCGTTGCCGGTGAACACCAGCGGGAAGCTCGACCGCGCCGCGCTACCCCAGCCGGTATTCGCCGCACGCACCGGTGCGCAGCCCGGCACCGCACTGGAGCGCGCGGTCGCGGACGTCTTCGCCGACGTGCTCGGCGTGTCCCCGATCGGGGTGGCCGACGACTTCTTCGAACTCGGCGGGTCGTCACTACTCGCGTTCACATTGCACCAGCGGCTGTCGGAGCGGCTCCGCCGCGACGTGCCGATGTCGGCGATCCTCGCGACCCCGACCGTCGGCGGCCTCGCGGCGCGACTAGCGGGCGGGTCCGCCCCCACCGCGGCGACGCCCGAACGCGACGCCGTGCTGGAGCCGGAGATCGGCATCGGCGGATGCGAGCCCGCGCACACCGGTCCGCCACAGGAGATCCTGCTGACCGGCGCGACCGGCTTTCTCGGCGTACACCTGCTGCAAGCCCTGCTGGATCGCACCGAGGCGAGGGTGTGGTGCGTGGTGCGCGCCGCCGACGCCGAGGAAGGCATCGACCGAATCCTCGGTGCGCTGAGCCACTACCGGCTCTCCGGAACCACCGCCGCGGAGCGGATCGTCGTCGTCGCGGGCGACCTCACCGCACCGCGCCTCGGCCTCGACCCGGCCGATTACGACCGATTGGCCGACAGCATCGACGTGATCTATCACAACGGCGCGCGCGTCAATCACGTCGATCCTTATGCCCGGCTACGGCAGGCCAACGTCGAGGGCACCCGCGAGTTGTTGCGGCTGGCGACGGCGCGGCGGGTCAAGCCGTTCCACCTGGTCTCTACCATGGGCGCGGCCGTCGCCGCGACGCCGGATTCGCCGGTGGTCACCGAGGACATCCGCCTACCCGCGGGGCAGGTGTCCGGCAACGGCTACCTCGCCTCCAAATGGGCCGCCGAGGAACTGGTCCGCCAAGCAGGCGAACGTGGTGTGCCCATCGCCATCTACCGTCCGAGCACCATCTGCGGTTGCCCGGACATCGGCGTCAACAGCCCGCAGGATTCGCTGTGGAACATGGTGCGAGCCGCCGCGATGCTCGGCATGGCGCCCGACGTGGGCGAGGCGACCGTTTCCTTGGTTCCGGTGAGCTATGTGGCGGGCGCGATCGTGGAGATCTCGGCTCGTCCGCGCTCGGAAACCGTCTATCACCTGGTCAATCGGGCCCCGGTAGCGGTCGGGGAGATCCTCGCCAGTCTGCGCGCGCACGGTTTGCCGGTGGCGACGATGCCGGAGGACACGGTGCGCGCGGGCCTGGCCAGGGAAGCGCGGCGGCGCGACGCGCTCGGCGACGATTCGCTGGTGCGCGCGGCCCTGCTGAGCCACGACTTCGCCGGACTCGCCGGTCACCTCGACTGGGCCGACGAACACACCCGCGCCGCGCTCGCGGACACCGGCATGGCCTGCCCGGAGATCGACCGTGCGGTGGTGGACACCTTCGTCCGGGAGTTCATCGAGTCGGGTTTCCTGCCCCGGGATTGACGCTCCTCAGTACCCCGGCGGCACGGTGGCCCGTTCGGCGGGCGGTGCGGCGTGCCTGCGGGCCCGCACCTGCTCCAGCACGATCAGGCCCACCCCGATCAGCAGGAAGACGACCGTGATGATCGCGGCCACGACCGAGAGCCTGCCGAACCCCCAGCCGGCGAGCACCGCCGCGGTTATCGCACCCGCCGCGGCGACCAGCAGCAACCCGTACCCCGGCCAGTTCCTGGTGTCGGCCATCGTCGCTCCCGGCGGCGGCGCGGAGTCGCGCGCGATATCCGGGGCGTCATCGATCGGAGGGATCTCCCATGGGCCGTCGTCCGCTGTCACTGGTCGTTCCTCCCGCCGCGATACCGGCCGTTGTTCCGGTATCTGATGCGAAGAGGGTGCCCGGATCCTCTCCACCGAAACGCTAGCGGCGATCCGCCCCGGGTTCAGTTGTAGGACTTGGTTACTCCGTCGAGCAGGTGCTCCAGGGTGTCGTAGGTCGGGGTGGCGACGACGTCCAGCAGGTCCGGGGCCACCGGGACGTTGCGTTCGGCGACGACCTTCGCGAACTGGGCGCCGTCGTTGGTGCGGAAGCCGTGCTCGGCGGCCAGGCGCTGCAATTCCGGGTCGGTGGACAGCAGGCGCCCGAGCCGGTCACCCGTCGCGCCGAACGGCACCAGCGTGTGCCGGGACAACACCGTCGGTGACGGGTACAGCAGCGTCATCTCGGGTTTGATCTGGCCGCGCACGGTCGCCTCGACGTACTGCGCCTCGTAGATCCAGGCCATCGGCGTCGGGCCCATACCCGTGGCGAGGTAGTTGTTGAACGGGCCCTCGGTGGTGTTCTCGGTGTAACCCTGGCCCACGAAAAGCCGCGACACCGCGGGGAGGACGGCCTGCTCGGCGTTCTGCCCCTGCACGATCGTGTTGTTGTTCGCGACATAGCTCGCCGCGGCCAGATACATGGCCGCGGAGTTGGAGCTGCGCGGGTCGGTGGTGGAGATCAGGATGTTCTTGCGCACCGGGTAGGCGGTGTTGTCGGGCAGTTCGTCCCAGCGGGTGCCGTTGCGCACCAGCTCGAGGTAGCGGCGCAGGTCGAGCGTCGGCACCTGGCCGGGGCGCACCGCTCCCGCCCGGGTGAGCAGCTCGGTGATCGGCGCGAACGTCGCGACGGCCATCGGCGAGGAGAACGGCGTGTATTTCGCGGTCACGTTGCGCTGCCGCTGGATTCGCTCGGCGGCCGGTTCGCTGGACGGGAAGGCGAAATCGAATTTCGTGAGATCGATGGACGTGGCGATCTGCCGCGAACCGGCGGGCTCGACCTCGACGCGCACGCCGTTGCGCGCCAGCGCGTCGATCACCTTGGGGTCGGAGAAGAACGGCATCTTCTCCGAGCCGACCACACCGTGGACGACCGTGAGCGCCGCGGCGGGCGCGGGAGCGGCGGCGGGCGCCTCCGGAGCGGGTTGCCGCACGGCGAGAACCACGGCGATCACCGTCAGAACGACGACGGCGCCCACGGCGTACGGTGCGAAACGCTTCTTGGACGACAAAAGCTCACGGATCTCCGACAGTTTCCCGGGAGCGGCGGCGGGGGCCTGCGGCGACTTGTCCATCGGGACCGTGGTGGGTTGCACTTCCGCCTCGGGAGACTTCTCCAATTCCCGCCGCACCAACCGCTCGATCAGAATCGGGACGAACTGCCGCACCGGGCGGCCCTCGAATTTCCGCCGCGCCGCACCGACGGCGCTCTCGATATGGTCCGGAGAATAAGTCTCGGTGTAGTTTTCGACCAGCCGCTCCGTCATCTGACGGATCGCCTGTTCCTCGCGGACGGTATCGACAACCACCACAATCTCCTCGGCGTCGGGGGTAACGCGGCAGCGTCTCCGGCCTGCACCGCGCCGGCCAACACTAGCCCCATCCCTCCACCGCCGACATCCGGAACGGCTTCCCTCCGGTGAACGATTTCGACTGCGCCGGTGCGCATCCCACGTCGCCATGCACACCCGTCCGCCCAGCTCACAGGCCCGCGAACCACGCGAGCGCGGCACACACGACAGCCCGCCGACGCCACGTCCGGGCTCGAACCCGCCATGCAGAATTCAATGGGCAATATCCGAGCCGCCACCACGTGTTGTACTCCCGTTTCCCACCGCCATTGGGCCGGGCGGGCATCGACGCCGCGTTCGTCGTGCGGTCGGCTCCGCAGCACATCGACGGCACCGAAGTTACTTTCTGGTAGCACAGAGCGAGAGCTGACGATATCGTCAGCATGTTGCCGTCGAAAAGGAGCGTTATGTCTCGCGTCGCTGTGGTCACCGGTGCGTCGTCCGGAATCGGGAAGGCTACGGCCGCCGCGCTGGCCGGGCGGGGGTATCGGGTGATCGGCACCAGCCGCAATCCCGACGCCATCGGTTCGGACGCCGTGCTGCCCGAGGTCGAGTACCGCGCGCTCGACCTCACCGATCCGGCTTCGATCGAGGCCTTCGCCGCCGGTCTGGACCACGTCGACGTGCTCGTGAACAATGCGGGCGAGAGCCAGGCGGGACCGCTGGCCGAGTTGCCCACCGACGCCGTCGAGCGACTGTTCCAGCTGAATGTGCTCGGCCCGATCGCCCTGACCAAGGCGGTGCTGCCCGGCATGCGGGATCGCCGCTACGGGCGCGTCGTCATGGTCGGCTCGATGCTCGCCAGCTTCCCCATGCCCTACCGCTCCTCCTATGTCGCCACCAAGGCGGCGCTACGCGGCTTCGCGGTCGCCGCCCGCTTCGAGGAATCCCCCTTCGGCGTCTGGATCACCGCCGTCGAGCCCGGCCAGATCGACACCGGACTCCGCGAACGCCGCACCAAGTACCTCAGCGACGACTCCCCCCACACCGCCGATTTCACGACCTTCATGGCGAAACTCGACGAAAACCAGTCCAAGGGCATCACCCCAGAAAAGGTCGCCACCACGATCGTCAAAGCGATCGAAGCCCCGCGCCCCCAACCCCTCTACGCCGTAGGCAGCAACGCCCCCGCCCTCTTCACCCTCCGCCGCCTTCTCCCCCGCACCGCCATGGAACGCATCATCGCCCGCGCCCACGGACTTTCCCGCTGAAGAGGCGACGGTCGCCGGATACGACGGCTCGCATACCGTCTTCCTGTGCCCGTCAGCCGAACGAGCTGACCCAGCCGATCACGCACGTGTGGGATCGTCCATCCGGCATGCAAGAGCAGCCCTATTGTTCGATGCCCCGATCGTTGGAGGTTGTCGACCCTCACTCTTCCTCGTCGGACCCCAAACGCGACGGTGCGTCCTTCGGCGAGACCGGCGCAGCGGAGACGGGCGCGCCTAACCCGATGGTTTCCAGCGCTTCGTGCAGATGGTCGCGCAGAACATCCTTCGCGGCAGAAAGCGCCTGCTGATATGCGAGCTGCGCGGCCGCGCCACCGGCGGCTCCCGCCCGGTGATATCCGCCCCACCACTCGACCACGCGATATTCACCGTCCGTCGGGTCGATGCGTACCACCCAGTACGTTCGACCTTGTTTGCGAACCGTCCAGTAAGTGCCGTCCGCGGTGTAGTTCCGATAGCCACTAAGCCGTGGTTTCGACGCCATGCTCCCATTTTTCCCGCAATAGTGCTGTCCCCGTGCAGAATTCGGTGACTCACGTCTTTCTCGAGCCGCATGACGGTCCATGCGTGGGATCGACAGGTCGAGTTGCAGTGTCCGGCAATACCCTGCGTTCACTGCACCTACAGTGCAGAAGGCGGCCCGTCTTCTTCCTCGATGCGCTGGCGAATCGCGTCCACGGAGCGGTCCTGAGGAACCTGCTCGGGCCAAAGAATCGCTACAACGAGGACGACCAGCGGCAGGCCGATTGCGGTAGCGAACCCGACGATGACCCAAGTGTCCGGGCTCATCCTGGGTATCGCCTGCACGCCAGCGACGTACACCAACCACAAAACAGTGTCCCGCTCGCGGAACGCGCCTTGCTGAGCGCACGCGGCAAGGTCAGCCCCGACACGATGGCTTTGTTCGAAGTTGCCTTGGCACGGTGCTACGCCGAAACGGGCGACAAAGTCCAGGCCGTGAAGGCGCTTCGCCGAGTCGAGCCATGGATCATGCCCGAGGCAACGACGGAGATTCCTCGATGGGCCGCGCTGTTCTGTCCGAACAAAGCAAGCGCGACCCGGCAGACCGCGAAAACATTCCTCGCGATCGGCGACTTGGCCGAAGCCGAGCGCTATCAGCACATGAGCGCGACGATCTGGCATCCCAGAACGCACACCCGGATTCACGCGATCAGCCTGGCCGAGACCGGACTCATCCGCTGGCGCATGGGCAACCACGAGGACGCGGCCAAACTCTGGCGCACCGCGCTCCCCACGCTGACCTCCATCAGTTCGGAACGAGGGTCGAAGCTGCTGCGCCGCATACGCAGGGCCGCCCCCGAATTGGTCGATCACACCTGACCTTGACGAAACACGCGGATACAGCGAACCTGTCCGAATGGAAGACCCAGTTGGTTGATAACGACCTGGCTCGGTAAGGATTCGATGAAACGTTGATAGCGGGCCGATCGCCGGGCCTGAACCGGCTGTTCCCGCGTCCGCGATCAAGGAGCACAGCCGACGATGTCACCGAGCGAGCGCACTACCGATCGTGTACTGGCCGTGTGGGCGCCCCCGGAATTCGTGTCCGACGGCAGCAACGGAATTCTGAGTTGGGTCGGACCAGCGTTGCGTACGCCCACCGGGTTGCGGCTGTCCCTCGCGGCGGAAGTGGTCGGCGATGCCGCGCCGTCGTTGCGGAGTTACCAGGTCGGGGTGTCGGCACTGGCCAACGGTGTGGCCACCGACGTGGGCTGGGGAAGCAGCTCGTCCGACACCCACGCCGGCACGACCTTCACATTGCCCGACCTCGGCCCGGATACGACACCGGTCGATATCGAGCTGACCATCGACGACGTCACCACCGACGGTCCCTGGGTGAGGCGACTGTCTCGGCCGAACGACATCGTCTACTCAGCGCCGCTGGGCGATCCACGGGGCCGATTGGCCATACTGACGAATCCAGCTTTCGTCACCGACGAGGATGGTCCGATCGAGGCCTGGATCGGACCGATCACGCTCGATCCCAACGGAATCGAGTTCCTCTACACCGCGACCGCGCTCGACGAACGCGCACCATCCATCTGGGACTACGAGGTCGATGCCGTCCTGCGCGCCAACTTCGGAACCTCGGAGGTGGTGGCCGGCGAATCGACCGCGGCGACGCGAACGATCAGAACCTTCCAGGCCCCGATCCCGGACGACATCGCAGACACGCCCTGGGACTTCGAGCTGACCCTTACCGACCACACGGCAGGACTCATTTGGTCGACCGAATTCTCGTGGAATGGGCCGACGTCCTAGCGCTCGCACTGCCGGCTTCCTGGTACAGGTCGGCACAACAGCGCGACCCGAGGACTGCGGACCGAGGGCGTCTGCACGGGTGTGAAAGGCAGCGAGGAAAGCGATCTACCTTCGGCTCACGAACTCGAACCGGCACTTGGCCGATTTCGAGGTTGCTTTCCCAGATCGTTGCAGGTCACGGTAGCGTCGGCAATTGCCGACACAGTAGTGCGACCTGGCAGAAACTCGCTGACGTGGCACGGCCTAGCAGCGTTCATACTGACGCGCATAGGGTTGCGACTCCGGTGGAACGTCGCGCGAGGATGGCTGGCAACCGCCGACGAAGACCGCGAAAACGGGGTGGTAGGTGTCGCCGATCGTGTAGTCGACCACGGCACCGGGCTGGGCCAAGTAGGGAAGATGCCGTTCGGCGAGTTGTGTTGCCTGCGCAGCGGTGAATTGCTTTCCAACAGGAGGGTATATCGCGACATCCAGGGTGCGGCCTGCTTTGCCGGGCGGGTCGTATACGGAAATCTCGACGAGGAACGGGGTAGGTTGATCGGTCAGGAACCACTCCCACATCTCGAGTTCACCATTGGACGGGAAGCGGGGCCGGTTGTGCGGGAAGCGGAGTGGTCGGTCCGTGTTGAGCCACCCGGGTTCCAGGCTCGAGTGATTCTTGAACCCGCTCTCCTCATGAACGGTGGACACCGTCCAGTAGCTGGATGCCAGTTCGGGGAAGTCCTCGATGATTCGGCGCATCGCCGCGGTGGCACGGTGGGGTTCGGCCTCGGAGCCCGCTGCAACGCCGATATCGTTCCTCATCTTGTCTACGTCGATGCCGCTTGACCTCCAGCCCACCTGTGTGCCGGGGGCCGAGACTCTCACCCAGGTGTGTGCCGAGTTGGCTTCCCCGCTCACGTCCCGACCGAACCGCCAATTCGCATAATAAGAGTCCGTCCTCCGGTCGATGTAGACCTCGGTCTGGTCGCCTTGGTAGTGCGGCGGAAGCTGCTGGGTGCCCATGACACGCACCACGGACGCGGCCTCGTCCGGTGTGGCGCCATCTTCGAGCTGCACTTCGAGCCGGGAATGGTACGTGCGCGACTTGCCCTCGTAATCGAACCGATGTGACGCATCGACGACCCCGGGAAGAGCCCGGATGGCAGTTTCGATCACGCGTGACCAGCTGTCACGCTCGGCCTGGTCGGGTCCTTGTGTCGGTATAGAACATCCTGTCAGCAGGACTGCCGCCATCATCAATATGACGGTCGGGGTGGTTCGGCGCATAACGTCTCATTCTGTCCGGTCAACACACCTGGGTTGGAACGAAGCGTATCCCGATCGATGGTGCGATCGGGCCACGCTCGCATTGCGTTGAGCCAGGGCTGCGTGTCGAGCGCCATCCGGAAGACGAACGAGTCGTAGCGGTCTCGTGGATATGAAAACTCCGAGATCATCAGTACTTCACCATCGGCCGCGAGGAAGCGCTGATGGACCTACTGGACGAGTTCGCCTGACGGCACCTCGAGCCATACGGCATGGGTCGGCACCCGGTCGCGGACGCGATGAACCGGGGAGCTCCGGCAGCTACTGCGGACTCACTGCGGACCGAGGGCGTGGACGCGGTCGAAGCGAATGGCGGGAGAGGGAATCTACCTGCGGTCGTGAGTGCCCCCAGTCGGACTCGAACCGACACTTGGCGGATTTTAAGTCCGCTGCCTCTGCCAATTGGGCTATAGGGGCGTCCGGGACAGCGTACCGAGTCGTACGGCTGTACCGGAATTCCGACAATTTGTCGGGGTGGCGGGGCGTCGGCCGTGGCCGGGTGCCGGACGGCGCGGTCGGGTGACCGGTGCCGGTGGCGGTTGTTCGCAGCCCGGGTTGGCAGGCGTCCCAGAGAACTAGATCGGTGGCGGCGGGCTGGTGTTAGCGTCCGCGCGTCATCTCGGCGTGTCGGATGTTCGCGGCGGAGTGTCAGCGCCGGGGTGGCAGCGGGATCCTGGCGAGGTCGGTGGCTATGTGGATCTCGCCGGAGAAGTACTTCGCCGCTTCGGCCAAGTGCTCGTCGAGGTCGCGGTAGCGCTGGGAGAAGTGGGTGAGCACCAGGGTGCGAACGCCCGCGTCGGCGGCCACCCGGGCGGCTTGGCCCGCCGTGAGATGGCCGTATTCGAGGGCCAGCTGTTCGTCGGCGTCCAGGAACGTGGCTTCGATGACGAGCATGTCGACGTCGGCGGCCAGCTCCCCGATTCCGGGGCACAGCCGGGTGTCCATCACGAAGGCGAAGCTCTGACCGGAGCGCGGTTCGCTGATCTCCGCCAAAGTGATCGTGCGCCCCTCGAATTCGACACTGCCGCGCTGTTGCAGTTCGGAGATGATCGGGCCGCGCAATCCCAGGGCGCGCAAGCGGTCCGGCAGAATGCGCCGGCCGGGCGGCTCGCTGAGCCGATAGCCGAAGGTGTCCACCGGATGGGAGAGCCGCACCGCCGTCACCGTGAACGCCGCCTCGGGCAGGTCGACGGGACCTGGGGCGAGGATCGGGCGAGGCCGCAGCTCGGCGCGGTGATAGTACGACGTCGCGTTGACCAGGCGCTCGTAGTACGCCGCGCCGGACGCCGGGAAGCAGACGTCGACCGGATGCGGCACCCGGTCGAGGTTGATCCGCTGCACCACTCCGGCCAGCCCGAGACTGTGGTCGCCGTGGAAATGGGTGATGGCGATCCGGGTGAGCCCGGTGACGCTCACACCGGCATAGGTCATCTGCCGTTGCGTGCCCTCACCGGGATCGAACAGGATCGCCTCGTCGTCCCACCGGAGCAGGTACCCGTTGTGGTTTCGCTGTTTCGTCGGCACCTGACTAGCGGTCCCGAGAACAACCAACTCACGCTGCGACACGGCGTCAGGCTATCCGCCGCCACCCCACACCCGAACTCCGGCCGCGTACTAGGTGACGGAAGCCTTCCGGAGCACGGAGTTGTGCCGCGAGTAGGCGAAGTAGACGACGAACCCGATCACCATCCACACCAGGAACCGCAGCCAGGTCTCCACCGAGAGATTCAGCATCAGCCACGCGCACGCCAGCACCGCCAGGATGGGGATCAGCGGTACCAGCGGAACCCGGAATCCACGCGGCAGGTCCGGACGCGTGCGTCGCAGGATGAGCACGCCGACCGACACCAGCACGAACGCGAACAGCGTCCCGATGTTGACCATCTCCTCCAGCGTGCCGAAATCCACGAACCCGGCCAGCAGCGCACACGCCACGCCGACGATGACGGTGACCCGCACCGGCGTGCCGTTCTTACCGGTGTGCGAGAGCTTGCGCGGCATCAGCCCGTCACGCGACATCGCGAACAGCACCCGGGTCTGCCCGAGATACATCACCATGACCACCGTGGTGAGCCCGGCGAGGGCGCCGATCGAGATGATGTTCTTCGCCCAGGTCACCCCGTGGATGCCGAACGCCGTGGCCAGTGTCGCGTCGCCATGGGACAACTCGGTGTAGGGCACCATGCCGGTGAGCACGAGCGACACCGCGACGTACAGGATCGTCACGATGAGCAGCGAGCCCAGGATGCCGCGGGGCACCGCCTTCTGCGGGTTGCGGGTCTCCTCCGCCGTCGTGGCGACGACGTCGAAGCCGATGAACGCGAAGAACACCAGGCTGGCCGCGGCGAGCAGGCCGTACCAGCCGAAGTTGCTGTGCCCGGCGCCGGTCAGGAAGGAGAACAGCGACTGCCGCAGCCCCTCGCCCCGCTCACCGGGCTGCGACGGCGGGATGTAGGGCGAGAGGTTCGAGGACTTGAAGTACGTGAGGCCGACGACCAGCACCAGCGCGATCACGCCCAGCTTGATGGCGACGGCGACCGCCGACACCCGCGAGGACACCTTGGTCCCGGTCGCGAGCAGCACGCCGAGCACCGTGATGAGCAGCACCGCGCCCCAGTCGAAGTTCACCGGGCCGAAGTGCGCGATCGGAGACGTGGTGCCGAGCACCTCGCCGAGGTATTGCGACCAACCCTTGGCCACCACCGCCACGGCGAGCGCGAACTCCAGGATCAGGTCCCAGCCGATGATCCAGGCGACGAGCTCGCCGAAGGTGGCGTAGGAGTAGGTGTAGGCACTGCCCGCCACCGGCACCGTGGAGGCGAACTCGGCGTAGCAGAGCGCGGTCAGTCCGCAGGCGATCGCGGCGAACACGAAGGCCAGCGAGACGGACGGACCCGCGACGGTGCCCGCGGTGCGCGCGGTGAGGGTGAAGATGCCCGCGCCGACCACGACGGCCACGCCGAAGACGGTGAGGTCCCAGGCGGTCAAATCCTTGCGTAGCTTCGAGTCGGGTTCGTCGGTGTCGCGGATCGACTGTTCGACGGACTTGGTGCGGAACAGACCGCCCCACCGAGACGAGACATCACCCGCCGAATCGGCTTGTGGCCCGGGTTTCGTCACGCGTTCTCCTTAATTCGTGCCAATTGCTTGTGTTCTGTACCCAGACGGCGAGTCAATGCACGCCTGCCATGAATTTGCTGATCCATGGTGCGATGGCGGCGACGATCAGCCCCGCACACACCATGACCGTCCCGGTGATACCGAAATAGGCGAACTCGTGACCTGGGTCATAGAACCGAGCCAAACTACCCGACACCGACGTGCCGAGACCAACCGAGAAAAAAATACAATGCCATTGTCTGAGCCCGGAAAGCCTCCGGGGCGAGTCGAGTGCACGGCCGGCGCGATGTGCCCGGCCATGACCACGACGCCGCCGTAGAAGAGGGTGAGTTCCATCCCGGGCAAACGGTCGGCGATCCAGCCGCCCAGGACGGTGGGCAGAGAGACCAGGCCGACGTAGGCGCCGACGATGCCCACGGCCGTGTCCTTGCCCCAGGCCCAGACCGCCGTCGGTCGCCGAGTAGTGCAGGTAGTGCCCGAGGATGGTGACCATCCCGTAGAACGAGAAGCGCTCCCAGAGTTCGACGCCGAACAAGTTGGCCAGCCCGATCGGGTGGCCGAACACGGTTCGTGTCCCCACTGGTTCCCGCGATGTTTTCGCTTCGACCATGCTCCGAAGATCGCATCTCGAAGCGCGCCGGGGAGGATTCGTTTGTTCTGTTCAGGCGGGCCGCGGAACCTGGACGCGGCCGGTGGTTTGCCCCCGCACCTATCGGGCACCCCGCAATCGACAGGCAAACCGGCCCGCACCCAGAAAGCGTTGAGCTGATGGTCCACGTGGAAATCACCGTGCCGACTACACCGGAGCAGGTTTTCTCCGTCCTGGCCGACGGATGGCTGTTCGCCGCCTGGGTCGTCGGCGCCACGCACATTCGCGACGTCGACGACGAATGGCCCGGCGTCGGCGCGTCGCTGCACTACAGCGCGGGCGTATGGCCGTTCACCGTGAGCGACACCACGGAGGTCGTGTCGGTGGATCCGCCGCACATGCTCGAGTTAGAGGCCAAGCTCTCGCCGTTCGGCGCCGCGTGGATCCGGCTGGAACTCGTCGAGACCGCGACCGACGAGACCCAGATCCGGATGTACGAGCACGCCGAACGCGGGTTGGGCCGGCTCATGCCCAACGCGCTGCAAGAACTCCTGCTGGTGCCGCGGAACATGGAATCGCTCTCCCGGCTCGCCGATATCGCCATCGGCAAGGCGCGCCGTGCGGGTCACGCCGGAATCGGAGTCCGCGCCGGAACCGAGACGCACGCCGAGGTGAAGCTGAACGGACACGTCCCACAGACCTGACCGCGGCCACGCCGAGCCGGATCAGGCGATCGACAGTGCGATGCCGTCGAGGATGTCGTGCTCACTGACGATCAGCTCGGAAATACCCGCGCGCCGGGACAACTCCTCCGCCAGTACTTCGGTGATGACCGCGCCGCCGCCGATCACGTCGACCCGGCCGGGGTGCATCGGTCCCAGCGCTGCGCGCTCATCGTGGTCCATGGCGATCAGCCGGTCGCAGACCTGATGCACCTGCTCCGAGGTCAAACGAGTGAGATGCACCCGCTCCGAGTCGTATTCGGGGAGATCGAGCGCGACCGCGGCGAGCGTGGTCATCGTGCCCGCCACGCCGACCCAGGTGTGCGCCCCTTCCACCGGAACGTGCGTGAACGCTTCGGTCAACCGCTCGGTGGCGAAGGCGCGGGCGGCGGCGATCTCCTCGGCGGTCGGCGGGTTGCCCGCCAGACACCGTTCGGTGATCCGGACGCAGCCGATGTCGGCGGAGAACGCGGCGCGCACCCCCGCGCTGTCCCCGAACACCAGCTCGGTGGAACCGCCGCCCAGGTCGACGACGACGAATGGACCGGCCGCGCTGGACAATTCGCCGATGGCGCCGGCGAACGACAGGCGCGCCTCCTCGTCGCCGGTGATCACCTCGGCTTCCGCGCCCGCGACCACCGCACCGAGTTCGGCACGCGCCATGGCGAAGAAATCCTCCCGGTTGGCGGCGTCCCGGGTGGCGGACGTCGCCACCATCCGCACCCGGCCGACGCCCGCCTCGCGCATCAGCGCGACGTAGTCGGCCAGGGCGGCGCGGGTGCGTTCGATCGCCTCCGGCGCCAGCGAGCCGGTCGCGTCGACGCCTTGGCCGAGGCGGACGATGCGCATCTCGCGGTGCACGTCGGCCAACCGCCCGTCGTCGAGCACGTCGGCGATCAGCAGTCGGATGGAGTTCGTGCCGCAATCCACGGCGGCTACCCGGTCACTCATCACTGTGCTCCAGTCTCTCGCGCGCTACTCGGCCGGGACGCGGGCCAGTCGGCCGGAATCGCGGTGCCGCGCAAGCCGTGTTCGGCGGCCAGCGCCACCGACTCGTCGCCGAGCGGATTCACGCCCGGCCCCTTGGCCAATGCGTGGGCGATCAGCACGTGCAGGCACTTGACCCGTTCGGGCATCCCGCCGCCGGTGAAATCCGTGCCGAGCGATTCGATTTCGTCGCGTTCGGCCAGATAGCTCTCGTGCGCGGCGCGGTAGGCGGCGGCCAGCTCCTCGTCCGCGGCGAGCCGCTCGGTCATCTCCCGCATCACGCCGGCCGATTCCTGCCTGCTCGCCTCCGCGGTGAGCCGGGGATCGGTGAGATAGTAGAGGGTCGGGAAGGGGGTGCCGTCCGGCAACCGGGGCGCGGTCTTCACAACGGCCGGGATCCCGTCCGGGGTGCGGTAGGCGATGGCGAGCACGCCGCGCGGCGCACGGCCCAGCTGCTCGGCGATGATCGCGAGATCCTGGTCGGTGGGTGCGGTCACCTATGTCCTTCCGGTGCTCGAGGTGGTGGCGCGGCGGCCTAGGGCGTCGGCTGCGGCTCGGAGATGCTGCGCCACAAATCGGTGTACCAAGGCTGGGGGTCCCTGGCTCTGGTGGGCGCGGGCGGCGGCGCGGGCGCCTCGATGCCGGGCACCTGCACGATATACGGCGTCTCGCCTGGCATCACCAGACGCAGGCGGTCCCGCGCCTCGCTGCGGATGTAGGCCGGATCCTGTTGCTGCGCACGACGATCCCGCAGCCGGGCCAGATCCGTCTCGAGTTCCTCGCGCTGCTGCGCCAGCTGCGCCGCCTCCGCGCGCTGGGTGAAATACGTGCGCATCGGCACGGCGAGGGTGAGCGCGAGCCCGCACACCACCATCGCGAGGATCACCGCCTTGCCGGTGGAGAGGCCGAGGAACGTGTGGTCGTGCCTGTCGCCGACCGAACCAGTCTTGCGCGGTTTCGGCTTCTCCGCGGGCTCCGATCGCCTGCGACCGCGCTTGGCGGCGGAGTCGGCCGGGCGCGATCCGGCGGCACGCGACGTGCGGCGGTCCCCGCGTCCGGCCGGACTGGTCCCACGCGCACGTCGCTCCGTCATCTCACGCCTCGGTCTCTACTTCGCGGTACTCCCGGGGTTCGTGCCCCAAGCTCAGCCTTCGAACGCGAAGCGGGGGAACGCGACGTCACCCGCGTAGCGCGCCGAATCACCGAGCGCGTCCTCGATGCGCAGCAGCTGGTTGTACTTGGCGACCCGCTCACTGCGCGCCGGGGCGCCGGTTTTGATCTGGCCGCTGCCCACCGCGACGGCGAGGTCGGCGATGGTGGTGTCCTCGGTCTCGCCGGAACGGTGCGACATCATCGTCTTGTAGCCGTTGCGATGCGCCAGCTCCACCGCGTCCAGGGTCTCGGTGAGGGTGCCGATCTGGTTCACCTTGACCAGCAGCGCGTTGGCGGCGCCCTTGGCGATGCCCTCCTCCAGGCGCTCCGGGTTGGTGACGAACAGGTCGTCGCCGACGAGCTGGATCTTCTCGCCGATCTGGTCGGTCAGGGTCACCCAGCCGTTCCAGTCGTCCTCCGACAGCGGGTCCTCGATGGACACCAGCGGGTAGGCGGCGATCAACTCGGCGTAGAACTGCGCCATCTCCTCGGCCGAACGCACCACACCTTCGAACTTGTAGCCGCTGCCGGAGGTGAAGAACTCGGTGGCGGCCACGTCCAGCGCCAGCGCCACGTCGCTGCCCAGCTTCAGGCCGGTCTTGGCGATGGCCTCGCTGATCAGGTCGAGCGCCGCCTTGGTGCCCGCCACGTCGGGCGCGAAACCGCCTTCGTCACCGAGGCCGGTGGACAGGCCCTTGGCCTTCAGCACCGACTTCAGCGCGTGGTAGACCTCCGCGCCCCAGCGCAGCGACTCCTTGAAGGTGGGCGCGCCGATCGGGGCGACCATGAATTCCTGCACGTCGACGCCCGTGTCGGCGTGCGCGCCGCCGTTGAGGATGTTCATCATCGGGACGGGCAGCACGTGCGCGTTCGGGCCGCCGAGGTAGCGGAACAGTTCGAGGCCGGAGGACTCGGCGGCGGCGCGGGCCACCGCCAGCGAGACACCGAGCAGGGCGTTGGCGCCGAGCCGGGACTTGTCCTGGGTGCCGTCGAGGTCGAGCAGCACCTGGTCGACGGTGCGCTGCTCCACGGCGTCCAGGCCGATGACGGCGGGCGCGATCTCGTCGAGCACGCCCTCGACCGCCTTGCGCACGCCCTTGCCGCCGTAGCGCTCGCCGCCGTCGCGCAGTTCGACGGCCTCGTGCTCGCCGGTGGACGCGCCGGAGGGCACAGCCGCCCGGGTCAGGGTGCCGTCGTCGAGAGCGATCTCGACCTCGACGGTGGGGTTACCGCGCGAATCGAGGATCTCGCGAGCTCCGACCTGTTCGATGATGGCCACGAAAAAGACACTCCTTCGGCTGCTGACACGGTATGTCTCACGGGATGGGCCGTGCGCTGCGAGCCTATCGTCCCGGCGGCGAGGCGGGTAACCGGCACTCCGGCGACCGGGAGATCACACCCGGCGGCCGATGCTGTAGCTCGCGGCCCGGTCGCGCACGGTCAACAGGTAGCTGTGCGACTGGTTGTAGGTGAGCAACGCCCGCTGCCAGCCGTGCTCGGAGGTGAGGTCGCCGCCGCTGGCGCACAGATACCTGGCTGCGGTGAGCGCGGCGTCATCGATGTTCTGCGGATCCGCGACGCCGTCTCCGTTTGCGTCGACGCCCCAGCGCTTCCAGGTCTCCGGGATGAACTGCAGCGGGCCGACGGCGCGATCGTGCTCCGGATCGCCGTCGAGCACGCCGCCGTCGGTGTCCCGCACCAACGCGACGCCCGGCGAGCCGTCCAGCGGGACTCCGATGATCGGCGGGCGGACCGAGCCGTCCGCGCCGAGCTGCGCCCCGCGATGGGTGCCGTGCTTGCTCTCCACGCTCGCGATGCCCGCGAGCGTCGTCCACGCGATGCCGCAGTCGGGACGGGCCCTGGTCATCACGGCCGCCGCGTAGCCGTACGCCTCCAGCGCGATCGGCGGTATGCCGAGCCCATCGGCCTGCTCATCGGCCCAGCCGCGCAACTGGACGGCGGTGCGACCGGGAGCGTCCAGGTCGATCACGGGCAGCGGGGCGCCCGGGCCGGGCGGGATGCCCTCCGGGATCGGGGTGCGGTCGGTCCCGCAACCGGCGAGCCCGAGGAGCACCACGATGGCGGCCGAGACGCCGGTCTTTCGCAACACCCTTCCATCATCCAGATGCCGGCGCGGGCCCGCGGCAAGCCGGTGACGGAGCGCACTGCGTGTCGAAAGCGCGTATGACCCGCACGGTCGCCGTGTCAGACCAGCAGTTCGCTGGTCGCGCTGTGCGTCGGCGCGGTGAGCACCGTTCCGGTGTCCCCGGATTCGACGACGCATCCCTGGTCGAGGACGATCAGCCGCGGACAGTATCCGGCGACCAAGGCCATGTCGTGTGTGATGACCAGCAAGGCGGTGTCACGTTCGGACCGGATCCGATCCAGCAGCGCCATGATCGCCGCCGCGGTGGTGTGGTCCAGCGCCGAAGTGATCTCGTCGCACAGGAGCACGGCGGGTTCGGCGGCGAGGGCGCGGGCCAGCGCGACTCGTTGCCGCTGGCCGCCGGACAGTTCGTGCGGATAGCGGGCGGCCAGGTCGGCGGAAAGCTCGACGGCGGCAAGAATTTCCTCGATCCGCCACGCGAGATCCCGGCGTGCGACCCGCCCGATCCGCCGCAAAGGGCGGCCGAGCGTTTGCGCCACGGTGCGGCGCGGGTTGAGCGCGGACCGGGGGTTTTGAGTGACCAATTGAATGCCGCCCGCGCCATGGTGAATTCGCCGGTTCGCCCCAACGGCGATCGGGTCGCCACGCAGTTCGAGCGATCCGGTCGCCGAATGGTGCAGCCCCGCGAGCACGCGAGCCAAGGTGGTCTTGCCCGCGCCCGACGCGCCCACCACCGCGAGCGCCGAGCCCGCCTTCAGCGCGAGGTCGATGTCGGCGAGCACCCGGTGTCCGTCGATCGAGGCGCTGATGTTCTCGGCGCGCAGCACGACGTCGGGCGGTCGGTTGTCCGTCGAGACGGCCGAAGGCTTGTGACAGTTGCGCGCTCGCTCTCCGGTCGAGGCGACGTCCGGCGGAGGGAGAGCACTTCGCCGTTCGGCACGCACCTGTGTACCGCCCGACGGAGACGGAGGCGGGGACGCCGGACGGACCGCGCCGAGTTCGACGATGTCGTCGGCGATCGAGTGCACGAGAGCGGTGTCGTGCCCGGACAGCAAGATCGCCGCCGAACGCTCGCGGGCGAGTGCCGCCAGCTGCCCGGCGATATCGGTGCGCAGTGCGCCGTGCAGTCCGGCCAGCGGCTCGTCCAGCACCAGCACGCCGGTCCGGCGGATCAGCGCCCTGGCGAGGGCGACGCGACGCTGCTGACCGCCGGACAATTCACCGGGGCGGCGGCGAAGGTAGTCCGGCGACAGACCGACCAGCGCGAGCGTGTCGATCAGGGTGGACTCGGGCGCGCGCGGCGCGACCTCGCGTAACAGGGCGCGCACGCGCAGCAGCGGGTTCAGCGCCGACCCGGGATCCTGCCCGACGTAAGCGATATGCTGACGTCGGAAGCGTTGCAGCGCAACGCGATCGAGCGCCAGCACATCGTGTCCGGCAACCGATGCCGAGCCCGTCGTGCGCGCCGCCGCGGACGGGAGTTGCCCGAGCAGTGCGCGCATCACCGTGGTCTTGCCCGACCCGGACGGGCCGGTGAGCGCCGTGACCGTGCCCGCCGGTATCCGGAAAGTCGCGGGTCCGGCCAATTCTCGCCCGTCCGGACCCAGCACGGTCAGGCCGTCGACCGCGACGAGATCGGCCCGCACCTGCCCGGCGTCATCCGCCTCGGCCGTCCGACGCGCGCTCGTCGTGACGTTCACGTTCATTCCCGCTCCCCTCGCCCGAACGCCGACACCGCCAGGTTCACGCTCACCGCGACGATCGCGATCGCGAGGCTCGGAGCGAGCACGGCCCAGGGGTTGAGCAGCATGCCGGAGGCGTTCTCGCGCACCATGACCGCCCAGTTGCTCGCACCGAGCGTCGTGGGCAACTGGAGGAAGGACGCCGTGCTCACCAGATAGACCGCCGCCACGAAACGCAGCCCGAGCTGAGTCGTCGACACCGCGCGCAGGTTCGGGATCACTTCCCGGAATACCAGGTGACCGAGCGACTCACCGGCGGCTCGCGCGCTCTCTACATATCCGGACGCCGCGACCCCAGCGGCGGCGGCCGTGAAGATCCGCGCGCAATAGGGAACGCCGAACAGCAGCGCCAGGACGATCAGTCCCAGGGTTCCCGCGTCGGGCCACGAGGTCAGCACGAGCAGAATCCCCAGCACCGCGGGTAGCAGGATGAACAAGTCGGTGCCGAGTTCGATCCACTGGCCGATCCGCGGGCGCAGCGCCGCGACCGCGCCGAGGACACACGACAGTCCGGTCACCGACACCGCGATCACCGCGGCCACCAGCAGCAATCCCCAACCGCCATAGAGCAACTGGCTGAGCACGTCGCGGCCGAGCCGGTCGGTGCCCAACGGCGCGCAGGCAGCGGGATCGCCGAACGGGATGCCGATCGCTTCCTCCGCCGGGTGCGGCGCCAGCGTCGGTCCCAGCGCCGCCGCCAGCGTGACCAGCAGAGCGGGCGCGACGGCCAGCCACCCGAGCCGCCACCGCGCCGGGCGCGCGATCTTCGCGGGAGCCGTCATCGCCGCCCCCGCAACGACCAGGCGCGGATTCCGTCGGCGGCGGCGAGCACGACCATGATGAGCACCCCGGACAACGCGACCACCGCGGCCACCACCGAAGTGTCCCGATCGGCCACCGAACCGGCCAGGACCGCCCCTAGACCGGGATAGTTGAACACGGTCTCCACCACCAGAGCACCGCCGAGCAGCATCCCGACCGTGGTGGCGAAGCTGGCGACTATCGTCGGCAACGCGAACGGCAGCACGTGCCGCGCCAGCACCGCACGGCCCGAAAGCCCATCCAGCACAGCGCTTTCCACGTGCGGAGCCAGCGCGGCGTCGGACAAGGCGGCGCGCACCACCCTGGTGTTCCATCCGATCTGGGGCAACGCGAGCGCGAGCACCGGCAACACCAGCATCTCCGGTCCGGCCGGCATCCCCGACCGGCCGGTGATGGTCACGGCGGGCAGCCAGCCCAGCGCCAGCGCGAACACCAGGATCAGCACCGTGGCGATCACGAATTCGGGAACGGCCACCGCGGTGGTCGTCGTCGGCTGCAAGACGCGCGCGGCCACGCTGCCCGGACGCGTCGCCCACCACGCGCCGAGCGCGAGCGACGCGAGCACGGTCACCGCGAGGGCGATACCGCCGAGCAGCAGCGTCGGCGGGAACTTGTCGACGAGCAGGTCGTCGACCGGCCGTCCGCGCGCGGTACGTCCGAAATCGCCGGTCACGACGCCCGCGATCCAGTTCCAGAACCGCACCGCCAGGGGACGGTCCAGTCCGAGTTCGTGTTCTTTCGCGGCGATCTGCTCGGGCGTGGCCTCCCGGCCGAGGACGGCGCGGGCGGCGTCGCCCGGCAGCAGGTCCACGGCGACGAAGACGCAGGCCAGCAGCGTCACCAGCAGGATGACGCGCCGGAGCAGCAGTCGCGCGAACAGCATCACCCGGCCAGCCAGGCCTTCTCCAGCTGGACCCTGGCGAACCCGCCGAGCGTGGGCAGGTCGCGCACCCGGGAGGCGGCGATGTCGATGCCGTCGGCCATGCCCCAGACCAGGTAGCCGCCGCGCTCGTACTGGATGCGCTGCAACTCCTGATTCGCCTGCCGGTACTCCGCGTCGGTGCGCGCGGCGAGCGCTTTCGCGGTCGCGGCGTCGAATTCGGCGTCCGCGAAACCGGTTTCGTTGCGGTTCGATCCGCTCGAAAGCAATTTGCTCGCGAAGAAGAGGGTGGAGTCGTTGGTGCCCCAGGAGATCGTGTACAGCGGCGCCTTCAACCAGGTCTGGTCGTAGAAGGCGTTCGGCTCCTGGGTGACCACGTCCAGCCGGACACCGATCTCGGCGAGCTGGGTGGCGATCACCTTCGCCGATTCCACCTCACCGGGCGCCTCGGCCTTGGTGACGAAGGGGTAGCTGCGCCCGGTGTCGAATTTCGCCTCGCGCAACAGCGCTTTCGCGCGATCGAGGTCGCGGGTGCGCTGGGCGAGGGAGGTGTCGTAGAGCGGATCGGCCGTGCCGAGAATGTCGTTGGCCACCGTTCCGTATCCGGAATGCACCTGGTTGACCAAGGCTTTGCGGTCGATGCCGAGCCGTAGGGCGGTGCGCACCCGTGCGTCGGCGAACGGCCCGTCGGAGCTGCGCATGGCGACACCGACCACCGTATCGTTCGGTCGGCGCACGACGGCCAGATCGCCGCGTCCCTCGGCGGTGCGGCCCGCGATGGCGCCGACGTTGGAGGCCAGGTCGATCTGCCCGCCGAGCACCGCGTTGCCCAGCGCGGTCACGCTTTCGAACATGGTTACCTCGATGGCGTCCAGCGGCGGCGGCCCGCCGTGCCACCGCTCGTTGCGCACCAGCCGGGCGTTGCCGCCCTGATAGGACTCCAACCGGAACGGTCCGCTGCCCACGGCCTTGGTGAAATCGGTGGTGTCCTTTTTGACCGTGAACGTCATCAGCCGCACCAGCAGCGGCAGTTGGGTATTCGGTTCGGGCACGGCCAGCACCACCCGGTTCGGCCCGTCGGCGGAGATGTCCTCCACGGCCACCGGCATCTTCGACGCGCCACCGACCGTGCGCAGCCTGCGCAGCGACCACACGACATCTTCGGACGTCACCGGTGTCCCGTCGTGGAAGGTCGCGTTCTCGGCCAGGGTGAAGCTCCAGCGCCGCCGGTCGGCGTCGGGCTCCCACCGATTCGCCAGGCGGGGAACGACGTTCGGGTTGCCGCCCGGCACGGTGAGGGCGTCGTAGACCAGGGAGGTGACGAGGAAGTCGCTGTCGTTGCTGAGGTTGGCGTGCGGATCGCGTTCGATGCGCGCCGCGGTGCCGAGCGCACCGACTCGCAGCGTGCCGCCAGGTCGCGCGGGCCCGGACACGTCGGCGTCATCGGAACAAGCGGCCACCAGCAGCACAGCCCCCACGCCGAGACTCGACCGCAGCAAGTCCCTTCGATTCAAAACCATTGTGCTGCCCCTCTTCCTGAACCGAACCCACGGCGGTACCGCACACAGTGCCTCGATCAGGACAGGCTAGCCTAATGCGCGGCGCGACTCGCCGATACCGGCATCAAAACGGCAGTGCAAGGGCGCATCTCCCGCAAACCCCCGACCGAGCCCCGGCACGTCCACCGGACCGACTTCACCCGAGCCGAAGTTATGCGATTCGGCTATTTTTTGCCGACTCGCTTAGGTAAGCCTTGCTTCACTTCATACAAAGGGCTACCTTCCCATACTAATCGTGAACCCTGCTTTTCCCACTGCTGCGAAGAAGGGATACCCGGTGAAAAGCGTTCTCTCCGAACGTAAGCCGCTTCACCCCCTAAACCTCGAACGACGCGAGCTTTCCCCGGAAGCGGGCCGCGCGGTGCGCGCTGTCGCCAGAGAGATATCGGTCACGCTCGATCTCGCACTCGCCGATCCGGCGGCCGCGGCGCGCACCCTCTCGGACCCCGCGCTCATCGAACGGATCGATGCGGGCGCGGCACGGCTCCCCGCCGAAGTGCGCCACGCCATGCGCCCGCCCGCCACCCCCGCGGGCGCCACAGTCGTCGGTCGTCTTCCGCTGGTGGACAACGAATTCGGACCGACTCCGCCGAACTGGCGGGAGGCGGCGCGCTGGAGCGGAGATCCGGAGCGGCGCGCGCGTTCGTTCGAACTCGACTTGGTGATGCTGCTGCTGGCGCGGAGCGCGGGCGAGCCGTTCGGCTGGCAGGGCCAGCAGGACGGCCGATTGGTCAACAATATTGTTCCCGCGGCCGGTCAGGAACACGAACAGTCCGGCGCCAGCAGCAAAGCGCTGCTCAGCCCGCACACCGAGGACGCCTTCCATCCGGAGCGCGCCCACCTGCTGATGCTCGGTTGCCTACGTAACCCGGATCTGGTCGGCACCACCGTGTCGTCGGTGCGCCGGATCGAACTGTCCACCGCGCAACGCGAACTGCTCAGCACTCCCGCACTGCCGATCCTGCCGGATGTCTCCTACGGCGACGGTCACGAAACCTACCCGGCCGCACCGATTCCGACGCTGTGGAGCATCGCGGGCGCCGACCGGCAGACGCTGCGCTACGACCCGGCGTACACACCGCTCGACGACGCCGACCCGGAATTCCGCGCGGCATATGAACAACTCGCCGCCGAGCTCGAACGCGTCTGCGTCACCGCGTCGCTCGCCCCCGGCGAGCTGTTGCTGGTGGACAACGACGTCGCCGTGCACGGCCGAGTGCCGTTCACCGCCCGGTACGACGGCACCGACCGGTGGCTCAAGCGAGTGAACATCCGGCTTCCGGAACGCCGACGGCGGGCCGAGGAAGCCGACGAGAATGGCTACGGGCAACAAACCGTAGCCCCGTTCCGGACGGCGGCCACCCCGCCGGTTCAGAGCGGCACTCATGAGCGGGATGCAGTACGACATGATCGAGGACCCCTTGAGCACGCGTGACCGAAGCACACCCCTGCGGGTGTTGAGCCGAAGCGACCTCGCCGACGTGCCGATCACACCGGCCGCGGTGGTACGCGCCGTGGAAGAGGCGTATCTCGCCCTGGCGGCGGGCGATTCGGACAATCCGCGCAAGCTCAGCGTCGCCAACCCCGACGGCTGGTCGGTCGCCTACGCCATGCTCGGCCGGGACGGCCGCAGGCGCGTGGTGGCGATGAAGACCTCCTACAAGTTCGACCCCGGCCACGATCGCAGCACGAAGCGGTACTACACGACCATCACGCTCTACGACGACAGCACCGGCGCGCCGATCGCGATGATGGACTGCGCGCGGGTCGGCGCGTTGCGCACGCCCGCGGTGTCGGCTCTGCTGGTGCGCGAGACGATCCGGCGGGGCGCGGAGAGCGTGCTGCTGATCGGCACCGGAACCCAGGGCCGCAACGCCCTTCCGCATCTGCTCGCCGCGAACCCGCAGCTGCGCAAGCTGATGGTCTACGGCACGCACCCCGAGGGCCTGGCAGCCGTGCATCGCGTGCTCGCCGAGCACCATCCGCACGCGCTGCTCGAGACCGTCACCGATCCACGCGCCGCGGCGGCCACGGCCGATGTCGTGCTGGCCACGGCGGGCCCGGCCACCGAAGTGGCGCTCGAATCCGACGATCTGGCCACCGGTTCGGTGGCGGTGCTGGTCGGTTACGGGCTCGCGCCGTCCGCGCTGACCGATGCCGACCGCGTGATCGCGACCAGCGCCGAGCAGATGGCGCTGACCGGCACCGACATGGCCGGGCCCGACGGCACGCTGCGCACGGTGGACGCCGAGCTGCCGCAGATCCTCGATCGCCGTGCGGTCGCGCGCCGCTCCGACGACGAGCGCGTCTTCGTCTACAACAGCGGGCTGGTGCTGACCGACATCGCGGTGGCCCACGCGCTGGCGGAGCGGGCGATCGCGGAAGGCCGTGGCACGGAGGTACCGCTGTGGGACTAGCGCACGGAGGTGCACGGTGGGACTAGAACACGCGAGTGTCACCGTGGCGCCCGCGGACGAGGCGGCCACGCGCGATTCGATCAGCGCGTCACCGATGCCCGCGCATCTCGATCCGTGGGAGCGCCGCCTGTTCGCCGATCCGGACCTGCTCGGTGACCTCGCTTTCACGCTGGGCGGGCCGTTCCACGTGATGTACCCGGCGCGGGTCGGCCACAACATCCGGGCCTTCCACGGAGCTTTCGAGAGCGCCGGGGTGCAAGGTGCCATCTACTACGGCAAGAAAGCGAACAAGGCCGCGTGCGTCGCGCGAGCCTGCGCGGAACACGGTGCGGGCGTCGACGTCGCCAGCGTCGGCGAGCTGACCGCCGCGCTGGCACAAGGCGTGCGCGGTGCCGAGCTCATGGTGACCGGACCGGCGAAGGCGGACGACCTGCTGTGGCTGGCCGCCCGGCACGGTGCGCTGATCGCCGTGGACGATCTCGGCGAGCTCGAACGGCTCGCCGCGCTGGCGCCCGCCGACGGGCCCGCGCGAGTGCTGATCCGCGTGCTGCCCGCGGCCTCGGCCAGCCGGTTCGGCATGACCTCCGGCGAAATCGAGGAAGCCCTCGCGCTGTGCGGCGCACGCGATTCGATTCGTTTGGAGGGCTTCAGTTTCCATCTGTCGGGCTACGACGCGGTGGCGCGCACGGAACTGGCGGGCGAGCTGATCGCCCGCTGTCTGCACGCGCGCACGCTGGGGCATCCGGCCACCACCGTGTCGATCGGCGGCGGCTTCGGCGTCGACTACGTTCCGGCGGACGCGGCGACGGAGTTCACGGCGCGGGCGGGTAGGCAGTGGTTCCACTCCGGCAAGGCCTTCGATTCGTACTATCCGTACCACTTTCCGGTGCCCGGCGCGGCCATGCTCGCGCAGATCCTCGACCACGCGGATCTCGCCGGACGACTGCGCGACAACGCCGTGCGGCTGGCCGTCGAACCGGGGCGCGCGCTGCTCGCGCACGCGGGCTGCACCGTCTTTCGCGTCCAAGGCAGCAAGACCAGGCACGCGCACGGCCAGCCCTACCGGTTGCTCACCGTGGACGGCACCAGCCTCAGTCTCTCGGAGCAATGGTTCGACAGCGAGTATCTGCCCGATCCGGTGCTGTGGCCCGCACGACCCGGCACCGCGACGCCGACCAGCGTCGGGGCCGCCACCTGTCTGGATTCCGACATGCTGAGCTGGCGGCGGGTGCCGTTGCCTCGCCCCGCCGAGGTCGGCGATCTGCTGATCTACCCGAATACCGCCGGTTATCAGATGGATTCGAACGAGTCCGCGTTTCACGAACTGCCCATCCCACCGAAAGTCGTACTGCACGACGCACCCGGCGATCGCTTCCGCTGGACCCGCGACGGCAGCTGACCCGACTTCCCGACCAGAACCAGGAGACCTCGATGCCGCTCGTCACGCGCGTGACGGATCTGATCGGCCGCACGCCGCTGTTCGAGCTCGCGGCCACCGCGACCGGCACCCGCCTGCTGCTCAAACTGGAGCAGTTCAACCCGACCGGTGCGGCCAAGATCAGGATGGCGCGCGAAATGGTGCTCGACGCCGAGCGTCGCGGTTTGCTACGCAGTGGCGGACATATCATCGAGTCCACATCCGGCAACACCGGGCTCGGCCTCGCGGTAGTTGCCGCGGAACGTGGGTATCGCTTCACCGCAGTGGTCGACCATCACGCATGTAAGGACAAACTGCGCGCGATGCGGGCAATGGGTGCGGAACTGGTGTTCGTCGCCGACGAGGGCGACGACAACCTGGCCACCTCGGCACGGGAGGACCTGGCCGAGGCGATGGCGGCCGAACGGGACGACGCGTACTTCACCGAGCAGCACAACAACGACGCCAACGCGGTGGGCTACTACCCGGTGGCCGAGGAATTGCTCGAGGACGTCGACCGGGTCGACATCCTGCTGTCCGCCGTGGGGACCGGAGGTTCGCTGTTCGGCACCGCGACCCGGCTGCGCCAGCTCGGCTGCACGCCGCACGTCATCGGGGTCGAACCGGTCGGCTCGATCGCCTTCGGCGGGCCGGGCGGTCCGTACTGGCAGTCGGGCACCGGCACCCCGCCGGGCGCCACCATCGGCACCGCCGTGGACTATTCGCTGCTGGACGAGGGCGTGAAGGTCACCGACGTGGCGGCCTTCGCGACCGCCCGCGCGGTCGCCGCCGAACTGGGGCTGATGATCGGTGGGTCGGCGGGCGGCTCGGTGTACGCCGCGCTCACCCGGCTGGAGGAGTTCCCGCCGGGCTCCACCGTGGTCACCATCGTGTGCGACGGCGGGGAGAAGTACTTGGACACGGTGTTCGACGACGAGTGGATGAACGAGCGCGACCTGCTCGACCCCGGCACCGAACGCGAGATCGCGCTGCTGCTGCGGCGCTACACGCCCGCCGCCAGGAGCACGTTGGTGGAAGCGCGGTGAGGTCCGGTCGTTGGTACGGTGCGACGCTGCGCCCGCGCGGGACGACGCTCCCGCCCTCTGTGAAGGAGAACCGGTGATCGTGACGAGTTTCCGCGGCGACGGCGGGCGGCTCACCGCGCTCGCGACGCCGATCGCGCTGACCCAGCTCGCCCAGATCGCGGTATCCACCACGAACATCGCGCTGATGGGCACGCTCGGCGTGCGGCAGGTCGCCGCGGGCGGCCTGGCGATCGTGCTGTTCAACCAGATCCGCACCATGTGCGTCGGTTTGATCACCGGCAGCGGCAACCAGATCGCCACCGCCGTGAGCGCGGCGGGCAAACGCGGCGAATCACCGGATCCGGAGATCCGCGACCTGCTGCGCTCGAGCTTCGCGATCGCCACGATCGCCGGGTTGCTCGGCGGTGCGGTGCTGATCGGGCTCGGCTGGGCGCTGCCCTGGCTCGGCCAGGACCCGGGAGTGCTCGCCGACGCCCGCCCGCTGATGATGGCGCTCGCGCCGGGCCTGCTGCCGTGCCTGTGGTTCCAGGTGCTGCGCCAGTACACGGTCGGCATGCAGCGCCCGCAGGCGCTGCTGCTGGTGACGCTCGGCTCGGTGGTGCTGAATCTGCTGTTGGCGCTGGGCTTCATCCACGGCAAGGGCGGCCTGCCCGAACTCGGGCTCACCGGTATCGGTGTCGCGACCTCGCTGGTCTTCCTGATCACCTTCGGCGTGTTCTGGGTGATGGTGTGGCGCGACGAGGAACTCGGCCGCACCCTGCCCGGCACGCCGCTGCCGGTGCGGCTCACCACCGTGCGCGCCGAGCTGCGACTGGGCACGCCGATCGCGCTGACCTACGGCTCCGAGGCCGGCATGTTCTCGGTGCTCGCGCTGGTCATGGGCAGCATCGGCCCGGCGGCGCTGGCCGCGCACAACGTCGTCTACCAGATCATCTACATCGTGTTCCAGGTGGCGATCGGTCTCTCGCACGGTGCGTCGATCCTGGTCAGCCACGCGGTCGCGCGCGACGAGCATGCGCACGCCCGTGCACTGGCCTGGCTGGCGCTGCGGCACGCCGCGGTGATCGCCGCGGTGACGGGCGCGGTGTACGTGATGGCCCCCGATCTGGTGCTGCGCCCCTTCCTGGACTCCTCGGACGCCGACACCATCCAGGTCGCGCACACCCTGCTGCTGATCGGCATCGTGCTGCAATTCTTCGACGCCGCTCAGAACATCGGCACCGGCCTGCTGCGCGGGCTGAAGGCGACC
Source organism: Nocardia sp. NPDC003999 (assembly GCF_053604885.1). Classification (NCBI taxonomy): domain Bacteria; kingdom Bacillati; phylum Actinomycetota; class Actinomycetes; order Mycobacteriales; family Nocardiaceae; genus Nocardia; species Nocardia sp. NPDC003999. The sequence continues at coordinate 79,383 of NZ_JBSGIB010000002.1, forward strand.
AACGCGGGCTTCCGGCTCTCCCTGATCGGCTACTGGGGCGTAGGCCTGCCCGTAGCCCTGCTGCTGGCCTATCCGGCCGGGCTCGGCGCGGCGGGCGTCTGGTGGGGACTCACCGCGGGCCTGGCCACCACCGCGATCCTCATGCTGCGCCGCTACTTCGCGTTGCTGGACGAGAAGGACCGCGACCGGCCGCACCTGCTCCCGGAGACCCTCACGACCCAGAGCTGATCGGTCCCGATCGCGCTCCGGGCACCTCCGGGTCGTCGGACGGCTCTCGCGATCGCCGAAGCCGCATCGGCCGGGCCCCCGGCCGCACGACAAGTTGGGCTGAACCGGTCCGACGTGGTCCACGACGGACGCCTACCCCGTTCCGGGGCTGCCCCGGCACGCCACTCGCGGTGCCCAAGGGCGGCCTCGGAGCAGCTAGTCCAGCCCGGGACGGGGATGCCTCGAAACCCGCCGTGTACCGGCCCGACGGCCCGTCGCGGGGCAGCGCCCGCAGCGGCTTCGACCGGAGCTTCGACGCTCGGGAGCCGTGCTCGGACCGTGTGATCGCGAAGGTCCGGCGGACTCCGGGCCTGCCGGTGCCGGAACGTGCGATCGAGATCGTGGGCACCGACGACGGAAACTGGACTCGCGCCGACCCGGTTCGGCCATCACCGTCGGCGCTCCACGCGTGCGGGTTCTCTCGACAACGACCGTGGCGGAGGGTGTGTCGCGTAGCGTTGAAAACGTCGTCGGCCGGGCCGGGATGACGTGCGCGGCCCGGGATCGGGAGGTGCCGGATGCTGAGCGTGTTCTCCTCGCCGGGGCACTACGTGCAGGGCCGGGACGCCACCGCCGCGCTCGGGGCGGAGATGACCCGCCTCGGCATCGGCGGGCCGGTGCTCATCGTGGCGGGCTCCAGCGCTTTCCGGCTGCTGGCAAGCACCTGGGAGCGCTCGCTGACAGACGCGAAGATCGCCTATTCGATCCATCTGTCCGGTGGCGAATGCAGCCGGGCCGAGATCGCCCGGATCGCCCACGCCGTCGAGGAATCCGGCAGCACGGTCGTCCTCGGGGCCGGCGGCGGCAAGGTGCTCGACGCGGCCCGCGCGGTCGCCGACGACCTCGATCTGCCGATGATCAGTTGCCCGAGCACCGCCTCCAGCGACGCACCGTGCAGCGCGCTGTCGGTGATCTACACCGACGCGGGCGAGTTCGAGGCGTATCAGCTCGTGCGGCGGAATCCGGCGCTGGTGCTGGTGGACACCTCGGTCGTCGCGCAGGCCCCGGCCCGGCTGCTCGCCGCGGGCATGGGCGATGCCCTGGCGACCTGGTTCGAGGCGCGCACGTGCAGCGCCGCCCAGGTGCGCAACATGCGCGGCGGCGCCTCCACGCGCAGCGCCGCCGCCTTGGCCGAACTCTGCTATCGCACCCTGCTCGCCGACGGCGCGCAGGCGCTGACCGCCGTCCGCACCCGCGGCGTCACACCGGCGCTGGAGCGCGTCGTCGAGGCCAACACCTTGCTCTCCGGACTCGGCTTCGAATCGTCCGGGCTGGCCGCGGCGCACGCCGTGCACAACGGTCTGACCGCCGCCGCGCGAACGCGCCCGTTCCTGCACGGCGAGAAGGTCGCGTTCGGCACCCTCACCCAATTGGTGCTCGAGGGCGCGCCCGCGTCCGAGATCGGCACGGTGCTGGATTTCTGCGCCGAGGTGGGTTTGCCGACCACGCTGGCCGCCCTCGGGCTGCCCGAGGCCGACGACGAGACACTGGCGGCCATCGCACAGCGTGCGACCGCTCCCGGCGAGACGATCCACAACGAACCCTTCACGGTGGATGCCGCGATGGTCGTGGACGCCCTGCGCACCGCCGACGCCCTCGGTCGGTGACCAATCCCACATCCACCCGCGTTCACCCAGCGTCCGACACCGAAACCTCACCTTCCCGCAAGCGAGTCTTCATCAACCGCCGGGAAACCTGTCCGTAACCGGCGCTATCGTGGCGACGGAGCCAAGCCAATGGCGGGCAAACCGCCAGGAGGGATTCGGTCCGGTGTCCATCACCAGAGTCGCGGAGTATCCGCGTCCGGATCATGTGTTGTTCCACTTCAGCGATACACATCTCATCGCGGGCCACGACCCCCTGTACGGCGATGTCGACGCCGACCTGCGGTTACGGCAACTGCTGGACCAGGCCGCGGCGAGCGGGATCCGGCCGACCGCGATCGTGTTCACCGGCGACCTCACCGACCGGGGCGAGCCCGCCGCGTACGCCAAGCTGAAGTCGATCGTCGAACCATTCGCCAGAAGTCTGCAGGCGCCCATCGTGTGGGTCACCGGCAACCACGACGACCGCGCCGCCCTCCGCGCCCGCCTGCTCCACGAGTACCCCACCAATTCCCCGCTGGACCGGGTGCATCTGATCGACGGATTGCGCATCGTCGCCTTGGACACCTCGGTGCCCGGCCACCACTACGGGGAGATCTCCGACGACCAGCTGGAGTGGCTGCGCTCGGTCCTGGCCGAGCCCGCGCCCTTCGGCACCATCCTGGCCATGCACCACCCGCCGGTGCCGTGCGTGATCGACCTCGCCGTCACGGTGGAACTACGGGATCAGCGCCGACTGGCCGACGTGCTGGACGGCACCGACGTGCGCGCCGTCCTCGCCGGGCACCTGCACTTCTCCACCAGCGCCACGTTCGCGGGCATCCCCGTCTCGGTGGCGTCGGCCACCTGCTACAGCCAGGATCTCGGTGTGGCGCAGGGTGGCCTGCGCGGCCGGGACGGCGCGCAGGCCTTCAACTACGTGCACATCTATCCGGACACCGTGGTGCACTCGGTGGTGCCCATCGAGCGCGGTCGCACGGTGGGCGCTCCCGCCACGCCGGAGGAGGCGCGGCAACGGCTGACGGAGGAGGGCATCGTGATCCCGCCCGCCGCGCGCATCCCGCACGTCATGCGGCGCCCTGCGTCGACTCCGGAAGCGGATGACGAGGCGGTGTACTGAGCCGTTCCCACGGCGCGGGCTCGGGGTAGTAGCGGGCCAGGAACTCCGAGACGATCCGCACCCGGTCGGACTCGGCGACCTCGGGGAAACTGCCGTCGTTGAGGCAGAAGAAGTCGACGTCGCGATGACGCGCCAGCCCGTCCAGCAATGCCAGACCGTGGTAGCTGGTCGTGTCGACGTACCGCATCTTCGCCGACTCCTGGGGCACCGCGCGCCCGGTCAGCATGGCGTAGTAGTGATACAGCGAATTGGTGACCGAGATGTCGGTGGCCGCGCGGAACCGGCTCGCGCTCGTGCGCGCGAAGTCCGCGGCGAACTCCTCCTCCATCTCCATGAGCACGCTGCGTCGCAATGGCGCGGGCGTGTGCTCCAGGTGCCGCGTGATGACATAACCGAAGCGCTCCGCCAGCAGCGCCCGGTTCACCCGGGCGGCGTTCTCGAAACCGCTGCGCCGCTCGTTGTTGCGTCCGGGCCCGATCCTGGTGTCCGCTTCGATGAATCGGCTCACGCCGCCCGGCGTGAAGAACATCGACGGACGCACCGGACGTGCGAAGAACATGTCGTCGTTGGAGTACAAGAAGTGCTCGCTGAGCCCGTCGATGTGCTGCAACTGGCATTCCACCGCGTGCGAATTGAACACCGGCAAGCCGCTGACGTCCCGGAAGTGGTCCGCCGCGGGCACCACGGTCACCTTCGGATGCGCGGTCAGCCACTCCGGCGGCGTGGAGTCGGTCGCGATGAAGATCCTGCGGATCCACGGCGCGTTCTTGTGCACCGACCGCAGGGCGTACTTCAACTCGTCGATCTGGCGGATCCTGGCGTCCGCGTCGTCGCCCTCGCCGACCACGACCTGAGCGAGCATCCCGGCGCGGCGCGCGCGGAATTCCGGATCGGAGCCGTCCACCCAGGAGAACACCAGGTCGATATCGAACCCGACGTCACCGGTCTGCGGCGCGAACATGTCCGCCAGGGTGGGCCAGGTCCGGTCGAACAGCCGCACCTGCGTGCGCTGGACGTCGGCGAGGTCGAAGACCGGGCGGGTCAGCGCGTTCGGGCGCGGGCAGGTCACCGTGTCGCCGTGGTATTCCCACAGCTCCAGCTCGACATGGTGCGCCGGGTCGTGGTCGCGCCCGAGCCGGAAGACGTTGTGCCGCAATTCGACACAGGAGAACCCCGCCGACATCGCCGCGGCGGTCACCCGGCGCACCATCAGGCGCTGCGCCGCGTCGGCCGCGAGCACGAGCCGGTGCCCGCTGTCGCGCACCAGCAGGAACGGCACCTCCGCGGCGGCCAGTTCCGCGCGCAGGTAGCCGAGATCCTCGATCATCGCGGCGGACACGGCGAGATTGCTCGCCATGGCCCGCGTGACCATTTCCACCGCCCCCGAGTCCACTGCTCCCCTGTCCGTCATGACTGCCTCCACTTCCGTCGAACCACCGGTCTGAAGATTGCGTCCGGGGCACCGCGCCGAGCGCCGATCCGTCGATGCCGGGGCATCGACGTGCGAGGACCGCGCGCCTGGCGCGGTGACATTCAGAAGTGGGGAAGGGTGCCGAAGCGCGGGTACGAATTGATCACCCGGTATGTAGACGACTGGTAGACCATTTCGTTTCACCTCACTCACGGCCGGACGCGCATGGCGTCATGGATGGAAGCGCTGCACTCGTGCGGGAACGATCGAATGGCACGGGTGGCAGCTGTACGCCGGACGGTCATCGGCCGACTGGAAAGTGGTCTGCCCAGGAAACTCCGGGCACCTCTACGAATGATGCAACGCGCTCGACATTCCGTCAATCGGTGCGGCTGAACCGCACCTGTCCGTGCGCTGCCCACGGTCGTGGCACACACTGGGCAATATAATTAGGATAGGCTCACCATATCATCAGAGAAAGGGTTGTGCCGGTGCGCGTCGTCATTCTGTTCGGATCCGAGATGGGCACCGCGGAGTCCGCGGCGGACACCATCGCCGCGGAGTTGCGCGGGGCGCACGACGTCTCGGTGCACGACATGACGGACTTCGACCTCGCGGATCTGGACGTCCGCGACTTCCACGTCGTCGTGTGCTCGACCTACGGCGACGGCGAGCTGCCGACCGGCGCCGAACCCTTCGCCGACGCGCTCGACCGCGACACGCCGGATCTGCACGGGCTGCGTTTCGCCGTCTTCGGGCTCGGCGACATCGTGTACGGCGACACGTTCAACCGCGGCGGCGAGATCATCGCCGAGAAACTCGCCGCGCGCGGCGCCGTGCAGGTGGGCGAGCACGCCCGGCACGACGCGTCGACAGAGGTCCGCGTGCGCGACATGGCCAGGGAGTGGGCCGCCGCGCTCGACATTCCCGCGCTGATCTCGGCCTGACCGGCGCCGGGCACGCGCCGCTGGTCACCGAAGCGCGGTCCGGACAAAGCGCCCAGCGCCAGCGCGCAAGGCGCACAGCGCCTTAGACTGCTATCAAGCGCGGCACAGCCCGCCGCGCTCGACGATCCATGAGGTGACGAAGATGGCAGCCGGAGCGAGCCCCGCCCAACGTCAGCACAACTCGACAGATCATCCCGAGCTGGACGCGCTCCCGGAATGGCCACTGGAGACGATCGGTGTACTGGTGACCACCGACCCTGCACCGCATGCGATTCCGGTGTCCTGGCCGGTGCGGGCCGGTGACCGGCGCATCCTGATCAGCCTCAAGTACGATCGCGGTTCGCTGGCGCGGTTGCGCGAACATCCCGAGGTGGCCCTGCTGATCCTCGGTGGGGGCAACGTGGCGATGTGCGCAAGGGGCACCGCACACGTGGTCGCCGAGCAGATGCCCGACGCCGCCGACTACGTCGCCGTCCGCATCGACGTCGACGTGATCGACGACCATCGCCAGTCGGCCTTCGCGGTCGTGCAAGGCATCCAGCGCACGGTGCTCGACGACGAGAGCGAGTTGCGGGCGCTGAAGGGCCGGGTCGACACCCTGAGATCCTGGGCAGACCACCAGAACTAGATCGGCCCGGCGTTCCCGGGAGCAGAGAAAGAGGCGGCACCGGCCGTGCCGCGCGGAAGGGGATCATGAGCGTCACTCTGGCCAAAGGCGGCAATGTCTCGCTGTCGAAGCAGGCCGCGAATCTCACCAAGGTGTCGGTGGGGCTCGGCTGGGACGTGCGCACCACCACCGGCGCCGACTACGACCTCGACGCCAGTGCGCTCGCCTGCGGACCGAATCTGAAAGTGCTGTCCGATCAGCATTTCGTCTTCTACAACAACCTGCGCTCGCCCGATGGATCCATCGAGCACACCGGCGACAACCTCACCGGCGCGGGCGAGGGCGACGACGAGGTGATCAACATCGACCTCACCGCCACGCCGCCGAACATCACGAACATCTTCTTCCCGGTGTCCATCCACGACGCCGACGCACGCGGCCAGTCGTTCGGCCAGATCCGCAACGCCTTCATCCGCGTCGTCGACGCCGCCACCGGCGTCGAACTGGCCCGCTACGACCTCACCGAAGACGCCTCCACCGAAACGGCCATGATCTTCGGCGAGCTCTACCGCCACAACAACGAGTGGAAGTTCCGCGCCATCGGCCAGGGCTACGCCTCCGGGCTCGCGGGCATCGCCCGGGACTACGGCGTCAACGTCTGACGGTTCGATTCGGGTTCGCCGCGCCGGTCTTTCGGCCTCGTGCTCCATCGGCATCGAGCGCCGGAGGACCCGCGCGGCACGTTTCGCCTCCGGTCGAACTCACGGGAACCGCTTCGCGATCGCCGCGGCGATCGCTTCCGGTGCGTGTTCTTGAATGAAATGCCGCGCGTGCGGCAGCTCGACTACGTCGAGATCGGTGAAGGCGGCCCGCATTCGCGGGATACAGGCGTTCGGACGGAACACCATGTCCCGCATTCCCCACACCAACAGGGCCGGCTTGTCGCCGAGCAGGACGGGCACATCTCGGGCGAGTCGGTCCAGCAGCGGGCGTGCGGCACGAATTTCCTTGGGCGTCGCGGCGAGTCCGCGTCGGGCTTCCGCGGTGGGCTGCACCGCGCGATAGTGGTCGGCCTCGGCCGCGCTCAGCTTGCGCCCCAGTTCCGCGAGCAGGACGCGCTCGACGAGGAAATTCTGTTCGAGTATCCGCCGCTGCATCGGACGGCTGCCCATGATCACGCTGAACGCCCGATTCGCCAGCGCTTCGGTCGGCCAGAACGAGGTATTGCCCAGCACGATCCCCCGCACCCGATCAGCGCGCGCGGCGCTCGCGCCCAGACCGATGGGGCCGCCCCAGTCCTGTCCCATCAGAACGAAGCCGTCGAGCCGCAGGTGATCGATCAGTTCGCCGAGGACCGCGGTGTGCTCGGCGATCGTGTATCCGAAGCCCTCGGGACGTTCGGACAATCCGAAACCCGGATAGTCGACGGCGATACACCGGTACCGGTCGCGCAGGTCCTTCACGATGTGGCGGTAGAGGAAGCTCCAAGCCGGAGCGCCATGACAGAACAGCAGCGGCGGCCCGGCCCCCTCGTCGATGTAGTGAACCCGGCCCGCCGACGAGTCGAACCAGCGCGACTCGAAGGGGTACAGACTCTTGTCAGGAACGAAATCGATCAGCATTGGCCCCTCCCTCCGAGACAGGCTACCTCGGGTGCACCCGAGCGCGCGGTCGCCTCCACCGAGAGGCCGTCTCCGGAGCGGAAACCCCCGTGGTCGGTTGATGAAGACCGACGATTTCAGCCCAGGCTGCCGGCCGAGTGGAACGACACGAATCGCGGAGTCACCCGCAGCAGACCGGGTCGTCACAGGGGTCACCGACTTCGCTTCCGTAGGCGACCAAGTGGTGGACCGGGGCGAGGATTCGTTCGGCGGTGTCGGGGTCGAGGGGCGGTGCGGACCGGTCGCTCGGTCGTCCCCAAGTGGGCGGCGTGTCGTCGATGTCGAAACGGGGTGCGCCATTGATGAACAGTGTCCACAGCGGGTGGTCGGGGAAGCCGTTCATCCGTAGAACCCACCACTGGCCGTCGACGTGGGCGGCGACGGGGAATCTGCCGTTCCCGGTCGACTGCCATCGCGGTCGTGCGTTCAGTTCGGGGTACCGCATTCTTTCAGTTTCCCTGAATCGGACGGCCGCGCGGGAGTCCTACTCGGTTCCCTCCGGCCAGAAGGCGTGCCAATCCTCGGCGGTGAGCGGAAGACGTTCGCCGCGTTCCTTTTCCGCGCTGTCCTCCGCCGCGCGGATGGCGGCGGCGAAGGTGAGCGTCGCTTTGCGGAGGCGTTCTTCGGCGCTTTCCGGGCCACCGAGGTGCACGACGCGCAGGGCTTCTGGAACGAGGGCGGGTGGCAGGCCCGCTTTGGTGCCGCGGGAGACGATCTTCTCGGCGAGTGCCAACGCGGGCTGGGCCATGGCTATGCCGTCCAGGCAGGAACGGCGGGACTTCTCGGCGGATTTGCGTTCTTCCCAAGCGCGTTCCTGGGCGGCGATCTTCTCGGCCACCGAGGCGTCGGGATCGATCGCGGAATCCACCAGGTGCGGGCTGCGGTTGACCAGCTTGGCCACCAGCGCGGCGGCGACGTCGTCGACGGTGAATTCGCCTGCGGCCTCGGCGATCCGGGAGTGGAAGAGCACTTGCAGCAGCAGGTCGCCGAGTTCTTCCTTGATCGTCTCGGCATCGTCGTGCTGGATGGCGTCGAGCAGTTCGTAGGTCTCCTCGAGCAGGTAGGGGCGCAGCGAGTCGTGGGTCTGGGTGACCTCCCACCCACCGAAATGCCAGAGCCGGTCCATGACCTCGACCGCCCCGGCCAGCCCCGCCGCGACCACCGCGGCGTCCGTGCGCGGTGTCGCCTCCCCGTCGCGCTCCACGCCGTGAACCGCGCGATGGCGGGCGGCCCGCAGAACGGACTCGTCGCGTGTCGAGCTCATCGCGGCGCCATCTCGGCGGCGACGGTGAGGTCGACCGCTCCCTGCGCCTTCCCGTCCAACGCCAGCAACAGATCGGCGGCGAATTGCAGCAGCACGACATCGCGGACGCGCTCGGCCCCGACACTGTCCTGCACGCGCGGCAGCGGAAGCTGCACCACCCCGGACGCGGCGCGGTACCCCGCGCTCGGGTAGAGCCGCTTGAGGCGCATCTGCTTGGAATCGGGCAGGTGCAGCGGCGAGATCTTCAAGGTCGTCCCGGTGACCGCGATCTCGGTGACCTCGTACTCGCGGGCGAGCAGGCGCAGTTTGGCCACCGACACCAGACGCCCGACTTCCACCGGCAACGGGCCGTACCGGTCGACGAGTTCCTCCACGACCTGCGCGAGCGCCGAATCATCCTGCGCGGCGGCGAGTTTGCGGTATGCCTCCAGGCGCAGCCGGTCACTGGCGATGTAGTCCGGCGGGATGTGCGCGTCGACGGGCAGGTCGATGCGCACCTCCTTGACCTCCTCGGTGGTGATCGGCTTGCCGTCCGCGGCGGCGCGATACGCCTCGACGGCCTCCCCGACCAGCCGCACGTAGAGATCGAAGCCGACCCCTGCGACGTGGCCGGACTGCTCGGCGCCGAGCACGTTGCCCGCGCCACGGATCTCCAGGTCCTTCATCGCGACCGCCATGCCCGCGCCGAGATCGGAGTTCTGCGAGATGGTGGCCAGTCGGTCGTAGGCCGTCTCGGTGAGCGGCTTCTCCGGCGGGTAGAGGAAGTAGGCGTAGCCGCGTTCCCGGCTGCGCCCGACCCGGCCGCGAAGCTGATGCAACTGCGAAAGGCCCAGCGCGTCGGCGCGTTCCACGATCAGGGTGTTGGCGTTGGAGATGTCCAGACCGGTCTCGATGATCGTGGTGCACACCAGCACGTCGTATTCGCGCTGCCAGAAGCCCTGCACGGTGGACTCCAGCGCGTCCTCGTTCATCTGGCCGTGCGCGACCGCCACCCGCGCTTCGGGCACCAGATCGCGAATCCGCTTGGCCGCCTTGTCGATCGACGACACCCGGTTGTGCACGTAGAACACCTGGCCGTCGCGCAGCAACTCGCGCCGGATCGCGGCGGTGACCTGCTTGTCGTTGTAGGCGCCCACGTAGGTGAGCACCGGGTGGCGTTCCTCCGGCGGGGTGAGGATGGTCGACATCTCGCGAATCCCCGCCAGACTCATCTCCAGGGTGCGCGGAATCGGGGTGGCCGACATGGTGAGCACGTCGACGTGCGTGCGCAGCGCCTTGATGTGCTCTTTGTGCTCGACACCGAATCGCTGTTCCTCGTCGACCACCACGAGGCCGAGGTCCTTCCAGCGCACGCCGGTCTGCAACAGCCGGTGCGTGCCAACCACGATGTCGACGCCGCCGTCGGCCATTCCCTCCAGCACCGCGCGGGCCTCGGCCGGATCGGTGAAGCGGGACAGGCCTTTCACGGTGATCGGGAAACCCGCGACGCGCTCGGTGAAGGTCTGCAGGTGCTGCTGCGCGAGCAGCGTGGTCGGCACCAGCACGACGACCTGTTTGCCGTCCTGCACCGCCTTGAACGCCGCGCGCACCGCGATCTCGGTCTTGCCGTAGCCGACGTCGCCGCAGACCACGCGGTCCATCGGGACGGCCTTCTCCATGTCCGACTTCACCTCGGCGATGGCGGTCATCTGGTCGACGGTCTCGGTGAACGCGAACGCGTCCTCCATCTCCTTCTGCCACGGCGTGTCCGGTCCGAACGCGTGACCCGGCGCGGCCTGGCGGGCGGCGTACAGCTGCACCAGCTCGCCGGCGATCTCGCGAACCGCTTTGCGCGCCTTGCGTTTGGTGTTGGCCCAGTCCGAGCCGCCGAGCTTCGACAGGCTGGGCATCTCGCCGCCGACGTAGCGGGAGAGCTGGTCGAGCGACTCCATCGGCACGAACAGCCGGTCACCGGGCTGGCCGCGTTTGCTCGGCGCGTACTCGATCACCAGATACTCGCGGCGCGCGCCGCCGACGGTGCGCTCGATCATCTCGACGAACTTGCCGATGCCGTGCTGGTCGTGCACCACCATGTCGCCCGCGCTCAACGCGAGCGGGTCGACCTGGTTGCGCCGTTTGGCGGGCATCCGCTTGCCCTCGGTCGGCGCGGTGACCCGGTTGCCGGTGAGGTCGGATTCGGCGACGACCACCAGACCGGCGCCCTCGAAGACCAAGCCGTCGTGCAGCGAGCCGCACAGCACGCCCACCACGCCCTCGTTCGGCTCCGCGCCCGCCTCGAGCGCCGCGGCGGGGACCTCCGCGTCCGCCAGCCGTTCCAGGATGCGCTGCGCCGTCCCGTGGCCCGCGACGACCACCACGGCCCTGCCGCCGGTGAGCACGTGGGCGCGCAACGAGGCGAACATGGTCGCCACCAGTTCGTCGGACCCGCGCGCGGCCGGGCCGGGCAGCACCGGCAGCACGACCTCGGAGGAATCCCCGGAAGCGAGCGGGCTCAGCGTCCACCAGGGCAGGCCCTGTCGCTCGGCGCTGGCCTGGATCTCGGGCAGCGGGCGGTAGGCGGAGGCGGCCAGGTCGAGTCCGTGTCCGCCGAGCGGCGCGGCGCCGCCGAACGAGGCCGCGGTCCAGGATGCCTCCAGGAATTCCTCGCCGGTACGTACCAGGTCGGCCGCGCGGGTGCGGATCTTCTCCGGATCGCACAGCAGTACGTGGGTTCCCTCCGGCAGCACCTCGGTGAGCAGGCACAACTGCCCCGGTTGCAGCACCGGCAACAGCGCTTCCATGCCCTCGACCGGGATGCCCTGCGCGAGTTTCTCCAGCATCTCCACCAGCGCCGCGTCGGCCGCGTTGGCGGCGGCGACCTCGGCCGCCCGCTCGCGCACCTCGGGTGTGAGCAGCAGTTCCCGGCACGGCGGCGCGACCACGACGTCCACCGCGACGTCCGGCAGCGAGCGCTGGTCGGCGACGGAGAACGGCCGCAGTTCGGTGACCTCGTCACCCCAGAATTCCACGCGCACCGGATGGTCGGCGGTGGGCGGGAAGACGTCCAGGATGCCGCCGCGCACCGCGAACTCACCGCGCTTGCCCACCATGTCGACCCGGGTGTAAGCGAATTCCACCAGCCGCGTGAGCAATTCGTCGAAGTCCAGCTCGGCGCCGACGCGCAGCACGATCGGCTCGATCTCGCCGAGCCCACCCGCCATCGGCTGCATCAGCGACCGCACCGTGGTCACCACCACGCGCAGCGGCGCGGGGAAATGCGGGTCGCCGGGGTGGGCGATCCGGCGCAGCACCTCCAGCCTGCGCCCCACCGTGTCGGCGCCCGGCGAGAGCCGCTCGTGCGGCAGCGTCTCCCAGGACGGGAACTGCGCGACCGTGGGACCGAGCATCTCCACGAGTTCGACACTCAGGTCGTCTGCCTCCCGCCCCGTGGCCGTGACCACCACCAACGGCCGCTCGGCGGCCAACCGCGACGCGACGAACGGCCGCACCGCCGACGGCGCGACCAGCTCGACCGACGATGTGCCGATCAGCTCCGCGACGGTCCGTAGCGAGGAATCGGCACCGGCCGCGGCGGCCAGTCCCGCCAACGGGGGGCGGTGGGTGGACATCGACAACTCCTGAGCGCAGGCGACACGTTTCGAGCGGCCAACCGAGTCTAGTTAAGCGGGCATCTTGTTTTTGCAGCGCCCGCGCCGCCGCGAGGCGACTGCCGCCCCCGCCCGGTACCAGAGCGCCCATCCGCGATCTATTTCGTCGCCGACACGGCCGCCCACCCGAACACGCTCCGGCTCCTCCCGGCGAGAAGCGAGCCACAGCGAGAAGGTCCCGGCGGAGTCGTCAGCACGATTCGCGGCTACGTCATCCGGCGGAACAAGCACACCACCGACGAGCACCTACCATAGCCAGGGCGAATGTCGCCCGACGCACACTGCGGGGCCCTTCACCAGAGGTGCAGGAAACTCCGGACGTCATCGAAACCGTCGAGTGCCCGCCCGTCCACGTCCGACGGATCCGCCTCGGCACGCGCCGACAAGGAGCGCGCCAACGCAACGGACTCATCGCTGAGCCGCCCGAACCGCCGAGCGGTATGTCCCAGGCACAGCCCGGCCAGCCCGAGCAGCGGGCTGCCGTCCACAGCCCGCGTTCCGACCTGCACACACCAGTGCTCGACGAACTCCCGATCGTCGTCGTTCAAGGCGCTGCCAACCAGAGCATCCGCCGCCTCGAACTCGTACGCGCGGTCTCCGAGTGCCCGCTCCAACACCGCGGCTACCACCTCATGCGGCAGAGCAGGAGGATTGTGGAAGCTCCGATGCGTATGCATGCCGCGAGATTATCCATCCCCCCGCAGGCCCCCGACCCATGACTCGACAGGGCGAACGTTGCCCGACGCGGGCACCAGCGCAACCACACCGGCCGAACGCCGTCGTTCAAGCGAAATGAACCGAGCCTCCTTCGGCCCCGCTCACATTCCCACGACCACCGGCCATACGGGACAACCACCAACCAGCCACACCGACCGCACGCCCCGAAGCGAGCTCGACCACCGTCGCGCCCAGCGCACCCACAGCCACGTCTTCCGAGCGAAGCAAGACCGAGCATCCGCCGTTCGCGGCCCGGCTCGCGTTTCCACGACCGCAGCGCACGCGACGAAAGAACAGCCCGAGCCCACAGCCAGCCAGCCACCACACGCGTGCACCGGGCAGCAAGCTTCGATACCGACGCGCCCAGCGCACCGTAACCACGTCTTCCGAGCGAAGCGAGACCGAGCATGCGCCGTTCGCGGCGCCGCAGGCGCTGCCAAAGTTACGGCACGTAGCGCCGCAAACGTCTTGCCGCGAATTCCCTGAAGTACGAGAGCTTCTCGGCCGGGACGATGGCCGGGAGCAGGAAGTACCAGGCGCGCTCCATCCGGACCGCCATCTGGTCGATGGATTCGGTGCCGACGGCGATGATGTGCACGCCCGCGGCCATCTCCTGCCACAGCAGGCCGATGACCTCGGCGTCCAGGTCGGCGATCAGGTCGCCTTGGGCGATGGCCCGTTCGGCGAGCAGCCGGTAGGTGTCGCCCCAGTTCTTGGCGATGTTGTCGCCTTGAGCGCCGCGGTAGTCGCCGATCTGGTGGGTCAGCTTCAGCATGGCGCCGACCATCGGGTCGTTCATCGATAGATCGGCGACGACGTAGGTGATGCCGATGCACGCCTCCAGCGCGGGCACTCGCGGATCGAAGAAGCCCTGACACGAGCTCGTCAACCGCTCGTTGCCCTGGTCGACCACCGCGCGCGCCAGCTCCTCCTTGGAGCCGAAGTGAAAATACAAGGCGCCCTTGGTCACATTGGACTGCGCGATGATCTCGCTCAGGCTCGCATTCGCATATCCCAAGCGCAGAAAGACATCGGCAGCGCCTGCCAGGACGGAGTCGCGGGTGATCTCCGCGCGCGCTTGCCTAGCCATCAGATCCGCCTGTCATCCCAAAAACCAGCCATCCTGAAGTAGACCGACATCCCGAAGTTGACCGACTTACCGCCCGAACAGCACCCAAAGGATGGGTGAACCGTACCACCAGGCGCGCGTCCAGCAGCCAATTCGAGCATTCGGCGAGAGCCGTCGCGCAATTTGCTGGTTAACAATCCGGGTCACTCACCGGCGCCCGCGCGCCATTCCGAACTCAGTTGTGGATCGGCTTCCAGATGACTCAGCCCGTTCCAGCACAGGTTCACCAAGTGGGCCGCCACAACCTCTTTCGAGGGTTTGCGCTCGTCCAGCCACCAGGTGGCGGCGGTGGCGACCTGACCGACGAGCGCCTGCGCGTAGAGGGTGGACAGACTGGTGTCGAACCCGCGCCGCGCGAAATCTCCGGCCAGAATGTGCGCCACCTGATTGGTCGCTTCGTTGAGCAAACTGGAGTACCTGCCCTCGGCGGCGGCGGCGGGCTGATCTCGCACCAGAATTCGAAACCCGTCGGTCCGTTCTTCGATATAGGTCAGCAGCGCCAGCGCGACCTGTTCGAGCCGGATGCGCGACCGGTTCTGGGTGAGCGAGGAGGTGATCATGTCCAGCAGCATCGACATCTCCCGGTCCACGACGACCGCGTACAACCCCTCTTTGCCGCCGAAGTGTTCGTACACCACGGGTTTGGAGACCTGGGCGCGTTGCGCGATCTCCTCGATGGAGGTCGCGTCGTAACCGCGTTCGGCGAACAGCGCGCGTCCGATCTCGATCAGCTGCTGACGCCGCTGGGTGCCGGTCATCCGTGGACGGGACACTCGATGCGACTCACTCGAAGACACCCCTGCTCCTCCGCCCTTCCCGCGTTGTTGCCGGTCGTGAGTGCCTCGACGGTTCCCGCCGAGCCGACGAGCGCATGCCGAGACGGGACCGCGGGCGAGCCCGGCGATCCGCCCTCGTGCGTGCCTGGTCAGCCGTCACATCGGGGCTCCGACGCACGACATCGACATTCGGATACCACTGTCCCAGACCGGTCGGCAGTCCGCTTCTCCGGGGCGAGGGGACGCGGGGGCTCTCCGCTGTAGTCGGCGATCGAGCGGTCCTCCGCCCGAGCGCTGCCCGGCCGGAGGACAGGAGCGCTCCCGCGCTGGTCCGGCCCGAATACCAGATGCCGCGCGGGGAACAATTCGCGGGGAGGCGGGCGAGTATGCGAGGATTCATCCCGTGCCATGGCACAGCGGCGGGGGTTTCGCCAACCGCCGGTGTGGCAATCCGCCGTGGTGTAATGGCAGCACATCTGATTTTGGTTCAGAGAGTTCAGGTTCGAGTCCTGGCGGCGGAGCTCGAGAGCACGATGACTTATCGTTGGCCCGCACATCGCTGACCAAGCACGACGACGCCCAGCACGAGGACAGGCAGCCGAGGGAGATCCATGCCACAGCAGACCGCCGTCGTCGTTCTCGCAGCCGGTGCCGGGACACGAATGCGGTCGAAGACCCCCAAGGTCCTGCATTCGCTGGCCGGTCGGAGCATGCTCGCGCACGCGCTGCATGCGGCGAACGAGATCGACCCCGCGTACCTCATCACCGTGGTGGGGCACGATCGCGAACAAGTCGGCGCCGCGGTGGCCGCGGTGGCCGACGATCTCGGCCGGGAGATCACCCCGGCGATCCAGGAAGAGCAACTCGGCACGGGCCACGCGGTGCAGTGCGCGCTTGCCGCCCTGCCGGTCGGCTTCACCGGCGACGTGCTGGTCACCTCCGCCGACGTGCCGTTGCTGGACGGACACACCCTGGCCGCGCTGCTCGATGAGCACCGCAGCTACGCCGAACGCCCCGCGGTCACCGTGCTGACCTTCGTGCCGCCGGACCCGAATGGTTACGGCCGCATCGTCCGCGACGCCGAAGGCCAGCTCGCCGAGATCGTCGAACACGCCGACGCCACCCCGGAACAGGCCGCGATCACCGAGGTCAATTCCGGCGTGTACGCGTTCGACGCCGCGGTGCTGCGCACCATGATCAGCCGCCTGTCCACCGCCAACGCCCAGCACGAGCTGTACCTGACCGACGTGCTGCGCCTGGCCAGGGAGGCCGGACACCCGGTGCACGGCGCACGCCTGGTCGACGCGGCCAAGGTCACCGGCGTCAACGACCGCGTGCAGCTGGCCTCGGCGGCGCGCACGCTCAACCGCTACATCCTGGAACGCCACATGCGCGCGGGCGTCACGATCATGGATCCCGCCTCGACCTGGGTGGACGCCAGCGTGCGCATCAGCAGGGACGCCGTGATCCTGCCCGGTGTGCAACTGCTCGGCAACACCGTCGTCGGCGAGGACGCCGAGGTCGGCCCGGACAGCACGCTCACCGACGTGGTCGTCGGCGACGGGGCGAAGGTGATCCGCACCCACGGCGAGGGGGCCACCATCGGCCCGAAGGCGACCATCGGCCCGTTCGCCTACCTGCGGCCGGGCACCATCGTGGGCGACACGGGCAAGCTCGGCGCGTTCGTCGAGACCAAGAACGCCTCGATCGGCGCGCATTCGAAGGTCCCGCACCTGACCTACGTCGGCGACGCCACCATCGGCGAGCACAGCAACATCGGTGCGTCGAGCGTCTTCGTCAACTACGACGGCGTGACCAAGCACCACACCGTCGTCGGCTCGCACGTACGCACCGGCAGCGACACCATGTTCGTCGCGCCGGTGACGGTGGGTGACGGAGCCTATACGGCGGCGGGTACTGTACTGCGCAGAAACGTTCCGCCCGGAGCTCTCGCGGTGTCCGGTGGACCGCAGAAGAACATCGAGGGCTGGGTGCAGCGACACCGTCCAGGGACGGACGCGGCGCGCGCGGCGGCGGAAGCCATCGCGGCCAAGGAGATGTCGGGTCAGGCAATAGAGCAAAAGGATGGCAAACAGCAGTGACCGCGTCATGGATGGACAACCAGAAGAACCTGATGCTCTTCTCGGGACGCGCTCATCCTGAGCTGGCCGAGCAGGTCGCCAAGGAGCTCGACGTCCACGTCACGCCGCAGGTGGCACGGGACTTCGCCAACGGCGAGATCTTCGTCCGGTTCGAGGAGTCGGTGCGCGGCTCCGACGCCTTCGTCCTGCAGAGCTTCCCCGCGCCGCTGAACCAGTGGCTGATGGAGCAGCTCATCATGATCGACGCGCTCAAGCGCGGCTCGGCCAAGCGGATCACCGCGGTGCTGCCCTTCTACCCGTACGCCCGCCAGGACAAGAAGCACCGCGGCCGTGAGCCCATCTCGGCCCGTCTGGTCGCCGACCTGCTGAAGACCGCGGGCGCGAACCGGATCATCACCGTCGACCTGCACACCGACCAGATCCAGGGCTTCTTCGACGGCCCGGTCGACCACATGCACGCGCAGGTGCAGCTGGCGGAGTACGTCCGCACCAACTACAGCCTCGAGCACATCACCGTCGTCTCCCCCGACTCCGGCCGCGTGCGCGTCGCCGAGAAGTGGGCCGACTCGCTGGGCGGCTCGCCGCTGGCGTTCATCCACAAGACCCGCGACCCGCTGGTGCCCAACCAGGTCAAGTCCAACCGCGTGGTCGGCGAGGTCGAGGGCCGCACCTGCATCCTGATCGACGACATGATCGACACCGGCGGCACCATCGCGGGCGCGGTCAAGGTGCTGAAGGACGCGGGCGCCGGTGACGTGGTCATCGCCGCGACCCACGGCGTGCTGAGCGAGCCCGCCGCCGAGCGCCTCGCCAACTGCGGCGCCAAGGAGGTCGTGGTGACCAACACCCTGCCGCTGTCCGAGGAGAAGAAGTTCCCGCAGCTGACCGTGCTGTCCATCGCGCCGCTGCTGGCCCGCACGATCCGCGAGGTCTTCGAAAACGGCTCCGTGACCGGTCTTTTCAACGGAAACGCATAGAGCTCTTACCGCGAGAACGGCGGCTCGGACTACGGTCCGGGCCGCCGTTTTCGTGTCCGCGTTAGCCGCGGCGATCAGTGGGGATACTGAGGGTATGGACCGTGATCCGTTGGAGACCGAGATGGGGGACGACGACCAGGAGGACGAGATCCGCGAATATCAGCGCAACATCGAGGATCCGCCCGACGAACTGCGCATCCGTTACCACGAGGACGAGGACGACGGCAGGCTCGGCATCGACGACGAGCTGGACCAGGAGTGGACGGCCCGCGACACCCTCGCCGCGGACGAGTCGGACGACCGGTCCGCCGAGGTGGCCGCGATCGAGATCATCGACGACGAGGATCTCTGAACCTGCTCCGTCCCCGACGCGCCTGTAGCAATCGGCTATGACGACGCGCTCACCGTGGTAGGCATAGGTTGCGTGACCGGGACGACACGAGGAGGGTGCGATGAGCACGCCGAAGGATCCGGACCACCCCGACGAGCAGCGGCCGCCGGAGTCACCGTCGAAGCCGACCGGGGAGACCTCCGGTGACGAGCCTGCCCAGCCGTCGACCGGCTCCGCCCCGGCGCAGACGCCCGGTGGACGACCCACCGAGCACGATCCCGCCGCCGCGCTACCGCCGGAGCACGAGCCGGGCCCGGCCGACCAATGGTGGCAGTCGAGCGGCTCGCCGCCCGGGGGAGCGCTGGGCGGCCAGTGGGGCGCCGAGCCCAGCGGCCAGCCCGCCGAACCCCGGCCTTGGGGCGCCAACGGCGGGGGCGAGCAGCAGTCCTGGGGCGCCGAACCCGCCGCGCCGGGGGCTCCCTCGCCGGGTTCCGGGCCACAGCCTCCCGACGAAACGACGCAGCGGTTCACGCCGGACGAGCACACGCAGTACGGTTCGGGCGGGCAACCGCCTTATCCGCCGAGCGGGCAGCCCGGTGACTTTCAGCAGCCGTATCCCCCGCAGCAGCCGTATCCGCCGACCGGGCAACCGCAGTACCCGCCAGGCGGTGGGTACGGCTACCCGACGTCCGGGCCGCAACAGCCGCAGTACGGCTACCCGTCCTATCCGCAGCAGGGGTACGAGCCCTACGCCACCCCGCCGAAGCAGCCGACCAGCCAGGTGTACTCGATCATCGGCTTCGTCTGCGCCATAACCGCGGTGCTGTTCTGCCCGATCTTGTTCGGCCCGGCCGGGATAATCCTGGGCATCATCGGGCGCAACAAGGGCGAATCGCTCGGCAAATGGGCAGCGATCGCTGCGGCCGTCGGGATGGTGATCGGCCTCATCGTGGGGTTCGTCGTGTTCGGCGGAGACATCACGACGTAGATTTTCGGTATGCGTCTATCGGGTGACATCAGCGCGGCGGGTGTGCGGGCATGACCGGATTCGCGGGTTTCCCGCTCGCCGGGCTCGACTTCTACGAAGACCTGGAGGCCGACAACTCCAAGGCGTTCTGGACCGCGCACAAGAAGATCTACGACGAGTCGGTGCTCGCGCCCATGAAGGCCCTGGTGGCCGATCTGGAGCCGGATTTCGGGACCGCCAAGATCTTCCGGCCCTACCGCGACGTGCGGTTCGCCAAGGACAAGTCGCCGTACAAGACCGCGCAGGGCGCCGTGGTGCGCGCCGCGGCGGGGGTCGGCTGGTACGTCCAGATCAATGCCGGGGGTCTGTTCGTCGGTGGCGGTTTCTACCAGGGCTCGTCCGAGCAACTCGCGCAGCTGCGGGCCACCATCGATGACGAGGTGCGCGGACCGGAACTGGTGGCGATCCTCGCGAAACTCACCGACGCGGGCTTCACCATCGGCGGCGAGAAGCTGAAGACCCGACCCAAGGGCTACGACGCCGACCACCCGCGCATCGACCTGCTGCGGCACAAGTCGATCACGTGCGGCCGGGAATTCGGCGCGCCCGCCTGGCTGGACACGCCGCGCACGGCGAAGGAAGTCCGCGCCGCCTGGGAGACGATGCGGCCGCTGGTCGAGTGGCTCGGGGCGGTGGTCGGCGGCGCCCCGTCGTGGTGAGCGCCGCCGATCGACACGTGGTCAGCGCCGCCCGGCGAGCAGCAGCGCGAAACGATCGTCCGGATCGGTCCACACGTGTCCGGTGGCGAAGCCCGCGGCGGCGAGTTCGGCTTCGAGGCCCTCGACGCGGAACTTGGCGGAGATCTCGGTGCGCATCTGTTCGCCGCGGCCGAAGCGCACGGTGAGGTCGAGATCGCCGACCGCGACGGTCATGTCCTCGCTCGCCTCCAGCCGCATCTCGATCCACTCCCGTTCGGCGTCCCAGACCGCGACGTGCCGGAATTTCTCCGGCGCGAAGTCGGCGCGCAGGCGAGAGTTCAGCACGTGTAGGACGTTCCGGTTGAACTCGGCGGTGACGCCCGCCGCGTCGTCGTAGGCGGGAACGAGTACCGCCGGGTCGGTGACCAGCCCGGCCCCGAGCAGCAGTTGCTCCCCCGGCTCGAGCAAGTCGTGGATCCTGGCGAGGAACTCCGCCCGTTCCGCGGGGACGAGGTTGCCGATGGTGCCGCCGAGGAATGCGATCATCCGGCGTCCGCCGCGGGGGAGGTTGGCCAGCGTGTCGGTGAAGTCGCTGACCACACCGTGCACGGCGAGCCCAGGGAACTCGACCGCGACCTCGTCGGCGGCCGACCGCAGCGCTGCCGACGAAACATCCTGCGGTACATACTTCTTCAACGGCCCGCGCGCGCTCAGAGCGGTGAGCAACAGGCGCGTCTTCGCCGCCGATCCGGCGCCGAGTTCGACCAGTACCTCCGCTTGGGCGGCGTCGGCGATCTCGTCGACCACCCGTTCGAGCAGAGCGCGCTCGGTGCGTGTCGGGTAGTACTCGGGCAGCTCGGTGATCCGCTCGAACAGCTCGCTGCCCTTGGCGTCGTAGAACCATTTGGGCGGCAACCATTTCGGGTTCGCGGTCAGGCCCAGCCTGGCGTCCGAGCGGAGCGCGGTGTTCAGGTCGTCTTCGGTCAGGTGGATGTCCAGCGTGACTGCGGTCATGGCACCGGCCTTTCGGGTCAGAGGAGGGGGTCGACGGACAGCGCGCCGGGCCTGGCGCTCACCAGGCTGCGGTCCGGGACCGACTGCCAGCGGGGGTCGTCGTCGAACGGTTCGGAGGACACGAGTGCGAAATCGTCGGTGACCAGCACCGACAACGAGTGGTGGCAGGTGGTCGCCCACAGTTGCGCACCGTCGGAGAGCAGGAGGTTCAGGCGTGCTTCCGGCGCCCGGTCGAGGATCGCGGAGACGAGCAGCCGCAGTGCCGCCGGAGCCGCCGACCACTCGCCGTCCGGTGCGCCGGTCGACAGCAGATCGCACAGCAGCACCCACAGCGTCGCCGCGTCGGTGGCGGATTCGGCCTCCAGCAGCCGCGCCGGAGAGAACAGGTCCTCGGCGCCGAGTCCGGCCGCGACGACCGCGAATTCGGCCGCCACGCCGGTCAGGGTGCGGCGCCAGTCCGGCACCACGCCGTTGTGGCTGAACGCCCAGCGGTCGCGGGTGAACGGCGCGCACGCGGACCGTTCGACCGGCATGCCGACCGTCGCCGAGCGCACCGCCCCGAGCACCGCGGCGGACTCCAGTTGCGGCAGCACCTCGTCAACGGCCGGGTCGGTCCAGATCGGCTCGGCGTTGCGGTAGCGGCTGGCGGTGACCGTGTCGTCCGGCGTGACGCTCCACCAGGCGACGCCGAAACCGTCGGCGTTGATGGTGCCGCCGTGACGCATGTCGCGCGGCGCCCACGCCTGGGTGCGCAGCGAATGGGAGCCGAGGGTCAACATGTCGCCCACCCGCACCGGCGGGCCGACGTAACCCAAGTGTCTACACATCCGCACCCGCCGGGGCCGACGTCGCGAGGCGCGGGCCGCTCGCCGCGGGACCGCGGCCGCACCATCGCCCGGCACGACGGGCGGCGCTCACTCCCCTTCTCCGGGCCGCAGATCCCGCGCCAGGCGGAACCCGGCGAAGATCTGGCGACGGATGGGATGGTCCCAGTTGCGGAAGGTGCCGCGGCAGGCCACCGGATCGGTGCCGAAGGAACCGCCGCGCAGCACACGGTAATCACCGCCGAAGAAGACCTCGGAGTACTCGCGGTACGGGAACGCCCGGAACCCCGGGTACGCCTCGAAACCCGAAGCGGTCCATTCCCACACGTCCCCGATCAACTGGTGCACGCCCGCGGGGGACGCGCCGGCCGGATACGCGCCCACCTCGGCGGGTTCCAGATGCCGCTGCCCGAGGTTCGCGGTGGCGACGTCGGGATCGGCGTCGCCCCAAGGGAATCGGCGCGACGCGCCGGTGGCCGGATCGAACCGGGCCGCCTTCTCCCATTCCGCTTCGGTGGGCAGGCGCTTGCCCGCCCAGTTCGCGTAGGCCTCGGCCTCGAACCAGCACACGTGCACGACCGGCTGTCGCGGCCGCAGGGGGGTCATCACGCCGAACACCCGCCGCCACCAATGCCCGGACGGATCACGCTCCCAGAACTGCGGCGCGACCAGGCCCGCCTCGACGCGATGCGCCCAGCCGCGCTCGGACCAGAGTTCGGGGCGTTCGTAGCCGCCGTCGTCGACGAAGGCCAGGTACTGCTCATTGGTCACCGGCGCGGCGTCGATCGCGAAACCGGCCACTCGCACCGGATGGGCGGGGCGCTCGTTGTCCAGCGCCCACGGGTCGGTGGAGGTGCCCATGAGGAATTCCCCTGCGGGGATCACTACTTCCGCGCCGACCGCCGCCGTCGCGGCCGGGGCGTCCGCCGCCGAGAGCACGGCGGCGCCGGTGCGCAACTGGTGGGTGGCCAGCATGGTCTCGTCGTGCTGCTGCTCGTGCTGGGCGATCATGCCGAAGGCGAATCCGTCGTCGATCAGCGGACGGCCGCGCAGATCGCTGCGCTCCAGTACGTCCAACACCTTGTCGCGTACGGTGCCGACATAGTCGCGCGCCTGGGCGGGATCGAGCAGCGGCAGCGTGGGCCGGTTCGCGCGGGCGTGTTTGAAGGCGTCGTAGAGTTCGTCGATGTCGGCGCGCACCGGGTCGCGTCCGCCGACGTCGCGCACGAGCCAGAGTTCTTCCTGATTGCCGATGTGCGCCAGATCCCAGACCAGCGGGCTCATCAGCCGGGAATGCTGGGCCACGAGTTCGGCTTCGTCGACGCAGTCGGTGAGCGTGTGGGTGCGCAGGCGGGCGCGCGTGAGAACGTCGGCGATCCGATCCCTGAGCTGGGCGGTGCCGAAGTTGTCGGTGGGGGCGGGTTGGAAAGTGGTCACGAAAAACATCTCCGGGATTCATGGGGGTCGGCGGCGGCGATTCGGCTGGCGGCGGCCCGGTGGGCCTGCGTGGCGCCAGGGCAGCGCGGCTGGTTCACGTGGCGACTCCCGGAAGCCGCGGGCTCGGGGCGTGCTCGATGTCGTCCTCGGTCGGGGTGCGACCGCGGTGACATCGTTCGGCGGCGGACTCGACGGCGCGGGCCGCCTCGTCGGTCGCGGTGTGCTCGGCCGCGAGACGCAGCAGGGCGACCGCGCCCGCCCGGATGTCCGGATCAGCCAATCCGTAGCGGGCGGCATCGACCCAGCGGCCCGCCAGCGGCGCCGCGATCGAGCTCGCCTCAGCGACCACCGACGGGCTGGACATGAGCGCGTCGAACACGTGCACGGGAATGGTCCACGCGTCACCGGGCTGCGCGTCGATGTAGCGGACCTCCAAGTGGCCGGACGCGCGTACCGGCGGGAACAGCGTGGTGAGGTGATAGTCGAGATCGCCGGTGTCGGGGCGGCGGCCTACCTCGTCGTCCAGCGCGCCGGACAGCCAGTCGGCGAAGGTGGCCCCGGGCGGCGCGGACCATCCGTCGGCGTCGCCGCATTCCGCCGCACCGTCGGGTCGGCGCACGCACAGCAGCGGCACGTCCAGCGCCCATCTGCCGTAGGCGGCCACCGGGTCGGTCCAGTCCAGCACCGGCGGACGGGTGCGCGTGTTGTCCAGCCGCAGCCAGGCCCGCATGCGCTGGGAGGCCCACGCTCCGGGCGGCGCGCCACGCAGGACGGGTGAACAGGCGAAGGCGGCAAGCAGGGCCGGGCCGACGGCATACAGGGCGGTCCACCGCGCGGTGACGTCCGCACGGTCGGCGCCCGCGTCGACGCTGACCTGGGCGGCCGCGGTGTTGCACATCATCAGCTTGCCGAACGGCCCGATGCCGCCGAAGGAGCGCTCCATCGCGCGATAGCGCGGCAGCTGAAGCAAGCGTTTGGGACGGCGGTCCGCGTCGGCGGCGACGGAAACGGGGCGGATCGACCGGGATTCGAGAAGTTCCCGCAACAGGCGGGCATCATCGCGCAGTCGATCACACAGCTGCGCGGCAGCTTCGTAGGGAGCGCTGGAGAGTTCGATCTGACCACCGGGTTCGAGAGTGACCCGGCTGCCCCCCGGCAGCGCGAGCGCCGGCGAATCAGGGGCGATGGACCGTGGTGCGTACGGTCCGAGAGCGTCCGCCAAGGCGGACAGTTGGGGGCGCGGAGCGGCCGAAGGTCCGGACGCCGAACACTCACCCTGCACCGTGAGCCATTCGAGTTCGGCGCCGATCAGCGTGGGTGGTCCGAGCTTGAAGCACACCCCGCCGATATAGGCCTCCGCCGCCGCGCGGGAGGACAGTTCTCCCTGCTCGGTGGCACAACCGGCCGACTCAGGACTCTCGAGCGTGACCGCCATGCCAACCTCCAGTGGGCGTCGGGACGTTGTCCGCTGTTCTTCGGTTATCGCCATTCGGCCCGGTGGTATTCCACTCACGGGCCGAAATTCGCGTGCGGCGATCCATCCAGCGTAGCCATGCGGACCGACAAGAAACCGACATGAAGCCGAACAATCGACCCGATAAGGTCGGCTCCATGCTGGATGACGCTCGCGTACGAGCCGACACTCCCGGATGCGTGTCCGGGCCGGAACCCGGACCCGTTTTCCTCGACAGCGCCGGCTCGTCGCTACCGCCGCGAGTCGTCACCGACACCGTTGTCGCGCATCTGCTGCGGGAAGCGGAGGTCGGAGGTTATCGCGCCGCGAACGAGCGGCTCGACGATCTCGCCGACGTCAAGACCGCGATCGGGGCGTTGATCAACGCCGAACCCGAGAGCATCGCGCTCAGCGACAGCGCCACCCGATCCTGGGCGGACTTCTTCTACTCGGTCCCGCTCGCGGCGGGCGACCGCATCCTGATCTCCGAGGCGGACTACGCCAGCAATGCCATCGCCGCCTTGCAGCGCGCCCGCGCCACGGGCGCCACGGTGGAGCGGATTCCGAGCGACGGCAGCGGGCAGATCGACCTCGACGCGCTCACCGCGCTGGTCGACGAACGGGTCAAGCTGGTTTCGATCCTGCACGCGCCGACCAACGGCGGGTTGGTGAACCCGGCCGCGGAGGCGACCAGGATCGCGCACTCGGTCGGCGCGCTGGTGCTGCTGGACGCCTGTCAGTCCGCCGGGCAGCTGCCTTTGGACGTGGCCGAGCTCGGCGTCGACGCCTTGTCTGCCACCGGACGCAAGTGGCTGCGCGGCCCGCGCGGCACCGGATTCCTGTATCTGCGGCCGGAGTTGGCGCGCTCCATGGAACCAGGCCGGCTCGACCTGCACAGCGCGGAATGGACCGGCCCGCACGACTACCGGCTCGCGCCCGACGCAGGCCGCTTCGAGTTCTGGGAGTGCGACGTCGCGGGCCGCCTCGGCCTGGGCGCCGCCGTGCGATATCTGCTCGAACTGGGCCCGGAGAACGTCTACGCCGCGATCGCGGCCCGCGCCGAGCACCTGCGCAAGGCGCTGCCGGAGATTCCCGGCGTCACCGTGCGCGATCTCGGCATCCGGCACAGCGGCATCGTGTCGTTCACCGTTGACGGCGTCGAGTCCGTCGAGGTGCGCGACCGGCTGCTGGCGCGGGACATCACCGTCACGGTCAGCCACGCGGGCTCGACCCTGCTGGACATGACCGGCCGCGGCCTGGCCTCCGTCGTGCGCGCTTCGCCGCACTGCTTCGTCGGTTTCGACGAGCTCGATCGCTTCGTCGCCGCGGTGGCGCAGCTGCGCGCCTGAGCCGCGAGCGCCACGGAACGGTCAGGCCAGATGCACGGCCAGTGCCCTGGCCACCAGAGCCGCCGCGTCCACTCCGGGGTCGACCAGGCGCAAGCTTCGATTGGCCTGTGCGGTGGCGATGCCGTGCACATTGGTCCACAGAGCGATCGCACGGTGGCGCGGGTCGATCGCGCCCGATTCCGCCGCCGCGCCGACCAGCTCGGCGAACCGCGCGAACAGCGGCAGGCTGACCGACCGCAGATTCTCGCCGGAGCCTTCGAGTAGGTCGTGCCGGAACATCAGGGTGAACATCTCCGGCCGCCGCGCGGCGAATGCGATGTACTCGGCGCTCATCCGGGTGAGACGATCGCGCGCGGCCCCGGCGTCCACCGCGGCGAACCGGTCCGCGAGATCGGCGAAACCGCGCGCCGCGATGGCGGCGAGCAGTGCGCGGTGGGTCGGGAAATACCGCCGCGGCGCACCGTGCGAGACGCCCGCGGCCCGGGTGATGACCCGCAATCCCAGTCCCGCGGCGCCGACCTCTTCGAGCAGATCGACACCGGCGTCGACCAGTCGATCTCGTAGCGACTCGCTCTCGGCCATGCGGACATTGTCTACGCCTGTCGCTGTGTGACCGCACACCGGGTGTAGACACTGTCTACGAGATCGGGTAGACAGTGTCTACGCCCAATGCCCTTGGAGGTCTACGTGTGGTACCCGCTGTTCAAGTACGTCCTACTCGGTCCGCTGCTGCGACTGCTGGGCAGGCCGACGGTCGAAGGACTGGACAACATTCCGCGAACCGGACCGGTGATCATCGCGGCCAATCATCTCGCGGTGATCGACTCCCTCTACCTCGCACTGGTCGTGCCACGGCGCGTGACGTTCCTGGCGAAGCAGGAGTACTTCACCGGAAAAGGCGTGCGCGGCCGGATCAACCGCTGGTTCTACTCGGTCTCCGGACAGGTGCCGGTCGATCGGACCGGCGGTGACGCGGCCGCCGCGGCGCTGGCCGCCGCCACCCGCATCCTGACGGACGGCGGGGTCTGGGCGATCCATCCCGAAGGCACCCGTTCCCCCGACGGCCGGATCTATCGCGGACGCACCGGCACCTTGCGGGTCGCCATGGCCACCGGCGCGCCGGTCGTTCCCGTGACCCTCTCCGGCACCGATCGGGTGAACCCGCGCGGCAGCCGTCTGCTGCGTTTCGGCAAGGTGCGTATCGCGTTCGGCGCCCCGCGTCGCTATCCGCCCGCCGAGCAGCGCCGGACGGTGCGCGCCGCGACCGACGAGTTGATGCGCGAACTGGCCGCCCGCTCCGGCCGGTGCTACGTCGATCGTTACGCCGCAACCTTTCCGACCGCTGTTTCGCGCCCCTGACCTGCGCCCCTGGAAATGGGGTTAACGCTGGGCCACTATGGCGTGATAGTCGGGGGAGGCCGGTTCCCGGCAACGGTTGGTGATGGAGGAGTTGGGACTTTGAGCAGATTCACCGACGAGATGTATGCGACCGCACAGACCTCCGAGCGCGGCCTGGTGACCGGCGAGCCCGGCGCCCCGCTGCGGCGCACGTGGTCGGAGATCCACCGGCTCGCCCGGCGCATGGCGGGCGGGCTGGCCGAAGCCGGTATCGGGCACGGTGACGCGGTCGGCGTGCTCGCGGGCATGCCGGTCGACATCGCCCCGGCCTGCCAGGCCATCTGGATGCGCGGCGCGTCGATCACCATGCTGCACCAGCCGACTCCGCGCACCGATCTGGTGGTCTGGGCGCGCGACACCGAAACCGTGCTGACCATGATCCGGGCCCGCGCGGTCGTGCTCGGCGCGCCGTTCGAGGCGGCCGAGCCGCTGTTGCGCGAACGCGGCATCACCGTCGTGCGCATCGACCAGCTGCCCGGCGGCCCCGACATCGATCCGGTGCCCACCGCCGAGGGCGATATCGCGTTGCAGCAGTTGACTTCCGGCTCGACCGGCTCGCCCAAGGCGGTGCGGATCACGCACGAGAATTTCTTCGTCAACGCCTACGCCATGTTCGACCGGGTGAAATTCCAGCTCGCCGACGATGTGATGGTCAGCTGGCTGCCGCTGTTCCACGACATGGGCATGGTCGGATTCCTCAGTGTCCCCATGCAATTCGGCGCCGAAGTGGTGTGCGTGACGCCGCTGGACTTCCTCACCAAGCCGCTGCTGTGGGCCGAGCTGATCAGCAAGTACCGTGGAACTGTCACCGCCGCACCGAATTTCGCCTATTCGCTGCTCGCCCGGCGGCTGCGGCAGGCCGACGAAGGCGCGTTCGACCTCAGCAGCGTGCGGTACATGTGGAACGGGGCCGAACCGGTGGACCCGGACACCATGGAGGCGCTGGCCGCGGCCGGAAAACGCTTCGGCCTCAACCCGATGGCGCTCACCCCGGTCTACGGCATGGCCGAGACCACGCTCGCCGTGTCGATCCCCGACCCCGGGCACGGACAGGTGCTCGACGTGATCGACGCCGACCTGCTCGAGGCGATCGGCAAGGCGGTGCCCGTGCCGGTGGAGCACGGCCAACCGGCCAACATCCGGCGATTGCCCACCCTCGGCTATCTGGTCGACAACCTGGAGGGCCGGATCGTCGACAGCGAACGTCAACCGTTGCCCGCCCGCTCGGTGGGCGTGATCGAATTGCGCGGTCCCGCGGTCACTTCCGGCTATGTGACGGTGGACGGATTCCAATCGGCCCGGGACGACGAGGGCTGGCTGGACACCGGCGACATCGGCTACTTCACCGACGAGGGACTGATCGTGGTGTGCGGCCGGATCAAAGACGTCATCATCATGGGCGGCCGCAACATCTACCCCACCGACATCGAGCGCGCGGCGGCCAGGGTGGCAGGCGTCCGGCCGGGCAACGCGGTGGCGGTGCGCCTGGACGCGGGCCAGAAGCGGGAGAGTTTCGCCGTGGTGGTGGAGAGCGGCAGCCACCAGGATCCCGACGAGGTCAAGCGCATCGAGCGCGAGATCGTGCACTCGGTGTTCGCGGAGGTCGGCGCGCGGCCACGCACCGTCACCGTGCTCGGTCCCGGCGCACTACCGAAGACGTCTTCCGGCAAACTGCGCAGGGCCGCTACCGCGATGCATCTGCCGCGCGGGTGATCGGCCGAGTGCCGCTCAGTGCAATTGGTTCTGCGCGGTCTCCAGCCCGACGCGCAGCAGCAGTTCCACCGCGTCGGCGGCCTGCTCGATGATCACCGGGACCTCTTTGCGCTCCGGCGTGGAGAACGGCTTCAACACGTAATCGGCCGGGTCCTGGCGGCCCGGCGGACGGCCGATGCCGATGCGGGTGCGCAAGTAGTCCTTGGTGGTCAGGGCGCTGGAGACGGAACGAAGACCGTTGTGCCCGCCCTCACCGCCGCCGCGCTTGAGCCGGATGGAGCCGAACGGCAGGTCGAGTTCGTCGTGCACGACGATCACCTCGGTCGGCGGCACGGAGAAGAATTTCGCCAGCGCGGCCACCGGCCTGCCGGACAGGTTCATGAACGAACGCGGCTTGGCGATCAGCACCTGACGCCCGTCCAGCCGCGCCTGCAGCAGGTCGGCGCCGGATTTCTTGTGCACACCGAAACGGCCGCCGACGCGCTCGGCGAGCACGTCGGCGACCAGGAAACCGACATTGTGCCGGGTGCGCTCGTATTCGGGACCTGGGTTGCCCAGTCCGACGACGAGCGCGGGCCCGGCGGACGATTCGGTACTACTCAGCGCTCTCGCCCTCGGCCTCGCCCGCACCCTCGCCCTCGACGGGCTCGGCGGCCGGGGCGGCGATGACGTTGACGATCAGGGTCTCGGCATCGGCGGCCAGGTCGACGCCCTCGGGCAGCTGCAGCTCGCCCGCGGTGATCTGGGTGCCGGCCTCGACGCCCTCGACGGAGACCTCGATGGCCTCGGGCAGCTTCAGCGCGTCGGCCTCGACGGAGACGGTGGTGGCTTCCTGGGTGACCAGGGTGCCGGGGGCGGCGTCGCCGGTGACGGTGACGTTCACGTCGGCGGTGACCTTCTCGCCGCGCTTGATGATCAGCAGGTCGGCGTGCTCGATGTAGCGGCGGATCGGGTGCACCACGACGGACTTGGTCAGCGCGAGCTGCTTCTTGCCGTCGATGACGAGGTTCAGCACCGCGTTGGTGCCGTGCTCACGCAGGATGGCGGCGAAGGCCTGGGCGTTCACCGACAGATGCTGCGGGTCGGCCTGGTGGCCGTACAGCACGGCCGGGACGTTGCCCGCACGACGGGTACGGCGCGCTGCGCCCTTACCGAACTCGGTGCGTACGGATGCTTCGAGAAGGTTGACGTCGGACATGACTGGATCTACTCCTACGGCTCTTCCGGGCTGTCAGTTACACGTCAGGGGTGCTGCACACCTGACGGATGGTCTATTCGTCGGGGCGAAGACCGAACAGGGACGGCCGGAAGCCGCGCCGCGTCGATCACGGTGTCGCAAAACTGGTCTGCGGTCACCCTCGCCGAGACAACCCGAACACCATACCCCAGCGCAGAGGCGCTCTTTGAATCGGGTGGTCACCGGCGGTTCGGCCCGCGCTCGAGCGAGTCGCGTACGCTGGCGGGGTTGCCGATCGGTCGTCTGCGAAAGGTTGTCTTGCGTTGAGCGCCTCCCCTGAGGGTGTTGTCGCGCCCGCACCCCGTGGGTTATCCGCCGAGGTAGCCCGCCGGCGCACGTTCGCGGTGATCTCCCATCCCGACGCGGGCAAGTCCACGCTCACCGAGGCGCTGGCCCTGCACGCCAGGATGATCTCCGAGGCGGGCGCGATCCACGGCAAGGCCGGGCGCAAGTCGACCGTCTCGGACTGGATGGAGATGGAGAAGGCGCGCGGCATCTCGGTCAGCTCGACCGCGCTGCAGTTCAACTACCGGGCCAAGGGCTCCGATGTGGACAGCGTCATCAACCTGGTCGACACCCCCGGCCACTCCGATTTCTCCGAAGACACCTACCGGGTGCTCACCGCCGTCGACGCCGCGGTGATGCTGATCGACGCGGCCAAGGGCTTGGAGCCGCAGACGCTGAAACTGTTCCAGGTCTGCCGCCACCGTGGCATCCCGGTGATCACCGTGATCAACAAGTGGGACCGGCCAGGGCGGGCGCCGCTGGAACTGCTCGACGAGATCAACGAGCGGATCGGACTCACCCCCACCCCGCTGTTCCTTCCGGTCGGCATCGCGGGGGACTTCCGCGGCCTGCTGCGCCGCGGCCCGGACGGCGTCCCGCTCGAATACATCCACTTCACGCGCACGGCGGGCGGCGCGACCATCGCGCCCGAGGAGTCGATCACCCCGGAGGCCGCGGAGGCGCGCGAAGGCGAGCCGTGGAGCACCGCCGCGGAGGAGAGCGAACTGCTCTCGGCCACCGGCCAGGACCACGACCAGGAGCTGTTCCTCGCCGGGCAGACCTCGCCGGTCATCTACGCCTCGGCGATGTTGAACTTCGGCGTGCGGCAACTGCTGGAGACCTTGGTCGCGCTCGCGCCTGCGCCCGGTTCGCGTCGTGACGTCGACGGCAAGCCGCGCGAGACCGGCGACCCGTTCAGCGCGGTGGTGTTCAAGGTGCAGGCGGGCATGGACGCCGCCCACCGCGATCGCCTCGCGTTCATGCGGATCGTGTCCGGCGAATTCGAACGCGGCATGGTGGTCACCCACGCGCAGACCGGTCGGCCGTTCGCCACCAAGTACGCGCTGACCGTGTTCGGCCGCGAGCGCGCCACCGTCGACACCGCGTACCCGGGTGACGTCGTCGGCCTGGTCAACGCGACGGCGCTGGCACCGGGGCACACGCTGTTCGTGGACAAGAAGGTGGAGTTCCCGCCGATCCCCTCGTTCGCACCGGAACATTTCGCGGTGCTGCGGGCGCGCAGCGCGGGCAAATACAAGCAGTTCCGCAAGGCCGTGGACCAGCTCGATTCCGAGGGCGTCGTGCAGGTGCTGCGCAACGACATCCGCGGCGACGCGTCTCCCGTGCTGGCCGCGGTCGGCCCGATGCAGTTCGAAGTGGTGACCGCGCGCATGCTCGCGGAGTTCAACGTCGAGACCACGATGGAACACCTCGCATACACGCTGGCCCGGCGCACCGACGCCGCGTCGGCGGACGAACTCGGGCGGCAGCGCGGGGTGGAGGTGTTCACCCGCTCAGACGGTGCGCTGCTCGCGTTGTTCAGCGACAAGTGGCGGCTGCAATACATCGAGAAGGAGCACCCGGCGCTCACCCTGGAGCCCCTGGTCGCTACGGCCGACTGAGTCAGCCGGCCTCGGACTCCGGCCGCAGCGGCGCGGCGCCGGGGTCGCGTTCGATCGATGAGATGCCGTCCTCCTTGGCGATCAGGCCCCAGCGGCTGGAGGTCAGGCGCAGGCTGGGCAGGTCGCTGAGGGAGAGCACCACTTCGTAGGTGCGTTCGTAGCCGGTGTGCGAGATCCGCCACCGCCCGTCGTCGCAGCGCACGTAGCGGTCGGTGTAGAAGGCCGCGCCGCGCAGCAGCATGTTGTGGCCCGGAATGAGCACCGTGTCGGCGAGGTACCAGGTGCCGGTGGCGGTGTCGCCTTCGACATCGATCTCGGGGTGGTCACAGCGGTGTTCGGTGATCACGTGCGGCCCGAGCGTGTTGCGCATGAACGCGATGAAAGCCTCGCGCGATTCGAACTGGAGATATTCGCTGTAGGTCGCGGTCGCCTCGGGGATCATGGTGTCGGCAAAATCATCCCACGACTTGGTGTCGAGAGTACGCAGGTACCGGTATTTCAACCGCGAGATCGCCGACACGTCGTCCGGCTCCCGCTCCTCGCCGCGAGTCAGGCGTGGGTCGTCGCGCACCCGCCCGAAGTCGATCGGCCCCGCGTCGAAGGGCAGCCGCTCGTCGGCGCGCAGGTCGCCGGGATCTCGTTCGCCGGTGCTCGCCGCCCGCTGACCACGGCTCGGCGCGGGACCGGCCGTGCCGATATCTCGCTCCTCGGGCTCCGGTCCGCTCGAATCTATGTCCACCCCGCCGCGCTCCTGCCGGCCCGGGGGAAAACCCGGGTCGTCGCGCTGCTGATTACCGGGACCCTTGCCCCGGTCGTTACGCGTTTGCCCAGCGATGCCCAAACCTGGGTCGCCGCGCCCCTGCCCGCCGGTTCGCTGATCCATACCCTCAACAATCCCATCCCGAGTGCCGGATTGGGAGAGTTGTATCAGATTGCTATCGCGACGAGAGAGAACATTCCGACGAAGATCAACTTCGGGGTGTCAGCTTCCGATCGTGAAGCAGGTGCGGCAGAAGTCCTCACCGAACTCGGTCAGCCGGAGACTCTTGCGGACGATCTTCGGCGCCCGGCCCGCCTTCTTCAGCGCCGCCTCCACCACGGGCTGCACCTCCAGCACCATGTAGCGGCTCAGGACCACCGGATCGTCCGAGGTCAGCGTCAGCCCGAGGCGGTTGAGGTTGATCAGGTAGGACCGCGACCGGTCCGGGTAGCGCACCCCGGCCTGCTCAGGCACCGAGGTGAGGTCGCCCTGCACCAGTTCCGAGCCGATCCCCAGCGGACGGTTGGTGCGCACGTCGACCGACGGCTGCGGGCCGTTGAGCGCCATGAAGCGCAGGATGCGCGCCTCGTCGGGAGCGAGTTCGTCGAGGATGCGGTCGTAGGCCGGGTGCACGTCCTCGGTGAAGTAGACGTCGGCGGACCTGGCCAGCAGCGCGTCGCCGCGGCGGCGCAACTCCTCCGTGCTCGCCGAGCGCAGGTACGGCCCGACGGCCAGCGCTTGCTGCGAGGTGGGACCGTTGGAGGTCGGGACATAGCTGACGATCTCCCGGACCGACCCCTCGGTGACGCCGAGCGCGCTGCGAGCGATGGAGCGCAACGCGTTTCCGGTCCGCTCGGCGATCTCGGCCGAGGACTCCCCGTCCAGCGCGGCCTGGGTGATCTCCCTGGTGACCTCGTAGGTCGTGCCGACCGCCCATTGGCTTCCGCGCACGACGGTGCCCGCGGCCACTCCGGCCGCGCGGAACACACCGCGGATCAGCCGTGCCTCATTGCTGATCTGCCGCTGTTCGACATCCGAACTGCGCTCGACGGCGCGAGGACCTGGCCTTACCACGTCCTGTCCGGTCCTGTCGTCTGCCACGTTTTCTCCGATATCGCCGGGGGGAACGAATCCGTCCCACAGATTACTTCCCCTTGT
Source organism: Nocardia sp. NPDC003999 (assembly GCF_053604885.1). Classification (NCBI taxonomy): domain Bacteria; kingdom Bacillati; phylum Actinomycetota; class Actinomycetes; order Mycobacteriales; family Nocardiaceae; genus Nocardia; species Nocardia sp. NPDC003999. The sequence continues at coordinate 113,858 of NZ_JBSGIB010000002.1, forward strand.
GTCGCGGGGCATTCGCACCGCCTGACTCGGACAGTGCGACCGGCGCGCGGCGCGCAATAAGGTTTCTTCGCCGAGGGGGTGCTAGTTTTGGTTGCCGGTGAGGCGGCGATCACCGGTGTATCGGCAGGAGGGTGTCGTGTTAGAGAGCGTTTTCGGAATCCACCCGACGATCCTCCTCGAGCTCGTGACCATACCGCTTTTCACCGGCGTGATCGGCTACATCACCAACTGGACCGGCGTGCTCATGCTGTTCAAGCCGGTCGCCTTCCACGGCATCCGAGTTCCCGGCCTGCGCGCGCTGTATCCGTTCCTTCCCAAGCGAATTCAAGTTCTCCCGCTACTGAGCTACGACGGCCGGTTCGGCTGGCAGGGCATCGTCCCGTCGCGCGCGGACAAGATGGCCAGCATCGCGGTCGACAAGGGCCTGGCCAAACTCGGCAGCGTCGCGGACTTCTATCGGGAGCTCGAGCCGGACAAGCTGGCCGAGCACCTCGCGAGCATCGCCGACGCGCAGATCAAGGACATCGTCGAGGACATCCTGCGCCGCGAGCATCCGCAGCTCTGGTACAACCTGCCCGCCCAGGTGCGCGACATGGTGCACGCCAGGGTGCGCCAGCAACTGCCGGAGATTCTGCGCGAGCTGACCGAGGAATTGGGCGCGAATATCGATCAGCTGCTCGATGTGAAGCAGATGGTGATCCGCTACTTCCAGGCCCGGCCGCATCTGCTCAACACGCTGTTCCAGGTGCTCGGCGCGAAGGAACTGCGTTTCATGCAGAACTTCGGTTTCTACTTCGGCGCGCCGATGGGTGTGCTGCTGGTCGCCATCCTGCATCTGACCGGTTGGTCCAGCCTGGTCGTGCTGCCGATCGGCGGCGTGATCATCGGCTGGGTGGTCAACTGGATCGGCATCAATATGATCTTCGCGCCCGCGTATCCGAAGTGGTGGGTCCCGTGGCGGCAGGGCCTGCTGATCAAACGCAAGTCCGAAATCACCGACGGATACGCGGAATTGGTTTCCAGCCAGGTGATCACGGTGGCGAATATCGGCGACGAGTTGCTCAACGGCCCCCGATCGGACCGCACCATGCAGATGCTGGAGGACACGCTGCGCCCGGCCGCCGACCGCGCGCTCGGTCCCGCGCGTCCCGCGGTCAAGTTCGTGCTCGGCAGCCGCGAATACGACTCGCTGCAATCGACGTTCACCAGCGAAGCCATGGCCATCGCGCCGATCGCGTTCGCCGACCCGGAATTCAACGTCCGCCAGGGCAGGCAGATCAACGAATACATCGCGAGGCAGATGGCGATGTTGTCGCCGCCGGACTTCGTCGACATGCTGCGCGCGGCCATCAAGCAGGATGAATGGCTCCTTTTCGTCCATGGCGGCGTGTTGGGGCTGTTCGCCGGATACGCTCATATCCTGATCTTCGGAACGGGAGTGGCGACATCATGGCTGTAGCGGGTCCGGACGACGGCGATATCCAGGCCGTCGAGCACCTCGACGCGACGGCGGCGAATGCCGAGCCATCGCAGGAGATCGCCCGGCGGCCGGCTTCGGACATCGCGCACACCGACGAATTACCCAGACGGGTAACGGTTCCCCTCGCCACCGTGCGTGCGGCGACAGGCGTCGCGCGGGTCGCGTGGACCGCGGTCACCGGGGTGACGTCCTGGAGCGTCGGCACCGCGGTCGGCGTCACCTCGACCGTCGTACGGCGCAGCATCGAGGGAGCGCCGCCGCGAGAAGTGCTGGCCGAGGCGGAGTCCGAGGTCCGTGACGCGATGCGCAAGGCGCTCGGGATGCCCGCCGCCACGGAACCGTCCACGCAGGAAGCGGTGCCGACGCTGCGTGAGCAGGGAGCCGCGCTGTTGCGGTTGTCGGCCAGCCCGCACGGCGAGGACGACAACCATCCGGCCTTCGCGGGCATGCTCGCCGAGTTGACCCCGGACGAAGCGCGCATCCTGCGCTTCCTGCATCTGGACGGGCCACAGCCCTCGATCGACATCCGCACCGGCCGCCCGCGCGCGCTCGGCTCCGAACGCCTGGGCTCGATGCTCACGCTGATCGGCGAGCACGCGGGCCTGCGCTTTCCGAACCGGATCCAGCAGTACCTGACCAACCTGCGCAGGCTCGGTTTGATCGAGCACGCGCGCGAGCCGGTCGGCAATCCGAACCGGTACCAGCTGCTGGAGGCGCAGTCACCGGTGCGGGAGATGCTGAAGCGCTCCGGCTTCGGCACCAAGGTGATCTACCGCAGCGTGGTGCTCACCGACTTCGGCGCGGACTTCGTGCGCACCTGCCTGCCGGTGGTCGTGCAGGACGGACGCGCCTCGGGCCACTAGGGCCCCCAGCCGCGCAGCGCCATCTCGGCCACCCGCTCCAATTCGGCCCGGCCTGCTCCGTCGCGCGCCGCCTGGGACATGCCCTGCATCACCGTGCCGACGTAGCGGGCCAGCGTGCGCGCGTCGAGGTGGCTCGGCAGGACGCCCGCGTCGATGTCGGCCTGGATGCGCGCGGCGAACGTGTCGATGTTCCGATTGCGCATATCGCGCAGGAGATCGGCGATCTCGGCGCTGGTGGTGTTGACGCCCGCGCTGATCACCAGACAGCCGTGCGGGCATTCCGGCCGGGTATATTCCGTCGCCGCCTCGCGCAGAATCCGCCGTACCGCCGCCTCCGCGGTGTCCTCCTCGGCCAGCGCCCTCGCGACGAATCCGCCGTAGCGGTCGCCGAATTTCGCGACGACCTCGCCGAACAACGTCTTCTTGTCCCCAAACGCCGCGTACAGGCTGGGTGCGCCGATGCCAATGGCCGCGGTCAGGTCCCCGATCGAGGTGGCCTCGTACCCCCGGGCCCAGAACAGCCGCATGGCCTTGTCCAGCGCCGCGTCCCGATCGAAGGATCGCGGCCGCCCTCGGGTCGTCGTGCTCATGGCGCAATTTTATAGCGATCACTAGAGAATGTGCTACCTTTCTTTCTGTAGCGGTCGCTAGAGAAAGGGGCGCGCCATGGGCGCACTGACGGGCAAGACGGCACTGGTCACCGGGAGCAGCCGGGGCATCGGGCGATCGATCGCCGAACGACTGGCGCGTGACGGCGCACGCGTCGCGGTCCACTACAACCGCGACGAACAGGCGGCGAAGGCGACCGTGGCCGCGATCGAGGCTTCGGGCGGCGCGGCGTTCGCGATCCGCGCCGAACTGGGCGTGCCAGGCGACGCCGAGACGCTGTGGGCGGCCTTCGACGCGCACGCCGACGGGCTGGACATCCTGGTGAACAACGCGGGCACCGACGGGATCAGGGAGCCGATCGCCGGAACCGACGAGGCGGCGTTCGACCGGGTCTTCGCGATCAACGCCAAGGCTCCCTTCTTCATCACCCGCCTCGGCTTGGACCGGTTGCGCACAGGCGGGCGGATCGTCAACATCTCCACCGGACTGACCCACGGCGCGTACATGCCGCAACTGATCGCCTACACCATGACCAAGGCCGCGCTCGACAGTTTCACCAGCGTGCTCGCGAAGGAGGTCGGCGCGCGCGGCATCACCGTGAACGCGGTCGGGCCGGGGATCATCGACACCGACATGAACGCGAACTGGCTGCGCAACGCCGAAGCCCAGGCGTCGGTGGCGACGATGTCCCCGCTCCACCGCGTGGCGCAGGCCGACGACGTCGCCGACGTCGTCGGGTTCCTCGCCTCCGACGACGCCCGGTGGGTGACCGGGCAGTGGATCGATGCCACCGGCGGCGCGCTGCTGTAAGCGCCTTTCTCGCGCGCGAGCTGCGGACCCGCATGGCCCGGCCGCTCCCATCAGGCGTACCTCCGCCTTCGCTGCGGCCATGCGCAGGCTGAGGACGGACTCCGCCCGACTGCACCTATTAGGCTTTAGCACCGTGCTGTCAGTTGTGCCGAGTCCCGTCACCGTGCGGGCGCCGTCGAAGGTGAACCTCCATCTCGGAGTGGGCGACCTGCGGGCCGATGGCTACCACGACCTGACCACGGTGTTCCAAGCACTGTCCCTCAGCGACGATCTGGAGATCGCGCCGTCGGCTTCGCTGGCCGTCCGGGTCACGGGTGAGGGCGCCGCGGAGGTGCCGACCGACCGGACGAATCTGGTATGGAAAGCCGCCGTCCGGCTGGCGCACCTCGGCGGCCGCGCTCCCCTGGTGGAAATCGCCATCGCCAAAGGCATTCCGGTGGCAGGGGGCATGGCGGGCGGCAGCGCCGACGCCGCCGCCGCGCTGGTCGGGCTGAACGAACTGTGGGACCTGGGACTGTCCAGGGAGGAACTCACCGCGGTGGCGGCCGAACTCGGCAGCGACGTGCCGTTCGCCCTGCACGGCGGCACCGCGCTGGGCACCGGCCGCGGCGAGCGCCTGTTGCCGGTGCTGTCCCGCAATACATTTCACTGGGTGCTCGCGTTCGCCAAAGGCGGCTTGTCCACTCCCGCGGTGTTCGCCGAACTCGACCGGTTGCGCGAGCACGGCGAACCGCCCCGGCTCGGCGAGCCGCAGCAACTGATGCAGGCGTTGGCCTCCGGCGATGCGCGGCAGCTCGCACCCCTGCTCGGCAACGATCTCCAGGCGGCGGCGGTGTCGCTGAAGCCGGAACTGCGCCGTACGTTGCGCGCGGGCATCACCGCGGGCGCGCTGGCCGGATTGGTCTCCGGTTCCGGGCCCACCTGCGCGTTCCTCTGCGAGAGCGAGGAGTCGGCGATCTCGGTGGCCGCCGAACTCGCGGGCGCGGGCGTCTGCCGCAGCGTGCGGACCGCCAGCGGACCCGTGCCGGGCGCGCGCGTCCTCAGCGGCGACGCACCCGGTAAGCACTGACCGCCATTGGCCGCGACCGGACGCGGCGGCTTGCGGCCGACGCCGCAAGCCGCCGAGCGGGCACTTCAGGCACGGTTCCTGCCGAACCGTCCGTAGCTCCGGCGGGGTGTCCACTGCGAGGTGGTGATGCCGACGACACTGCGGCGAGCACGAAACCCTATGTGGCCTGCCGTACGTGCGGGAACGCTCAGCATGACGGCCCTGCGCGCGACCGTTGCGGTACGCAGGTCGGCGAGCCGATCAAGCGGGAACGCTCGGCATCGCCGCATCCGTGTGACCGATGCGCGGCCTCGCTCAGGGCAGCAGGTCGGCGAGCCGATCGACCTGATCGGCGTCGCGGCCGTAGCAGTAGAACATCACCTCGTCCGCGCCGAGATCGCCGAATTGCGCCATGGCGGTGCGGATCCGCGCGGGCGTGGTGAGCATGCCTTCGAGCATGCCTTCGGCGCGGCCGGTGAACGCGTAGTAGGCGCCCATCGACGCGCGTGCGTCTTCGATGACGTCGTCCGGACCGAGGGCGACGTTGACCTGGGCGACGATCCGCGGCGCGCCCGGTCGGCCGTGGTCGGTCCAGGAACGGCGCACGGTGTCGAACAGCCCGCCCGCCCACGACGGCGGTGCGGCGGCGAGAAAGCCACCGCCCCAACGGCCGACGCGCTCGAGTGCGGCGGGCTGGAAGCCGCCGAACAGGATCTCGGGCCCTTCCGGGCGCAGTGGCGCGGGGCCGATCGGCCCGCACTCGTCGCCGTAGGGCTCACCGGCCCACAGGCGGCGCATGAGCGCGACTTGCTCGTCGAGGCGGCGGCCCCGGGTGCGCAGGTCGGTGCCCGAGGCGAGGTGGTCGTCGGCGCGGCCGCCGACGCCGAGGCCGAGCACCAGCCGCCCGCCGGACATCCGGTCCAGCGTGGCGGCCTGTTTGGCGAGCAGCACCGGGTCGCGCAACGGCGCGAGCAGTACTTCGGTTTGCACTCGGACGCGGCTGGTCGCGCCGGCGATCGTGGCCAGCGCGATCAGCGGTTCGGGATTGTCGTAGACCAGCCGGTCGAGCAGGCCGAGCGTGCGGAACGGGCCCGCGTCGGCGCGCCGAGCCCAGTCGAGCAACGCGGCGGGATCGGAGATGGGCAGGCCGAGGCCGACGTGCATGAGAATCCTCCAGAGAGCATGCGGAATGGGAATAGTGCCGCCCGCCGACGCCTTCGGATAGGAGGCGGGCGTCCCACTCTGCGGCTGTACTTCTGGGGAGCGCCGATTCGGTTGCATGAGGACGAACAGCGTTCGTTCGCGATCAATCTAAACGAACATTGTTCGTACCGCAAGCTCCCCGCCGTTCGCCGGGACGACAGGCGGTCCGCCCACATCGGTACGCTGGCCCGGGGCCCCAGGGCCGCGACAGGTAGGTCTCATCGGACCGCCCCCGCAAGACACGGAAGGATCCATGTCCAACCTGATCAATCTCGAACAGGTCCACAAGAGCTTCGGGATCAAGCCGCTGCTGGACAACGTCTCGCTCGGCGTGCACGCGGGCGAACGGATCGGAGTCGTCGGCCTCAACGGCGGCGGCAAGACCACCCTGCTCGAGGTGCTCACCGGCATCGAGGAACCCGACAGCGGCCGGGTCAGCAGACTCGGCGGCCTGCGCATGGCTGTGGTGACGCAGCGCGGTGTGCTGCCCGCGGGCGCGACGGTCGGATCGGTGGTGCTGGCCGGGCTGGCCGACGACGCCATGACCGACGAGGTCGCCGAACACGAATGGGCCGCCGACCCGCGCATCCGCTCGGTGATGGACGGCATCGGCATCGCCGGCCTCGGCATGGACACCCTGGTGGACAACCTCTCCGGCGGCGAGCGCCGCCGGGTCGCGCTCGCCGCCGCGCTGGTGCGCGAACTCGACCTGCTCGTGCTCGACGAGCCGACCAACCACCTGGATGTCGAGGGTGTGCAGTGGCTGGCCGCGCACCTGCTCGGCCGCCGCAGCGCGCTGGTCGTGGTGACCCACGATCGCTGGTTCCTCGACACCGTCGCCACCAACACCTGGGAAGTGGTCGGCGGCAAGGTCGAAAGCTACGAGGGCGGTTACGGCGACTGGATCTTCGCCCGCGCCGAGCGCGCCCGCCAGGCCGATGCCTCCGAGGCCCGGCGGCGCAATCTGGCCCGCAAGGAACTGGCGTGGCTGCGGCGCGGCCCGCAGGCGCGCACGTCCAAGCCGCGCTACCGGGTCGAGGCCGCCGAAGCCCTGATCGCCGACGTGCCGCCGCCGCGCGACAGCGTCTCGCTGGCCGCCTTCGCGCGCAAACGCCTCGGCCGCGTGGTCGTCGAGCTGGAGGACGTCACGCTCACCACGCCGGACGACCGGGAATTGGTGCGCGACCTGACCTGGCGGCTGGCGCCGGGCGAGCGCGTCGGCCTGGTCGGCGTCAACGGCTCGGGCAAGACGACGCTGCTGCGCGCCCTTGCGGGCGACACCGACGCGACCTTGGCCGCGGGCAAGCGCATCCAAGGCCAGACCGTCCAGATCGGCTGGCTGCGCCAGGAACTCGACGACCTGCCCACCGACCTACGCGTGCTGGAGGCGGTGCAGCAGGTGGCGCAGCGAATCATGCTGGGCGACAAGGAGATCTCGGCGGGACAGCTGGCCGAGCGACTCGGTTTCACCCCCGCCCGCCAGCGCACGCCGGTCGGCGACCTGTCCGGCGGCGAGCGGCGACGCCTGCAGCTGACCCGCATCCTCATGTCCGAACCGAACGTGCTGCTGCTCGACGAGCCGACCAACGACCTGGACATCGACACCCTGCAACAGCTGGAGGACCTGCTCGACAACTGGGCCGGCACGCTGGTCGTGATCAGCCACGACCGGTACCTCATCGAACGGATCTGCGACTCGACCTGGGCGTTGTTCGGCGACGGAAAGCTCACCAACCTTCCGGGCGGCATCGAGGAGTACCTGACCAAGCGCGCGGCCCTCGCGGCGGACCAGACCCGCACCGCCGCACCCGATGCCAAGCCCGCCGACGCCCCGGCCACCGATTCCGCGGCCTACCGCGCGGCCCGCAAGGAGCTGACCCGGTTGGAACGCGCCATCGACAAGCTGTCCGAGCGCGAGCAGCGCTTGCACGTCGCGCTGGCCGACGCCGCCACCGACCCGGACAAGCTGGTCAACCTGGGCGCGGAGCTCAAGCAGGTGCTCGCGGAGAAGGAAACGGCCGAAGAGCGCTGGATGGAACTGGCCGAAGGCGTGTGAGGCCCGGCCGCCTCTTGCGGACATATACCCGGAGGGGGTATCTTTCTGATGTCGGGGTACCCCCCGCCCGTATGAATGATATGGATGCGAAGGAGTCGGACATGCCCACCACCACCTACACCGTCACCGGGATGACCTGCGGGCACTGCGTCAGCTCCGTCAAGACCGAGATCGGCAAGATCGACGGCGTGACCGGCGTCGATGTGGATCTCGCCAGCGGCGCCGTCCGCGTCGACAGCACCGCGCAGATCGCCGACGCCGACATTGTCGCCGCCGTGGACGAAGCAGGCTACGAAGTCGCCGTCTGACCGGTCGCCACCAGTGGTTCCGCGCACCGGCCGACGCCGGTAGCGGAGCCACTGTTCTGTGCGACGCGCTACGCCTGGGCCGCCAGCCGGACGAAGGCGGCGGTGTCGAGGGTTTCGCCGCGAGCGGTGGGAGCGATGCCCGCGGCGAGCAGACGGCGCTCGGCTTCGGCAGGCGAACCGGCCCAGGCGGCGAGGGCGGCGCGCAGCGTTTTGCGCCGCTGCGCGAATGCGGCGTCGACGACTTCGAAGACGCGGCGGCGGTGCTCGTCGTCCATCGGCCACGGCGGCTCGGCGAAGCGGTCGATCCGGACCAGGCCCGACTCGACCCGCGGCACCGGCCAGAACACTTGCGTGCCCACCGCCCCCGCACGCCGGACGGTCCCGAAGAAGCCCGCTTTCACGCTGGGCACGCCATAGATGCGGCCGCCGGGCTCGGCGGCCAAGCGATCGGCCACCTCGGCCTGCACCATCACCAGAGCGACCGCGATGCCGGGCAGTTCGGCGAGCAGATGCAACAGCACCGGGACGGCCACGTTGTACGGGAGATTGGCTACCAGCGCGGTCGGCGCGGCGGGCAGGTCCGCCGCGGTGACGCGCAGCGCGTCCGCCTCCACCACCGACAGGCGCTCCGCGAGTTCCGGAGCCCGGTCCGCGACGGTCACCGGAAGATGGCGCGCCAGCACGGGATCGATTTCGACGGCGACCACCGAGTCCACCACGTCCAGCAGTGCGAGGGTCAGCGAACCGAGACCGGGCCCGACCTCGAGCACCACGTCCCCGCGCCCCACCCCGGCGGCCGCGACGATCCGCCGCACCGTGTTCGCGTCGTGCACGAAGTTCTGCCCGAGCTGCTTGGTCGGCCGGACCCCGAACCGCTCGGCGAGCACCCGCACTTCGGCGGGCCCGAGCAGCGCCGCACTCCCGCGGGCGGAAATATCAGGTTCGGACACCTCGAGAATCTATCAACCGGCATACCCGGCCTGCCGCGACGTCTCCCCCGCGTCAGCTGATGCCGAGGCGACCGGTGCAAGCGGGCCAGGCGCCCCAACCCTGCCGCTGCCGGGTGATCTCCGCGATGGCGATCTGTTCTTCCCTGGTGGCCAGGTCCGCGCGGGGGGCGTACCGCAGCCCGCCCTGCCGCTCCCAAGTGCCTTGGTCGAACTGCACACCGCCGAAGTAGCCGTTGCCGGTGTTGATCGACCAGTTGCCGGTCGACTCACAGCGGGCCAGCGCGTCCCAGATCGCGCCGTCGCGCACCGGGGGCACCTCGGTGCCAGGCTTGGCGCCCTTGCGGACGGTCTTCGGCTTCGCCGCCACGGTGACGGTCGAAGCGACCGGTTTACGGTCCACTTCCTGGCCGTTGACCATGGTGACCGCGAAGGTGACGTTCTGCACGCCGGGAGCGCCGGGCGACTCCACCACCGTGCGGCTCATGTTCATCTCCGGGTCTTCGATGACGTTCTCCGGCGGGTCCAGCGGCATCGTCTCGGTCTGCTGTTCGACCCGCTTGCGCGTCACGGTGACGTGCAAGCCGTTCGTCAGGGGCGTGGCCGCGGCCGGTTCGACGGAGTCCTGCTCGAGCAGCGGGATGCCGGTTACCTCGAGGAATTTGCCGACGGTGGGCGCGGCGGCGCGCACGTCCACCGGATTGCCGATGCCGTCGACCAGCGAGACCACGCGCGGAGTCGCGATGGTCAGCGTCCCGCCCTGCAGCGGGAGCCGCTCCTCGCGGGCGGGCGAGACGTACACCTCTTTCGGGATCTTCAGCTGTTCGAGCGCCTCCCCCGCGGTCACCCCGGTGGTCCAGACCTTCTGCGTCATACCGTCGACCGACAGGTCGACCTCTTTCGCGCGGTTGAGCGTGATGGTCGCGCCGTCGGCGATGTGCGCGGCCAGTGCGGGCGCCACCTTGTCCCGGTCGGTCACCGCGAAGCCCGCGGCCTTCAACACGCCGCGCACGTCGCGCGACATCGTGGTCTGGAAGAGCTTCTCGCCGTCCACGACGACGGTCACCGTCTTGCGATTCACGATCGCGAGACCGGCGCCGACGATCAGCGTCAGCAGCAGTGCGCCGACCGCGATGTACAGCAGCGGCGAACGCGACTGGTTGATCCGCATGAAGGGGGACATGGTCACAGCACGATAACGAGGGGGCAGGGCGCCGACAACAGCAAGCTCCGGAACAGGGCCTTTTCAATATCACGATCGAATATCGACCCCGCAGGTAAATCACAAAACGGAACGCCGAAAGTGACATAGGACACATTTCGCATACAGCGATGCATTCCGGGCATCCGTGACGCCCTCGGGTACGCGCCCCTTGGCGGGCGCCCCCGCTCAGATCCGGTAGACGCGACGCGCGTTGGCGGTGGTGATCTCGGCCAGTTCCAGCGGATCCTGCTCGCGCACCTCGGCCAGTGCCCGCACGGTGTACGGCAGGCAATACGGCTCGTTCGGCGCTCCGCGGAACGGATGCGGGGTCAGATACGGCGCGTCCGTCTCGACCAAAATCTGGTCGTCGGGCACCACCTTGGCCGCCTCGCGCAGTTCGTGCGCGTTCTTGAAGCTCACCGTCCCGGAGAAGCTCAGGATGTAGCCCTCGGCCACGCACGACAGGGCCATGTTCGTGTCCGAGGAGAAGCAGTGGAAGATCACCCGCTCCGGCGGACCCTCGTCCAGCAGCACGGTCAGCAGGTCGTGGTCGGCCTCGCGGTTGTGGATCATCAGCGGCTTGCGCACCCGCTTGGCCAGGTCGATGTGCCAGCGGAAGCCCTCGATCTGGGTCTCGACGTCGGCGCAGCCGTCCAGCTTGCCCGGCCAGTAGTAGTCCAGGCCGGTCTCGCCGACAGCGACCACCCTCGGGTCGTCGGCCAAGCGCTCGAGCTCGGCCTTCGCCTCGTCGTCGAGCGCGTTCGCCCTGGTCGGATGCAGCGCGACGGCGGCGAACACCCGATCGTCCCAGTGCGCGGCCCGCACCGCCCACCGCGCGGCGTCCAGATCGTCGGCGACGGTGACCACCCGGCCGACCCCGACCGAGGCGGCCCGGTCGACGATCGCGACGGTCGACGCCTCATCGGTCGCGCCGCAGGCGTCCAGGTGGGTGTGCGCGTCCACGATCGGCGACAGCGGCTCGGGCAGCTCCGGCGCGGAACGCTTCGCGCTCATCGGCGGCCACCCCGCGGCGCGGACGCGGGAACCCGCGAATCGGCGAGGGGCATATTCACGCGAGCGGAAGAATGCACGCGCATTACAGTAGACACACCATGAGCGAAGTCGACCGCCCCGCCTTCTACATCACCACGGCCATCGCCTATCCGAACGGCGCGCCGCATATCGGGCATGCGTACGAGTACATCTCGGCCGACGCCATCGCCCGTTTCAAGCGCCTCGACGGCTACGACGTCTTCTTCATGACCGGCACCGACGAGCACGGCCAGAAGATGCAGCAGGCCGCGGCCGCCGAGGGCATCCCGGTGGAAGAGCTCGCGGCCCGCAACTCCGACGTGTTCGAGGCGCTGGACAAGACGCTCGACATCTCCTTCGACCGGTTCATCCGCACCACCGACGCCGACCACCAGGCCGCCAGCGTCGCCATCTGGGAGCGGATGCTGGCCAACGGCGACATCTACCTCGGCAACTACTCCGGTTGGTACTCGGTGCGGGACGAGGCGTTCTACACCGACGAGGAGACCACGGTGCTGGAGGACGGCACCCGCATCTCCACCGACTCCAAGACGCCGGTCACCTGGACCGAGGAGTCGAACTACTTCTTCCGGCTGTCGGCCTACCAGGACAAGTTGCTGGCGCTCTACGACGAGCATCCGGAATTCATCGCGCCGGCGACCCGGCGCAACGAGATCGTCAGCTACGTCAAGGCGGGTCTGAAGGACCTGTCCATCTCGCGCACCACCTTCGACTGGGGCGTGCCGGTGCCCGACCATCCCGACCACGTCATGTACGTGTGGGTGGACGCGCTCACCAACTACCTCACCGGCGTCGGCTTCCCGGACACCTCCTCCGCCGCCTTCGGCAAGTATTGGCCCGCCGACGTGCACATCATCGGCAAGGACATCACACGCTTCCACACGGTGTACTGGCCCGCGTTCCTGCTCTCGGCCGGAGTGGAGCTGCCGAAACGCGTATTCGTGCACGGATTCCTGTACAACAAGGGCGAGAAGATGTCCAAGTCGGTCGGCAACGTGGTCGACCCGCTGGAGCTGGTCGACGACTACGGCTTGGACGCGGTGCGGTTCTTCCTGCTGCGTGAGATCTCCTACGGCCAAGACGGCAGCTACAGCCACGAGGCCATCGTGAGCCGGATCAACAGCGACCTGGCCAACGAGTTCGGCAACCTGGTGCAGCGCAGCACCAAGCTGGTCGCGCGCGACTGCGGCGGCGTGGTGCCGACACCCGGCGAGTTCACCGACGACGACCGTGCCCTGCTGGATCTGGCGGGCGGTCTGCTGGAGCGCTGCCGGGCCGAATTCGACGCCCAGCAGATGCATTTGGCGCTGGAGGCGATCTGGCTGACCCTGGGCGAGACGAACCGGTACTTCTCCGCGCAGGCGCCGTGGGCGCTGGCGAAGTCGGGCACCCCGGAGGATCTCGCTCGCGAGGCCACCGTGCTGTACGTGACGCTCGAGGTGCTGCGCATCGTCGCGATCCTGGTGCAGCCGGTGCTGCCGGGGTCGGCGGGCCGCATCCTCGACCAGCTGGGGCAGCGGAGCCGGACGTTCGCGGACATCGCGACGCCGATCGAGCCCGGGTTGGCGTTGCCCGCGCCGGAACCGGTGTTCCCGAAGTACGTCGAACCGAAGGACTGACCGCCTCCGGCCTGCCGTAACGGTAAGGCGCACAACACTTTAGCGGTGTTCCACGGCGACATGCCCACGAGTGGATCCACCTGCCTTCCCGCCGTGGAATGTGTTGTCGGATAATGAAACACCGGTTCGCGGCCTGGCGACGCCCCGGACCGTGTGCGATCGGTACGACGACGTTCCGTTCGGAATCGGTTCCGGCACAGAGAGGGCACACATGGGCCAGCAGCACGCGACGGCATCCGTTCACCGGTCCGGTTTCGCCGAGCGGCATCGGGCGGCACGCGAAGCCGTGCTCACGTCGCAGCGCGGCAGGCTGGTCGAGGCGATGGTGGAGTCCGTCGACAACAAGGGATACCCGGCCACCACCCTCACCGACATCGTTGCCAGGGCGAGGGTTTCGCGGACGACCTTCTACGACCACTTCGCGAACAAAGAGGAGTGCTTCGCCGAGGCGGTGCACACCGGCGTCGACATCATGGCGACCCGGATCGTGGACGAACTCGCCCAGCTGCCGCCGGACGCCGACGCCTACGCGAAGATCGAGTCCATCGTGGTCACCTTCTGCCAGACCGTCGCCACCGAGCCCGATTTCGCCCGATTGGTGCTCGTGGAGTCGTTCAAGGTGAACCAGGAGGCCGTCGGCTACCGCGACTTGGCCGTCGACCGGTTCGCCCAGCTGTACCGGGTGTTCTACGACCAGGCGCGGGCGGCGGACCCGACGCTCCCCGAACTGTCCGACGGGCTGATCGCCCTGATCCCGGACGCGATCGGCGAGCGCACGCGGCGGGTCATCGTCTCGGACGGACCCGCGCGCGTGCCGGATCTGGCGCCGCTGTTCGTCCAGTTCGTCATGAGCGCGCTGGGGCTTCCCGTTCCCTCCTGAAGGCACGGCGACCGTCACCGGGATGGCGTCCTCGCGCTACCCGACGCACCGCCGCCCCACCGGTCACCCGGTGGGGCTCGGGCACCGTCGTCGCGGCGACCGGATACCGCTCACACAGCTGTTCCGCGATGTCACTTCCAGGGGTCGAGCAGGGTATTGATCTCCTTGGTCAGCGCGGCCTGCAGGAACGGACCGAAGGTGATCCGCGCGACGCCCTGGTCGGCGAGGGCGGCCTTGTCGGCCTGATCCGGGAGGACGGTCGCGCTGATCGGCAGCGGCAGCTCGCCGGTCAGGCGGCGCATGTCGGCGTCGGCGTGGCGGCCCACCGGGAACAGCACGTCCGCACCCGCCTCGGCGGCCAGCCGCAGCCGCTCGATGGCGCGGTCCACCCGGTCGGCCTCGTCTCCGTCCTGGCGCAGGAGCAGGTCGGTGCGCGCGTTGATCACCAGGTGCACACCCGTCGCGTCGGCGGCCTTGCGCAGTCCGTGCACGAGGTCGGCGTGTTCCTGGCCCGTGCGCAGGCGCTTGCCCTCGCTGTGCACGGTGTCCTCGATGTTCAGTCCGATCGCCCCTGCCTCGAGCAGGCCCTCGACCAGCCGCGCGGGCTCCTGTCCGTAGCCGGACTCGATGTCGACCGACACCGGGACTTCCACCGCCGCCGTGATCTGCCGTACCCGGGTCAGCGACTCGTCGAACGTCATCCCTTCGCCGTCCGAGCGGCCGATCGAATCGGCCAGCGGATGACTGCCCACCGTCAAGGCCGGAAAGCCCGCCGCCACGGCGACTTTCGCGGACCAGGCATCCCACACCGTCGGGAAGACGCCCGGATCACCCGGCACGTGCAACCCGAGAAACGTCGTGGCCTTGCTCTCCAGAGAAGTCATACCGATGATCATGCCCGCCACCCAGCTTCGGGTCGACCACCCGCGCGGAGCGAACCGCACAGCCGAAGTCGCGGTCGGCTAGGAAGTGCGGCGCGCGGCGAGAACCGCGTCGTAGAGCTCGCGACGCGACACGGCGTGGGCGGCGGCGACCTCGGCGCAGGCGTCTTTGAGGCGCAGGCCCGCCGCGGTTCGGGATTCCACGGCGTCCACCAGGTCCGCTGGATCGGCGGCGGCGGGCTGGGCGCCCGCGAGCACCACGGTGATCTCGCCGCGTGCGCCATCGACGGCCCACTCGGCCAGTTCGGCCAGGGTCCCCCGGATCACTTCCTCGTAGGTCTTGGTCAGCTCCCGGCAGACGGCGGCGCGGCGGTCCGGGCCGAGGATCTCGACCGCGTCGGCCAGGCAGTCGGCGAGCCGATGCGGCGCCTCGAAGAAGACGCAGGCGCGTGGTTCGGTGGCCAAGGTACGCAACCATTCCCGGCGCTGGCCGGATTTGCGCGGCGGGAATCCGTCGAAGCAGAACCGCTCCACCGGCAGGGCCGACAGTGCCAGCGCCGTGGTCACCGCCGAGGGTCCGGGCAGGCAGGTCACCGGCAGATCCCGCTCGACGCACGCCGCCACCATGCGGTAGCCGGGATCGCTCACCGACGGCATGCCCGCGTCGGTCACCAGCAGCACCGTACGGCCGTCGGCGATCTCGTCGAGCAGCATCGGAATCCGGGCGGTCTCGACGTGATCGTAGAAACTCACCACCCGGCCGGAGATCTCGACGCCGAGCGCCTTGGCCAGCGCCCTGGTGCGGCGGGTGTCTTCGGCGGCGACGACATCGGCCGTCGCCAGCGCTTCGCGCAGGCGCTGCGAGGCATCGCCGACATCACCCATCGGCGTCGCCGCGAGCACCAGCCCGCCCGCCGTCTCGTAAGCCACCGCACTCCTGTCCGCATCACGTATCCGGCGACAACCGCCAACCCGCAGCCTATCCACCGACGCCACCGGCCCCAGCAGATACCGGCGGCAACGAGGTTCGGCCGCACCGGCGGAAGCAATCCCGCATGCCTTCGAGACGAATCTCACTCACGCCGGCAGCCGACCGCGAATCCGCCGGGCCCGTTCTCGACACGTACAGCCGATCTCGTGAGCACATGGGTAACTCACCGGGTACGCCCAAAACTACAGCGGCACTCACGCAGGACCTGAACGCGAATCCCGAACCACCCAACTAGTACGGCCTGAAGACCCGGAGAGGCGGAGGAGCATACGATCGGGGCGTGACCCAGGTGACCGACCAGCGCGCGACCGCACGGTTCGGAACCGTGCCATCCTGGTCGAGCCCGGGGCCGCTGCGGCCGCCACGCGACTTCGGGCCGACCGACCGCGCGCGCGGCTGGCTGGTGACCGCGTTCCTCACCGCGATCGCGGCGGTGACGCGCTTCACCATGCTCAACTACCCGACCGACGCGGGCACCCCCGTGTTCGACGAGAAGCACTACGCTCCGCAGGCTTGGCAGATGCTCACCGGCGGCTGGGTGGAGGACAACCCCGGCTACGGGCTGGTGGTGCATCCCCCGGTCGGCAAGCAGTTCATCGCGATCGGCGAGGCGATGTTCGGCTACAACGGCTGGGGCTGGCGTTTCACCGCCGCGCTCGCCGGAACGGTGCTGGTGCTGCTGGTGATCCGGATCACCCGGCGGATGACACGCTCCACCCTGATCGGCGCGATCGCGGGCATCCTGCTGATCGCCGACGGGCTGACCTTCGTCTCCTCGCGCATCGGCATGCTCGACATCTTCATGGCGTTGTTCGTCACCGCCGCCTTCGGCTGCCTGATCGTCGACCGCGACGACGTGCGTGCTCGGTGCGCGCGCGCCGACGCGGAGGGCCGGATCGGCGTGACCGACTGGGGACCGCGCCTCGGGGTGCGCTGGTGGCGCTTCGGCGCGGGCCTGCTGCTCGGGCTGGCCTGCGGAACCAAATGGTCCGGAATCTATTTCATCGCCGCCTTCGGCTTGATGAGCGTCTACTTCGACCTCTCGGCGCGGCGGCTCTACGGGGTACGCCGTCCGTGGCTCGGGGTCGCGCTGCGGGACATCGGGCCCGCGCTGTACGCGCTGGTGCTCGTGCCGCTCGGCATCTATCTGGCCAGCTACTGGGCCTGGTTCGCGAGCGAGACCGGCGTGTACCGGTACATGCCCGGCAATCCGTCCGCGCCGACGGACCCGATCGGCACCGGAGGATTCTGGTCGCATGTGGTGCCGGGCGCGCTGCGTTCGCTCTGGTACTTCAACGCCAGGTCGCTGGAATTCCACACCGAACTGACCAATTCGGCGGGCAACCATCACCCTTGGGAATCCAAGCCGTGGACCTGGCCCATGGGCCTGCGCCCGATGCTGTACTACTACGCAGACAGCGGCGTCACCGGTTGCGGGCAGACCCAGTGCGTGAAGGCCGTGATGCTGATCGGCACGCCCGCCATTTGGTGGGTGGCTTTTCCGGTGCTGGCCTGGATGCTGTGGCGCGCGGTGGTCCGTCGCGACTGGCGCCACGGCGCGGTGCTGGTGGGCTACGGCGCCGCGCTGCTGCCCTGGTTCGCCACCCTCGACCGGCAGATGTACTACTTCTACGCCGTCCCGATGGCTCCGTTCCTGGTGATGGGCGTGGCGCTGGTGCTCGGCGACGTGCTGGGCCCCGCGCACCCCAGCACCATCCCGCGCAGCCCCGCCGGGATCTACCTGCCCACCCCGCCGAACGAACGGCGCAGCCTCGGACTACTCGCGGTCTGCCTCTACCTGGGCCTGGTGATCGCCAACTTCATCTGGCTGTGGCCGATTCTCACCGCGCTACCGATCACCCCGGGCAACTGGCACGACCACCTCTGGCTCCCCAGCTGGAGATAAGAGGTCAGGCCTCGAGTGCCGCCTGCACATAGCGCAGGGCGGTGGCGTCGTCCAAGCCCAATCTGCGCACCGTCGCGACGTAGGCGGTGGCCGCGCGACCTGCCACGTCGCGGGTCGGGTCTCCCGAGGAGGCGATGAACGAACCCTGCCTGCCCCGGGTTTCGACCACGCCGTCCGCCTCCAGCTCGCGGTAGGCGCGTGCCACCGTGTTGGGGGCGAGGCCGAGTTGAGCCGCAAGAGCGCGGACGGTCGGGATCTTGGTTCCTGCGGTCAGTTCGCCGGAACGCACCTGGGCGATGATGCCGAGGCGTAGCTGCTCGTAGGGCGGCACAGTCGAGTCGTGCGAGACGGTGATGGTGAACATGCCCGCGCTCACAACTCGTCGCGGGACAGCGGGCAGGACAGGCAACGCGGGCCGCCCCGGCCGGAGCCGAGTTCGGAGCCGGGGATGCGCAGCACCTCGATGCCTTCGTCCTCCAGCCTGGCGTTGGTCATCTCGTTGCGCTCGTAGGCGACCACCACGCCGGGCGCGAGCGCGAGGGTGTTGTTGCCGTCGTCCCACTGTTCCCGTTCGGCGGTGACGCCGTCCAGGCCCGTGTCGATCACCCGCAGCTTGCCGATGCCCATCGCCTCGGCGGCCGCGGGCAGGAACGGGTCGGGACCGCTGATGCCGACCCGGCCGCTGCCGAGCCGTCCGCCGTAGTCGTCGGCCTTGCGGATGGTGAAGGCGCACAGCGATTCGCGCACCGCCGGATACATCACGACGGCGTCCGCGTCGACCATGGTGCACACCGTGTCCAGGTGCATCGTCGCGCGGGTTTGCGCGATCGGCACGACGAGCACGGTGTGCGCGAGGTCATCGTCGAACAGGCTGCGCGCCAAGGCTTCCGCGCCGGCGGGCGAGGTGCGCTCGCCGACGCCCACCGCGACCACGCCCTCCGAAAGCAGCAGCACGTCGCCCCCTTCGATCGGCGCGGTGTGCGATTCGTACGCCCGGCGCACCCCGAGGAAACGCGGATGGAACGCGTAGATGAGATCGGTCAGCGAGGTCTCCCGGCTGCGGGCGGGCAGCGCGAGGGAGGTGATCGCCACGCGCGGACCGACCCAGAACGAGGAATCCCTGGTGAACAGCAGATTGGGCAGCGGATCGATGACGAAGTCGCCGCCGTGGTGCATGCGGCGCACCAGCGAGGTGGCGTCGGGCCCGAACGGCAACTCGTCGAAGGTCATCCCCGCCATGAGGATGTCGGCCAGTTCCCCTGCGGGCACGCCGCGCAGGAAGGCGGCCAGTTCGTCGGCCAGCGTGTGTCCGAGCCTGCGCGCGTCGACGGCGGCCGAGATGCCCTGGATCCGGGCGGCGCCGCTGACCTGGATGGTCTCGGCGAGCAGGTCCGACAGCAGCAGCACCTCGGTGCCGCGGCCACGCAGCACTTCGGCGAACGCGTCGTGCTCCTGCTGCGCGCGCTCCACCCACGGGATGCCGTCGAACAACAGCTGATCGTTGTTGCGCGGGGTCAGCCTGCGCAGCTCGTTGCCCGGCCGGTGCAGCAGCACCGTACGCAGCGTGCCGACTTCGGACGTCACGGCCAAACGCGCACCCTCCCGCGCGGACACAGCATCTGCTCCCATGATCGAACCGTAGTGCGCCGCGGCCGGAAGAGCACGGAAATCCCGGCTTCGGCGTGCGGATCGGTGCGCGATCGCCGAATCCGGTCCCAGCACACCCTAACCTCAAGTATTGTTGAGGTGATTGGGAGGAGCGTGCATGTCGACAGCAGCCGATTGGCGGGCGAAGGAGCTGACCCCCGGGCAGCTCTCCGAGCGTAGTGGAGTCGCGGTCTCCGCGTTGCACTTCTACGAACGCGAAGGGCTCATCACGAGCAGACGCACCAGCGGGAATCAGCGCAGATATGCCCGCGAGACCTTGCGCCGCGTCGCGTTCATCCGCATCTCCCAGCGCGTCGGCATACCGCTGAGCGAGATCAGGGCGGCCCTCGATCAACTACCGGAAGGCCGCACGCCCACCCGGCGCGATTGGGAGACCTTGTCCACCACGTGGCGCGCCGACCTGGACGACCGGATCACCCAGCTGATCCGATTGCGCGACAGCCTCACCGGCTGCATCGGCTGCGGCTGCCTGTCCCTCGGCACCTGCCGCTTGGTCAACGAGCACGACCGGCTCGGCGCCGAAGGTCCCGGCGCGCGCGTGCTCGACGTGCAGCTCAATTGCCCGTCGAAGCCAGCAGCCTGCTGAACCGGGCACTGGTGCGCCGCATCGCGAACTCGTAGGGAAAGGCGAACTTGCGCTTCCACCAGTAACCGAAGCGGATGTCGAACGAGCTGTAGATCAGGAACCGGTTGCGTTCGATCCCGCGCAGGATCGCCGTCGCCACCCGCTCCGGCGGCACCGCGTGCTCGGTGAACGCGGCGGTGAGCCGCTTGATCTTCGGGTCCTCTTTGTTCACTCCGACCAGCTCGACGCTGCGCACCAGCGGCGTGTTCACCGCGCCGGGCGCCACCAGATGCACCGTGATGCCGTGTTGCGCCAGATCCACCCGCAACACCTCGGATACGCCGCGGATGCCGAATTTGCCCGCGCTGTAAGCCGCGTGCCAGGGCAGCGCGAGCAGGCCCGCCGCCGACGACACGTTCACCAGCGCGCCGCCCTTGCCCGCGCGCACCATGGGCGGCACGAAGGTCTCGATGACGTGGATCGGCCCCATCAGGTTGACCTCCACCATGCGCCGCCAGTGCTGGTGCTCCAGGTTCTCCACGGTCCCCCAGACCGACGTGCCCGCGATGTTCATGACGACGTCCAGGCTGCCGAGTTCGGCGTGCGCCCGGTCGGCGAAGGCGCGCACCGCGTCGTAGTCGGTGATGTCCAGCGCTTGCGCCAGAGCCACACGTCCGCCCGCGGCTCGGATGTCCGTCACCGTGGCGTCCAGGCCCTCGGCATTGACATCGGTGAGCACCAGTTCGGCGCCGTCCGCGGCGGCGGCCAGCGCGGTGGACCGGCCGATGCCGCTCGCCGCGCCCGTGACCAGAACCTTCGCATCGCGCACCGTCGTTCGACCCGCTCGCCCGCGACCTCTACCCAGCACTGCGCATCCCATCTCGAATCGCCGAATCGGTTCCCCGCAGGGTAGTCCAGTCGGCGGCCGCCGACCGGGACGCCGCTAACGACCCAGAACCGCGAGCATGCCCGCGACGGCTCGCGGCCAGGTGAATTGCTCGGCCCGGCTGCGCGCGGCGCTGCGCCTGCGGGCCTGCGGCATGGCCAGCACGTCGCTGACCGCCCGCGCGAACGCGGACGGATGGTCGGCGGCCACCGCGCCGCAGTCGGCGGTCACGATGTCGGCCAGCGCGGAGGATCGGCTCGCCACCACGGGCGTGCCCGCCGCGAGCGCTTCCAGCGCCGCGAGGCCGAAAGTCTCGTGCGGACCGGGCGCCAGCGAGACATCCGCCGTGGCGAGCAGTTTGGCGACCATCGCGCGCTCGGCGATGAAGCCGGTGAAGTGCACGGCGGGCACCCCGCCAGGCAGCGGGGCCAGCGTGCGGGCCCGCCGCTGCAACGCGTCGCGGCGCGGGCCGTCCCCGGCGACGATCAATCGCGCCTCGATACCCGCCGCCCGCAACGCGCCGACCGCCTCGATGCTGCGATCCACCCGCTTCTCGACCGACAACCGGCCGCAGTGCACCAGCAGCGGATGACCCGGCACCCCCAGATCGGCGCGCAGCCTGCGATCGCGCCGGTGCGGGTTGAACAGATCGAGATCGACGCCGAGCGGGACCAGCTCCACGTTCCGCGCGTCGATGCGCAGGAACTCCTCGCGAGCGAAGCTGGTGGTGCACACGACGATGTCGTAGTCGGTGGCGGTGTGCCGGTTGGCCACATCGGCGCAGCGCCGCGCCACCGGGCCGGGCAGTACCTGCCCCAGCAGCCGGTCGAGCCGCTCGTGCGAGATCATCACGCCTGCCACGTCGCGCCGCCGCGCCCAGCGGCCGAATCCGCGCAGCGTCAGCCGGTCGGAGACCTCGAGCACGTCGGGCCGCAATCCGTCCAGGACGTCGGCCACCCGGCGTGGATCCGCGGCACGGTAACCCCCGGTCCACGGAATGGCCAACGCGGGCAGTGTGATCCGTACGACGCCGGTGGGCAGGATCTCCTCGGACCGGCGCGGGCCCGGCACGATCAGTACCACATCGTGTCCCGCGGCGACGTAACCCTCGCCCAGATGGTGCAGCGCCGTGCGCAGCCCACCCGACCGCGGGCCGTAGAAGTTCGCAAGCTGAACTATGCGCACGTGGCCGATCGTGCAGCGGATCGGGTTACCCGCGCCCAACGGTGCGTGAACGGCCGTGAAAGAACCGGATAACCGGCGGCTGTCGCGGTGATCTCAGTGCGCGGGCAGCCCGCGCCCGGCCCGCGGAAGATCGAGATCAAGCGGGATCCGTCCCGCGGTGAGGTGCGTCTCGACCTGCTCGGCGGGCATCGGCTTCGCGATCAGAAAGCCTTGCGCGCGGTAGCAGCCGAGGCCGACCAAGGTGCGCGCGGCGACCGCCGTCTCGACGCCTTCCCCGACGACGCCCAGCCCGAACGAGCCGGCCAGGCCGATGATGGATTTCACGATGGCCAGATCGTCGGTGCTGGCGCCGAGGCGCTGCACGAAACCCCGATCGATCTTCACCGCGTCCACCGGCAGCGCCTTCAGATGCGACAGCGAGCTGTAGCCGGTGCCGAAATCGTCGATGGCGATCTGCACGCCCATCCGCTTGAGTCCGCGCAGCGTGACCTGGGTCCGGGCCAGGTCCTGGACCACGACGTGCTCGGTGATCTCCAGGCACACCGAGCTGCCGTCGATGCCGAACAGGCGCAAAATGTCCTCGATGCGCTCGACGAAATCGAGGCTCACCAACTGCACCGGCGACACGTTGATCCGCATCACGACGTTGCCCGCCAGACCGCGCCTGCGCCATTCGGCGAATTGCGCGCACGCCGACCGGATCACCCAGCGGCCAAGTTCGCCGGCCAGGTTGGTGGCCTCGGCGACGGTGACGAACGCGGCGGGCGGCAGCAATCCCCTGGTCGGGTGCAGCCAGCGAACCAGCGCCTCCAACGCGACGATGCGGCCCGTGCGCAGATCCACCTCGGGTTGGTAGTGCAGCAGCAGCGAGCCGTCCGACACCGCGCCGCGCAGGTTGAGCTCCACGTCGTCTTGGAGTTCGAATTGCGCGCGCATGGTGTCGGTGAACACCGCGACGCCGTTGCCGCCGCCCGATTTCGCCGACAACAACGCGTGATCGGCGCGGCGCAGCACGTCGGCGACCGTCGTCTCACCGGGGAAGCCGAGCGCGACGCCGACGCTGGCGCCCCGGCTGACCGACTCGCCGCCGACGGTGACGCGCCGCGCGATCAACTGCTGGATGCGGTTCGCCTCGTACTCGGCGGCCACCGCGTCCATCGGCTTGGCGGGAACGATGACGAATTCGTCGCCGCCCAGTCGGGCGATCATGTCGTTCGGGTCCAGGTTCTCCCGCAGGCGCGTCGACAAGGTGCGGATGAAGTTGTCCCCTGCGGTGTGACCGAGGAAATCGTTGAGTGCTTTCAAGCGGTCCAGGTCGAGGAAGAAAGCGGCCACCGGGCCGGGGCTTCCCGCGCGTAATCGCTCCTCCATGTGCTCGAGCAGCGCGCGCCGGTTGGCCAGGCCGGTCAAGTCGTCGTGCAGCGCGATGTATCGGAGACGTTCCTCCGCGACCACCCGCGCTTGCAGTTGCGCGAACAGCGCCGCGATGGCTTTGAGCACGTTGAGTTCGCGATTGCTCCACTCCCGATCGCCCGACTTGACGAACCCGAGCACACCGGTCGGCTCGCCACGCGACATCAGCGGTACCGCCGCCGAGGTCACCCCGACGATGCCGGAACCACGGCGCACGGTCTCCTGGTAGTCGGCGAATTCCGGCGTCGGGCGCGCGACCATCGGCTCGGTCGCGTTCTCCAGGGCGCGGAACACCGGGTCGGCGCCGTCGAAGTAGATCACGCCGAGCGGATCGGGATCCGGAATGTTCTGCCGGTGCGGCCACTCGGCGATGAGCACGGTTGCCCGGCGTTCGCGGTCGGTGTGCCGCACGTAGCTGAAATCCACGTCGAAGTACTCGACCAGTTGCGCGAGCACGCGTTCGGTGGCGGCGACCATGGTCGTGGCGTCCACACCCATGAGCTCAGAGGCGACCTGGGTCACCAACGAGTCGAGTGTCCGCCGTGGCACATTGTCTCCGATCGCGCTAACTACTGGTGTCCACACCGAGCACCGGACGCCGCCTGCTGCGTACGGTGGCGGCGGAGGCGTAGCTCAGGCGAAGCACCAACGCCATGGTCTCATGCTCGGGCACTTCCAGCAGGTCCAGGAAACGGCCCTGAAGTGACGTTAGTGTATCCGTGAAGTCGGGGGAAATCGCTGCAAGTTCCGCATGGCGTCGGGCGTAGAGGTATACCGGGGAAATCGGCTGCACGCACAATCCGAGGCGCTCGGCCCGCACCCAAACCCGCGTGACCGCCGCGCCCGCCGCCGCGTAGTCGGTCAATCGAGGGTCGGCCGCGTCGAATGTCACGGCCAGAATGGCGGAGCTGGACCGCACCCGGTCACCGGTGTATTTCCCCAGCGCCGCTCCACCCGACCAGGACCGCAACTGCGCCATGACGTCGGCGCGGGTGGTGATCTGGAATGCCGCCCATTCGTCGTCGGTCAGTTCCAGGCTGCGCGCATCGATTCCGGTCTCCGGCGTGTCGTCCGCCCAACGGACTTCGGCGAGCATTTCCTCGTATAAGCGGGGCGTGAGATAGCGGACCCGATCGGAATCCCCCAGCAACCTCGCAGCTTCCTCAATGTCCTCCCGTTCCACGACGGCGCGCACATGCGCACCGGCTGCTTCGGCGGCCGCCGTGAGCGCGTCGAGTACGCCGTCTGCCAGCGGGGCCCCGGTGCCGACCCTGCGGTTGGTCTCGCGTCGCAGAACGGCGGGATAGTCGGCCGCCAGCTCGGCACTGCGATCGTTCCCCAGCCGCAAGCTGGCGACGAGACGACCGGACCCCGGCGCTCCTTCGACGAACTCGTGCGGGCCGAGGATTCCGTGCGCGGCCGCGGCGACCCGCGCGTTGTAGACGGCCGCGCCGAGTGCGACGGCGCTGCCGCGATAGCCGATGTCCATCGCCGTGCTGCACTCGGGCGCCAGCTCGATGGCGATGTGCTCCGCGCCGGCCCGCAACGACCAAGGCTGCATGTTTCCCCCGGATGGAGCCCGTTGCGCGCAGGCGAGGACGCTTGCGATGGGCCCGGTGACGGGCTCGGGCGGCGCATCGGCCCACACCGGCTCGTCGTTCGGCGGCGGGTCGGCCAGCTCGTCGAGATGCCGTTCCACATCGATCCGGACGCGACCGGAATCCAGCTTCAGCCCCAGTCCGATGCGCCGCACGGCGGCGGCCACGCTCGCGGCGCCGAGGCCGACGTCACCGGCCAGCTGCGGCCAGCTGTTCACCGTCTCGCCGACTTCGACCAGGCTCGCGCCCAGCCGCGGCGACAGCCCGGAGGCGCCGAGCAGCTTCACCACGTACGGCGCCTTCTCCCGCGAGGTCAGTCCCCGCAAATCCCGGGCGCTGACCTCGCCGAGTAATCCGTGGAACGCGGGACGACGGGCTTCGAGATCGAAACGCTCGACGTCCAGCAAACCACGGTCACTGGTTTCCATCAGTACGGGAATGCGATGCCGGGCCGCCGCCTCGCGAATCACGAGTTTCATATCGAGCGAATCGCATTCCTCGACCACGATCGCGAGTCCGTCCAGGAATTCGTCCACCGAATTCTCGTCGACCCCGGCCGCGAAGATCTGCACCGGGAGATAAGGGTCCAACTCGGCGATACGGCGTGCGGTTACCACCGCTTTGTTGACGCCGATGTCGAACAGCGTCCCGGCCACCCGGTTGAGATTCGACAACTCGATATCGTCCAGGTCCGCCAAGCGCAATCCGCCGCAAACGCCCTCCATGGCGAGCAGATGCGCGATCGCGTGCCCGGCGCTTTGTCCCACGATCCCGATCGTGCGTTCGGCCAAAAGGTCCTGTTCGGCTCTGGTCAGTTTGTTCCGATTACGATCCAGCCGGATCATCCGGAAAGTACGCGGCCCCGGCAATCCGACCACCGCGGCGCGCCACGGATAATAGATCCAGCGATCCGCTTCGTGCCCCTCCGGAATATCGGGCGCGGCAACCATTCTGCTGTATTCGGCGCGCAACGACGCACGCAGATCGAGGATTTCGATGCGCGGGTCGGCGCGCAGCGCGGCGAGTATCCGCGCGTCCTCCGGATCGGCGGGGTCGATGATCAGCGGCCGGTGGTCCGCCGCTCGGCTCCGGTCATCGCCCATGTCCGCGCCGGCCCTCCGTCGGCCGCCCGATCCCGCATCGCACATCGGGCGTACGCGCGGTCGACAGGCCGAGCGCGTCCTGTTCGCGCTGGGTCAGGGATCGCTGCGCTTCCTCGGCTGAGGCGGCATAGCTCCGGGTATCCCACCACAGCGGAACCGTTCGGTAGCGCTCGTCCGGATACGGCACCGCGGGAATGCGCTCGGCCGCAACCGCACCGCACGCCTCGTGGCGGGCCACGGTGAAGGAGGCCACCGTCGCGAAGCCGTAGCGGGCGCCGAGCAGGCGCGCGCCGTGCAGCACGGTGCGCGAGATCGCCGCGCTGAGTTCGCCCCGGTTGGCGGCATCGCGAGCGACCCACGCGCCTTTGGCCTCGATCACGCCCTGCGGTATCCGGTCGGCGATCATCTGCCGCAAGTCGTCCGCGCCCGGCTGACCGGCCCATTCGACCAGCGCGTGCGCCTGCCGCGCGTCGGTGTACGGACCTTGCATCCGCACCCCGGCGACCATGTCGCCGTCGGCGTCGAGCGCGGCGAAGAACAGCGCCGATGACGCACCGTCGGCGACCGTTTCGTATTCGAGCGCGTGTTCGACTCCGAAATGCCGGTAAACGGCACACGCCCCGTGCAGATACCGGTCCCAGAGTTCCGGCTGCACGCCCGGTTCGGAGACAAAGAACGCACACTCGGATTGCGCGTCGTAATACCGTCGCACTCCCCGCCCACGGGAGTTCCTCGGCACGACTGCAATCAGATCCACAGTCATGTTGTTCCTACTCCATCGCCGCGCTGCCATGCGCGATAGTCCAGCCCGATGCAGCCCTCCGCGGCCCCGAGCCGAGACGAAGTTGCCCAGGGCAGTATCCGTCATCGGACAGGAATTGACCAGCCGTCCGGTTAATCTTCCGAAAACTCTGTGGTACACGCCATATTTTCGCAGGTCAGAACCGGCGTATTCGAAATCGGAAATAACATGGAGACCAGTCGGTCCGAGGTCAGTTACCGATTAGCAATTTAAACGAGGATTGAAATGAACAACTCGACCGATTCCGGGGCGTGCCAGATCTCGATCTCTTCACGGTAGGCCCGGGTGATCTCGGCGGACGCCGTCGCGTCGTCGACCTGCGCCCAGACGTCCTCTACCGGATCGTGATAGTCGCCGTTCGGCGCGAACCGGGCATAGACGCCTTTCGGGACACGCACCAAGACGTCACCCACCGGCACCGCGTCCGGCGCGGGGTACTCGAAACAGACCACAGCGTTGTAGTTCCCGGCCGGATCCGGCACGTACACCGTGTACATCGGACGGTCCACGCCGTCCCCCCGGTCCCGCAGGCGATCCTTGAGGAACTCGATGAGGTCGCTGTTGCTGACCTTGAAGCTCGGGCGCACGCGCGGGACGACCAGCCCGCCGTAGACCGCCTCGGCACGCACCACGATCGCATAACTCATCGCGCGTCGACCGCCAGGTACAGATCGATCTTGTAGGCGTGCGGGTAGCACTCGAAATCGCCGGTGTAGGTCCGCTTGATCTGGTTGTGTTCCTCGGCGTAGGCGATCTGCGTCCACAGGTCGGTCATCACCTGCGGGAAGTTACCGACCGAGGAGAACCGTGCGTAGGCGCCGCGCGGCAGCCGGGCGACCAGGTGACCGCGGGTGACGTCGGCGAAGGACGCGCACTGATAGCCGACGATCTGGGTGTTGTACGTGCCCAGCTCACCGGTGTAGTCGGTGTAGGCGCTGGCCAACGGGCCGCCGAGTTCCTGGTGCAACACCGCCGCCCAGGCGGCCTCCAGATCCCGGTCACGCAGTTCCCCGAGCGCACGTTTGGGGCTGCGTACCGGCAGCCCGGCAACCCACGTCTCGTCCCGCTCGACGATCTCAAACTGCATGGAAAGACTCTTTCGAAAGAAGCCGGAGGTGAACCACCGCATCCGGTCGGTCGGAACCGCCATGCTACCAACCCCGACCGGGTGGTACCGATCACATATCGCACCCGGCGGCCGCTCGATCACCCCGCTGAACTGGACAGATGTCCGAAGCGGTACCGTCCGGACGGGACCGATCAACGATCGACGGCACCGGCCGGTCGCGTCGGCGCACCGTGGGCACGATCGCCCGGTTCGTCCCTCCCCTGGGACCACCGAAGGGAGTTCTGATGCACGAGACACCGATCTCCGACCGACGCTGCCACGCCCTCGGGCGCCGCACGGTATGGGCGGTCTACGCCACCGCCTCGTACGGCCGGTGCTGACGTGTGCCGGACCATCGCCGAACTCGACGCGGCGGTCGCCGACTGCTTCGCCTGCCCGCGTCTGGTCGCCTGGCGCGAGCTCGTCGCGCGACAGAAACGCGCCGCCTTCCGCGACCAGACGTATTGGGGCCGTCCCGTGCCCGGCTTCGGTCCGGCGGACGCGCGGATGCTGCTCGTCGGACTCGCGCCCGCGGCGCACGGCGGCAACCGGACCGGCCGCATGTTCACCGGCGACCGCAGCGGCGACGTGCTCTTCGCGGCGCTGCACGCGGTCGGTCTGGCCAACCAGCCGACCGCGGTCAGCGTCGACGACGGCCTGCGGCTGCACGGCGTGCGGGTCACCGCTCCCGTGCACTGCGCACCGCCGGACAACAAGCCGACGCCGGAGGAGCGAGATCGCTGCGGACACTGGCTGGCGACCGAACTGCGACTGCTGACGCCCACCGTCCGCTCGGTGGTGGTGCTCGGCGCGTTCGGCTGGCAGGCACTGCTTCCGGTGCTGGCCGAAGCGGGCTGGGCCGTGCCGCGCCCGCGACCGAGATTCGGCCACGGCGCGCACGTCGAACTGGCCGCCGCCGAGGAGGGCCGCGGTCCGCTGCACTTGTTCGGCTGCTACCACGTCAGCCAGCAGAACACCTTCACCGGACGACTCACTCCGGCCATGCTCGAAGCGGTGCTGGCCGAAGCAGCGCGGGTCGCGGGGCTCGAGGTGCGGCGAAGCCACGCGCCGCGCGGGTGATCGGTCGCGCATCGCCGCTCGGCAGCGGGTTCAGACGTGATCGACCAGGGCCGGATGACCCGCTTCGTGGGCGCAATGCGCGCAGCAGAAGTAGTCTCCACGCGCCTCCACACCGTGCCCGACGATCCGGCAGGAACAGTGCGTGCAGGTCGGGGCCATGGCGGTAATCGCGCATTCGAAGCTGTCGAAGGTGGCGGACTGGCCGTCGCGGGTGATGGTGAACGTCTTGTCGTACTCGTTTCCGCACGTATCGCAGGTGGCCATGAGATGTGGTCCTCTCGCGTCGATGGGCTCGAATATCGCAGTTCGCGGTACCCAGCGCCGAGGACGCGAAACGAGCCGGGAGACCTCAGCTCAGCCGCAGCGCCGCGACCGGGCAGCTGTCGACGACGAGCTCGAGCAGCTCCCGGTCGCTCGTGACGGTGTCGGGCGGCACGACGATCCCGTCCGCGCCGACCCGGAACAGGTCGGGCGCCAGCGCTTCGCACATGCCGTGCCCCGCGCAGACGATTCGGTCGGCGATGATCCTCATCGGACGATCCGCTCCAGCCGGATGGGCAAACCATCGGCGGGCACCGGTCCGGTTCCGGCGACCAGGGGCAGCTGGTAGCCGTCCGGCACGCTCCAGCGATACCGCAACAGCATTTGATGCACTACGGCTTTCACGGTCATGCCGCCGAAGTAGAGGCCGATGCACTTGTGCGCCCCGCCACCGAAAGGCGCCCAGGCGAAGCGGTGCGATCTGTCCTCACGACGGTGCTCGGCGAAACGTTCCGGGTCGAAGGTATCGGGATCGTGCCAGTACTCCTCGTTGCGCATCAGCCCGTACGTGCCACAGAGGATGAACGTCCCCTTCGGCAGGTAGTAGCCGAGGATGTCGGCGTCGGCGATGGTTTCGCGGACCTGCTGGGCCACCGGCGAGTAGACCCGCAGCGCTTCCTTGAACGCGAGATCGAGCGAGGGCAGGCGGTCGAGATCGTCGTAGTCCAGCGCCGGCTTGCCCAGCGCGACGGATTCGGCGCGCAGCCGCTCCTGCCATTCGGGGTGCCTGCCGAGTTCGTAGACCAGCATGGACGCGGCGATGGTGCTGGTGTCGTGGGCCGCCATCATCACGAAGATCATGTGCTCGATGACCTCGGCGTCGGTGAAGGTATCGCCGTCGGCGGTGCGGGCCCGGCACAGCACGCTGAACAGATCGCTGCCGCCGCCCGCGCGCTTCGCGGGCAACTCGCGGCGGAAGTGCTCCTCGAGCACCCGGCGGCCGCGCACGCCGCGGGCCCACACACCGCCCGGCACGTTCGCCCGGATCAAGGCGGCCCCGCCGCGCACCGCGTCCTCGAAGGCGCGCTCCAATCGTGCCGAGCCCGCGCCGGATTCGGCGCCCGCGAAGACTTCGGTGGCCTGCTGGAGCAGCAGTTTCTTGATCGACCGGTAGACCGGGAAATCGTCGGCGGGCTCCCACTGCGCGATGCCGCGGGTGATCCGAGGCGTGGTCAGGTCGAGGTACCCGATCAACCGCGGCCGCGTGAAGGCCTGCTGCATCACGCGCCGATGGAAGAGGTGGTCGTCGAAATCGCGCAGTAGCAGACCCCCGCGGAAGAACGGGCCGATCAGCCACTCCCAGCCGCGCTGCGCCGACAACACCTTGTCGCGGTCCAGCATCACCGCCTCGTAGCCCTCCGGACTGCCGAAGGTGACCATGCGCCGACCGAGCATGCCGAACCACTGCACCGGGCCGAAGCGGTCGAAACGCTTCCGCGCGAATTGGATCGGGTCGGCCAACGCGTGCAAGGTGTATCCGATGCCGGGGAGCCCGAAGTCACCGAGCACCGGTTTCAGTCCGCTGCCCGGCGGCGGATCGGCCAGCGGCCGCACCTGCGCCGGGTAATGCGCGACCGCTCGCGCGGCCGCGCGCTGCGCGTGCCACGCCCAGGTGGTCCGCGCCTGGCGGATCGTGCCGGAGATCTCATCGAACGACTGGGGCACAAGCAGACTCATGACCGTCTTCCCTTCGCGACACTGCGATAGTCCGACGATAGAGGAAACCATCGTTTCCGTAAACGGTTGTTTCCCAATTTTGGCTGTGCCAAGCTGGCGGGGTGACCCGTACCGTCAGCGGCACCTACCGCGGAGCCTCCACGGCCGAGCGCCGCGAGGACCGGCGCAGGCGGTTGCTCGACGCCGCCCTCGACATCATCGGCACACAGGGACTGTCGGCGTTGACCGTGCGCGGGGTGTGCGAACAGGCCAAGGTCGGCCCGCGCTTCTTCTACGAGGCGTTCCCCGACCGCGACGCGCTGGCCTCCGGGGTGCTGGTGGAGATCCAGCAGGCGGCGCTGGACCGGGCGAAGGCCGCCATCGCCGAGACCACGGGCACGCCCGCCGACCGGATCCGCGCCGGAGTGGCGGCCCTCATCGTCGAACTCACCGACGATCCGCGACGCGCGAAAGTGGCGTTCGCCCAGACCTACGGCGACGAGGCGCTCATGCGCAGCCGGTTCGCGGGCATGCGCCAGGTCGCCGACGTCATCATCGAGCAGACCCGCCTGGTGCTCGAGCTGCCCGAAGGGCAGGACACCGCGATCGCCGCGACTTCCCAGCTGATCACCGGCGGCGCGGCGGAACTGGTTCTCGTCTGGCTGGACGGGGGGCTCGACGTCGACCGCGACGGGCTGATCACGCTGCTGGCCGATTTCACCGTGGCGATGCTGGATCGGCTGCCCGCGGTCGCCGGACGACTGTCCGGCCGCACACCAGATTCCTGATCAGCGACGACATCAGCGGCTCGCGCAACCCGGCCAGCGCGGCGAAGTCCCCTGCGACGACGCGGTTGGTCGCCAGCGAGACGACCGCGCCGATCACCGCCTCGCCCGCCAGCTGCTGATGCGGGCGCGTCGCGCCGAGCGCCTCGGCGAAACCGTCCACCAAAGCCGCCTGGGTCGCCAACCGCCGCTCCAGCACCGGCCTTCCCGCCGCGTACACCTCCACCAAGAAGACCTTCGCCACCTGTGGTTCTTGCGCGAGGGTGGAGAAGTAGGCGTCGAGTGCCCGATCGATCCGCTCGAGCGACGTGCCGTCAGCGGCGAGCGCGCCCGTGATCCTGGTCATCACGATCTCCACGGCCATGTCGTAGGCGGCGAGGAAGCACGCCTCCTTGTTCGCGAAGTGCTGGTAGAAGGTCATCCTGGACACCTCGGCCCGCTTCAGCACGTCCGCCACCGTCGCCGCCGCGTAGCCCTTGTCCGCGGCCGCTTCGATCATCGCCACCAGCATGCGGGCCCGCTGCGCGGCCACCACCTCTTCCGGCGCGATCCCGTGATTGCCGCCGTGCAGTTTCCCGCCGGCCCGAGCCTTCAGCAACGATCCTCGCTCCACAATCCGATGCTATGCGTGCGTGCGCCGCTCGCGTGCCGGGTCGACACGCGACGCCGTGCCGCGCGATCGAACCGCGAACGCCGACGAACGGGGCACAATGACCGTCCGAGAGTGCTCGATTCGACGAAGAAGGAGCGTGATCGGCAGTGCGAAACAGGCAGTTGGTCGGACGAAGCGCCCTGATCGCGGCGCTGTGCGTCGGCGGGTTCGCGGCGTCGGCGGGTCCCGCGACCGCGGACGAACCCGCATTCGTGAACATCGGAGTCATCCGCACCTTCGGCGACACCTGCTACGGCGAAGGCAGAGCAGGCGTCTCCTCGCCCGCCGGAATGCCCGGGGCGGCCCGTTTCGGCATCAGCTTCGTCAGCGACACGCCGATGGGCATGCCGTGCACCTTCACGGCGTTCGCCAATTGGCGCAACCTCGACACCGGCGCGGCAGGCACGGTGGCCGTGCCCGTCAGCGACAAGACCGCTCGGAATCAGCCGGCCGCGACCGTCTTCGCCGCCTTGCCCACCGGCCCGGGTCGAGTGCGGGTCGACGTGACCACCGACTATCCGCACGTAGCGGCTCCGCCGGTCGAGATACGGATCAGCTGAGCGGCGGTTGCGCCCGCCACGTCCCCGCTTCACCGCCGCGTCCGATATCGCGACAAGATCAGCCTCGGAGCCCTGCACAGCAAGACCCTCGGACTCTGCCGTCTGCCCGGCTGATCATCACCCTGCGCCCGCTTTTCCTGCCTCCATCTTCCGTGAACCGAGGCGGAAGATGCCGATGCGCGGGCGGTGCCCGGCTCCTAGACTGGGGAACTGCGGCACGGTCGACCGTAGAAGCGCCAGGGCGATTCCGCGATCGGCACACCACGAAGTCCCGATCCAGCAAAGGGCCGTCTACTCACGGCCCGTCCCGATGGAGGAGGGCCGCATGTCCGATTCGTTCCACATGCGTGTCTGTCTGCTCGGCCAGGGCTGCGTCTGCCCGACGGTCACCCTGTTCCTCGCCCCGGAGCCACTGATTCCCGGCGGCAACATGCTGCACCTGCTCGAACAAACCCCGATCGCCGAGGACACCGGAACACCGAGCGTCGATCCCGAACTGATCGACGTGGTCGAGAGCGAGCCCGCCGGTCCAGCGCTGCGCGCCGAAGTCCACCGATTCCGCTCCGGCCGCCCCGACCCGCACCGGATCCACGACATCCTGCACGACCACCACATCACCGACGCCGCACCGATGGGCCTGGAAGTCACCGATCCCACCGAACTCACCCGCCTGGAGCTGCTGCCCGAGCACCCGATCGGGTACCGCCGCATCGACGACTTCCAGCAGGAAGCGACCGCCCGCGCCATGCTCGCGGTCTATCGCCTCTTCGAAGTCGATCAGCGAGTGCGCCTGATGTACCACGGTTACGCCGACCCCGGCACGGGATGGTTCGCACTGCGAACCGCCACCGCCTGAGAGGGCAGGCAGGCGCGGGATTCCTCGGCGCCTTCGCCTACGCGAGCGGGCTGCCCGGTATCAGAACCACCTCGACCATGAGCGCGCCTTCTTGGGCGCTTCCCTCGGCCGACTCACGGCGGAAGGTCGTTCGCGCGGCGGGCGGCGGGTCACCAACTGGTCCAAGTCGGCGCTGATCGAGTCGCAGAAGCCGCCGGGCGCGACCGGGTCATACCCGCGATGACCCCGTTCCATCGCCACCACCTGATCGACGGACTCGACTCTGTTGCACGAGGTCAGCATGCCTTCGTTCCACACCGTGAATTCCCAGCCGCGTCCTCGGACAAGTGGTCCCTGGCCGTTTCCAACGACTTCCGCAACACTCCGGCCTGCACGACAACGGTTCCCGCGACGCGATCGACCAGGGAGCGGCGACTCGAACCGAAGACGCACACCGCGTTGATCACCAAGACCACGATCGCGATCAGCCACAGCACGAAGGACAGAAGGAACCGGCCCGCCAATAGCGCGATGCACGCGCACGAGTACAGCCCGACGTCGGTCATCGTGCCCACGAAAGCGCGCCGCGCCGCCTGCCCCCGCCCCAGTCGGTCCTCGCCGCCGCGCACCGACCCCACTCGGAGATCGAGCAGGGCTTTGCCCAAAGTCCGTCCTTGCCAAGCCAATCCAGCGAACTGATAAGCGAACGTTGCCACGATCAACGCGCCGAATGCTTCGATGATGAAGACGAGCACCGTATGCACGACTTCCATACCGAACGTCTTGCCTGCCCCACCCCAGTTCCCATTCGACTGAATCACATCCCACACGCCGGTCCCAGCGAGATCCGCCCAGCCCGAAAGGTAATCGGCGGTCCGATAGTGCGTCACCGCTCCCAACAACACCGCCAACCCCAGCACGAGACCGAAATCCACCCACCAAGCCGCCGCCCGCCGCCCTGCCGGAACCAGGTCCCCAGCCCCCTGCCCGTCGGCCATCCCGAGCACCTCCATCCCGAATCGACACGGCACCCGCTCCGGGGCGACTCCGGCACGAATCGTCGCAGCTCACAACGTTGTTCCGGTATCCATCGTTCGACCGACGGTCAGCGAGCCGCCCCGGTTCGATCGCGTTTCGACCTGCCGCCCATGGGGCCCGACGGCGGCTCCCGACGCACTGCGCATCTCCGAGAACGACAAGCGCCGAACGTTATTCGTGCGCAGACTGTCGGCCGACCTCGGTGAGTGATCTCGACTCCGACGCCGGTGAGACCTGCGGACGACACTTTGTGGAGCGGATCACCAAGGCCCGTCCCGAGTGGTACCCCGACGTACCCCTTGGTAGGTTTCGGCTTGTTCGCGCAGCGTCGCGCACCACCTCCAGCCTTTGACTCGCGGAACCTTCCTTCGATCCACAGTTCGCACGCCTCTTCCGTCATGGAAGGAGGCGGGAATCGTCATCCCCACGGCATCCCGTCATGCCTGCCACCCTGCCCCGCAGGCGTGGCCGTCCGTCCCATCAAGCCTTGGAGCACCGGTGATTACTGCACTACCGCACCAGTCCGTGGAACTCGACGCGGTCATCTTCGACTACAACGGCGTCATCGGCCTGCAGCCCACTGTTCCCATGTGGAGCGAGCTCGCCGAACTCGCCGGATGGCACGCAGACCAGCTCGAGCTCTTCCAAAATGTCTTCTGGAGCGCCCGCGAACCCTACGATTCCGGCGACTTCGACGACGCGGACTTCTGGACCACCGTGCTCGGCCATCGCCCGGACCCGGAACTGCTCACCCGGTTGCGCGCCGTCGACACCGCGCTGTGGACCCGGACCGACGACCGCGTCGTAGCCCTCCTCCACCATGCCCGTCGGGCAGATCTCCCGATGGTGCTGCTCTCCAACGCACCCCACCCGGTCGGCGACGCCCTCGACGCCTCCGACTGGCGCACCCTGATGACCGACGCCCTCTACTCGGCCCGCCTCGGCATGAACAAACCCCACCCCGACACCTACCGAAAGGCCCTCGCCGCGACCGGAGTTCGCGACCCCAGCCGCGTCCTGTTCGTCGACGACCGCGCCGACAACTGCCAAGCCGCCGCAAGCCTCGGCCTACGCACCCTCCACTACACCGGCTCCCCCACCGATATCGCGGCGCACCTCCGCGTCACCACCATCGCCGCGTAGGTCCTGCGGGTTCACACAGCATCGCCGGGATCGGCACAACACCGATGCCGCTCGGTGGTGGACACGAGCCCGGCCAGACGCCACACAGAAACAAAAAGGCGAGTGCTCTGCCCGAGCACTCGCCTTTGGTGGGCCTAATGCTGCACAACCCGACCTGCTGACGGTCGCAGGGCCGGCTATTCGAATCACACCGGTAGGTACTCGGCGAATGTGAGCGGTCGTGTGCCAGGGGCGCGCCGCGGGCCAGGTCGTAGGCGGCAAGAAAGCACGCCATCGACCCATCAGACCTTCACCAACCGCATTCGACGCACGATACCTCGCATCGGCTGCTGCCGATGCGGCGCGGAACGAGTGGCACGAAATCCCCTTGGAAAGTACGCTTCTCGAAGTTGCAGCAATGGTTCGGCGACCGAAAACAGGGATGCGCCGAAGACCGCGTCCCCAAAACAGCACACACGAACATCTGGAGCACCATTCTTGAGTACGCCACGGTCCCGACTGGAAACCCCCGCCTGTCCAGTCGTCCACGGCTCGCCGATGGCTACCGAAGGTCCGAGGGTGTCGCTGTACTCGTCGGAATTCGCCGCGGATCCGCACCGTGTTTACGACGAAATGCGAGCACAATACGGCTCTTTGGCTCCGGTTGAGCTGGCGCCGGGCGTGCCGGCCACGTTGGTGGTCGGGTATGACACCGCGCTGCGGATCCTCAACGATCCCGAGCACTTCCCTGTCGATCCGCGCACCTGGCAGCAGAACATCCCGGCCGACTGCCCCGTCCTGCCGCTTATGGAGTGGCGCCCCACCGGGAGTCGAAGCGACGGAGCGGCCCTACAGCGCTACCGGCAGGCAATCACCACGAGTATCAACGCGGTGGATCTGTACGCTCTCGATGCCACGGTGGAGAAGATCGCCCTCCCGCTGATCAACACCTTTTGCCAGGCCGGTACAGCCGATCTGATCAGTCAGTACGCGTTGCCGCTCGCATTCGCGGTCACCGATGCTCTGCTGGGCTGCCCGCCGGAAATCGGACAGCGGGTCGCCGCGGGCATGGCCGCGATGTTCGAGGGGATCGATGCCGAGGACGGCAACAAGATGATCATCGAGGCGCTGCTGGAACTGCTGGCCCTCAAACGGACCCATCCTGGCAACGACATCACCTCGCTACTACTGCGGCATCCGGCCGAACTCGATGAACTGGAGATGATCCACCAACTGAACAGCGTCTACGGCGCCGGGATCGAACTGCAACAGAACCTGATCGGCAACACCCTGCTGCTGATCCTTACCGACGAACGCTTCGGCGGAAGTGTCGTCGGCGGGAACCTGTCCACCCGAGACGCCTTGGACGAAGTCTTGTTCAAGAACCCGCCGCTGGCGAACCTCCTCACCACCTACCCCCGTCAGCCGATCCTCATCGACGACGTCTGGCTGCCCGCGCACCAGCCGATCCTCATCAGCATGGCCGGCTGCAACAACGACCCCAAGATCCGGACCGAGACTCACACAGGCAATCGCTCCCATCTGGCGTGGGGCATCGGCCCACATGCCTGCCCCGCGCAGTCGGTGGCCTACCTGCTCGCTCAAAACGCCATCGATCAGCTTCTCGATGCGCTGCCCGAGATCCAGCTGGCCATACCGGCCGACGCACCGACCTGGCGGCCTGGCCCCTTCCACCGGTCCTTGGCGGCTCTACCGGTCACCTTTCCCCCCTCTGCTCCGTTGAACGAGTACTGAGAATCTCGCAATCTCCCACGCGCGTCGGAAGCGACTGAGCGACCGTCTCGATGGCCCGCAGTGATACCCGCCGCAGGCCAGCGACCTGAATTCCGTGGAGCGCAGTTGGAAACGACTCGTCCTGCCGCGGCTCGGTGCGGTGATCCACCACTGATCCGTGTGGAGGACGGCCGATGACTGAACCGCCGCAGGGTGTTCGCACAATGCCCAAAAACAGCGAAGCCACAGGCCAATGACCTGCGGCTTCGCCATTCAGTGGAGCTAAGGGGAATCGAACCCCTGACCTTCTCGATGCGAACGAGACGCGCTACCAACTGCGCTATAGCCCCGTGCGGTTCCGGGGAACCGCGCTGTGACACTGTATCAGGCCAGCCCCCTAGACTCCGAATCGGTATCC
The DNA here is from genome assembly GCF_053604885.1 of Nocardia sp. NPDC003999. Classification (NCBI taxonomy): domain Bacteria; kingdom Bacillati; phylum Actinomycetota; class Actinomycetes; order Mycobacteriales; family Nocardiaceae; genus Nocardia; species Nocardia sp. NPDC003999. Next base: position 152,245 of record NZ_JBSGIB010000002.1, read on the forward strand.
TGACCTGCGGAAATGCGATGCACTACGCGCCCGCCGCGCGGCGGATGTCGCCGCTGGTGCGGGTGCGCAGGGCGCGGGCGGTGGCCGGGTCGAAGGGGTCGAGGTGGGCGAACATGGGGTCTTCGTCGTCGGGCTCGATCAGGGTGGAGCGGCGACGGATGGCGCGGGCGGTGTCGCGGTCCATGGTGCCGCGCCCGGCGCGGCCCCGGCGCGCGCGTGGATCGGCTTCGTCTTGGTGGCCGCGGTTGAGGCGGGCCGCCCGGTTACGGCGGATCTCCTCCTCCATCCGCACCTGCTTGCGAAGGTAGGCCAGATAGGTCGCCAACACCGTGAGGGCGAGTCCGCAACCCCACCACAGCATGGGGGTGAACACGAACGCGAGGGCGCCGAAGAGGATGGCGGTGAGCAGCAGGCCGAGCACGGCGCGCTGCCGGAAGGTGTAGCGGGCCGCGCGGGCGATGGCGTCGGCCTCGGGATCGTAGCCGCCACGACCACGGCGGCTGGGGACGAAATCCGGCTCGTCCGGGCCCGCGTCGTCGTAGTCGTCGTACTCGTCGTAGTCCACGATGGCGGGCGCGGTGGAGCGCGCAGGCGGGATTCTGGCCGCGACCGGCTCGGGGTGGTGTGCGCCCACGCGGTCATCATCGGTCCCCGCGTCGATCTTCGCAGCGACTTCGGCGGCTTCGTCGTCGTCCGGCTCGTCGTAACGCGTCTCGCGGTCCTCCGCTTCGTCCTCCTCCGGTGTGGCGGAGGCGAAGTCGTCGATCTCGATGTCGTCCGTTTCGGCGGCAGCGATGTCGGATGCCACGGCGTCGTCGGCCGCGGGTGTGTTCTCCTCGTCGGTCTCGGTGACGGGCTCATCGGCCGGTGTCGTCATCCGGTCCTCCGCATCATCGCTGTGGGGATACTCTCTCGGTACGCGGCGTCCATCGTGTCGCCCACGGGGCCGCCAGTTCGGATCGGTTTCGTGCCCGGCGGCCGGGCCTTTCTTGAGACGCCGTTTGCCGCCGCCGCGGTGCAGGACCCTGGTTGCCAGCGCGGCGTCGGTGGTCCGGCGGATTCTGGGGTGACGGTCGGCGAGGATCGGGAACAGGACGAAGACCCAGAGCACGACCAGACCGATCCACAGGATCGAATTCGGCATCGCGTCAACACCTCCGTCCCGCCTGGATTTCCTCCGGCTCGGCCCGCCAGCGGCGCGTCACACGCCCCGCGCTCGGCCGGCCCCCGTCCGACGCGACGGCGCGGACGCCGATCCCCTCGCAGGCTCACTGCCGATGGCACAAGACGCACCATCGACGTCCGTAGGCTAATTCCGGGTAGCACCAAGTTCCGGCAGGCGCGCCGTGCACATCCGCCACACCTGTCACATTCCCACCAATGTCACCGCGATCCGGTGGCCGGTTCTACAGCAGGGTGACGCGCCCCTCTCGCACCAGCCGGTCCAGGACCGTTCCGGCGAGTTCCTCGACGGTCATGCCGACCAGCAGGTGATCCCGCCAGGCGCCGTCCACGTCGAGGTAGCGCCGCAGCAGCCCCTCTTCCCGGAAACCGACATTGCGCAACACCGCCTGGCTGGCCAGATTCTCGGGTCGAACGGTCGCCTCCACCCGATGCAGGCCGACCGGCCCGAAGCAGTGGTCGAGACCGAGCGCCAGCGCCGCCGTCGCGACGCCTTGCCCACTGAGATCCTTGGCCACCCAATAGCCGATCCAGGCCGAGCGCAGTGCGCCGCGCACGATATTGCCAACGGTCAGCTGCCCGCCGAACGCGCCGTCGACTTCGATCACCAACGGGATCATCGCGCCGCGCCTGGCCTCCGCCTTCAGGCTCGACCACAGCGACGGCCAGTTGGAGGCGTGGTTGCGCGCCTCCCACGCCCCGCGGCCGGTGGGCTCCCACGGCTCGAGATGCGCTCTGTCCCGCAACCGGATCCGGCTCCAGGCCGCCGCGTCGCGCAGCCGCACCGGACGCAAGGTCACCTGCCCCGCCGCCACCCGAACCGGGCCGAGTCGCGCGGGCCAACCCGGATGCTGCGTGGCCCGGAAAACGTTCATAGCTTCCACGTCTCAGCCGCGCTGTGCGAGAAAGGCGACCTGGACTTCGTCACCGGTGCGGATGTCGGTGTCGTCCGGGTCTATCACGATCAGGCTGTTCGCTTCGGCGAGCGTGGCGAGCAGGTGCGAGGACGAGTTCCCGTTGCCGAGCGGCTGCACGAGGTATTCGCCGGTGGCTTCGTCTCGCATGAGCTGCGCGCGCAGGTACCCCTTGCGCCCCTCCATGGAACTGATCGGCGTGATGGTTCGCGCGCTGATGATCCGGCGCATGGGATGCCTGCGCCCCAACGCGATTCGGATCAAAGGCCGCACCATCACCTCGAACACCACCAGCGCACCCACCGGGTTGGAGGGCAGCAGGAACGTCGGCACCTCGTCGCGGCCGAGCCGCCCGAAGCCCTGCACCGAGCCGGGATGCATGGCCACGCGGGTGATTTCGAGCTCGCCGAGGCCTTCCAGCGCCTCTCGGACCTGTTCGGAAGCCCAGCCGCCGACCGCGCCCGCGATGACGACCACCTCGGAGCGCACCAGCTGCCCCTCGACCACGTCGCGCAGCCTGCGCGGATCGGAACTCACGATGCCCACACGGTTGACGTCCGCGCCCGCATCCCGCGCGGCCGCGGCCAGCGCGTAGGAGTTCACGTCGTAGACCTGGCCGGGGCCCGGGGTGCGGTCGATATCGATCAGCTCGCCGCCCACGGAGAGCACCGATAGTCGCGGACGCGGGTGCACCAGCACTTTGTCTTGACCGACCGCGGCGAGCAGCCCGACCTGCGCTGCGCCGATGATGGTTCCCGCACGCACCGCCACATCGCCCGGCTGGACGTCGTCACCGATCCGCCGCACGTAGTCGCCGGAGCGCACCGGCTCGTACACCTTGATCCTGGCCCGCCCGCCATCGGTGAAATCCAGCGGGAGCACGGCGTCGGCGAGCGTCGGCATCGGCGCGCCGGTGTCCACCCGGACGGTCTGGCGAGGCTGCAAGCGGATCGGCTGACGTGAACCGGCGACCACCTCGCCGACCACCGGAAGGGTCAGGTCGACGAGTTCGCCTTCTTCGTCCCGAATGTCGGCCCCCGCGGAGGCCACGTCCACACTGCGCACGGCATAACCGTCGATGGCCGCCTGGTCGAAGCCCGGCAACGGCCGTTCGGTGACGACGTCCTCGGCACACAGCAGGCCCTGGGCCTCGGAGATCGCGACCCGGACCGGCCGGGGCGCGACCGCCGCGGCGGTCACCTTGATCTGCTGATCCTCAACCGAGCGCATCCAGCCCTTCCTGATCCTCTCCGCACTCCATCCGATCTCGCCCGCACGCGCGATCCCGCCGCGGCGCAAGCGCATTCGCGCGCACCGCGGTGACCATCATTCGTACCCGACGGTCCACTCTCGGCGAAACCCCCGGCCGGGTCCGTCAGTCGTCGGTCGTCAGCTGCGGATCCCAGTCCGGACCGAGGCGGTGCTGCAGCCACTCCCGCAGAGCGGGGCCGTATTCCTCTCGTTCCAGTGCGAAATCGACCGCAGCACGAAGATAACCGCCCGGGTTGCCCAAATCGTGGCGCGACCCACGGTGCACCACCACATGAACCGGATGCCCCTCGGCGATCAACAGTGCGATGGCGTCGGTGAGTTGCAGTTCGCCGCCGGCGCCGGGCTCGATGCGGCGCAGCGCGTCGAAGATCGCGCGATCGAGCAGGTACCGGCCCGCGGCGGCGAACGTCGACGGCGCGTCGGCGAGCGCGGGCTTCTCCACCATGCCCTTGACGCGCAGCACATTCGGGTTCACCGCGTCGGGCACGGGCGCGACGTCGAAGACACCGTAGGCGCTGACCTCGTCCTTGGGGACGTCGATGGCGCACAGCACCGTTCCACCGCGCTTGCGGCGCACCCGGCACATCACATCCAGCACGCCGCGGGGCAGCACGAGGTCGTCGGGCAGCAGGACGGCGATGACGTCCTCGTCGGCGTCGAGGGCCCGCTCGGCCTGGGCCACGGCGTGCCCGAGCCCGAGCGGCTCCTCCTGCACCACCGAGGTGACATCGAGCAGTCCCGGCGCTTTGCGGACCTTCTCCAGCAGCTTGAACTTGCCGCGCTCCTCCAGCGTGCTCTCCAGCACCAGGTCCTCGACGAAGTGCGCGACGACGCCGTCCTTGCCCGGAGACGTGACGATCACCAGCCGCTCCGCGCCGGAACCGGCCGCCTCGGCGGCGACCAACTCGATGCCGGGTGTGTCCACCACAGGAAGAAGTTCCTTGGGCACCGTCTTGGTCGCGGGCAGGAACCGCGTTCCGAGCCCGGCAGCGGGCACCACGGCCGTGCGGAAGCACGACACCACTGCGGCGTCACCGGGCTGTCCGGCCTTTGCTGTCATACGCATACCCTATCCATCCATCACGCCGCCGGATCGGCGTCGCGCCGACCGGTCCCGGGGTGAGCCTATGGTGATCACTGTGAAGATGCCCGGCGAGCGCGACAAACATGCATGGCGCACCGAACTCCTCGCCCGCCGAGCTGTGATACCTGCCACGGAACGCGAAAAGGAAGCGTTCGCCCTGGCCGCAGCGGTCGAAGCGGTCAGCGCTCGCGGGTGGGTCTGCGCGTATGTACCGGTGGCGGGCGAACCGGGATCGACCGCGATGCTGGACGCGCTGCTGGCCGGTGGTGCGCGGGTACTGCTGCCGGTCACCGGGCCGCCGGGACCGCTGAGCTGGGCCGAATACACCGGAGCGAGCGCCATGCGCCGCGCCCGCTACGGATTGCTGGAACCCACCGGCGCCGTGCTGCCGCCGGAGACCGTCACCCGCGCCGAACTGATCCTCGTCCCCGCTCTCGCCGTGGACCTGCGCGGCGTGCGGCTCGGCCGCGGCGCCGGTTACTACGACCGCACGCTACCCGCCGCACGGCCGGACGCGCGCCTGGTCGCGGTGGTCCGGGACGACGAACTGGTCGACCGATTGCCGGAGGAACCGCACGACCTGCGCATGGGCTGGGCGCTCACGCCGCGCGGTGGCCTGCGCCGGCTGGGCGACGATTACCCTGGGGAATGAAACACCGATTGGCGGTGTTGGCACTGTCGGCTGTAGAGTGCCAGATCGACGAACACCGCGGAGGATCCTGTGCCTACTTACTCGTATGCGTGCACCCAGTGTGACAACCGCTTCGACATCGTTCAGTCGTTCACGGACGAAGCGCTGACCGTGTGCTCGGAGTGCTCCGGGAAGCTGCGCAAGCTGTTCAACTCGGTCGGCATCGTCTTCAAGGGCAGCGGCTTCTACCGCACCGACAGCCGCGGTGGCTCCTCCACCGCCAGCGAGCCCGCCAAGTCCGACAGCAGCTCGAGTTCGTCTTCCACTTCTTCCGACTCCGGCTCGTCGAGCGGGTCGACCGCGTCCACCAGCACGGCCGTAGCCAGCTGATTCGACGGTTTTCCACAGCCGGTCACCTATCCACAGCCCACCTTGATCCTGGCCGGGCGAGCGCACGTCCGGCCATAGGATCCGGCCATGACTCGCGCACTCGCCGATCTCGGCCGCGGCTGGAATGTCTCCGGGTGGCAGCGCCCGCCCTGGGCCGACGCCGTCCTCGCCCGACGATCGCTGGCCGCCGTTCTCGCCGCGCTCGCGGCGTTCCTCTTCCTTCGTGGTGATCCCGGCGCCGAACGCACCACGGTGCTCGTCGCGGGCCGGGACCTCGCGCCAGGACGACTTCTCGAGGCAGATGACCTGCGCGCCGTCCCGCGCGAGGCGGGCACGCTACCGGCGGGCGCGGTCACCGATCCCGGCGCGCTCGTCGGCGCGACGCTGACCGGCGCCATGCGCCGAGGCGAGGTATTCACCGACCTGCGCGTCGTCGGCCCGCGCTTGGCCGCGGCGGCGGCCGGTTCCCGCGAGGCGCGGATCGTGCCCGTCCGCCTCGCCGATACGGCGGTCGCCGACATCTTGCGCGCGGGCGATCGCGTCGACGTGATCGGCGCCGAAGACGCGGGTGGGCCCGGCGCCCGTCCCGCCCGCACGCTCGCCACCGATGCCGCCGTAGTGCTCGTCTCAGGCGCCGGCGCGGGGAGGGGAGCCGCCGAACGCGTGGTCTTGGTCGCGATGGACGCCGAGCACGCCACCGCCGTCGCGGGCGCGTCCCTGCGCACCGCACTCACCGTCGTCTTTCACTGACCCGCCGATCATGCTTCGCCGAATATTCGCCGATGGCTCATTAGCATCGGGCCTACCGGCGCGCGGGTACCGCCGAGCAGGACTGCCCAGCTCCACGGAAAAGAGGAGACACCGGCCATGCTCAAAGAGTTCAGAGATTTTCTGTTCCGCGGGAATGTGATCGACCTGGCGGTCGCCGTGGTCATCGGTACGGCGTTCGTCGCGATCATCACCGCGATCAGCAACGGAATCATCAATCCGCTGCTCGCCGTCATCGGCGGGCCCGGCGATATCGGCCTGGGTTTCCGATTGGTGGCCGACAAGCCGGCGACCTTTGTCCAGGTCGGTCCCATCATCACGGCCGTGATCAATTTCCTGATCATCGCCGCGGTGCTGTTCTTCGTGCTGGTGCTGCCCGCCGCGCGATTGAAGAAGCGCTTCCGGCCCGACGACACCACACTCACCGATTCGGAGGTGCTGATCCAGATCCGCGACCTGCTCGCCGAGGGCCAGACCAGCTCGGGCGGGCGGCACGAATTCTGAGTTCGACTGTGCCGCATGCGAAACGGGCCCGTCGGCGACGGGCCCGTTCGCGTGAGTATCCGCGCTCAGCCGAGGCTGAAGGGCTGCCCCCACAACGTCACCCACGTGATGACATTGTCGGTCTCGACCTCGACGCTGACAAAGGCCCGCGCCTGGGCATAGCCCCCGCAGCCGTTCAAGCCGATGGTCTCATCAGCCCACGTCACCGAACCACTCGTGCCCTTGAAGGCATTACGGGTCTTGTGCGTCTCGTTACCGAAATCGTCGGCCTGCTCCAAATCGAGCACATAGAACGACTTCGCCTGACCCGGACCCAACGACAAGTTGCCACCGGAGTTGGCACCCACGCCACCGGTGACATTCTGGCCGTCGCTCCAGTCCAGATTGCCATCCACACCACCGGTGGCACCGCCACCAGCGATATTCACCTGGCAGCCCACGGTGTAACCCGGGAAGATCTTGCCCCCGGCCGTACCCGACAGGTCCACTTGCGCGCTACCGGACACCCACGCGTTGCGGTGCAACGGCGTCGCGCCCATGGACGGACTGATGTTGGCCGATTCGCCGACCAGACGGATGGTCACAACGGTGCCATCGGACAACGTCTTGGTCAGCTCCCCACCCGGCAGCGGAACGAAGGTGTCGGCATTCGCCGCACCCGTGGAGAGCAGGCCTACCGCGATGGCCGCGGACGCGCACAGCCCGGCCGCGCGTGCCGACATTTTACGATCGAACATGACGGTGATTCCCCTAAAGATTCGAGTTCGCTTCAGCGAAAAGAGATTGATGGATCCGACCGGCGTCAGCCGATGCTGAACGGCATCCCGTAGAGGGTGGTCTTCGAGTAGTGATCGCCGATGATCTCGACGACCGTGTACGAACGCGCCTGCGCGTAACCCGCGCAGCCCTGGATCTGGATCTCGGCATCCTGATACTCCACCGAGTACACACCCGGCTTCAGGATGTCCTTGTAATCGATCTGAACGAACTTGACCTCGCCGGGACCGAGGTTGACGCCGATCGAACCACCCGCGCTCGCGCCGCTGAGATTCACGCTGCCCGACACACCGGCGGAGATCGCGTCGTCGGCGATGCTGACCTGGCAGCCGACGACGTAACCGGTGCTCAACTGCGAGGCACCGTGAGTGGACGAATTATTCGTTCCCGGATTCCCGGTCGGACCGTTGTTCGGCCCGATCGTTCCTTCGGGGGTGACGGCTACATCGGCGATGGCGTTCCCCGAAACCCACACGACACGGCCGGCACCGTTCGCGGCAAGGGATGGGGAGATCAGGGCGCGCTCACCGGTGCGAGCGATGTTCACGCCAGGTCCTGCCTTGTGACCGTCCGGCAACGGCACGAAGGTATCGGCATTGGCAGCGCCGGTCGACAACAGACCGGTAGCTACGGCCGCCACGGCGGCGGCGCCCGCGACGCGGACGCCTCGAGACAGACCGTTGATGCGGTACTTGCTCATGTTTTTCCTCATCAGGTTGCATCCGCCCACCCCAGGGTGTCGAGGCGGGACGTGTCCCTCCAAAGCCGACGGCACGCAGTGGAATGTGTTGTCCACCAGACGTTCCGCCGGCCCATCGCGTCATCGAGCGATCTCGGACGAAACAATGCTATTCGGTATCAACCAGACTTTTCCGGAAATTCAGGCAATTCGTCTCGCGAAGTAACGGATCCGACTAGGATCGCGCAGCCCTTGCGGCACATTCGAATTCATGACGAAATGGACCCGCCGCGCTGCGAGGGGTCCATTTCATCTGTCGCTATGGGTTTTTCACCCGCCGTTCACTCAGCCGAGGCTGAAAGGCTGCCCCCACAACGTCACCCACGTGATGACATTGTCGGTCTCGACCTCGACGCTGACAAAGGCCCGCGCCTGGGCATAGCCCCCGCAGCCGTTCAAGCCGATGGTCTCATCAGCCCACGTCACCGAACCACTCGTGCCCTTGAAGGCATTACGGGTCTTGTGCGTCTCGTTACCGAAATCGTCGGCCTGCTCCAGGTCCAAGACGTAGAACGACTTCGCCTGGCCGGGGCCGAGCGAGAGGTTGCCGCCGGAGTTGGCACCGACGCCACCGGTGACGTTCTGGCCGTCGCTCCAATCGACATTGCCGTCCACACCACCGGTCGCACCGCCACCGGCGATATTCACCTGGCAGCCCACGGTGTAACCCGGGAAGATCTTGCCCCCGGCCGCGCCGGAGAGCTCGACCTGCGCGCTGCCCGAGACCCATGCGTTGCGGTGCAACGGCGTCGCGCCCATGGACGGACTGATGTTGGCCGATTCGCCGACCAGACGGATGGTCACAACGGTGCCATCGGACAACGTCTTGGTCAGCTCCCCACCCGGCAGCGGAACGAAGGTGTCGGCATTCGCCGCACCCGTGGAGAACAGGCCCATGGCGATGGTGGCAGCGGCGCCGAGGCCGGCCATCCGCGCCAGGTTCTTACGGTTGATCATGGTTTGGTATCCCTCGAGGGTTGAGTCCGCTTCAGCGGGAAGATGGTTCGTTGGATTCGACAGACGTCAGCCGATGCTGAACGGCATCCCGTAGAGGGTGGTCTTCGAGTAGTGATCGCCGATGATCTCGACGACCGTGTACGAACGCGCCTGCGCGTAACCCGCGCAGCCCTGAATCTGGATCTCGGCATCCTGGTATTCGACGGAGTAGACACCGGCCTTGAGGATGTCCTTGTAGTCGATCTGAACGAACTTCACTTCGCCGGGACCGAGGTTGACGCCGATCGAACCACCGGCGCTCGCGCCGCTGAGGTTCACGCTGCCCGACACACCGGCGGAGATCGCGTCGTCGGCGATGCTGACCTGGCAGCCGACGATGTAACCGGTGCTCAACTGCGACGAACCATGCGTCGAGGAGTTGTTGGTTCCGGGGTTGCCCGTCGGACCGTTGTTGGGGCCGACGGTGCCTTCCGGCGTCTCGGCGACATCGGCGACGGCGTTGCCCGACACCCAGACCACCCGGCCTGCGCCGTTGGCGGCCAGCGACGGCGAAATCAGGGCCCGCTCTCCGTTCCGGGTGATCGTCACGCCGGGCCCTACCTTCTGGCCGTCCGGCAACGGCACGAAGGTATCGGCATTGGCGGCACCGGTCGAAAGCAGGCCCATGGCAACAGCCGCGGCAGCGCCTACGCCCGCGACGCGGGCACCGCGGCGCAGACCTTTGGTGCGGTTCTCGCTCATACTTCCCCTCATCAGGTTCAAACAGTCAACCTCGACCATCGAGGCTGGACAGTGGTCCTCTCAGGCCCAGCTCAGTGTGTCGCCCCTTTGTTGCCGATGTGTAACCGGTTGTTATTTCGGCGCAACGGGCAGGGAGGCAACGGAACCGAGCCGGGTTCCGCCGAGTGGGCTTTCACGCGTGCCGGCACCCACGACTGCGGGTCCCATTGTGAATGGCTCGATGGGAGATTAAACGGTTCGTAACGACCGCCGCAACGAAAAGTTTCGTAAAGTTCAAGGTGACCCGCATCACACTTGCGCACATCCGAATATGGCTTGACGTGCATAAATACCGGTTCGCTACAGCCGGTTCAGGTGAGAAAACCGAGATGGCGGCACAGAAGGGCCAGCGTACGGATACGGGACACGACCGCAAGGATCTCGTCCGGATTACTTCCGGTCAGAAATGATCACTGGCGTGTTTCGAAGCCGGGACAAGGACTACGTAGCTACTACGTAGATAACGGACTCAGCCGTGATGTGGGGGGACCTGGGCGCGCAGCCAGTCGTCAGCGGACCGGACGTCGTCGCGTTCGTCGCGCTCGTCGGCGGTGGTGTCGGGCAGCGCGTCGCCGAAGACCTTCGCCAAGCGCGCGGCATCCCTCGCCCGGCGAGCCGCCGGGCGAGGGTGTTCAGAAGGCGTGGGGGCGGTGATTACTCGACCAATCCGGAGAGTTCACCGATCACCCGGCTGGCGAGCGGGCCGAGCGTCGCCATGCCGTCGCGAACGGCGGAACGGGTGCCGGGCAGGTTGACCACCAAGGTGCTTCCGGACACGCCGGCCACACCGCGGGAGAGGCCCGCGTCCAGCGAGCCTGCCACCCGGCCGGAGGAACGAAGGGCTTCGCTGATCCCCGGCAACTCGCGGTCGAGCACCTGCGAGGTGGCCTCCGGCGTCACGTCGCGCGGGGACATGCCCGTACCGCCGACGGAGATCACCAGATCGACGCCGCCGATCACCGCCGTATTGAGCGCGTTGCGGATCTCGACCTCGTCGGCCTGCACCGACACCGACGCGTCCACGAGGAAACCCGCTTCGGTGAGCAGCTCGGTGACCAGCGGGCCGAGCGAGTCAACACCTCCATGCGCCGTCCGATCGTCCACGACCACCACCAGAGCACGCCCCGCCACAGGAGCATCGATTTCCATGGTGCTCACCGTAGCGCCTGCGTCCAGCAACTCGGCGGCCGCACCGAGAACGTCGGCGTCCACATCGATCATCGGCCCAGGCCCGCCGGGCACCGCGCGCATCACCGGCCGCCGTCCGCCGGCGCGCCGGAGAGGGTCACCTCGACGGTCTTGGCATTGTTGCCTTGATCATCGGTGTAGGTGACTTTCACCTTGTCTCCCGGTTGATGCGAGCGCACCGCGGCGACGAGCGCGTTCCCGGAATCGATCGGGCGGTCGTCGACCTTCGTCACGACCGCCCCCGGCGGGATGCTCGCGCGCGCGGCGGGGCCGTCCGCCGTGACGTCGCGAACCTTCGCGCCGGAAACCTGCTGTGCCGGGTCCTGCTGCCGCGACACCGTGATCCCGATCTGCGCGTAGGTGGCCTTGCCGGTCTTGATCAGTTCGTCGGCCACCCGGCGCGCCTGATCGACGGGGATCGCGAACCCGAGTCCGATCGATCCGGTCTGGCCGCCCGCCGTCTCGGCGGGCCCGAGCGTCGCGATGGCGGTGTTGATGCCGATCAGCTTGCCGCTGCCGTCCACCAGCGCGCCACCCGAGTTGCCCGGGTTGATCGCGGCATCGGTCTGGATGGCGTCGATCACCGGGCTGACCGCGGCGCCCGCCTCGCTTCCGTCGCCGGTGGTCATGACGGGCCGGTTCAGCGCCGACACGATGCCCGTGGTGACCGTGCCCGCAAGGCCGAGCGGCGACCCGATCGCGACGACCGGCTGGCCGACTTGCAGATTCGCCGAGCCACCCAGCTCGATGGGAGTGAGGCCGGTCTTCCCGGATACCTTGATGACGGCCAGGTCGGAAACCGGATCGGCGCCGACCAGCGTGGCGGGCGCACTGCTGCCGTCGGAGAACACGACCTCCATCTTGGCGCTGGGCCCGCCGCCCGCGGCGACGTGGTTGTTGGTCAGGATCAGGCCGTCGGAGGACAGGATCACCCCGGAACCCTCCCCCTCGGCCTTACTGCTGGCCACCTTGATCATCACGACGCTGGGCAGCACCTTCTGCGCGACCGCCTGGGTGGAACCGGCCGGAGCGTTCACGGCGTTGCTCACGTTCGGCTTCGGAGCGTCCAGCGCGTTGGTCACCGGTGCCCGACCGTCGTCGCCGTGCGTGACCAGCGCACCGACCGCACCGCCGATACCGCCGCTGACCAGCGCGAGCGCGACCGCGCCCGCGGCGAGGCCCGCGCGGAACGGACGCCGGGCCGGTGCGGGCGGCGCGCCGTAGGGGCCGTGCGGTTGCGTGGCGTCGGCCGGTGGACCGAAGGACGCCGGATACCCGGGGAACGGCGCGGCCGGATGGTGCTGCGGAGGGAACTGCGCGGTGGGATGCTGCGCTGTCTGCGGGCCGTAACCGGGGGCGTGCGCCTCCCCCGGCCCGAACGCGCTCGCGTCCGGCGCTGCCGGCTCCCGGCGATCCTTCGAATCCTCGGTCATGGACTCCTCGTTTCTGCTCACGTCTCGTCCAGGTTGGCCGCGGGGACTGAGAGCGGACTGAGACCGCGCTTTCAGTTTTCCGAGAGCTGCCAAGGAGCCGGTGCTAAATAGAATCACCAGCAACTTGATGTCTCAAATCCTGCCGCAAACCAATCGGAGCATTGTCCGAAATACCTCACCGACGACGAATATTCCGCACAGAACTCGAGATTGTGTCGGAAATGGAGTTCCGCCGCTCGCTATTGCGTCAATCGGATACCGGCGCGCCCGGCTCGCCGGGCAACACGATGCGAACGACGGCGCCGCCGCGTTGCGAGGTATCAATGGCGATCGTACCGCCGTGTTTCGTCACCACCTGTTTGACGATCGCCAGGCCGAGGCCCGAGCCCGGCATCGATCGCGACGACATGACCCGATAGAAACGCTCGAACACCAGCTCGCGTTCCCCCGCCGGAATACCGGGACCGGCGTCGTCGATGGACAGCTCCAGCAACCCCGGGCCGCTCTCCCGCATCAGAATGCGCACCTGCGCGCCCGCCGGGCTCCACTTGGCCGCGTTGTCGAGCACGTTCAGCACCGCACGCTCCAAGCCCGCCTCGTGCCCGTAGACGAACCACGGCCGTAGGTCGGCGATGAACTCGATGCCGGTGCGGCGACGGCGGGCGCGCTCGAGCGCGCGTTCCACGACCTCGCCCAGATCCACGCGCTCGTAGACGGTCTCCGGCGCGTCCTCCCGCGCGAGATCGACCAGGTCGCCCACGAGCGTGGACAACTCCTCGATCTGCGCCATCACGTCGGCGCGCAGTCCGGCCATGTCCTCGTCCGGGATGCGCGGAGCGCCGGGACGGCTCGACGCGATGAGCAGTTCCATGTTGGTCCGCAGGGACGTCAGCGGCGTGCGCAGCTCGTGCCCGGCGTCGGCGACGAGCCTGCGCTGCCGGTCGCGCGACTCCGTGAGCGCGCGCAGCATCGTGTTGAAACTCTCTGTGAGCCTTGCCAGTTCGTCGTCACCGGTCACCGGGATCGGGGTCAGGTCGTCGGTCCGGGCGATGCGCTCGGTGGCCGCCGTCAGCCGCGCGATGGGCCGCAGGCCCGTGCGGCCGACCGCCGTGCCCGCCGCGGCGGCCAGTATGACGCCGCAGCCGCCGACCACGAACAACAGCCAGGCGAGCCGGTCGAGCACCTCCCTGGTGCGGTCCAGGCGCTGGGAGATGACCAGCGTCGCACCGGAGTTGGTATAGACCGCGAGCACGCGCTGATCGCCGTCGGTGCGCAGCGACGAACTGCGTTCCCCGCGGGCCACGGCCACCTCCTGCGGCCCCACCGGCGGATCGGTGGACTGCGGCGGCAGCCAGCGCCGCAGATCGGGATAGATCAGCGCGATGCCGGTGTCGTCGTAGAAGGCGGCGGCGACCATCAGATTCAGGTTGTTGAACCCGTACGGGTTGCTGGCGATCACCGCCGTGGACCGGCTGCGCAACTGGGCGTCCACGTCGGCGTACAACGCGCGCGCCACCAGCGCGTACGCCGCGATCGAGGTGACCGCCACCGCGATCGCCACCACGGAGGCGGCCAGCAGCGTCACCCGCCACCGCAGAGAGACCGACCGCGTCAACGGCATGGGCGGCCGCATGTCCACGGACTCGGACGGACGCTGGCCGAGTGCGGCGACGGCGGGACGCTTGGGAGGTGTTCGTGCCATGACCGAGGACCTACGGCGGCGTTTCACGCAGCACATAGCCGACGCCGCGCACCGTGTGGATCAGCCGCGGCTCGCCCTCGGCCTCGGTTTTGCGGCGCAGATAACCGATGTAGACCTCGAGCGCGTTTCCCGAGGTCGGGAAATCGTAGCCCCAGACTTCCTCGAGAATGCGGCTACGGGTGAGGACGCGGCGCGGGTTCGCCATCAGCATTTCCAGCAGTGAGAACTCGGTACGAGTGAGACTGATCTGCCTGGCGCCGCGGGACACCTCGCGGGTCACCGGATCCAGCGACAGGTCGGCGAACTTCATCGCCTCCGACGCGTCCCCCGGGCCCGCGGCCGTGCGCCGCAACAGCGCGCGCAACCTGGCCAGCAGTTCCTCCAGCGCGAACGGCTTCGGCAAATAGTCGTCCGCCCCGGCATCGAGCCCGGCGACCCGCTCCGATACCGAATCCCGCGCGGTGAGAACCAGTATCGGCAAATCATCGCCCGTGCTCCGGAGACGGCGGCAGACCTCGAGCCCGTCCAACCGGGGCATCATCACGTCCAGGACGAGCGCGTCGGGTCGCTGGACAGTTGCCTTCTCCAGCGCGTCCACACCGTCCACCGCGAGATCGACGGAGTAGCCGTTGAAGGTGAGCGACCGGCGCAGCGATTCCCGGACCGCCCGATCGTCATCGACCACCAGAATGCGCATGCCACCAGTTTGACCGCACCGACTGAGAGGTAACTGAGAGGGCGCTCCCGACACGCCGTGGTGAGCAGCCACGACACGCCACGGCGCGTCGCACCCGTCAACCGGGGGTGACCAGGGTCTTCCACGGCCCCGCGGAGAAGTTGACGCGTCCCTTACGCATTCCACCGCGAAACTCGTTCTCTATAGCCATATTCGGTAATTTGCGCGGCGGCTCCCCCGGATTGCCGATGACCACTCTGCACGGTATGTTCCGTGCGGTAAAAAGAAGACCTCTAGTTGGTTCTTTGCGGGTTGAATCAATACCGAACAGCCACGCGCGCCCGAGGTCACTGGTGAAGCGGAGGCGACGGAAGCGGATGGAAGCTGCACCGCGGTCCTGGCAATTCAGCCTGTCGAACTGGTCGGTCACCCGCAAGGTTGGCGTGGTGCTGGTGCTTCCGGTGCTGCTGGCGACGGTCTTCGCCGTGCTCCGAATCAACAACGAACTGCGCACCATGTCGCAGTTGGACGCGGCGACCGAACAAGCCATCATCATCCGGCCGATCGTCAAGTTCGGTTCGGCCACCGAGCAACTCGGCGTCACCGCGACCGCCACCTGGGGCAACGCCGCGGACCCGCAGACCGACGCCGCGCTGACGAAGTTCGACCAGGCACTGGCCGAACTGGAAGCCGCCTTGCAGACCACCAAGGTCAGCGGCCGGGTCACCTCCGAACTCGCCTCGGCCATCGCCACCGGCACCACGATGCGCAACAGCCTGCGCAACGGCTCACCCGCCATGGTCGGCGAGCAGTCCGACGAGATCATGGTCCGCATCGGCAACGCGCTCGCGCTCTCGCCGTCGGTGGACGACCTGGTCATCCAGCGGTACTTCCTGCAGCTGGCTTCGGTGCAGACCGCGCGGCGCGTGCTCACCCAGCAGCGCATGCTGATCGGCTCGCCGGACGCGGGCCGCAACCCGAGCGTGCGGCCCCGCGTGCTGGTCGCCGCGGGCGCCGAGATCACGATGATCTACCAGTACGCGCAGATCCTGCCGGACTACGCGGGCAACATGCGCCCGCTGCTGGACGCGGTGCAGACGCGTCTCGGCACCTTCAGCCAGAACGCCGCCGATCCGGCGACCAATCCCGCCGTCGTCGATTCGCTGCTGATCAGCTCGGACACCTATGAGAAGACCACCGCGCAGCTGATCGACACCATCGACAGCGCCTTGGCCGCGCGCACCACCGAAGCGCAGGCCGGTGCGCTGCGCGAGACGACGATCGTCATCGGCATGCTGCTCGCCGGTCTCGCCCTGGCGCTCTCGGTCGCTCGTACCCTGGTCGTCCCGGTCCGCCGCCTGCGGCGGGACGCGCTCGAGGTCGCGCACATCAAGCTGCCCGACGAACTCGCCGTGGTGCGCGCGGGCGGCACCACGCCCGAGATCACCCCGGTCGCGGTGCACTCCACCGACGAGATCGGCCAGCTGGCCCGCGCCGTGGACGAGATCCACGAGCAGGCGCTCAACCTCGCCGCCGACCAGGCCCGGCTGCGCCTGCAGATCGGGAACATGTTCGAGACCCTCTCGCGCCGCAGCCAATCGCTGGTCGAGCAGCAGCTGGCGCTGATCGAGGATCTCGAGCACGACGAGGACGACACCGACCGGTTGCAGAGCCTGTTCCGCCTCGACCACCTGGCCACCCGCATGCGCCGTAACGGCGACAACCTGCTGGTGCTCGCCGGTACCGCCTTGCGCCGCGGCCAGCTGCACCCGGTGCCGCTGTCGGACATGCTGTGGAGCGCGGTTTCCCAGGTGGAGGACTACCAGCGCGTCGAGATCGGCGCGGTGCCCGACGGCATCGTCGCGGGCGAGCCGGCCGTCGACATCGAGCACCTGCTCGCCGAGTTGATCGACAACGCGCTGCGGTACTCGCCGCCGACCACGCCGGTCACCGTGATGGTTTCGCGCGCGGTGGACGGCGGCTACCTGATCGAGATCACCGACCGCGGCCTCGGCATGTCCCTGGAAGACCTGCAGACGACCAACGACCGGCTCGCCTCCGGTGGTGAGGTCACCGTCGAGACCGCGCGCCGCATGGGCCTGTTCGTCGTGGGCCGCCTGGCCAAGCGGCACACCATCACGGTCAGCCTGCGCCGCACGTCCACGATGGCGCAGCAGCCGGGCATCACCGCAAGCGTGCACCTACCCGGCGCGCTGGTCGCGCCGCCGATGGACGTCACCGATCCGGCGGGCAAGCCGCTCGATATCACCGCCGAGCACCAGCTGCCCTCCCTGGTCACGCCGCCCACCGGCGCGCAGCCGCGCAACCTGGTTCCGGTGCCGAGCCTGCCCCAGCGCGACACCGCGCGTTTCGGCGTGACGAGTTCCGGCCTGCCGCAGCGCCGTCCGGCCATCCGCGTCGCCGACACTCCCGACCAGCCCACGGTCTCCACACCGGTCGGGCGAGCGGTCAACCCGGCGGATCAGCCCGCCACCCAGCCGTGGCCGGTGCTCACGCCGCGCGCGGACGACCGCACACCCACCGGTCCGTTCGCCGCGGTGACGCCCACCGCGGGAGAGCACGCCGTCGAGCAGCAGCCCACCCGCACCGATCTGTGGACCGAGGTCAAGGACGACGAGCCGGCGACCGGTCCCACACCCACCGTGCCGAGCCAGCCGCCCGCGCCGCAGACCACCGCCCGCTCCGGTCTGCCCATCCGGAAGCCGGCCGCGCCCGTCGAGCCACCGCAGGAGGCGGCGCCGGAACCCGCGACGGTGACTTCCTCCCGGTTGCAGCCGGTCGCGGGCGCCTCCCCGACCCCTATCTATCAACGCATGGTCTCGGAATGGCTGGTCGAGCCCTCGACCTCGCAATCGCCGGAAAGCTCGTGGTCCTCGCCTGGTGACGCGGGCTGGCTGGCCGCCGAGGATGCCAGCCATCCGACCACCACCGCGCGCACTGTCGGCGGGCTGCCGATTCGCAGGCCGGGCGCCCAGTTGGTGCCCGGCGGCCTGGCGCCCGCGGACGACGCGGGCCCGCGCGATCCGGAAGAAATCCGCAACAATTTGACCAGGCATCTCAGTGGGGTCCGCAGCGGGCGGGCCAATGCGCAGTACAACGACGGAGGGCTTGCATGACCAACGCGAAAAACAGCACCACGGACGAGAATCTGAACTGGCTGGTCGCCCGCTTCACCCGCGATGTGCCCGGCGTGTCCCATGCGGTGCTCGTATCGGCGGACGGCTTGTTGCAGGCCACCAGTCCGCACCTGCCCAGCGACCGTGCCGAACAGCTCTCCGCCGTCACCGCCGGACTCGCCAGCCTTTCCATGGGCGCGGCGTCGCTGTTCGACGGCGGCAAGGTGATGCAGTCCATCGTGGAGATGCAGCGCGGCTACCTGCTGGTGATGAGCGTCGGAAACGGCTCGCATCTGGCCGTGCTGGCGAACAAGACGCACGACATCGGCCGGATCGGCTACGAGATGGCACTGCTGGTCGATCGGGTGGGCTCGGTGGTCACCGCCACCGCGCGCACCGCTGTCTGAGCGTGAGATGTCCAACCCATACGGTCCCGGACCACGACCCACCACGCGCGTCCGGCCTTACGCCCTGACCTCGGGGCGCACCGAACCCGCGATCGACCTGCCGTTGGAGGCGGTCATCGAAACCTTGTCGTACACTGCACATCTCGACTGGCCGACCGGCGACATCCGTACCGAGATACTGCGACTCGGCACGCATCGGTTGTCGGTCGCGGAGATCGCGGCACATCTGGACCGGCCGCTCGGCATGGTCCGTGTGGTGATCGGCGACCTGGTCGTCGACGGCACCATGCGCGTGCATTCGACCCTGACCGAAGAGGCGAGCTATGACGAGCGCCGTTCCCTGATGGAAAGGACATTGCGTGGACTCCGCGCCCTATAGGAATCCGGGGCCCAGTGGACACCCCGGGCCAAGTGGAAATCTCGGATCGGGCAACGCCCCCGGCCCGGATGGCTTCGAGAACCGGGTCGCCTCGACGAAGATCGTCGTCGCGGGTGGCTTCGGCGCGGGCAAGACCACGTTCGTCGGCGCGGTCTCGGAAATCGTTCCGCTGCGCACCGAGGCGATGGTGACCCGCTACTCCGACGGCATCGATGATCTCGCCGAGACGCCGGAGAAGGAGACCACCACGGTCGCCATGGACTTCGGCCGGATCATCCTGCCCGGCAACCTGGTGCTCTACCTGTTCGGCACGCCGGGCCAGCGGCGGTTCTGGTTCATGTGGGACGACCTGATCCGCGGCGCGATCGGCGCCGTGGTGCTGATCGACACCAGGCGGCTGGAGGACAGCTTCGCCGCGGTCGACTTCTTCGAGGCGCGCAAGCTGCCGTTCCTGATCGCGGTCAACCGCTTCCCCGACGCACCGCGTTTCCCCATCGCGGAACTGCGCGAGGCGCTCTCGGTGCGCGAGGGCGTCCCGATCGTGGACATCGACGCGCGCAACGCGATCGAGGTGCGCCAGGCGCTCGCCGCGGTCACCGAGTACGCGATCGCCCAGCTGAAGGCCAGCGAACTGGAAGGAACGGCCCGCCATGCGTGAGGTCGCGGTGCTGGCCGCGGGTAGTGCCGCCACCACGTCCGTCGACCAGTTCGCGCTCGGCTATTGGCTGGTCGGGCTGTCGGTGGGCATTTCCGTCCTCGGCGCGGTGGTCGGCCTCGCCTGCATCGTGCACGGCGCGCGCTCGGTCCAGTTCCGGCTGGTGTGGCTGGTTTCGGCGGCGATATCGCTGGGCGGCGTCGGTGCGTGGCTGGCCACCTCGGTGGCCATGCTGGGCCTGAAAGTGCCCGGCAGCGCGATGCGTTACGACCCGGGCAGGCTGGTCGCGGCGCTGGTGGTGTCCATCGTGGCCGTCTTCGCGGCACTGCTGATCATCGGGCGCACGCCCCGGCTCGCGCTGCTGCTGCCCGGCGGCTTGGTACTTGGCCTCGGCATCGGCGTCACGCACTACCTCGGCATCGGCTCACTGGAGATCCAGGGTTCGGTGGGCGTGACGACCTGGCTGGCCGTCGTCTCCGCCGTGATCGGGGTGATCACCGCGACGGCGACGTTGTGGCTGTTCCAGACCTTGCGCTTCCCGATGGCCCGCGCCGCGACGGTGCTGTTGTTCGGCGTCGGCGTGGCCGCCACCTACTACACGGCGGTGGCCGCGTTGCATTTCGACGTCAATCGGTCGGCGAAGGTGCCCGACGGCGTGGAGCTGTTCGACTTCGTGTTCCCGATGTTCGTCATCGGCTTGCTCGCGCTGACCGTGCCGATCTCCGCGGTGCTGATCGCACCGGATCGCCGCGAGTTGGCCGCACCACCGAAGCCGCGCAGGCCGAAGCTGGAGCCAGCCCGCTGATCCGGTTTCGCGGCGCGATTCGGGGCGGATCGACCGTTTTTCGCTGACCGATCCCCGTGGGCGGGCTGGATTCGGCGATGCCACGGATTCACCCGCCCGGCCCACTTACAGTGGAAGCCATGCGTTTCGGTCTCGATTACGCCGCGGGTCGTCCAGGGGGCGCGGCGATTCGGGCGGCAGGGTACGACTTCGTGGTGCGGTATCTGTCCGACGGCGGCCCGAGTCTGCCCGGCAAGCTGCTCACTCCGTCCGAAGCGAACGATCTGCGGGCGCATGGTATCTCGCTCGTCTCGAACTGGGAGACCACGGCCGCGCGGATGCTGGACGGCTACGGCGCTGGCATCGTCGACGCGCGTGCGGCCCTCGCCCAGGTGCTGCGCTGCGGCGGCCGGGTGGACCGGCCGATCTATTTCTCCGCGGATTTCGACGCGACGCAACAGGACCAGTTGCGCGTCAACGCCTATCTGGACGGTGCCGCGACCGTGCTCGGCCGCGCGAACGTCGGTATCTACGGCGGGTATTGGGTGGTCAGCCGCGCACTGGACGCCGGGTACGCGACCTGGGCGTGGCAGACCGACGCCTGGTCCGGCACGAACGTGGAGACCAGGCGTGCCATTCATCAGACGCGCCGCCAGGTGACGGTCGGCGGCGTGCGCTGTGACGTGAACGAGGCCGAGACGATCGATTTCGGCCAGTGGGATTTCGTGGAACAGGAGGAGCCGGACGTGACGCCGGAACAAGAGGCAGTGCTGCGCGACATCCAGATTCAGCTGCGCGGACCCGACTTGTCCGGCTGGCCGCAGCTGGGCGCCGACGCGGACGGCCGGAATCGGACGCTGGTGGACGGACTGGCCGCGGCGCTGACCCGAATAGCCGCGCTGGAGCGCGAATCCGTCGAGTTGCGAACGCAAGTAGGCGAATTGCGCACCGAGATCAGCGAACTGGAGGCGACGACGGCCGAGCTGACCGAGCAGGTGGAGCGCTGGAACGGACGACACTGGCCGTGGCCGCTGTCGCT
Source organism: Nocardia sp. NPDC003999 (assembly GCF_053604885.1). Taxonomy (NCBI): domain Bacteria; kingdom Bacillati; phylum Actinomycetota; class Actinomycetes; order Mycobacteriales; family Nocardiaceae; genus Nocardia; species Nocardia sp. NPDC003999. Next base: position 173,643 of record NZ_JBSGIB010000002.1, read on the forward strand.
GATCGAGGGTCCCGCGGCGCTTGTCGGTGAACAGCTGGCCCGCCTCGAGGCTCTGCTGCCGGACTTTCCCGGCCTGCCCGGGCACGACGGCGAGCGGCGCGCACCGGGCGGCGACGCCGGGCCTACGGCGTTGACCTCGAAAGACCGAACCCACACCGGCGCGATCGACGAACGCGCGCGGCTCGGTGAGCGGGAGTGACGGGGCGAGCGAAACCGGCTGAACGGCCCCGAAATTGGCGATGAGCGGGTTCTCTCGGAAACCAAGAGAACCCGCCCTCGACGACGAGGGTACCGGTATCGGGCTGCGCGCGCATCATTTTCGGCGAACTTTTCCTCGGCCGAAAACCGACCGATAGTCCGGGATTCCGCGTTTGGCTATCCAGCCGCAATCACTTCTGGCGCAATAGTGCGACGTGATGCGGGCCACATTGATAGCTAGAAGATAGCTACGCTGACAATAACCGACCGGAAATTTTTTTCCGAAGGGCACCGACGTGCCCGTTTCCGGACAGTAGACCAGCATCCGGCCCGTTCGAGGCGAAGTCGGCATCGGTCGAGCAATCGGCCGTCGCTCGGGGCCTCGGGCACGGAAGCTCCTACGATCTCCGTGCGGGCCTACCGCTCAGAGTTTCTCGACGTCGATCAAGCCGCGCCGCACGGCCGCGACCAACCTGCGCGGCACCCGACGCACGACGCCTCCGACGGTCACCGCCACCAGATCCACCGGTGCGGCCTTCCAGTTCGACCGGCGGCTACGGGTGTTCGACCGCGACATCTTCCGCTTCGGTACCGCCATCTCAGGCCTCCTTCCGCACGCGCTTGCCGTATTTGCGTTCGAACTTCTCCACCCGCCCCTGGGCGTCCAGCACGCGGTGCGCACCGGTCCAGAACGGGTGCGAATCGGCGGTGACGTCCACCGTCAGCAACGGATAGGTGTTGCCGTCGGCCCACTCCACGGTGCGCGTACCGGTTGCCGTGGACCGGGTGAGAAACCGCTTGCCGGTGCTCACGTCCTCGAAGACCACCGGGTGGTAGTCCGGATGGATGCCCTTCTTCATTTCGCCTCTCCTTTAGGGGTTTTCAGGTCCTGCACGGGCTGCTGCGCCTCCCCGTCACTCGCGCACGGATCGGCGTGCCACTCGCCGAACGGGTCCTCCCACCGGGCAACCCGCTCCGGCGCGCGCTCGACCAGGCGCAGTTCGTCGTCGTCCACCAGCGCCCAGTGCAGCGCCTCCCGGATCTGTGCCGGATCGGCGTCGTGGACCAGGATCGACAGCGAGACGTCCCGGTCGCCGAATCGCTCGTCCCAGCGCAGGGCGGCCATGGCGAGACGCTCCGGGTCCGCCTCGGCCCGTTCCGCTTCCGGCATCGCGGCCAGCCAGCGCCCCGCACCGCCCACCCGCAGGCCACCGCCAGCGGATTCGAGCCACACCACCTCGTCGGGCTGGGTGGCCAGCCACAGGCGGCCGCGCGCGGTCACGACGCCGTCGAACAATACGTCGAGCGCCTCGTGCAGGCGGGCGGGATGGAACGGCCGCGCCGCGGCGAACTCCACGAGTTCGATGCCGTAGTCACTGGTCAAGGGCGGTCGGCCACGCAGAAGCGGTGCGTGCGCGTCGAAGACCCGCCCACGGCGCGAATCGGCGGGGACGCGCGCGAGCAGCGTTTCGACCAGCGCGGGCGTGACGGAACCCGGCTCGTCCACCCAGGCGATCGGCGCGCCGGGAACCAGCCTGGCCAGGACCGCGGCGAGCTTGCCTCGCTCGACCGCCGCGTCGACGAGCAGCGCTCCGTCCGCGGCGGCGCCGAGGACGAGGACGGCATCGGCGAAATCGACCTGCCCGACCGCGACCTGCGCCACCGTCCGGTCGTCCTCGGCGGCCGCGAGACCGCGTTCGGCGAGCGTCTCGTCGCCGGTCGCGTCGGCGAGCCAGACGCCGGCGTCCAGGCAGGTCAGGACCGCGTCCACCCGGACGTCGCGCCCGGCCGGGCCGTCGATGCGACCGTGCACGCCGGTGACCACTACGTGCTCGATGGCTCGGCACACCGCCTCGGCCTCGAACGCGGGGTCGAGCGCGAGCACGATGCGATCCACCGACTGCCGCTGGGAAAGGGTGCACAGCAGCGGAAGCAGATCCATCCGCAGGGTGCAGGAGACACAGCCGTGCGCGAGCTCGAGCACGGCCGAGGTCTCCTGCGTCGCGGTGCGCACCGTGCGACGCACGACGCCCTCCCGCAGCTGGGTCAGATCGTGGCGGACCACGACGGTGCCCGCGGCCGCACCCAGCACCGCGGCCGCGCGATCCACGCCCGCCGCGGCGAGTCCGGCGAAACCGGCGAGCACCAGCACGGGCGTTCTGCGGTCGCGGCCGGGTGGGACCAGGGTGGAATCCGCAGCCACCGGGAACCCCTTTCAGTAACGATTTTCATTTGCTGTACGGCAACGGTACATTGTCGAGCAGTCGTTGTCGAAAATGATTATCATCTACTGGAGGGAGTCCGGATGTCGGCCCATTGCCAGGTCACCGGGCGCAAGCCCGGATTCGGCAAGTCCGTGTCGCACTCGCACAAGCGGACCAGCCGCCGCTGGAACCCGAACGTCCAGCGCAAGACCTACTACCTGCCCAGCGAAGACCGGCGCATCACGCTGACCGTCTCCGCCAAGGGCATCAAGACCATCGATCGGGACGGGATCGAGGCCGTGGTGGCACGGCTCCGTGCCCGTGGCGACAAGATCTGAGGAGCGACCCATGGCGTCGAAATCGACCGACATCCGCCCGATCGTCAAGCTGAAGTCCACGGCGGGCACCGGGTACACCTACGTGACCCGCAAGAATCGCCGCAACGACCCCGACCGCCTCGTGCTGCGCAAATACGATCCGGTGGTGCGCAGGCACGTCGACTTCCGTGAGGAGCGCTGAGATGGCCAAGAAGTCGAAGATCGCGCGCGATCAGCAGCGCCGGACGATCGTGGCGCGATACGCGGGCCGCCGCGCCGAACTCGAGGAGCTCATCCGGAAGCCGGGTACACCGGAGGCCGAACGCACGGCCGCCCAGGCCGAACTGCGGCGGCAGCCGCGCGACGCCAGTCCGGTACGATTGCGCAATCGGGACGCCGCCGACGGACGACCGCGCGGTCACCTCCGGAAGTTCGGACTCTCCCGTGTGCGTGTGCGCGAGATGGCCCACCGGGGCGAGTTGCCCGGTGTGCACAAATCGAGCTGGTAGACAACCACTGATCTCGTGAGAAGGAACTCGTCATATGGCAGTCAAGCGAGCACCGTCGAAGAAGGTTCGCGCAGAGCAGGCCCGCCGTCCGAAGAAGAACCCGCTCATCGCCGCCGGCATCGAGACGGTCGACTACAAAGACGTGAACCTGCTGCGTACGTTCATCTCCGATCGCGGCAAGATCCGCAGCCGCCGGGTCACCGGGCTCACCCCGCAGCAGCAGCGCCAGGTCGCCGTCGCGGTGAAGAACGCCCGTGAGATGGCGCTGCTGCCGTTCACCAGCCGCTAGGCGCACTCCGCGACACGAGCGAACCGGAAAGACCCCCGATGCGCGAGCACCGGGGGTCTTTGTCGTCGTCGCTACCGAACCGGCCGGGTCACGGGATGGTCAGGACCTGGCCGGGGTTGATCGCGTCCGGGTTCGGGATGCCACTGGCGTCCGCGATCTCCTGGTAGCGGTTGCCGTCGCCGTAGAAACGCTCGGCGATGGCCCACAGGGTGTCGCCCGGCTCGACGGTGTAGGTGCGCGGCTCCGGCGCGGGCGGCGGAGGCGGCACCTCCTCGGCGGCGGGAGTCGCGACCTGCTCTTGCACCGGTTCCGCTTCCGGCTCCGGGGCGGGCAGCGGAGTGTCGGTGTCGGTGCCGGAAGCCCACAGCGCGCTGCCGTCGGTGCCGTACAGCACGACATTGCGATCCGCTTGCACGACCAGCCGATCGGCGGCCTGGTCGTTGGTCTCCGTCGCCCAGACCGCGCCGTCGCTCTTGTAGAGGACGAAGTTGCCGTCGTGCTGCAGCACGGCCCGCTCCACGCCTTGGTCGTGCGTCTGGGTGGCCCACACGACATTCCCGCCCGGCTCGGACAGCACTAGATTGCCGTCGTCCTGGAGGGTGAGGGTGTAAGCCCCGCCCTGGAGGGACTGCCCTCGCCCGAGTTCTTCGCCTACGCGCAGCGTGTCGACCACGATACTTCCTTTCCGGAAAAAGCTGGTAGAGCATCCGACATGATGAGCGCCGCAACGGCTCCGGCGCGCATCCCCGCAGAACTTACTGCCCCCGAACGACTTTGGGAGCTATTACGCGCAGGGTTCGCGGAACGTTCACTGTGGGGTTCGTCCCAGTGCACGACGCACCCGCTGTGCGGTAGGTGAACCGACGCCGGGACTAGGGTGTCGGTATGGATCGGATCCAGGCCGGACGCGCCGCCACAGCTGTCGCCGTAGTGCTCGCCTGTCTTGCCGCCGCGGGCTGCGGCGGCTCGGACGACGAAGGGAAAACGCCGAGCACGAGCGCCTCTTCGAGCGCGGCGGCGCGCACGCCCACCGAGGACCCGCGCGGGAACCAGGGCAACGAATTCACCGCCGACCCGTCCATCGTCGGCGCGCATCCGATCCCATTCCAATCGTGGACACGATTGGGAGACAACAAGATAGCCGTGAACTTCGAAACCGGTTCGCCGGAGTGCTACGGCGTGGACGCGACGGTCACCGAGACCGCGTCGACGGTCACGGTCGAACTGCGCTCCGGCAGCCGCGCCGAGGCGGTGGGCCGGATGTGCGCGATGATCGCGATCTTCGGCACCCTCGAGGTACCGCTGAAAGAGCCACTCGGAAACCGCACGGTGCTCAGCGCGGTCTAGCGCTCGATGCGCACGACAGGCTGGTCCAGCACTGTTCACTCGTAACCGAATAGCTGCCGGCTTGCGACGGGCCGCCTCGCACGACTCCTGATGCGCCCGAGCACAGTTCTCGGAGGGGACCACCGAAACCCTTGCCCGACCGCGCGATACGGGCGGGAATCGAACGAAGAACGCCGCGCCGGATCCTCGATCCGACGCGGCGTCGCGGAACCATCGAACTCAGTGGGCGAAGTGGCGGGCCCCGGTGAGATAGAGAGTGACGCCCGCCTCGCGGGCGACGTCGATGGTCTCCCGGTCGCGCACCGAACCGCCGGGCTGCACGATGGCGCGGACACCGGCCGCGATCAAGGTCTGCGGACCGTCCGGGAACGGGAAGTAGGCGTCGGAGGCCGCCACCGACCCCTTGGCCCGGTCCCCGGCCCGCTGGACCGCGAGACCCACCGCGTCCACGCGGTTGACCTGGCCCATGCCGACACCGACCGAAGCGCCGTCGTGCGCGAGCAGAATGGCGTTGGACTTCACGGCCCGGCAAGCGCGCCAGGCGAACGCCAGATCGGCGAGCGTTTCCGCGTCGGCGGCCTCGCCAGCGGCCAAGGTCCAATGAGCCGGGTCGTCGCCCGGCGCGTCCAGCACGTCACGCTGTTGCAGCAGGGCGCCGCCGCTGATCGGACGCAGTTCGGCGCCCGCGCGCGTCGGCGGCTCGGCCACGAGGATGCGCACGTTCTTCTTGCGCTGCAACACCTCCACCGCGCCGTCGGCGTAGGACGGCGCGACGATCACCTCGGTGAAGATCTCGGCGACCTGCTCGGCCAGTTCCACGGTGACCTCGCGGTTCGCCGCGATCACCCCGCCGTACGCGCTCACCGGATCGCAGGCGTGCGCCTTGCGGTGCGCCTCCGCGATGTCGGCGCCGAGCGCGATGCCGCACGGGTTGGCGTGCTTGATGATCGCCACGGCCGGAGCCTCGTGGTCGTAGGCGGCGCGCCAGGCCGCGTCGGCGTCGACGTAGTTGTTGTACGACATCTCCTTGCCGTGCAACTGCCGCGCCTGCGCCAGCCCAGGGCTGCCGTCGCCGTTGGTGTACAGGGCCGCGGACTGATGCGGGTTCTCGCCGTAACGCAGCACCGCCGACCGCTCCCAGGTGCCGCCGAGCCACTCGGGGAACCGGACCGCCGTGTCCTCGGCCGCGTCGCCCGCGCTCAGCACGTTGGTCATCCAGCTCGCGACCGCCACGTCATAACTCGCGGTGTGCTGGAAAGCCTTGGCCGCCAGAGCTGTGCGTTCGGCCAAGGTGAAGCCGCCGGACTTCACCGCGGCCAGCACGTCGTCGTAGTCGCCGCTGTCCACGACCACCGCCACCGACGGGTGGTTCTTCGCCGCGGCGCGCACCATGGACGGGCCACCGATATCGATCTGCTCCACGCACTCGTCCGGCGTCGCACCACTGGCCACGGTCTGCGTGAACGGGTAGAGGTTCACCACCACCAGCTGGAACGCCTCGACACCGAGCTCGACCAGCTGATCGACGTGCTCCTGCTTGCGCGAGTCCGCCAGGATGCCCGCGTGCACCCGCGGGTGCAGGGTTTTGACCCGGCCGTCGAGGGTCTCCGGGAACCCGGTCAGGTCCTCGACCTTGGTCACCGGGATGCCCGCGTCCGCGATCCTGCCCGCGGTGGACCCGGTCGAGACCAGCTCGATGCCCGCCGCGTGCAGACCGGTCGCGAGCTCCACGAGACCCGTCTTGTCGTAGACGCTCACCAGCGCCCTGCTGATCGGCTTGCGTTCACTCACCGGAGAACTCGCTCATCTGGGATAACTGCCTTTCGTCCATCGGAGACAATGCCTCGCGTCGCGACGGCGGCGACGACCTCCGCCAGCAACCGTCGCTCGACGATCTTGATGCGCTCGTGCAGGGTGGCCTCGTCGTCACCCGGCAGCACCGGCACCGCCTCCTGCGCGAGGATCGGCCCGGTGTCCACGCCCTCGTCGACCAGGTGCACGGTGCAGCCGGTGACCCGCGCACCGTAGGCGAGCGCGTCCCGCACGCCGTGCGCGCCGGGGAACGCGGGCAGCAGGGCGGGGTGGGTGTTGATGATCCGTCCGCCGAACCGGTCCAGGAAAGTGGGACCGAGCAACTTCATGAAGCCCGCCGACACCACCAGATCCGGCTGGTGCTCGGCGACCGCCTCGGTGAGCTCGGCATCCCACGCGGCGCGGTCCGGAAAGTCCTTCAGCGCCACCCGGAAATGCGGTACGCCCGCGGCGTCCGCATGGGTGGTGGCCGCGCACAGCCGGTCGACGCCGACCGCGACGACCTTCGCCGGATAGCCGGGCGCGGCCGCGGCGTCCAGCAGGGCGTGCAGCAGCGAACCGGTGCCCGACGCCAGGACGACGACGGTGGCCGGCGTCGTCACGGGCTTCCACGAGGCATACGGGGACGTCAGCGCTCTACTCCCTGATCGATCGGATAGCGGACGGAATCGGCACCGCCGGGTTAGAGCCTAACGACCGTCCACCCGGTCACTATCCGGCAGGTCCGCCTCGACCACTTCGGCGTCGACGATGTCGCCCGCGGCGTGGTCGTGAGACCGACCGACGGTCTCGATCGCGGGCGGCTCGTCGACGAGTTCGGCGTCCAGCGGGGCCTCCAGCTCGGGCCGGTCGTAGTCGTCGTAGTAGTCGTCGTCCTCGTAGTAGTCGTCGGTCTCGTAGTAGTCGTCGTAGTCGTCGTCGGGGTAATCGTCGTACGGATCGGTGTAGTCCGCCGGTGGGACGCCGACCGGCACGAGGAACCAGCGGGCGAACACCAGGCCCGCGTAGCCGGGGATCGCCAGCCAGGCGAACGTGACCGAGGCGAAGATCGGCAGGTGCAGGCCGACCCGGCCCACCTCGCCGAGTTCGCCGCCCGCGACCGCGCCCGCCACGGTCAGCCCGAGCGCGGCGAGCGCGGCGGAGACGAGCGTGGCCCACGGCGCGCTGATCCGGTCGGTGGAAGTGCGCGCGATGTCCAGCCCGCCGAGCACGCCGACCGCCGCGGGGATCAGCAGCACCACCGGCCACCAACCCGCCGCCGGACCGGTCGGCACCGCCGCGAGCAACGGAAACGCCGGTATCGGTCCGCCGACGACGGAGAACACCCCGAACGAGGCGACGCCGATCTGCGCGCTGGAACCGACCAGCACACCGACGGTGTGGATCACCAGGTTCGGCAGATACGCCAGCGAGAGCAGCGTCAGGCCGAGGACGCCGCCGACATTGCCCGCCGACTGATACATGTCACCGAACCGCGAAATGTGGGCGAGGAACGAAACCACCACCACAGCGCTCGCGCAACCCAGCAGGCGCAGGACGGACCGGCCCGCGCCGTAGAGGCCGGAGACCGCCCAATCGGGCAGCCGCAGCAGCACGAACAGCTCGCGCCGGAGACGGACGGCGATGCCGATGGCGGCGGCGAACAGATACAACGCGGCGACCCACACGAAGGCGGCGAGGGTGTTCGGCGGTTGCAGCGCGATGACACCGGAAGCGTCTTCGGTGACCGCGAGGCAGACGATGGTGACCAGCAGCGGACCGCCCACCGCGGCGCCGACGATCCACCCGAGATCCGCTCGAGTGCATTGCGGCTCCACGGCGCGCGCGCATTCCCGCGCGGCCAGCCAGACCAGCAGGGCGGTCGGCAACAGCGGAAGCAAGCCGAGCGAGGTCTTGCCGATCACCAGCGGAACCTGGTGCACGCCCAACCAGGAGGCGGCGATCGCGCCGGAGGCGCCGTCCAGATCGCTGCCCGCCGCCAGGAGCGTGGCGAGCACGAGGACGACGAGGGTGGTCAGCCCGAAGGCGGACGGGCGGCCCGCTACGGCGATGAGCACCCTGGACCGCTCAGGGGTGAGGGACAGAAACCCGGCTTCGTCCGCGTCGGGGTGCGGCTGCGACGAGCGCGGCCCGCCGATCCGGCGGGCCGAGGAGTTTCTGGAGGAGCTCATGGCATTTCAGCGTGGCATCCTCCCCGGCGCGAACGGGTCAGGCGCGCCGCAGGCACGCGATCGCCGCACCGGGGAGGACGCCGCTGAGTTCTCTACTTGTTCTTGTCGTCCGAAGGACGGAATGCCTGGGTGGCGTCCGAGGATGGGTCGCCGCTCTGCTCGCCGCCGAACGGACCGCTCTGCTGGCTCGGCTGGCTCGGCTGGCTGGTCTGAGCCTGCTGCTGGCCGTAGCTCGGGGAACCGTAGGGCGACTGCTGACCGGACTGCTGCTGGCCGCCGAAGTGCTGAGTCACGCTCTCGTCGGGGCGCGGCTGCGCGCCGTACGGCGAACCCGGCTGCTGGGGCGCGCCGTAGGCCGTGGTCGGCTGGCTCTGCCCGTAAGGCGACTGCGGCTGTCCGTACGCCTGGCCCTGCTGGCTCTGTCCGTAGCTCGGCTGGCTCTGCCCGTAAGGCGACGGCTGCCCCTGCTGGGACGGGAACTGCGGCGGCGCGGACTGCGCGCCGTACCCGGCTTGCCCGTAGGGGCTCGCGCCGTAGCCGGGCTGCTGCCCCGGCTGCCCGTAGGACTGCTGACCCGGTCCGTACGACGGCTGCTGGCCGTAGCCGCCCTGACCGAACCCGCTCGGCGCGGCAGCGGGGCGCGGCGCGGGCGCCTTGAGGATGCCCACCTCGAACAGCGTCGCGGCGATCGCCACCGCTGCCTGCACGAAGGACAGCACGAGCAGGACGAACGCACCGACCTTCAGCTCGCTGCCCGAACCGAAGTTGAACGACTGGAACAGCAACGCGACGAAGCCGGCGGTCGAAGCCGCCGCGGCCGCACCGGTCCAGTTCTGCTTGGGCAGCAGCGACAGTCCGGCGAGCAGACCGCCGAGCAGCAGCAGGCCGAGCAGCGGCGAGCCGGACGCGACCTCGAAGAGGTTGGCCGTCTCCGTCGTGCTGACCGTGCGGCCGCCGATATCGATCGGTTTCCTGCCCAGGAACGGCAGGAAGCCGAGCAGGAAGTTGATCACGCCGAGCGCCGCTACGCCGACCACCAGGAAGAACGGCAGACCTTTGGCATCGGAACCGGTAGCGCTCGAACCTGAAGTGGCACCACCCGCGGCCGAACTCTGGCTGGATGGCGCTGAGGGCGAGGGTGTGTTGTACCCAGAGCCCCCGGTCGGGTAGGACATGTCGTCGTCTCCTAAATCGAGTCGTACATGGTCTTCACGGCTGGATTACTTCTGACGCTACTGCACTCCCTCGCCGAGGTCATCCCGCCGCGACGGCCGCGGCGAGCGGATTCGCCCGCATCACGGCAGGTCGCGGCGGTGTCCGGCGCGAAGCTCCTAGCGAGACCACCTACCGCTCCTTGAAACTGTTGCCCGCGATGGCGCTTTTCACACCACACGGATTCTCAATAGCGGGGAATTCCCGGTGACAACGAGATGAACCATCCGCCCGGCTGCCTCGTGATGGATAGCGAGGAGAACCGCGAGTGGCTGGACCGGACGCTCGGCTTCTGCCCAAGCCTGAGCCCCCGCCACACATGACGAAGGCCGCCCCCCGAATTCGGAGGCGGCCTTCGTGCACGGCGTGGAGATCAGGCGCTGATGCTGGCCTTCTCCAGGATCTCGCGAGCCAGCGCGGCGGTCTCGGACGGCGTCTTGCCGACCTTCACGCCCGCGGCCTCCAGCGCGTCCTTCTTCGCCTGGGCGGTGCCCGAGGAGCCGGACACGATGGCGCCCGCGTGGCCCATCGTCTTGCCCTCGGGGGCGGTGAAGCCTGCCACGTAGCCGACGACCGGCTTGGTGACGTTGGCCTTGATGTAGGCCGCGGCCCGCTCCTCGGCGTCGCCGCCGATCTCGCCGATCATCACGATCAGCTTGGTCTCCGGGTCCTTCTCGAACGCCTCGATGGCGTCGATGTGGGTGGTGCCGATGACCGGGTCGCCGCCGATGCCGATGGAGGTCGAGAAGCCGAAGTCGCGCAGCTCGTACATCATCTGGTAGGTCAGCGTGCCCGACTTGGACACCAGGCCGATCGGGCCCTTGCCGGTGATGTTGGCCGGGGTGATGCCGACCAGCGACTCGCCGGGGGTGATGATGCCGGGGCAGTTCGGGCCGATGATCCGGGTCTTGCCGCCCTTCTCCACGTTGTAGGCCCACGCGTAGGCGGTGTCCTGCACCGGGATGCCCTCGGTGATGACCACCAGCAGCGGGATCTCCGCGTCGATGGCCTCGATGATGGCGTCCTTGGCGAACTTCGGCGGCACGAACGCGATGGACACGTCGGCGCCGGTCTCCTTGATGGCCTCGGCGACGGTGCCGAACACCGGCAGCTCGACCGCGTTGCCGTCCTTGTCGGTGTGCGCGACGGTGGTGCCCGCCTTGCGCGCGTTCACACCGCCGACGATCTGGGTGCCCGCCTTCAGCATCAGCGCGGTGTGCTTGGTGCCCTCGCCGCCGGTGATGCCCTGGACGATGACCTTGGAGTCCTTGTTCAGGAAGATAGACATTTCTTTTCGTCCTTACTCGGCCGTCGTTATCGGGCGGCTGCCAGTTCGGCGGCCTTGTCGGCGCCTTCGTCCATTGTCTGCGCCAGCGTCACCAGCGGGTGGTCGGCGTCGGCCAGGATCTTGCGGCCCTCTTCGACGCGGTTGCCGTCCAGGCGGACGACCAGCGGCTTGTTGGCCTCGTCGCCCAGGATCTCCAGCGCCTTCACGATGCCGTTGGCGACCGCGTCACACGCGGTGATGCCGCCGAACACGTTGACGAACACGCTCTTGACCTGGCTGTCGTTCAGGATGACGTCCAGACCCGCTGCCATCACCTCGGCCGAGGCGCCGCCGCCGATGTCCAGGAAGTTGGCCGGCTTCACGCCGCCGTGGCCCTCGCCCGCGTAGGCGACGACGTCCAGGGTGGACATGACCAGGCCTGCGCCGTTGCCGATGATGCCGACCTCGCCGTCGAGCTTGACGTAGTTGAGGTCGTTCTCCTTGGCCTTGAGCTCGAGCGGGTCGGTCGCGTCCTTGTCCGCGAACGCCTCGTGCTCCGGGTGGCGGAATCCGGCGTTCTCGTCGAGGGTGACCTTGCCGTCCAGCGCGAGGATCTCGTCCTGCGGGGTGCGCACCAGCGGGTTGACCTCGACCAGGGTGGCGTCCTCCGCGACGAACACCTCCCACAGCTTCTGGATGGTCACGGCCGCGGCGTCCAGCACGTCGGCGGGCAGGTGGCCCTGCTCGGCGATCGAGCGCGCGAACGCCAGGTCGACGCCCTTGACCGCGTCGACCGGAACCTTCGCCAGCCGCTCCGGCTTGGTCGCGGCGACCTCTTCGATCTCCATGCCGCCCTCGACCGAGCACATGGCCAGGTAGGTCCGGTTGGCCCGGTCCAGCAGGAAGGAGATGTAGTACTCCTCCGCGATGTCCTTGGCCTCGGCCACCAGGATCTTCTTGGTGATGTGGCCCTTGATGTCCAGGCCGATGATGTTCTGCGCGTGCGTGAGCGCGTCGTCCGGGGTCGCGGCGTACTTGACGCCACCGGCCTTGCCACGGCCACCGGCCTTCACCTGGGCCTTGATCATCACCGGCTTGCCGATTTCCTCCGCGATGGCGCGGGCGTCCTCGGCCGTGTCCGTGACGCGGCCCTCGGACGAAGGCACTCCGTGCTTAACGAAGAGCTCCTTCGCCTGATATTCGAAGAGATCCATGTACTCACCGTCTCGTCTGCGTTGTGATGACAACGTCTTTGTTGGCGGCCCGACGTCGGAAGCGGGTCGGGTCGGACTCTAACCAGTCACATGGAGGGCCAATCGGCCACGTTCATCCTAAGTGGCGCAGGTCACCCGGCGTCGTTCGGAGCGGCAAAACCGCTGGCCAACACTACTGGCGAGTAGGTTGCTGACACCGCGCCAGGTAGAGGACGGAACCCGGGAGCGCGCCGGAATCTACTACAACTTGTCGTTGAACGACCTCTCAGGGGTGCCCATACCGCAGTGAGATATTCCGCGGGCCGAGCGTGATGAATCTCACATGTTTGTTACGGAAGCGGCGCACCGCTTGTCGCGGCTCAATCGTTTCGTTACCGTCAATGCGGTCGATGTCACAACACGGTCACGACTAGGAGGACGGCAAGCTTTGACGCAGCACAGCGCTCCGCAGACGGAGAGCCGCTCCGCATTCGACCGATCGACGCCGCTGGTCAAGCGGCTTTCGAGTTCCACCAGCTTCACGATGTGGCACCGCCGATGAACCACAGTTCCACCTTCGCTCCCACTGATCGCTCGCGGACGGGACATCGTTACCGCCCCGACGACGAGTCCTTCGCCCCGGCGAGCTACGCCGAGCCATCGTTCGACCCGCACTACGCCGGGTACGAGGCTCCGCAGGGCGAGTACGACTTGCAGGCCGCCGGCGCCGGATACGGCTTCGAGACCGAGTCGCCCGTCCACGACGGGGGCTACGACCAGCCGGTCCACGCGAACGCGGCCTCCGACAACTCCTGGGCCACGAACAACGCCTGGCCGCAACAAGATTGGGCCCAGCAAGAGGCCTGGTCCGATGGTGCGGCATGGAACTCCGGCCAGGCGTGGAACTCCGGCCAGGCGTGGAACTCCGGCCAGGCGTGGAACTCCGGCCAGGCGTGGAACTCCGGCGAGGCGTGGGCCGAAGAGGAGACCTGGGCGCCCGACGAGCGAGCCTGGGTGTCCGACACCGGCTGCTGGGCTCCCGAGGAGTCCTGGGCGACCGAGACCGCCGAGCCCGAACCCGAGTCCGACGAGGAGCCGGGCGCACGTGCTCTTCCGACCGTCATCCCGGGGCGCCGTGCCACGAACAAGCGCGGTGGCGCGCACCGGGTGGCCGCGCCGCCCGCCGCGCTCAAGGGACGCGCCGCGGTGGCGGCCGTCGCCGCTGGCGCTGTCGTAGCGGCCGGACAGGCCGCGTTCGCCTCGCCCGACCAGCCCTCGCAGGCGGTCGACTACGAAGCCGCCGGACAGATCCACGAGATCGCCGCGCAGTCGATGAACGTTGCCGACCCGACGGCGGCGCCGGACTCACCGCAGGTGCTGAGCGTCTCCGCGCCGGCCAACCTCGATCAGTTCAACGACATCCTGCAAAAGGGCCAGAAGTACGCCGAGGACCTCGCCGCCCAGGAGGCCTCGAAGCTTCGGCCCCTGTTCACCAGGTTCGCCGCGGGCACTTTCACCTCCGGCTTCGGCGCCCGCTGGGGCGTGCAACACCTCGGCATCGACATCGCGGGCCCGATCGGCACCCCGATCTACGCCGTCGCCGACGCCACCGTGATCGAGGCCGGTCCCGCGTCGGGCTTCGGCATGTGGGTCCGCCTGCTGCACGACGACGGCACCGTCACCATCTACGGCCACATCGACACCGCCACGGTGTCGGCGGGCCAGCGTGTGCTCGCCGGTGACCAGATCGCCACGATCGGCAACCGCGGGTTCTCCACCGGCCCGCACTGCCACTTCGAGGTCTGGTTGAACGGCACCGACAAGGTCGACCCGCTGCCCTGGCTGGCCACCCGTGGCATCAGCCTCGGCCCGCAGCGCGACTGAGCGACGCCTTGACGCGTGCCTGACGCGCCTTCCCAGTCGGCTGGCAGCAACCCGGCGGACCATGGATCGCACAAGCCAGAGATGGATGTACGCTCCTCCGCTGTGTTCGCGCACGATGAATGCGGGTGCGAAACCGGTTACAGCACATAGCTGCTCGCAGCAGTCCGGCCAGCCCGTGCTCGCCCATCGCAGCGGGCTGCTCACCATGAACGCGGGCGTGCGGCCCGGCTTCGGGTGCGAAACTTCGCCGCGTGCGCGGTCGCCTCATCCGCTCGGTAATTGCAAGTCGCGAATCCGTAATGGCCCGGCGCGACCCCCTCTAGCGCGAGACTTCGCCCGCGCAGCCTGGCCAGCGCATTCTCGTTGAGTCGAGGTGTGTCGCGGTACATGACGATGCACACGATTCCCCCGCGGCAGACATCGGGTTAGCGTCGAGCCCATGGCACGACGTACAACGACGTACACACAATTCATCGCGTTGCCTGCTGAACGGATCTGGGAGGTACTCGCCGATCCGCCGCGATGGCCGGAATGGAACCCGGGGATCGCGTCGGTGCGGCTCGACAGTCCGATCGCAGTGGGCAGTACGGGAAGCTATGTGCCGCAGGGGCAGGCGCACCGCGCTTTGCACGGGCGCGCCGTGCTGCCGTTCATCGTCGCCGCTGTCCGGCCGGAACGGGAGCTGCGGATCGAGCAACCCGAACCGCTCGGGCGGATGCGGCTGACCTGGACGCTGACGCCGCGCGACGGCGGCGCCGAAATCACCCAGCGGTTGACCTTCCTCGGCGCGTCGGCCGGTATGGCCCGGCTGCTCGACGCCGCGTTCCTGGAAACCGATGTGCGGGTGTGTTTCGCCCGCTTGGCCCGCTCAGCCGGACTCGAGCCCGCCGCCGACGCGCTCACGGTGGTCATCCCGGGCGGCACCGGCGGGCTGGGCAGGCATGTCGCCGCCGACCTCACCTGTCGTGGGCATCGCGCCGTCATACTCACCCGCCGTCGCGATCCCCAGCTGCCGTTCGATCAAGCGGAGTGGGACGGCAAGTCGGTCGGCGAATGGGTTGCGGCACTCCGTAATCCAGGACGGACCGCGATCGTCAACCTCGCCGGGAAGCTGGTCGACTGCCGACCGACGCCGGAGAACATCGCCGAATTACGGGCCAGCCGAGTGGATTCCACCCGCGCTCTGGTTGCCGCCGCCGCGACGCTGGACGCGCCGATCGACTACTGGGTGCAGGCGAGCACTACCGCGATCTGGTCCGATGCGGGCGAAACCCATTGCACCGAAAGCACTCCCCTGCCGATCGGGCTGCCGCAGATGACCGGCGTCGCCGAACCGTGGGAGCGCGCCTTCGACTCCGCCCGCGCGGCGCACTGGACGATTCTGCGCACCTCGATCGTGCTCGACGCACAAGCGCCCGCCCTGAAACGTCTCACTCAACTCACCAGAGCCGGGCTCGGCGGTCGAGTCGGGCCCGGCCAACAATGGTTCAGCTGGATCCACATCGAGGACTGGCTCGCGATCGTTCGCGCCGCACTCGGCCTCGATCCGGCGCTCGAACTGCCGAACGGAATCCTGGTAGCCGCCACCGATACGCCGGTCCGCAACCGCGAGCTGATGCGCGTCCTCCGCAAGCGCCTGCACCGGCCGCCCGCGCCGCCGACCCCGGAATTCGTGCTGAAGCTAGGCGCGCTCCTCCTGCGCTCCGATCCGGCCCTCGGTCTGACCGGCCGTCACGCCAGGTCGGAGGTACTGAAGAAGGCAGGTTTCACCTTCCGCTACCCCACCCTCGACAAGGCGTTGGCAGACCTGCTGCCGCATTGACACCGCAAACCTGACGCTATCGAACGAGTGTTCGATAACATTTCTCAATGCTTCTCAAAGTGCCCATTAGCCGCATAGATGCCAGATTGCGATCCCTCAACCCTTCCCGCTGAATCTCAGAAGATCTGGGTGAATCCGTGTCGTTTCCGTGTCGTTCGTCGAGTGAGTGCAGCGATCGGCAGGATTCCCGACTCGGGCTACAGACAGGTCGGCCAGTAACGGGCGAGTCGGCGTGTCACTATGCGGCGCGCCGACAATTTCCACAGCAGCTATCCGTTGGCAACCAATACGAGTGTCGGGATCTGCGGCCGAGTTCCCTCTCGCACATAGCATGTGCTTTGCAGTAGACGCCGTAGTCGTCGCCGGCTGGGTGTACGCCTAGATCATCACCGCATGGCACGCCTCCAAATCACAGCGGGCCGCCGGCCAAACCACGTGAATCCGAATGACCATGGTCAGACTCTCCCCCACACTCCAACACCTCGCCTTGTCGACAAGCCAATGCGGTGCCCATGATTGAGTCGTCGGAACTCGTAAGCTTCGCCGGGGTCAATCCGAGGCAGCATCAAACAAAGTCCGCAACGCCTCCATCCCCAGGTACGCGAGCAAGCCACGCCTCTATGCGCACACGCTCCGACGCGGCAAGCCGTTCAGAGCGAACCTCGCAACTCGGCCGTATCAACGTGAGTTCATACACCCCGTAGTCCGCGAGCAGGTCCGCCGCGATCCTCATAGCGACAGAACGGAGCTGGGCGGAATCGGTTGCCAAAGCCTCCAAGTACCCGACGTGGTGGCACGGCTCGCCGGCGTCGCTACTTATCGGCACACCCGGCACATACCGCGCGCTGCCGTTCAACGGCGAGCGATCCAGATGAACCGTGGGTGGCGAGCTTGTGCAGGCCATCACGTCTACATCACCATAGGCGCCCGCCCATTCCGCATAGCTGCAAGCGAGGTGCAGCGCGCACAGTATATGGTACTCAAGTCGCGTCAGGTTGAGCACCGGGACATCCGCGGAGTGGTTATCCGGGGCGCTGAGGTCGACTTGAGCAGTAACGCCTCCGTCGGCATGCCACACCACATCGATTCCAAAGCCCTCGACCTTCATCCGGCCCCGGCGGATGTGGGGCGGACTGGACAGCAGCGCGCGCGGCAGCTTGGCCGATGGCGACTCCTCGGAGTTAGCGAGCGCACCCAGAAAGGTCCGGAGCTCCCCGATGAACATCCTATCGATCCGGCGTTCCGCTCCAACCCCGGGAACCAACGAGAGAGTGAGCGACAGCCGAGAATCACTCGATTCTGCGAGCCATCCAGAGTCGTTTTGCAGTTGCCGATGTACTCGTGCGACGTGTTGCTCTGCCTGCTGGAATCGATCTCGGTACATGGCCGCAACCTCCGACTCGTCGAGCCAACCCGTGACACGGCCGATACGACGCGCAAATCCGAAGCGGTGCAACCCTTTGCCGCCGACCCCACGCACAACATGGGGGGCCATCGGGCTGCGCGGAATGCCGATCAGCAAGTAGCCGAGTCCGGGGTCTGCAGGGTCGTCCACGACAGTTCGGATCTCAAAATCATTTGGCAGCAATGGGGATACCCTGCGTCGCAACGCTTCGTTGAGCTTGTTGCAGTCCGCGTCGGAGATCACGATCGGCTTCAAACTCGCCGCGCTGCCCTGCGCGTCGTCCTCGACTCCCACGATGATGAGCCCGCCTCTGCCATTCGCCATCGCGGTGACATCCTTGGCTAGTTCGTCGAGCCCGTCATTGTCCTTCACATAGGCGTTCTCCTTCTTGAAGTCCAGATCTGCGCCTTCGGCGACCGACTGAGAACACAAGGCGGACAGATGCACTCGCTCGATCTGATGGAAGTCTGCGCCCAGTAGCTGTGCTAGCCGGTGGATTCGGAGAGCCACGGAAGCATGGTACGTCTTCTCGCTCTGCTCGGGCACCAGATATGCTGGGCTGCTTTTTAATTCACCTCAACAGACAAGCCCGCGGCAGCGCATGTACGATCGGCGCGTCGTGACCAAACGTCCCGTCAGGGCGATTTGCAAGGGGGTACACGCGGGTGGCCGTGTTCGATCCGCAGCAGCTGACGGAGGGGGCACGCGTGCGTGTGCCCGGGCATCCCGATCCGGAAACCGTGGTGCAGTGCCTACCAGGTGCCTACTGGGAGTTCTTGCTTGAGGCAGAGCCCGGCAACTTCCGTAGAATAAGCCTGCCCGAAGACGAAGTGCCGGGAATCGAAATCATCAACGACGGCCGCAGTTGCTCCTTCGACGCCAACGCCAGGGCGTTCCGACTGGGCATTGAGGCCCGCAGAATTCGAACTCGGTTCCAGCACGATATGGGCGCCCTAGCAGTGTCGAGCATCGACCCGCTCCCGCACCAGCTTGAGGCCGTGTACGGAAAACTGTTGCAGGAGCCCCGCCTCCGCTTCCTGCTAGCTGATGATCCGGGCGCGGGCAAGACCATCATGACCGGGCTGTACATCAAAGAACTTCAGCTACGCAGTGTCGCCGACCGGGTGCTGATCGTCGCGCCTGCGAACCTAAGTTTCCAATGGCAGCGCGAGTTGGATGAGCGTTTTCAGATCGCCGCGCGCCGGATCACCAGGGAGACCCTCGATTCGGACCCTATGAGCAATCCGTGGGAACAGGACGGTGTGTTCATTATCTCCCGCGATCTACTCAAGGCGAAGACCGTGCTGGAATCCTTTAGCGCAGCCCATAGGCCTTGGGATTTAGCTGTTCTCGATGAGGCGCATGGCTACACCCTCAAGATCAAACGCCGGGGGACCATTGATCACCGCACCGAACGCTATAAGGCCGCCGAATGGGTCGCCAACCGTGCCGATCGCCTCTTGCTGCTGACCGCGACGCCGCACTCCGGGCGCGAGGAGTCTCTATGGGGACTGATGCGGCTACTCGACCCCGACGCGTACGGCGACCGCTGTCCTGACCAAGTCGACATCATGCCGCACCACTATTCGAGAACTACCAAGGAACTGATGGTCGACCTGCGGGGGCGCCCGCTGTTTCGACCACGTATCGCACACACTGTCACCTACGACCTCGTTGGCGCGGAATTGAATCTCTACGAACAGGTTTCCAGGTTCATCACGCAGGGCCTCGCGGATATCCAACGAGAGCAAGCCGAGGGTGGATCACCCTCGGTATCCGGTTTTGCCCTGACAACGATGCAGCGCCGCCTCGCCTCCTCGATGCGAGCGATCACCAGGACGCTACATCGGCGAGTCGAGCGACTAGAGCGGGAACTCGACCAACCCGGAACCGGAGCGGCAGCCATCACCGATATAGATCCGGACGCGAATAGCGACCGCCCCGAGGGCGAAAAGTGGGAACTGGAAGAGCAAGCGCTAAACCAGGTTCCACTATTCAGATCGCGCGAACAGATCCTCGCCGAACTCGACCTGCTGCGCCCCCTGCTCACGCAAGCCGAGGAGACTGGGCTGCTTGGGTCCGAGACGAAACTGAACGAGCTGTGGAAGATCCTTGACACATATGGCATCGGCGATGACGCCGGCAAGAAGTTGCTCATCTTTACCGAGCACCGGGACACCCTCGACTTCCTCGTGGAGGAACTCCGGACCAGATTTACCGTGACAGCGATCCATGGCGGAATGCGACCCACCGACCGAGTCGACGCCGAACGCAACTTCCGAGAGCACGCACAGATCATGGTCGCAACCGAGGCCGCGGGTGAAGGCATCAACCTGCAGTTCTGCCACCTCATGGTCAATTACGACATCCCCTGGAACCCCAACCGGCTTGAGCAGCGGATGGGACGCATCCATCGCATCGGCCAGACCGAGGATGTGCATATCTTCAATTTCGTCGCAGCCAATACCCGGGAGGGTCAGGTGTTGGCGACCGTTCTGCAGAAGATCGAGAACATGCGTCGCAACGAGGTTTTGGGCGATCAGATCTTCGACGTCATCGGCGAGATTCTTTCTGGTTTCCGGCTGCGGGATCTATTGGAATCGGTGATCGCGGAGGAACGGACGCCGGAGGAAGCTCTCACCGTGCTGGGCGCCGGGGATGGTGCGTTCGATGAGGGAATTGTCGACCGCATGCGGGAGCTCTCGGAGAAGGCCCTGGCAACTGGAAGCATTGACTGGCAGCTACACCGGCGAGCGACCAATCGTGCCGAGGAACGACGTCTCGCACCTGAGTATCTGGAGCGGTTCTTTATAGACGGGATCGAATTCCTGGATGGACAGGTGGATCAGCGACTCGACCGTGCCAGCGTTCGAGTGCGCCGAACGCCCGACATACTCGTTGCTCGCGATCGCGATCGCGGCACGCTACGCCAGCTGCAGCCGACCTACGAGCGAATCACCTTCGACAAGGCCGTCGCCATTGTGCCGATGTCGATGGACACCGAGTTGGGTGCGCCGCGCCCGGAGCTCTGCGGACCAGGACATGCCCTGTTCGACGCGATGCTGGACTATCTCATCGAACACACCGAACAGGATCTTCGACGCGGTGCGGTCTTTCGCGACCCAGAACTGACCTCGCCAGCACTGCTGCACATGATCGAAGGCGACATCGTCGACGGCCATCGCAGCACCATCGACCGCAGTATGGCGTGTGTTCTCCAACACGGCAGAGAATTGCGTGCGGTCGGCGGCGCTTTGTACGACGTTGCCTTGGGTACACACGCCGAGATTTCCGATCGGCCTGTAGCAACGCTGCCCGAGTCCGAACTGATCAATTGGGCGCGCGCCAACGTCTACGAGCAACACCTACAGAACGTGCGCGACCGCCGCAAGCGAACCGCGGATATCCAGGAAGAATTCTTGCGCAGCTCGTTCACCGCACTCTTGGCTCGTTATGACAGTGAACTGAGCGACCTCGATCAGGAGGTGGAGGATGGCGTCACCGGGGCAGATGGCCGTCGCCGAAAAACCGAATTATTGCGGCGCACGGCGGCTGAACGCCGCGACCGACGTATCGCTGACACTGCCCGTACCCGGCAGGTTGACCGCGGACCGGTGACCATCGTCGCGCAAGCCCTGATACTGCCATCGGCAAGCGGACAAGCCGCGGAACTGACCGGAACGGCCGACACGAACTCGGCCCGCGATCAGGAGGTCACGCGCATTGCTCACGAAGTCGTGCTCAGGCATGAATATGGTTGCGGCACAGAGGATCTACGGCTCGCGGAGACGGAGCACATTGGCTTCGACCTTATTTCGGAGCGTCCGGAGGGCACTCGCTACATCCTGGTGCGAGGTCTCGCGGGCATCGGCGAGGTTGAGATGGCCTGGTCGGAATACATAGCCGCCGGAAAGTTCGGTACTACGTTCTGGCTCTATGTCGTCCTCGATTGCGTCACCCCGAGTCCGCGGCTCTATCGCGTGCGGAGTCCAGTCACCACGTTGGCCGGCAACATCCAACCGGTCCGCGAGGTCCGGTACTCGATCCCTCTTGGTCCGATCATCGACCGGGCTGAGCCAACAGGACAGGACAACAGGTGAGACGGGCGCTGATCGAGGAAAAGCTACCGCTAGCCGCAGTGAACGCAGCCTCCCTGCGTGAGAAACACCTCCGACACGGGCATATCTCTACGCTGCATCTGTGGTGGGCGCGTCGACCGCTCGCTATGGCGCGCACGGTGGTTGCAGCAAGCCTCCTCCCTGACCCTGGTCCGGGAGAGCTGCCCACCCGAAGCACCTTGCTCACCGACATTGGGAATGCTGCTCCCTTTGAATCCAGCAACGGCGTTATCAGTTCGGTGCGCGAATCGGTCAGCAGGGCTTGGCCACTGCGACCCCCGAAAGTGCTCGACTGTTTCGCTGGGGGTGGCGCTATTCCACTTGAAGCGGCGCGACTGGGCTGCGATACGACGGCGATCGACATCAACCCAGTAGCACACCTCGTTCAACGATGCACGCTCGAATTTCCCGCCAGGTTCGGAGACACCGTCAACGGCAACCTGTCCTTTGTCGAGGAGCTAAATTTCTGGGCGGATTGGGTTCGCAAGACTGCGGACGACGAGCTACAGGAGGTGCTGCCGCGAGTCGCAGATGGTCACCGTCCGGCTGTGTACTTCTGGGCACGCACGATAGTCTGCGCTGATCCACATTGTAAACGAACGTTTCCGCTGCTGTCGTCACGCGTGCTCGCCGACTCAAGCCGACACCGAAAACGTCTGGACTACAGAATTTTTGACGATCGGATTGAGATCGACCTAGCGGATGGTAAGCCAACCGATGGCAGCGACTGGCAACTCGGAACCAAGACAAGCCGCGGCTCGCATGTGACAGTTACCTGCCCGGCGTGCGGGACTTCTCGCCCCGACAAGGAACTACGAGCGTATGCGCGGGAAAGCGGTTTCGGCACCTACCTGTACGCCGTCCTCGATATTGATTCGAAGGGATTTCGGCGTTACCGGACACCGTCGGCCGAGGATCGCGAAGCGGTGGAACGAGCAACCATCATGGCTACAAACCTCGCGGACCTGCCGGACGGGACCACTGCGATCCCAGACGAGCATGTGACCAAGTCCCAGTACCGCACACTGCGCAACCTTACATTCGGAATCGATACTTGGGCCGAGATGTTCACCCCCCGTCAGCGCCTAGTGATCGCCGTCCTTGTCAGAGCCGTGCGAGACGCTCATGCCGCAATGATCGGGGAACAAGTCGATCCAGGAAGGGCGCGGGCGCTGGCGACCTACCTTGCGCTCGCGGTGGATCGGATCGCTGACTACAATTCGTCGTTCACAACGTGGGCCGCCAAACGCGAGACTCTGCGAAGCACGTTCCCGCAGCAATCAATTCGAATGGCATGGGACTTCACCGAAATCGATCCTTTCGGAGAAGGCCCGGGCAGTTGGGTTGGCGCAATGGCGTGGATCACTAAAGTGGTCCGTCATTGCGCAACCGCCACACGCGGCAATCCTGTTCGTGTACAACGCGCAAATGCCCAACAGCTGCCGTTCACTGACGGTGAATTTGACGCCGTCATTATAGATCCGCCGTACTACGATGCCTTCCAGTACGGCGATCTATCCGACTTCTTTTACGTCTGGCTCAAACGATCAGTCGGCCATTTATACCCAGAACTATTCGCGACGACACTGACGCCGAAGAAGGCCGAAGTGATTCAGAACCGGGCAAAAACGGATTCCACTGAATATATTTCGCGCACGGAGTTCGAATTCCGCTTGCAGCGTGCTCTCAATGAGGTTGCTCGTGTCGTCGCCGATGACGGGATCGTTTCCCTCGTCTTCGCCCACACCGACACCAAGGCGTGGGAACACCTGCTGCGCACCCTACGACTGTCCGGTCTGGTCGTCACTACCTCATGGCCAATGCAATCCGAGCGCACCGGCCGCACCACCGACAACGTTGGCTCGGTGCTGGCGTCCTCGGTGGTCCTTGTCTGCCGCAAGGTTTCGGCGGCAGTTGACGGGTTCTATGACGATGTCGTGCGTGATCTCGACGCCAGAATTGCCGAACGCCTCGAAGTCTTCGACGACATGAAACTCTCGGGTGCCGACTACTTCGTCTCTGCCATCGGCCCTGCATTCGAGATCTTCGCAAGATACTCGCGCGTGCTCCGACTGTCAGGTGAAGAAGTCAAAGTCGACGAGCTAATGGTGCTTGCGCGCCAAGCCGTCGCCCGCCATGCGACCCGAGCACTAACGCGCGGTGAATCTCTCGATCGTCTCGACGATGCTTCCCTGTTCTATCTGACCTGGCGCTGGGCATACAAAGGCAACGCCATACCCGCAGATGAGGCCTACATGTTGTGTCGCGCGTTCGATCTCCGGCTCGACTCCCTCACCACGCGCGGCGGTTTGGTCAAGAAGACTGGCGGCGTTTACAAACTCTTGGGGCCACACGAACGCGGCGCGATCAGCTTCAGCACACGACCTACCTGGATTGATGTCATGCATCAGGCCGGATTGCTCCATGACCAAGGGCGCCGACAGGAACTAGATGCCTTACTCAGCACCAGTGGCACCGGCACGGATCCCGCCTTCTGGGCGCTGGTCACCGCCTTGACCGAACTGCTGCCCGACGGAGCCCGCGAGCGGACCCTGCTACTTGGGCTCGGGGGCAGCCGAGAGGTGCTGGAAGAACGCGCCGCCCGATATGTACCGCAGCCGGACGAACTCACTCTCTTCGGCCTGTAGCCATCGATTCCGGCCCGTTTGTTCGTGAAAGGACTATCTGTGGCACTGCTGCCCAACTGGACCGAAACCGCTCCACCACACGACGATATTATCGCAGGCACCTTCGATGATGCCCTGTTCGCGGCCGATCTGGGCCGAGTGAGTAAAGGGGAAGGACCGAGAGACTATCTCGACGCTGAGCTCTTCGCGAGGAAGACCTACCTCACCGAAAACCTTCGTGCCGCGCTCACCGAAATCGGTAACCGGCTCGCTGGCGAGCCCGACGCCAAAGCCGTACACCGAATGCAGACCGAATTCGGTGGCGGAAAGACACATACACTGCTTGCTGCGTATCACCTGTTCGGTAACGCGAGGGCGGTCCGGCGCACACCGTTGGCCAAGCAACTCGCCGGATTACTGAAAGGCGGTGCACTGCCGCACGCCACCGTGGTCGTCCTCGACGGCTCCGATCTCACCCCTGATCGTAACGAGAAAGCAAACCGCTCGCCCGGTCGAACGCTGCTCGGGCACTTGGCCTATCAATTGGGAGGCGACACGGCTTATGAGAGTGTCCGCGAATCCGACGAGGCATATGCGGCGACATCGGTAAGTCAGCTTGTCGGGCTACTCCAGCCGCACACCCCCTGCCTTATCCTAATGGATGAGACGCTTGAGTATCTCGCGAAGACGTTTGATGCAGACAGCAAGAACGGCATGCGGACCACGACGTCGCTGGTACTTATCAAAGAACTTACCTCGGCGATTACCCAAGTACCCGGTGCCTGCCTCGTAGCGACGTTGACGGCATCCCATCTCGAGGATTTCGCCGAGGTGAATCACGAGGATCTTCTGGAACGTCTCATGAAGATCTTTGGTCGCACCGAGAACGTCGTGACACCAGTGGAGGGCGACGACATCTTCCCGGTGCTCCACACCAGACTGTTCCGGAACAACGGAACCCCATCCCAGCGGCGCGCGGTCGCCGACGCCTACGGCGCCTACTACGTCGATCAGTTCGGTGACGCGCTTCCTGCGGAATTCCGAGATCCGACCTACCGAGACCGAATCGAGGCCGCATACCCATTTCATCCAGAGCTCATCGATGTGCTGACCAATCGTTGGGGATCGCTGTCGGGCTTCCAACGGACCCGTGGCGCGCTGCGCACCCTTGCCCACACCGTCAAAGCGCTGCATCGCGCCTCACCACAGTCCGCTCTGATTCACCCCGGCGATCTGCCTCTCCACGATGCCGGAGTGCGCGCCGAGGTGCTCAAGATCGCTGGCGAGTCTTACAAGTCCGCCCTTAATGCCGACATCATCCGTGATGACTCACGCTCAAGGCTGGAAGACAAGCGACGAGGCGGCGAGGTGGAAAGAGCAAGCCTGGCAACCGGACTCGCATCGACCGCCTTCATCCATTCCTTCAGCTCCGACAAGGTACTCGGCGCCTCCGACGCACAGATGATACTGGGAGTCGGCAGACCGGGTATCTCCCGCGGCACTCTCGAAGACGTACGAGACACGATCAAGAACGCCGCCTGGTACATGCGGTATGAGGGCGGCCGATATCGTTTCACCACCGAGCCTAACTTAAACAAGGTCATCGTCGAGCGCGAGAGCGCGGTAGCCGAGCCCGTGATATCGCAACTGCTCGAAGATGCGACGGCCACAGTGGCGCCCACCGCTCCACCATGGAGAACGCAGCCTGGTGTCCTCACCTCGGCGGACGTGCGAGACGAGCCTCGGTTGTGCCTTGCGCTGCTGCATCCGGATCACCGAGTGGAGGCTTCCGATCCGGTCAGCCTGGCCCCAGTTGCCGCAAAGATCCTCAACGAGTTCGATCAGTCCGGTCGCACCAACAAGAACTCCGTCGTAGTGGTTGCCCCGGACGCGGGAGCCTTCGGTCGCGCGCGAACACTGGCTCGAACTTTGGCAGCAATGCGAGACCTACAAAGCGACGGACCTAGGATCCGCAAGTTCAACAAGGAGCAACAAAACGACCTTCGGCAGCGCATCGCCCTCGCCGAGCAACGGGTGCCCGCACTTCTTGTAATGGCCTACCGCTACGTGTATCTACTCGCGAACGGCATCGACGGCGGCGCCCCCACTGTTGCCCACCTGGACCTCGGTGCCGCCCGCGCAAGCGAAACCATCACCTCCCGTGTCACCGAACGGCTGAGATCAACAGATGGCCTGCTCGATAAGCTTGCCCCCGCCGCACTACTGTCGCATCGGTTCGGGCTGATGCTCGACGATGTCGATGCAGTGGAGATCGAGGGCGTACTCAAGGCCTTTCAGCGTTTTCCTCGGCTCCCAAAGCTAGCCTCGAACGATGTCCTTCGCGACTGCCTAGTGGAAGGCGTCCGCCGAGAGGTGTTCGGTCTCATTTCCGGATCCCATTGGAATGATCCAGACGCGGTAGTTCGCATCGGCGATGACATCCAACCTGATGAGATCGACTTCCAACCAGGAACATGGCTCACGAGGGCCACGATGGCGAGAGATCGTCGGAGCTCCCGTGGCCCGGCGGAACCCGCGACAGTTGCCCCGCCGAGTCTAGTGCCGGACCGGCCGCAACCGCACACCAATGCGCCGGGTCCACCACGGTCGGTGAAAGCCACTGGGCGGACGCAGTTGCGGCTCCGCATCGCCGATATCCCTGCCGACAAACTGAGGGAAGCCGTCAAAGTCGCCGCATTACAATTCGCTGCGCAAGGCGCGGAAGTTCTGGTGAGTATGGAGGTTTCGGTAAGCTCCAGTAAGCCGATACCCGCGCATATCGTCGATCTGGTGGTGGAGGAGGGCTTGGGTCAACTAGGACTCCAGGCTGATATCACAGACTAGACCGATAGAGATCTCTCTCGGTGTGACGTGATCTGGACCTGCTCACCCGGCCGCCGACCGGTTGTCGATCGGGGGGCACGTTCGGTTGGCGGTGGCGCGGCCACAGCTGTGACGGGACCCCGTCGATCGGTCCAGATCACCCGGACCCAACCACAGGGGTCAGGTCACACCCAGTTCCGAGGAAGCCACGCCACTGAACTGGCTAGAGAGCGTCGAGCAATTGGAGCATGGACCACTGTCAACTCAGCGTGTGCTGTCACGTTGTGGTGTCGGCAAACAATTCCGGAGCGACCTTCCGCACCTTCCGCACAACCTTCGATGCGCGGTCCGAGGACACGGTGGACAGAATCGGCAGT
Source organism: Nocardia sp. NPDC003999 (assembly GCF_053604885.1). NCBI lineage: Bacteria > Bacillati > Actinomycetota > Actinomycetes > Mycobacteriales > Nocardiaceae > Nocardia > Nocardia sp. NPDC003999. The sequence goes on from NZ_JBSGIB010000002.1 coordinate 201,218, forward strand.
GCGGGACGCCATAGCTTCGCCGCGTCCTCATGCCGTCCGAGACGCCACCGGATCAGCCCCGTCTCCGCGGCGGAAAGCGCGTGGATTCGCGTGTGCGTAACAGCGCTCCACATCGAATGCGACAGGAACAGGTACCGCTCGGCTTCAGCGTGGTCGCCCAAAGCGGCGAACGCTTTCGATGTCTGCCTGGCTACGCTCGCCTTATTCGGGCACCAGAGGGCTGCCCAGCGAGGCAACTCGGTGGTGATTTCCGCATCTATCCACGGCTCGGCCTCCCGCAACGTATTCCGCGCTGCTCGATGCTGCCCCGTTTCGGCATAGCAGCGCGCCAGCCCGACCAGGAACAAGGACATGGTGTCCGGGCCTACTTTGTCGCGCGCCACTGCCACTCCACGTTCGGCAAGCTCAGCGGCGTGCTGCGGCTGTCGTACATCGGTGGCATGTAACCCGAGCATGCGGAAGCAGAAACCGTCCTGCCCCGGAACTCCGGATTCCTCCGCGAGCCGCAACGCCGCGAGGAAATAGCGCTGCGCGATGCCGTCCTCACCGGCATCGTGCGCCTTGAAGCCTGCCAGGTAGGCCAACTCGGCGGCGGAACTGAACGCGGCGGAACGGACTGTCGAATCGGCGAACCTCGATCGCAGCAGGGACGCGACGTCGGTGCTCAGGAACTCCGCGACGGCGGTTCGGCCGATGCCGCCGCCCTTGACTTCGTCCATGCGCAAGAAGGCATCCGTGATTCCCTGGACGGCACGGACTTCCGGCATGCCTACGTGCGCGGATTCGTCGATGCGCATCAACCGGGCCACATCGGACTGTGACACCAGCGCGGTCGCGGACAGCGCGGCGCTGTAGACGGATGTGCGCAGGAACGACCGCCGGTCGACGTCCGCTCGGCCCAACATACTGACCAGTGTGACAGGGTCGCATGTCATTTCGCCGCATGCGCGCAGGTAGGCGGCGACCACATCGGCTGAGGCGGCGCGCGTTCCGGTCTCCACATGACCCAGGTAGCTGCGCGAGAACGGTATGCGGGCAGCCAGTTCGGCCAGTGAGAGCCCCGCCGCCTGCCTGGCTGCTCGCAGACGTTCCCCGATGTCAGGAGCAAATCCCCCGTCCGTCCCCATGCGTGGATCGTATGCGGATCGGTAGACGCGCTGTAGCCATTTTCCCAGTCCAGAGCGAAGTTTTTCGCGCGACGCTGGCAGCCGCACCCACCCGGCGGGCGCGTCCCTCCGTTCCGAACGGACGCATCGCGAGCTGTGGGCGGCTCCGCGGTGACCATCACCCCGCCGGGTGGCGTGCGTCCACATGACGAACGAGAACAGCAGGGGTGAACGCGATGGGGTTCAACTGGTGGCGAGACGGCGAGCAAGACGACATGTCGGCGCAAGCGATCATCGATCGCGTAGCCGCCGAGTGGCGCGCCGCACGCGAACGCGAACGGATCAGCGCCGAGCGGCCCGACGCCGGGCTGTGGCCTACCGGTTGGCCGCACGAAGCTCCCGAAACGCCGTTGAGCGTTCCGGAAGCGCATCAGACCATGCAACGGCACAGGGCATGCCGAGCCGATCAATGCCCGCGTAAGGCAGCGGCCCGGCAGACGCTCATCGAGGCCGGGCGGATGAAGCCGGACACCTCGCGAGAGCCGCGCTGACACGATCTCGAGGCGGGTCGTGCGAAGCTGTCGGGCTGGCGAATTTCGGCTGACTGGTGCGCGCTCCGCTCATCCCACGAGGAGCGCGGTATGGACGGAATGCCCGGACCACGGCGACGACAAGCGAAGTCCCTGGCTGAGCTACGGCGGCGGAAATCGACGCACCTGCTCCGTCGATGATCGGCGTTGCCTACGGCGCCGCCGTGATCGCGAGGGCGACCAACGCGACGACCTTGACGACCTCCAGGCCGATGTACCAATAGTGCGCGTGGGAGCGCGGCAGTTCCTCGCCCGCCAGCACGCGATCGGAGCGGCGTGAGAGCGGCGGGCGCACCACCACGATTTGAACGGCCAGCACTGCCCCGGCGACGCCCAGCCACGCCCACGTCGCCGCGCCGGGGCCGACGATCACTGCGGCGAGCACCAGCAGCACCGCGAGCACAGCCTCCACGGTGTTCAGCGCGCGGAACACGAGGCGGCCGATGCCGAGCCCCAGCGGCAGCGTGACCCCTGGGGCGCGGAACTTCAGCGGCGCTTCCAGGAACGAGATGGCCAGCACCATGCCGAGCCAGAGCATGGGCAGGAACCACAGGAGATGCTGTGCGATCGTATCCACGCGGCGGACGCTACCGGCGCGACACCGGCAAGGGCAGGGTCGAAAGGCCTACGCGGCTCATAGCTTGACCAACGTCCGGCTGTACTGCGGGATCAACCGGATCTTGCCCGCGGTGCCGAAGTCGATGGTCACCGTGGCCAGTGGGCCGAAGCCCTCCGCCGCGATCACGCGGCCGAGACCGTACTTGTCGTCGCTGACCCGATCCCCCACGGCGAGGACCAAATTCGTGTTGTTGCGGGTCGCGCCGCCGGGAGCGGGCCTGCGCGGACCGCGATCACGCAAGCCTGGACGCGGCTCCGCCCAGCCGTCGCCGCGGGTCCAGTCCCGATCCAGCCCGTCGTCGTCCCCGCCACGCCGCCGCAGACCCCTCGTCGCGGGTGAACCGGCGGGCTCGAGCCGACGCCAATCGATGAGATGACCCGGAATTTCCTGCAGAAAACGCGATTCCGGGTTCGACACCGGCTGGCCCCAGCCGGAACGCACCACCGCCCGCGTCAGATACAGCCGCCGCCGGGCCCTGGTGATGCCGACGTAGGCGAGGCGGCGTTCCTCGGCCAGCTCGGTCGGATCACCGAGTGCGCGCATGTGCGGGAACTGCCCGTCTTCCCAACCCGTCACGAACACCACCGGGAATTCCAGCCCCTTGGCGGTGTGCAGCGTCATCATCGTGACCACCCCGGAGCCCTCGTCCGGAATCTGGTCGGTATCGGCCACCAGCGAGACCCGCTCGAGGAACGCGGCGAGCGAACCGGGATCCGGCTCGCCTTCGCCCACCTCGGGCAACAGCCCCTCCTGCCGGGCGGCCTCCGCGTTGTTGTGCGCCTCGGAGCTGAACTCGCGCGCGACGCTGACCAACTCGTTGAGGTTGTCCAGCCGGGCGCCGTCCTGCGGGTCGTCGGACGCCTCCAGCTCGGCGCGATAACCGGTGCGCTCGAGCACCGCGTCGACGACGTTGCCCAGGTCGGGGAAGTCGGACTCCGCTTGTTCGCCCGCGGCCCTGATGTCGTCGAGCAATTCCAGGAAGCCGGCGATGGCGCGCTGAGCGCGCGTGTTCAGCAGCGCCACTTTGCCTTCGGCGGCGTCGCGCAGGGCGGCGGCGAAACCGATCCCGCGTTGTTCGGCATGGACAGCCACGCAGGCTTCGGCTCGGTCACCGATGCCGCGGCGGGGCGTATTGAGGATGCGGCGCATGCTCACCGCGTCCTCCGGGTTCTCCAGCACGCGCAGGTAGGCGACCACGTCACGCACCTCTTTGCGCTCGTAGAAGCGGACACCGCCGACCACCTTGTAGGGCAGGCCCATCCGGATGAAGATCTCTTCCAGCGCGCGAGAGTTGTTGTTGGTGCGGTAGAACACCGCGACGTCGCCGTAGTTGGCCTCGCCCTGGTCGACCAGCCGGTCGATCTCGCGGGCGACGAAGGACGCCTCGTCGTGCTCGTTGTCGGCGACGTAACCGGTGATCAGGTCGCCTTCGCCGGAATCGGTCCACAGCTTCTTCTCGCGCCGGTTCTCGTTGCGCGAGATCACCGCGTTGGCGGCGGAGAGGATGTGCTGGGTGGAGCGGTAGTTCTGCTCCAGCAGAATGGTTTCGGCGTCGGGGAAGTCGCGCTCGAACTCCTCGATATTGCGGATCGTCGCACCGCGGAAGGCGTAGATGGACTGATCGGCGTCACCCACCACACACAGTTCGCTCGGCGGCACCCGGTCCTCGTCGCCGCCTTCCACGTGGTGGCCGACCAGCTCGCGGACCAAGACGTACTGCGCGTGGTTGGTGTCCTGGTACTCGTCCACCAGCACGTGCCGGAACCGGCGGCGGTAGTACTCGGCGACCTGCGGGTGGTGCTGCAGCAGCGCCACGGTCTCGCCGATCAGGTCGTCGAAGTCCAGCGCGTTCGCCGAGCGCAGCCTGCGCTGATATTCGGTGTAGACCTTGGCCACCAGGCCGGGCAGCTCCGTGTCGTCCGATTCCGCGTCGGCGGTGGCGCGGGCCGGGTCGATGAGTTCGTTCTTGAGGTTCGAGATCGCCGTCGCGAGCAGGCGCGCCGAGTACTTCTTGGCGTCGATGTCCAGGTCGCGGCTGATCATGGTGAGCAGGCGCCGGGAATCGTCCGCGTCGTAGATCGAGAAGTTCGAGTTCAGGCCGGGCAGCAGCGCCGCCTGGGTCCGCAGGATGCGGACGCAACTGGAGTGGAACGTCGACACCCACATGGCGTTCGCCCGCGGGCCGACCAGCCCGGTCACCCGCTCCCGCATCTCCGCGGCGGCTTTGTTGGTGAATGTGATGGCCAGCACCTGGCCCGGCGTGACACCGCGGGCGGCCAGCAGGTAGGCGATGCGGCGGGTGAGCACGGCCGTCTTGCCCGAGCCCGCGCCCGCCACGATGAGCAGCGGGGATCCGGTGTGCACCACCGCCGCGCGCTGCTGTGGATTGAGGCTGTCGAGCAGGCGCTCGGCCTCCTCGGCGCGCCGCTGTTCCCGCTCGACGCGCTGCCGTTCGCGCTCGGCGTCCGTTGGCGGCGCCTCGGGAACGGAGGCAGGCTGCCGCCCCCCCGCCGCGTTACCGCCGGCGAGCTGCGGTTTCGATGTCGGATCCGGGTGCACGACCCGACCGCCCTGCGTCTTGGGAGCCACCGTGATGTCCATCGTCCATCCACGCTACCGGCGGGCACCGACAGAGATGAAGCCCCGGGTGACATCGGTATCGGTTCGGCGCCGGTCGACTGAACGGCGGGTGAACTCCCCCTGGTGGGAAGGGCGGGCGAAACGACCTGCGTTTCTCGCGACATTGCCAAACGTATACGTTTTGCATACCCCCCTACCCGTGGCACACTGGCGACATGCTCAGCGCTTTCGCAAGACATCCGATTCGGCTGCCAGCCGAACGCCGGGATCGCGGAGCCTGTACCTGAGCACGCCTTCTGGGGGGACAATACAAGGCCCCACCAGGTCTGTTTCACGGTGAAAGAACTGATCGGTAACGAGCCTTCGGCACCCGCCGATCCATGTTCTGACACGAGGAGATGAATGATGAGCACCCCTGCCACGACGACCGGGTCCGAATCCGCGCTGCCGCAGACCGAGGCCGAGATCGACAAGCTCCGCAAGGAGATCGACCGTCTCGACGCGGAGATCCTGGCCGCGATCAAGCGCCGGACGGAGATCTCCCGGATCATCGGCCGGACGCGCATGGCGTCAGGCGGGCCGCGCCTCGTGCACAGTCGCGAGATGAAGGTGCTGGAGCGCTTCAGCGAGCTCGGCCAAGAGGGCCACACCCTCGCCATGCTGCTGCTTCGCCTCGGCCGCGGTCGTCTCGGCCACTGATCTGACCCCAACGCGGCGCTCGCGAGACCGTCGCTTTCGAATAGACCGCCCCGGGCTATGCCACCCGGGGCGGTCACTTCATGTCCGCCCCCAGAGGAGCGCGGAAGGTTTTCAGACCGTCGGCTTGGTGGAAGGCGTCCACCGACGCTATCCGGGTTCGGCGGCCGGTCCATCACCTGAGGTGGAATCGTTCAGCGCCCGCAGGTCGGCCCTCAGCTCTGCTTCGAGCGGTTCGGCATGCGAGCGCATAACGGGATGCACATGGCGAAGATGCTCGAGGTCTTGACTCGTCCGTTCGATCGCGGCCGCTCGTTCCGCGGGGCTGCCCTCCGCCGCGATCGTGCGATTGGTCAGGACACGCCAATCCACTCCGGATTGGTCCAGCGCCTGTCGCAACGCCGGACTGGGTGACTGGTGCAACCCGATGAAATCTATGTCCGCGGTTGTGAGATCGAACATCTGGGCTTCGATGAAATGGCTGGCGCGAAAATCTGCTCCGAGATAGTCGCGGCCGATAGGAGCGAGATCGCGCACTCCGACGCCATAGGAATATTCCGACGGGTTGTCCAGGGGGGAGGGTATCGCCCGTTCCCTTTCCACCAGCGAGTCACCGAACGTGATGGTCGTTCGTGACCGGACCTCCGGCTTCAGGTAGATCTGATTGTCGCCGTAGTTCAGCTCCGACAACCCATCGATCATGCCGTCTTGGGAAGGACGCACTCCGTCCACGGCAACGTAGCCGTAGACGGGCGGGTTGTCGTGGACGTGCGGGCCGAACCACTCTTCTTCGGCATGAGCGCGAACGCCCACGGGGTTGCGGCTGCCCCTGATTCGCCCTTCCTCGAGAAGTGCCACGAGTTTGTCGTCGCGGACGCGGATGGCGAGCGGTTTCCCGTCGAGCGCGTCCTTCAGTTCACGCCGCATCTGCTCGCGTAGGTCGGCGCTGTCCCGGCCGAGAGAAGCCGCTGTTTCCTCGATTCTCCGGTCGATGATGGCGTATTGCTCCAGCCGGGACAGCCGACGGTTGGCTATGAAGTCATACAGGTCCTCGTCGGTCGGTCCGTTCTCGCCGAAACGTCGATTCAGTTCGGCTTCGAGTCTCTGTCCGGCCCGGCTCAGCGACGCTCGGTCCGGCGGCGGGGGGCACAGATCCCGCAAGGGACCGGCATCGCCACCTGCCGCGCGTCGGATCGCGAGCGCACCGTCGGCGTCACCGTGCGTGTGCACATCGACGACTTCCCGGGAAGCGCGGGCCGCGCCTGTTTTCATGTCCGCGAGGCCCTCGGCTTCCCTCTTGGTCAGCCGTTTCAGATCGTCCACGGCCCGCAAGAAGGCTCTGACGATGCCGTTGCTCAATCAGGCGTCACCGGCACCCGCACCTTCTCACAATCAGCCCCTTCGCCGCCTCCTCGGACCTCAGGTAGAGGCTAGTGTCGATGATCGACGAAGTCGTCCCCCGGAAAGCAGGGGGGCTGCGCGGGTCGGCGCCGACAGGCCGGATTCGACCCTCAGGTGCGCGATCGATCGCCTTCAGTGGCGCGGAATCCGCGGCACGCTCTCACGTGAGCGCGATGTATTTGGTGGAGAGGTATTCCTCGATGCCCTCGGTGCCGCCCTCCCGGCCGAAGCCGGACTCCTTGACGCCGCCGAAGGGGGCGGCGGGGTCGGAGATGACGCCGCGGTTGACGCCCACCATGCCGGATTCCAAACCCTCGGCGATCCGCAGCGCGCGATCGAGGTCGCGGGTGTAGACGTAGCTGACCAGCCCGAATTCGGTGTCGTTGGCGGCGGCGAGCCCCTCTTCCTCGGTGTCGAAGCCGACGATCGGCGCGACCGGGCCGAAGACCTCCTCGCGCAGGATCCTGGCTTGCGGCGGGACGTCGCGCAGCACGGTGGCCGGGTAGTACCAGCCGGGGCCGTCGGGCGCCTTGCCGCCGATCAGCACCTGTGCGCCCTTCGCGACGGCGTCGTCGACCAATTCGCCGACCGTGCGCAGTTGCTCCTCGTTGATCAGCGGGCCCAGCGTCGTGTCCGGGTCGGCGCCCGGCCCGAGCCGCACACTGCTGGATATCGCCTCGACCAGCTTGGTGGTGAACTCCTCGAGCACGCTGTTGTGCACGTGGAAGCGATTGGCGGCGGTGCACGCCTCGCCGCCGTTGCGCAGTTTCGCCAACATCGCGCCCTGCACCGCGGCATCGACGTCGGCGTCGGCGAACACCACGAACGGCGCGTTCCCGCCGAGTTCCATCGAGGTGCGCAGCAACCGGTTCGCGGATTTCTCCACCAGCTTCTTGCCCACCTCGGTGGAGCCGGTGAAGGTGAGTTTGCGCAGCCGGGCGTCGTCGATCAACGGTTGGGTCACCGCGCCGGAGTGGCTGGAGGTGAGCACCGAAAGCACGCCGTCGGGCAGTCCCGCCTCGCTGCACAGCTTGCCGAGCAGCAGCATGGTCAGCGGCGTCGCCGAGGCGGGCTTGACGATCATCGTGCAGCCCGCCGCCAGCGCGGGGCCGATCTTGCGCGTCCCCATCGCGAGCGGAAAATTCCACGGCGTGATCGCCAGACATGGGCCGACCGGCTGCTTGTGCACCATGATCCGGCCGGTGCCCGAAGGCGCGTGCAGATAGCGCCCGTGCACGCGGGCGGCCTCCTCGCTGAACCAGCGGAAGAATTCGGCGCCGTAGCGCACCTCGTTGCGGCTCTCCGGCAGCGCCTTGCCCATTTCCAGGGTCATCAGCAGGGCGAACTCCTCCGCGCTGGCGGTGATCCGCTCGAACACCGCGCGCAGGACCTCCCCGCGCTCCCTGGCGGGCGTGGCCGCCCACTCGTCCTGCACCGCGACGGCCGCGTCGAGCGCGCGCAGCGCGTCCTCCGGCGTCGCGTCCGCGACGTTCGCCAGCACCTCCCCGGTCGCCGGATTGTGCACCGGGAAGGTACCCGCACCGGTGGCGTCGACGGCCCGCCCTCCGATCCACAACTGCGTCGGCACGGATTCGAGAAGTTCACGTTCGGACACCATGCGGCCAGCCTATGCCGCGAGACCTCATCCTGGAACGGACGCGGACCCCGGATCGGACCCACGTCCACCGCATGGGCTCGCGCGTTGCGCCCTCGTGTGCACGGTCGGGGTAAGTCCGGTGTGGCAACGGGTGTCCACCTTCGACGCCGATTCGACCGACTTCCGCGCCCGCAGCCGTGCGCGCGGCGGTGCCTGCTTGTAGTCTCGGCGAACGTGAGCAGCGACATCACCGCGACGGCGGCATGGCGGAAACTGCACGATCACCACGGCACCGTCGCGGGACGACACCTGAGGGAGTTCTTCGCCGACGACCCGGCCCGGGGCAGCGAGCTGACCGTCCAGGTGGCGGACCTGCGCATCGACTACAGCAAGCACCGCGTGAACCGCGAAACACTGCATCTGCTGGTGGAATTGGCGCGCGAGGCGGGCGTGCCCGATCGTCGCGACGCGATGTTCCGTGGCGAGCACATCAACACCTCCGAGGACCGCGCGGTCGGCCACGTCGCGCTGCGGTTGCCCGAAGGCGAGACCATGGTCATCGACGGCGTCGACGCGGGCGCCGAGGTGCACGAGGTGCTGCGGCGGATGGGCGAGTTCACCGACGCGCTGCGCTCCGGCGCGTGGCGGGGAGCGACCGGCGAGCGCATCACGACGGTGGTCAACATCGGCATCGGCGGATCGGATCTGGGTCCGGTCATGGTGCACCAGGCGCTGCGGCACTACGAGGACGCGGGCATCGGCGCCAGGTTCGTCTCCAACGTCGATCCCGCCGACCTGGTCGCGAAGCTGGCCGGGCTCGACCCGGCCACCACCCTGTTCATCGTCGCGTCCAAGACCTTCTCCACCCTGGAGACGCTCACCAACGCGACCGCGGCCCGGCGCTGGCTGGTCGCCGCGCTCGGTGAGGACGCCGTGGCCAAGCACTTCGTCGCGGTGTCCACCAATGCCGAGCGGGTCGCGAGGTTCGGGATCGACACCGCGAACATGTTCGGTTTCTGGGACTGGGTCGGCGGCCGCTACTCGGTGGACTCCGCGATCGGCCTGTCGGTGATGGCGACCGTCGGCAAGGAGCGCTTCGCGGAGTTCCTCGCCGGTATGCACGCGGTGGATCGGCACTTCGCCCAGGCGCCGCTGGAGGCGAACGCTCCGGTGCTGCTCGGCCTGCTCGGTGTCTGGTACTCGAATTTCTTCGGGGCGGAATCGCATGCGGTGCTGCCGTACTCGAACGATCTGGCCCGCTTTCCCGCCTACCTCCAGCAGTTGACCATGGAGTCGAACGGGAAGTCGGTCCGCGCCGACGGCACCCCGGTCTCCACCTCCACCGGCGAGATCTTCTGGGGCGAGCCGGGCACCAACGGCCAGCACGCCTTCTACCAATTGCTGCACCAGGGCACCCGCCTCATTCCGGCGGATTTCATCGGATTCGCCCAGCCCACCGACGATCTGGCGACCAGCGACGGCACCGGCAGCATGCACGACATCCTGATGAGCAATCTGTTCGCGCAGACCAAAGTGCTCGCCTTCGGGAAGACCGCTGAGGAGATCGCCGCCGAGGGCACCGATCCGGCGATCGTGCCGCACAAGGTGATGCCGGGCAACCGTCCCTCCACCACCATCCTCGCGCCGCGACTCACCCCGTCGGTCGTCGGTCAGCTGATCGCGCTCTACGAGCATCAGGTGTTCGTGGAGGGCACGATCTGGGGCATCGACAGTTTCGACCAGTGGGGTGTCGAACTCGGCAAACAGCAGGCGCTCGCCTTGGCGCCGCTGCTCACGTCGGCGGAAGACCCCGAACCGCAGGACGACTCGTCGACCGATTCGCTCATTCGCTGGTACCGCGCCAACCGCTGATCGCGTGCGACGCTCGGCGCTAGTCGCCGCCGCCCGTCGGACGGTTGCGCTGCGCCTCGTTCAACTGCTGGATGATGTGTGAGGTCGATATCGCGATCAGGATGCCGATGACGCCCAGGTCGAAGGCGACCTGCACCATGGTGGCCACCTTCGCGGCGTCCCCCACCGCGTGCACGTCGCCGTAGCCGATCGTGCCCAGCGTGACCACCGTGTAGTAGAGCGCGTCGGTCCGCGTGTGCAGGCCCTCGAACTGGCCGGGTGCGCGCGATTCCAGCACGTAGTAGTACAGGGCGAAGAACGTGACGACGACACAGACCACGAGCAGCACGTCGTTGATGCGCCCGACGGTCGCGCGCGGATCCATGATGTACCGCCGGATGCGCCACCGGGCCAGCCAGATCAAGCCCGCGACGCCGACGACGAACGCGAGCAGCGCCGACACGCCGGACAACCGGCCCAGATGCAAAGCCTTCAGCGGCAGGAAGTAGTAGAACAGCAGAGCGCACACCACGGCCAGCAGGTTGTGCAAGGCACGCGACAACCTGCCGACTGCGCGATTCTCCGTCATTCCTCCATCATCGGCCCAGGTGGAGCGCAAGAGACGCCGCACGCGCCGGACGATGCGCGTTGCGATCCCAGGGATGCGTCGGCTACGAGATGCTCGGATCGACTGCTGATGCCCGGGGCGGACCGGCCACCGCATAGCCTCCCGCATGCCAGCGCAGCAAGAGGTCGGCGCGCTCGCGGGTGGTCGCGACCAGGTCAGCGTTGCGCAAGTCGCTGTGGTGCACTTTGTCGTGTGCCGCCGCGGGGGTGCGGCCACCGCGAATGTGCCGGTCCAGCAGGCGATTCGCGATCACGTCGCGCGCGGCGTCCAGGTACCAGCACTCGTCCAGCAATGGGCGAACCGCGGACCACCGCCGCGTCCCGAAGTCATCGAGCAGTAGGTAGTTGCCCTCGGTGAGGACGATGGACTGCCGGTCGAACACCACGCCACCGGGAACCGGGGCATCAATGGACCGGTCGAAGGTGGGCCACGGCACCGGCTCGCCTACCGGCGTGGTGCGCAGGCGGCGCAGCTCCGAAACGTAACCGTCGACGTCGAAGGTGTCCGGCTCACCTTTGCGCGCAAGGCTTCCTGCCGCCCGCAGGACGTCGTTGGACAGGTGGAATCCGTCCATGGGCGCGATTTCGGCGACCGCTCCGCCCGCCTCGGTATTGATCGCGTCGCGCAACGCGATCGACAAGGCGGATTTGCCCGCGCCGGGCGGCCCCGTGATGCCGAGCAGATACCTTCCCCGCGCGGCCCGATCCAGCACCCGCCGGACCAGCCAGCTCAACGGTCTGTCGACGAACTGCCCTGCCACCGCCGCCACACTACCGGCGGTCCACCGCTTCGGATCGCCACTTCCGCTGACCGGCGCTCGCGCCTCGCAAAGGTATCCACACTCGTCCACAGAGTGACGCCGCGCGCGCTTGCCCGGCTCCAGCTGGGCAAGGCGCGGATCACGCTCCAGGAGGGCGGGAGCGGAAGCGTATGCGGCGCGGGCTTGTCGCCGTGTCCGTTCGTGGCGCTGCCCCCGTGGTTCCGGTCCACGAGAACAACGCGGCGATCAGCGAAGGCGCTGGCGTACCTGGGCGGACAAGTCGGCCGCTCGGTCGCGCAGCGCTTCGGCGAACGCACCGCGCGAATCGGCGGCTCCGCGGTCGGCACGATGCGCGATGACCGTGCGCCGAACCGCGGCGGGGTGGTCGATGCGCAGCAGCGCGACGGTCGGCGGCAGCACGGGGACGGCGATGCCGGGGACCACCGTGATACCGAGTCCGGCCGCGACGAGACCGAGTTTGGCGAACCAATCACGCGCGACGAACGCGATGTCCGGCTCCCAGTCCGGATCGCGCCAAGCACCGAGGAGGGTGGCGGACGGCTCCTGGCTGCCCGCGATCCATCGCTCATCGCGCAATACCTCGGGGGTCGCGCTGGTGGCGCCCGCGAGCGGATGCGTGGGCGGGACCGCGACCAGCAACGGATCGTCCACCAGGGGTTCGATCTCCACGCCGGAGGGCAAGGGGTCCGGCGCGGTCACCACGGCGAGGTCGAGGCGTCCGCGCGAGACGGCGGTGAGCAGTCTGGGACTGAGCCCCTCGCGCAGCGAGATCCGCACCTGCCGGTCACGGGTCGCGGAGATCGCCCCGGGCACCAAGGCGGCCATCGCGGTGGAGAACGCACCGACGCGCAGGCGGCCCGCCGGGCGCGCCGTGAGATGACGGATGTCGTGCCGGGCCTGCTCCAGTTCGCCGAGGATCACGTCCGCGTGCCGCAGCACGATCCGCCCCGCCTCGGTGGGCTGCACGCCGCGGGCGTGTCGCTCGAACAGCGCGCGGCCCGCCGCCCGCTCCATGAGCGCGATCTGCCTGGACACCGCGGACTGGGTGTAACCGAGGTTCTCCGCGGCCGTCGAGAAGGACCCGCAGGCAGCGGCTTCCCGCACCACGCGGAGACCGGAGACGGTGAACTCATCCATGCGCAATTCTCATACCACATATGCAAGACAGTCGCTTGTCGCATACCGTGGGCGGCCCTAGCGTCGTGGGCATGACCGCGCTCGACAACAAGAAGCTGCTCACCGAGATCTTCGAGCAGATGTCCCTCGGCAACACCCGCGCACTCAGCGACGCCATGGCCGACGACTTCCGCTGGGTCTTCCCCGGCGACTGGTCCTGGAGCGGTACGTGGCAGCCGAAATCAGCTGTGCTGGAAGGACTCCTGCGTCCGCTGATGGCTCAGTTCACCGCATACCGCTCGGCCGCGGACACGATCGTCGCAGCCGACGACCGCGTCGTCGTGCAGGCCCGCGCCGAGGCCGTGACCACGCGCGGGGAGACCTACAACCAGACCTATTGCTTCGTCTTTCGGGTCGCCGACGGGAAGCTGCGCGAGGTGGTCGAGTACTGCGACACCGCGTTGGTCGAACGCGTGCTGACCCGCCCCGCCTGAGAGGCAGGACTCAGCCTCGCCAACCCGCGATGAGCAGGTCGGTGAGCCGGCCCAGATAGTCCGGCTCGATCGGAATTCCCACGATCATCAGCCGCCAATAAAGCGGTCCGGCGAGCATGTCCAGCGCCAGATCGAGGTTCAGATCCACGGGCAGCTCGCCACGGGCGATAGCCCGCCGCAGCATATCGGCGGCCCGCTCGCGCCGCGTGTCCCGCGCACCGACCAGAAGCGACTGCGCCAGTGTCGGATTGCGCGATGCCTCCGCCAACAGATCGGGAATGACCCTGGCCGCCAACGGATGGGACAGCATGCCCGCCGCCGACTCCAGATAGGCCCGGACATCACCGCGCAGGGTGCCGGTGTCCGGAGTCTCGGCGGCCGCGACCGCCAGAGTCGAGGCGAGAGCGGTCACCATCTCCTCCTTCGATCGCCAACGCCGGTAGACCGTCGGCTTGCTGACGCCGGCCCGCCGCGCCACCGCCTCCATCGAGAGCCGGCCGTAGCCGACCTCCGCCAATTCGGCGAGCACCGCTTCGGTGATGGCCTCCGTCACCTGCGGTTGCATTACGGCGGCCCCGGCGGGACGGCGTCGTTCGGCTGTCATGCCCCCATCATGCCACGACGATACGGTTGCGTTTACACGTAGTTGTAATCTACGGTTTCAACGTCGATACGCCATCGTGTTGACGTAGTCGGATAGACGTAGGAGATTCCGGTGAAGTTCCTGTTCGATGACGAGTCCTTTGCCTTCGAGGCGCTGCGGACCGCCTGCTTCGCCGAGTTCGGCGGCGCCGATCTCGGCGAGGTGCTGGCTGTCGCACGCGCCGTTCCCGACGGTGACGAGGAGGCATGGTGCACACAGTGGACCGTCGCGGGAGACCGGGCGCGCGCGCTCGGAGGTAGACAGGCGCTGCTGCGCGCCTCGAACTACTACCGCACCGCCGAGTTCTTCCGCCGCGACGATCCGTTCGACGATCCCGTCGCGAAGGACCTGTTCGCACGGGCCCAGGACACCTTCGCCGAAGCCGCCCAACTCATGGACACGCCCGTTGAGGCAGTCGAGATCCCTTACCAGGACACCCATCTGCCCGGCCTGCTGTTCCTGGCCGACGACTCCGGCGCACCCCGGCCGACCATCATTCTCACCAGCGGCTTCGATTCCCCGGCCGAGGAGGCGTACTTCGCCCTCGCGGCCGCGGCACTGCCGCGCGGCTACAACGTCCTCGCCTACGACGGCCCCGGCCAGGGTGCCGCGTTGCGGCATCAGCGATTGTTCTTCCGCCCCGACTGGGAAGCGGTCCTCACCCCGGTCGTGGACTACGCGTTGACGCGGGCAGAAGTGGACGCCGAGCACGTCTACCTGTACGGCTACAGCCTGGGCGGCTTCCTGACCCCGCGGGCCGCCGCCTTCGAACACCGCGTCGCCGGGCTGATTCTCGACGGCGGCATCTACAGCTACTACGACGTGAACTTCGCGAGCATCCCGGCCGTCGCCGCCGAGTGGGTCATGGCAGGCCGCGATGACGTCGCGGATCCGGTCGCGCATCTGATGATGGCCAACCACACCGGCACACGGTGGGCGCTGCGCAACGGCCCGTGGTCCTTCGGCACCGCCACCATTTCCGAATACCTGCGCCGCACAAGGGAATACACCCTCGACGGCCTCGCCGATCGCATCACGGCGCCCACCCTCATCTTCGCCCCGGACAACGACCACTTCTTCGCGGGCCAGCCCGAGCGCCTACACCGCGAATTGACCTGCCCCACAACGTTGGTTCCCCTGCATAGTGTCGATGGCGCCGGGGAGCACTGCGCCTATGGCGCCCGTTCCACCCTGCTCCACCACATGTTCACCTGGCTCGACGCCCTCTGAGATCTGCGGCGCGGGGACTCCTGGGCCGATTCGGACACCTCGCCTCCGGGGACCGCTTCACCCGAACCGGTCCCCGGTTGCTCGGCAAGCTCAGACGAATGCCCGTTCGATGATCGCGCCGGTGTCGACGCCGGTGGGCAGCGTGCCGAACGCGATGCCCCAGTCGTCGCCGAGCCGGGTCGCGCAGAACGCGTCGGCGACGGCGGGATGACCGTGCCGGACCAGCTGCGCGCCTTGCAGCACCAGCGCCATCAGCTCGACGACGCGCCTCGCGCGGTACTCGATGTCGTTGAGATCCGACAACTCCTTGCCGACCCGGGCGATCGCGTCGTCCAGGCGCGGATTCTCGCCCTTGGCGAGCGACACTTCGTTGAAGTACGCCTCGACCGTCTCCGGCTGACGCCCCATGGCACGCAGCGCGTCCAGCGCGGCGACATTGCCCGACCCCTCCCAGATCGACATCAGCGGCGCCTCCCGGTACAGCCGTGGCATACCGGATTCCTCGGCATATCCGTTGCCGCCGAAGCATTCCAGCGCCTCGGCCGCATGCGCGGGCGCCCGCTTGCACACCCAGTACTTGGTGACCGCGAGCGCGATGCGCCGCAGTGCCGCCTCGGCCGGATCGCCGCCCGCCCGGTCGGTGGCCCCGGCCAGCCGCATCATGACGGTGGTCGCGGCGTCGGACTCGATCACCAGGTCGGCCAGCACGTTGCGCATGGCGGGCTGGTCGATCAGCTCGGCGCCGAACACTTTCCGGTGCCGCGCGTGGTGCACGGCGTACACCGCGCCCGCCCGCATACCGGTCGCGGAGCCGATCACGCAGTCCAGCCTGGTCATGTTCACCATCTCGATGATGGTCTTGACGCCCGCGCCCTCAGCGCCGACCAGCCAGCCCGAGGCGTTCTCGTACTCGATCTCCGAAGAGGCATTGGACTTGTTGCCCAGCTTGTCCTTCAGTCGCTGGATGCGGATCGGGTTGCGGGTGCCGTCCGGCAGCACCCGGGGCAGCAGGAAACAGGACAGGCCGCCGGGCGCCTGCGCCAGGGTGAGGAACATGTCCGACATCGGCGCGGAGGTGAACCACTTGTGGCCGACGATCCGGTAGGAGCCGTCCGGCTGCGGCGTCGCGGTGGTCGTGTTGGCGCGCACGTCCGAGCCGCCCTGCTTCTCGGTCATCGACATGCCCGCGATCAGCCCGGCCTTGGTGGACGGCTCACGCAACCCGAATTCGTAGACGCGGGAGCCGAGCAGCGGCTCGTATTTCGCCGCCAGTTCCCGGTTGTGCCGCAACGCGGGGACCACCGCGTAGGTCATCGAGATCGGGCACATGTGGCCCGCGTCGGCGGTGCCCCAGGTGTAGAACTTCGCCGCACGCGCCACGTGCGCGCCCGGCCGGTCGTCCAGCCACGGGGCGCCGTGCAGGCCGTGCTCGACGGCCACGCGCATCAGGTCGTGCCAGTGCGGATGGAACTCGACCTCGTCGATGCGGTGCCCGTAACGGTCGTGCGTGCGCAGCACCGGCGGGTATTCGTTGGCCAGCCTGCCCCACTCCTGCGCCTGCGCGCCGCCTGCGAGCGCGCCCAGTTCTCGCACTTCGGCTTCCGCCCAGCCCGCCCCTTCCCGGTGCAGGCCCTCGAGCAGCGCCGGATTTCGCGACACGTCGAACGGCACGATGTCGGGCACCTGGTTGAAGACTTCATGCGTCTGCATCTGACACTCCTGTTTCCAGCCGGGCGCCACCCGCGCCCGGGTCGTCGCGCACGCCGAGTGCGCGCATCGCGAAAGCGGTGAGTTCGGGGACGACGGATTCGCCGTGCGGCGCGTCGGCGAGCGGCCCGACCAGCACCTCGCCGATCGCGCCGACCAACGCGGCCGCGCTGATCCTCGGGTCCTGCGGCGGGATCTCGCCCCGCGCGATGCCCTCGGCCACCGCCGATTCGAAGGTCTCGGCGAACGCCCGCCGGAAGTGCAGGCGTTCACTGTCCACGGCCGCGTCGACCGGCTCGGCGAGCAGCACGTAGGCCAGGTTCGGGTTCTTCAGCGCGCGGCCCGCGAAGGTCTCCACGGCCGCGGTGACCCGCTCGACGGCCGTTCCGAGCGCGCCCGCCGCGGCCACGGCGGCGACCTCGCGGGCGACCACCTTCCGGAACACCGCCCGCACCAACGCGGACTTGCCGTCGAAGTTCTTGTAGACGGTGCCGGTGGCCAAGCCCGCCTCGGTCGCGACCGCCGCCATGGACAGCGCGGCGTAGCCGCCGCGCGAAAGCACCTTCGTCGCGGCCTGCACGATCAGCCCCGCCTGAGCGTCCAGGCGGGCCTGCACAGCGGGAGTTCTGCGGTAGGCCACCCAAGAAGTGAAGCATGAATTCATTTCTTCACACAAGGGTGCTTTTACGGCGTATGGTCGAGCGCGTGACGGTACTCATCGAACGCAACGGCCCCGTGACGACCGTGATCCTGCACCGGCCCGAAGCACGCAACGCCGTGGACGGGCCGACCGCCGCGGCGCTGGCCGACGCCTTCCGTGAGTTCGACGCCGACCCCGATGCGGCGGTCGCGGTGCTGTGGGGCGACGGCGGCACCTTCTGCGCGGGAGCCGACCTGAAGGCACTCGGTACCGAGCGCTCCAACCGGGCCGCCGAGGACGGTGACGGCCCGATGGGACCGACCAGGATGCGGCTGTCCAAGCCGGTGATCGCCGCGGTCTCCGGCTACGCGGTGGCGGGCGGGCTCGAGCTCGCGTTGTGGTGCGATCTGCGGGTCGCCGAACAGGACAGCACGTTCGGCGTCTTCTGCCGCCGCTGGGGCGTCCCGCTGATCGACGGCGGCACTGTCCGGCTGCCGCAGATCATCGGCGCGGGCCGCGCCATGGACCTGGTGCTCACCGGCCGCGCGGTCGCCGCCGAGGAGGCGCTGCGAATCGGGCTGGTGAATCGCGTGGTGCCCACCGGCGAAGCCCGCCGCGCGGCGGAGGCGCTTGCCGCCGAACTGGCCGCGCTGCCGCAGACCTGCCTGCGCTCGGACCGGATGTCGATGCTGGAGCAGGAGGGGATGACCGAGGAGTCCGCGCTGCGCAACGAGTTCCGCCACGGGCTGACGGCGCTGGCCGACGGCGCGCTGGACGGCGCGCAGCGCTTCGCGGCCGGCGCGGGCCGGCACGGCGCTCGCGCCTGAGCCTCATGGGCCGGCTGAGCGTCGTCGACGAGATCTTCCTGCGTGGCCACCGGGGGCTCGGCACGCCGATCGCCTTGCAGGGGCTGTGGCGGACAGCCGACCGGGTGGACCCCGCACTGCTGGTGCGGGTGCACGAGGCGTTGCGGTCGGGCCCGTTGGGACGCAGAGTGGTTCGCCCGCGCGTGCCGGGAGCTCGCCGGGCCTGGCGGCCGAATGTCCGGGCGTATCCGATACGCCGCGCCGAGGGCGTCCTCCCGGTCACGAACCTGCTCGACTGGGCCGACGCGCAGGGCGCCGGGCTCGATCCGGAATACGGCCCTGGGTGGCGGCTTTCGACCGCGGCGCTGGATGACGGTGGTTCGGTCGTCTCCCTCACGTGCTCGCACGTGCTGGCCGACGGGCGCGCGCTGGTGCTCGCGGTGGACGACGCCCTGGGCGGCGCTCGGGTACGTCCGGCGGATCTCTCCGCACGGGAATCGGACTGGGCCGACGCCCGCCGCCAGTGGTCGATCGTCCTGCGCGGTACCGCGGCGGCGCTACGGCACGGAGTTCCGCGGCAACCCGCCGCGCCGAGCCGGGACGAGCGGACGCGCAGGGCCGACAACGCGACGCACAGCGCGATCCTGCAATGCCCGGCCGCGGAGTGGGATCGCGTGGCGGCGCGCGACGGCGGCACGGCCAACAGCCTGTTCATCCACCTCGTCGCGAGCGTGCTCTGGGACAGCGGGTTTCCCGGCGACACGATCGAGACCAGTCTGCCCGTCGACACCCGCGACGAACCCCGCGTCGACAACGATCTCGCCATGACGCGCATCGCGATCACCCGCGCCGACACCCCGGCGACAATCCGCGCGCTGGCCCGTTCCGCCTATGAGCACCGCATGTCCGCGCCGAACGACATGCCCGAAGAACTCCTCCAGGTGATTCCGGACCGCTGGGCCTACGCACTGTCCAAAGGTGCGGGCGAACGGGACGTTCTGTGCTCCAATATCGGCACGCTCCCGGCCTCGTTGCTCGAACTCGGCCCACACCGCTGCACCGGCGTCGCCGCTCGCGCCATCCATCCCGGCCTCACCAGTTCGCGACTGCCCCGCACCCGACTCTCGGGCTACCTCTGCCGTATCGGCGACGATTACGTGCTGAGCTTGGTCTCGCTCGACCCGGAGCGGATCGAGTCCGCCGGTGTGCTGCGCGAACTGGCGGTGCGCGCGGCGAAATCCGCGGGCTTGCACGCATCCGCGTGGTGAATCCCGCGAACTGACGCGCCGAGCCACGGGCGCGCCCGCCGAGGGCGGGCATATCCACGGGCGCGCAGCCGACTCACGGATTTTCGCGCGGTGAGTTCAAACGACACGCGCAAAATTTCGGCGAACAGCGGTGAGTTTTGTCGACCTGGTATGAAATCCGATAGTTTCGCTCGCCGGTCACGGCGATTCGCGCGAATGCCGACGACCGCGATCGGTCGGGTCGGCCGACTCGCCGTGTCGGCAGGATCACCGTCGTCGGCGGCACTGCCCGATAAAGTCTGCGGCGTATGCCGAGCGAGGGCCGCGACGACCCATTTGCCGTGCAAGTCCGTTTCGCGCAAGAAGTTCCGATTCCATCGATACTCGACTGGAGCATGATGAACCGAAGGCATTCGCGTACTCTCGCCGCGATCATCGCGGTGGTGGTGACCGCTACCGGCGCTTTCGCTGTTTCCGATTCCGCAGCGGGCGCCGCGCCAGGAGAGATCAACGCCGGTGGACTGCATCTGATCGCGTCGGCGAACGCCAACAACTTCGCGGCCGCCGGTGACATCGCGCCGGGAATTCCGTTCGTGCACTCGGTGCGGGTATCCGGAGACTTCTCGGTGTCTCTCGACGGCCCCACGGCGCTGCGCGGCGGAGAGATCGCCGTCGGATATCTGGTCGGCTGCGCGGTCGACATCTCCAACGGCATCTCGATCGGTATCTCACCCAGCGTCGGAATCAACGCCGGGATCGCGCCCTCCTTCGGCCTGGAGGGGTCCCTTACCTGGGAGGCGCCCTCCTTGCAGATGAACATGCCCGATCAGCACATGATGATGCCCTCCCTGCAACTGATGGCGCCGCCGAGCGTCAGCGTCGGCGCCGCCGTCGCCATCCAGCCCAGTATCGGCGTCGAGGCGGGCGTCGCCGGCGAACTCGCGGTGAATCTGGCCCCCGGTTCGGTCACGGCGGCGGTGGTCGGCGCGGCGGAAATCGACGGGGAATCCGAATTCCCTTACACTTTCGCGCACACGAATACCCCGTTGAATGTCAGCGGTTGCCTTTCACCGGCCTCGGCCATGCCTTTTGTCACCGTACGGGCCGATTCGAAAAGGGCAACCGCGCAAACGACCGGCTATGGTGCCCCGTTCTGGTTCTGACCGTCGCGCCGCACCAATCCGTCCAGCAGCGCGCGCAGTCCCCAGTCGAACTGCGCGTCCGAGATCCATTGCGCCAGTACGGCTGCACTCGCCCGGGTGCGCGGCCAACGATCACCGTCGACGGTGTCGAACGCGGCCGCGCGACCGGCGATCCGCTCGGATTCCGGCGCCAGCGGTGGTCTTCCGTCGGTTTCCGCGACTTCCATGGCGAGCGAGCCGATGACCTGGACCATCACGGCGTAGGCCGCGCGGGCGCAGTCCTCCTCGGAGAGGCCGGTTCTGGCCAGACAGTTCAGCAACGCCTCCCCGACGTCTCGTGCGGCGTCGCCGTCCATGGGCGCGCTCATCATCAACCCCGCCACCGCGGGATGTCTCCGCACCTCGGTTCGTAGTCCACGGGCGAATTCCAGGACGGCCGCGCGGGGTTCGACGCCCGGGTCGGCGAGCACGGCGACCGGCACCGCTCCGAGCACCCGTTCGACCACCGCGCGCTCCAGGTCGGCCCGGCTCGCGACGTAGGTGTAGACCGCGTTCGGATTCACGCCCAGCCGAGTCGCGACCGATCGGATCGACACCGCGGCGACACCGCCCTCGTCCATGAGTTCCATGGCGGCATCGACGATCTGCGTGTCGCTGAACGCCCGTCGCTCGGGCCTGGTCCTGCGTTCTCCTGGTGTTGACTTCGCCGTTGCCACGCGGTTGACTGTACCCCGTACAGCTACCTGTACCCCGTACAGTCAGAATTGAGACGCCATGCCCGCACGCCCCTGGCCCGCCATCGCCCTGCTGGTGGCCGCGCCGATCACCCTGAACGTCGCCTTCGCCGGACTCGGCTCGGCCTTCGACTATCCGCACGTGTTACGCGAACCCGCGGCCGAAGTGCTCACCCTGTTCCGGCACAACCAAAGCGCCGTCGTCGCCTGGTTCGTCGTGCTGGCCGTCGCAGCCGCCGCACTGGCGCCGCTGGCGGTGCTGATCGGCAAGCTGGACCGCACACCGGCCATGCGCGCCGCCGTCGCGGCGGGCGTCGCGGCCGCCGCCGTGCAGGCGATCGGCTTGCTGCGCTGGCCCGTCGCGGTTCCGGCGCTGGCGGCGCGGGCCGCCGAGGAAGGCCCCGGCTCCTCGGCCGTGCGCACTTTCGAGGTGCTGGGCGCGGCGCTCGGCACCGGCCTCGGCGAGACGGCCGGATACACCCTCACCGCCGCGTGGACGGCCCTGGTCGCCATCGCGTTGCGGCACAGAATGCCCGCGGCGTGGAGCGTGCTCGGTTACGTCTGCGCCGTCCTGGTGCTCAGCGGAGTACTCGTCCCGCTGGACATCCCGCTCATGGCGCAGACCAACTTCGTGGGCTATGTGCTGTGGAGCATCTGGCTGCTGGCCTTCGCGGCGCTGCTCGCCTGCCGTCCAGCCGCCTCGGCGGTCCGCCACGAGTCCACGCCCGCGCAGCCGATCGACGCGCCGCACCCGCTGTGACGCGCACGAAAACTCGAGCGGCCGTTCACGCTCAGCGGTCGATCTCGCCGCCACCTCCGGACTCGTGCTCGTCGTCCACACCCCACAAGTGGTCAGCGGGAGGCCGAGCGCCCCAGGACGTCGGCGGGGACCGGGACGCCGGGGTCCAGGTCCGCGGAGTCGATCGGGGTGTCCCACATTTGGCGCAGCGGGAGGACACCGGCCCACACGCCGCCGTTGTCGATGTCCGACGGGTCGTCCTTCGGGCCGCCCGCACGGACCTTCACCGATGCCTCGGTGAGGTCGAGAGCGAGCACCTTCGTGGCGGCGAGTTCCTTCTTGCTCGGGGGCCGCACGCGCGACCACGCGCCCGGTGCGGCGTGCTCGACGATCACGCGCAGCCCGTGCAGGCGTTCGTCGTGCTCGGTCACCTCCCGCGCCCGGCCGAGCACGACCGCGGAGCGGTAGTTCATCGAGAAATGCATGGCCGAACGCGCGTAGACCACGCCGTCGACCAAGGTCACCGCCACCGAGATGTCGGCGGCGAGCGCCGCGCGCAGGTTTCCCGCGCCGGTGGAGCCGTGCAGGTAGAGCGTGTCGCCGTCGCGGCCGTAGGCGGTCGGCAACACGACCGGCGTGCCGCCGAGCAGCACACCGAAGTGGCAGATCAGCCCGGCGTCGAGCACCGCGTCCAAGTCGGCGCGATCGGTGCGGGCACGGTCGGTCAGCCGGGTCGGCGTGCTGCGCGGCGTCGGCGAGAGGGGAGCCCGTGGGCTGACTGTTTCGGTCATGAACCCAGCATCGATCCGCTAATGGCATTATCAAAGTGCCAATTCAAATGATTCTCAGCAGTCCACTTCGAGGAGGAGCCGTGCTGGACGACCTTCCCCTCGACCTCGATCGCGACCTGGCGCGACCGCTGTCGGTGCAGATCGCCGACCAACTGCGCCGCGCGGCGACCAGCGGGCCGCTGCGCGGCGGCGACCGGTTGCCGTCCACTCGCGCGCTGGCCGGGCGGCTCGGCGTGAGCCGCACAGTGGTCGCCGCCGCCTACGACCAATTGCACGCGGAGGGCTGGCTCGACGGCAGACGCGGCTCCGGAACCTACTTGACGACCGCACCGGCCGCCGCGCCCGCGCGCACCGACCCCGTGGACGACACCGACGCCGCGCCGCAGCTATTCGACCTAGCCCCCGGTGCGCCGTGCGTCGACGCCATCGATCCCGCCGCATGGCGCCGCGCCTGGCGCGCCGCGGCGGACCACTCCCCGCTCGTGCGCAAGGACCGCGCGGGCGAACCGGAGTTCCGCACGGCGGTCACCGAGCATCTGCTGCGCCACCGCGGGATCGGCGCGGGCAGCGACACCGTGCTGCTCGCGACGGCGGGAACCAGTTCCGCCGTAGGCGAATTGGCCGTGGCGCTGCTGCGGCCGGGCGATGCCGTCGCCATGGAGGATCCCGGCTATCAGCGCGCCGCAGGGGCATTCGCGGCGGCCGGTCTCGAGGTCGTCCCGGTTCCCGTCGACGCGCACGGACTGCGCGTGGACGCGCTGCCGTCCCGGATCAAAGCGGTGTACTGCACTCCGGCGCATCAATTCCCACTCGGCGCGCGGATGCCCGCCGCGCGACGGGTCGAGCTGGTGGAGCATGCGCGCCGCTCCGGGATCTTGGTCATCGAGGACGACTACGACGGCGAATTGCGCTACGACACCGCGCCGCTGCCGCTGCTGGCCACCATGGCTCCGGACGTCGTCGTCCACCTGGGCACGACTAGCAAGATCCTGTCCCCCAGTCTCGGTGTCGGCTGGTTGCTCGCCGCTCCGGAGATAGCCGGGGCGGTGCTCGCCCACCGCGAGCGCACCGGCACCGGCCCGAGCACGGCGGGCCAGCGCGTGCTCGCCGCTTTCGCCGCACACGGTGATCTGGCCAGGCACCTGCGCAGGCTGCGCCGCATGCTGCCGCCGCGCCGGGCGCTGGCGGTGACCGAACTGCGCCGCCGCGGACTCGGCGTGCTCGGCGACGACGCGGGTTCGCACGTCGTCGTGCCGGTGGAGTCGGCCGAGGACGAGCTGCGCGTGGTCGCGGAAGGCCTGGCGCACGGTGTCGCGCTGGACGGGTTGGCCAGACATCACCTCGGATCGCGCCGGGACCACTTCGGCGTCGCGCTCGGCTACACGGCGCTGTCCTGGCCGGAACTCGCCGCGGCCGTCCCGAAGGCCGCCGCGTGCCTCGCCCGGCCGTAGCATGGTCGGGGTCAGCGAACAGGCCCGGAGGCGGCAGCGCAGCGTGATCACGCGGAGCCCCGCACCTGCCGGAAAGGACGGACCATGAGCGAACAGGACATCTTGGCGCGGATCAAGGAACTGGTCGACCAGGAGCACCAGCTGCGCTCGCAGGCGACTCGCGGCGAATTGGACCCGAGGACCGAACGCCAGCGCCTGGCCGAACTGGAAGTGATGCTGGATCAGGCCTGGGACCTGCTCCGTCACCGCCGGGCGCGGATCGATCAGGGCCAATCCCCGGACGCGGTCCAAGCCAATACGGTCTCGCAGGTCGAGGGCTACCTGCAGTAGGCGCGGCGATGTCGAGCACACCAGCCGACTACGACGTCATCGTGATCGGTGGCGGACCGGCGGGCGAGAACGCCGCCGCCTACGCCGTCGCGGGCAGCGACCGCACGGCCGCCATCGTGGAGCGTGAACTCATCGGTGGCGAATGTTCCTATTGGGCCTGCATCCCGAGCAAAGCGCTGTTGCGACCGGGCCACGTCCTGGCGGCCGCGCGGGCGATGCCGGGCGTTTCGGCCACCGGCCTCGACGTCGAGGCGGTGCTGCGGCGGCGCGACGCCTTCGTGCACGACCATGACGATTCCGCCCAGGTCGACTGGGCGCGCGGCAACCACATCGACGTCGTTCGCGGCACCGGCCGCCTGACCGGCACGCGCTCGGTCGAGGTCGACGGGCGGCAGTTGCGCGCCCGGCATGCCGTGGTGCTCGCCACCGGCACCACCGCGAACGTGCCCGATGTGCCCGGCCTGCGCGCCGCGCTGCCGTGGACCTCCCGCGACGCCACCAATCTGCACGAGGTCCCGCGCCGGGTCGCCGTGGTCGGCGGCGGCGTGGTGGCCAGTGAGGCGGCGACCTGGCTGGCCGCGCTCGGGGCCGAGGTCACCCTGCTGGTGCGCGGCTCGGCGCTGCTGGCCGCCAACGAGCCGTTCGCGGGCGAACGGGTGGCGGCGGCGCTGACCGACGCGGGCGTGCGAGTGCGTTTCCGCACCGAGCCCACCTCCGTCGAGCGCCCGGTCGCGAAGGACACCGGTGAAGGCCGGATCCACGGCGGTTCCGTCACGGTCCGGTTGCGGGGTCCCGAAGGCGAGTCGGCGCTGGAGGTGGACGAGATCGTGGTGGCGGCCGGGCGCGCACCGGCCACGAAAGGGCTGGGCTTGGACGCGGTCGGGCTGTCCGACGGTTACATCGCGGTCGACGACCACCTCACCGCGCGCGATGTCGAGGGCGAGTGGCTGTATGTGGTCGGCGACCTCAACCACCGCGCCGCGCTCACCCACATGGGCAAGTACCAGGGCCGGGTGTGCGGCGACGTGATCGCCGCGCGGGCCGAGGGCAAGCCGCTGGAGGATCCGCGGTTCGTGGCGAGTTCCGATCACGGCAAGGTGCCGCAAGTGGTGTTCACCGCGCCGGAGGTCGCGGCGGTCGGCCTGACCGAGGCGGCGGCCAGGGACGCGGGGCACTCGGTGGAGACCGTCGAACTCGACATCGAGGTGGCCGGGTCGGCGTTGTCCCGGGACGACTACGCGGGCCACGCGAAACTGGTGATCGACCGCGCCACCGACACGCTGCTCGGCGCCACCTTCGTGGGCCCCGACGTGGGCGAGCAATTGCACGCGGCGACGATCGCCGTGGTCGGCGGGGTGCCGCTGTCCACCCTCTGGCACGCCGTGCCAGCTTTCCCGGCGGTCAGCGAGTTCTGGCTGCGCCTGTTGGAGGCGCGGCGCGCGTAGCTACCATTTCTAAATGGTGGCAACAACGGATATCGCGACCGCCGACGGAGTCGTCCGCGGTCGCAGGGGCCGCCGCGTCCTGCGCTGGCGGTCCATTCCCTACGCGGCTCCTCCCATCGAAGACCTGCGGTTTCGCGCTCCGCAGCCGGTCGAACCCTGGTCCGGCGTTCGGGCGGCGACGGACTTCACCTCCGCGGCGATGCAGCATCGCTCCGGGGCACGGATCGGGCCGCGCGCCTATCAGCCGACCAGCGAGGACGCGTTGACACTCAATGTCACCGTGCCCGCGACACCGGCGGCGAGCCCGCGCCCGGTGCTGGTGTTCATCCACGGCGGCGGCTATCTCATCGGAACCTCCGCGCTCGGGCTGTACTCCGGCGCGCGACTGGCGCTGCGTGGCGATGTGGTGGTGGTCTCGCTGAACTACCGGCTGGGTGCGTTCGGCTACGTCGACTTCAGCGAATTCGGCACCGCGCAGGAACCGTTCGACTCCAACCTCGGCTTGCGTGATCAGCTCGCCGCATTGGAGTGGGTGCGCACCAATATCGCGGCCTTCGGCGGCGATCCGGGCAACGTGACGATCTTCGGCGAGTCGGCCGGGGCGCATGCCGTACTCGGTCTCCTGGCCACACCGAAAGCCAAAGGGCTTTTCCATCAGGCCATTTCTCAGAGCCCACCCGCGGACTGGGCAGTGACGGCCGAGGAAGCCCGCGGCTTCGCGCGCCGCTGCGTCGCCGCGCTTGGCGCGACGCCGGACACCGCGCACACCGCCCTGCGCACCGCAGGCGCCAACGACATCCGCCGCGCGGTCGACCGCACCATCGGCCAGGTGGTGCGGGAACAGCCCGGCGCCTTTCCGGTGTGCCCGGTGGTGGACGGCGAGTTCCTGCCGGTTTCCCCGGTCGACGCGATCACCGACGGCTCCGCGCACCGGGTGCCGCTGATCATCGGCACCAACCGCGACGAGGGCACGCTGTTCGCCAGGTTCGCCGACGAACTGCCCACCACCCCGGACCGGCTGCGCTCGGCGCTCGGTAACTCCACCGAGGCGGAGTCCAGGATCAAGGCGGCGTATTCCGGCTATCCGCAGCCGAAGGCCGCGGTGCGGGCGGGTGGCGACTACACCTTCTGGCGTCCTTCGGTGACGGTCATGGAGGGTCACAGCAGGCACGCGCCTACCTACGCCTACCGTTACGATTTCGCCCCGCGCGCCCTGCAACTCGCCGGGATCGGCGCCACGCACGCGACCGATCTCATTCCGGTCTTCGGCGTGACGGATACGCCGATCGGCCGGGCCTTCACCGCCGCGGGCGGCAGACGCGGATTGCGGGCGGTCACCGAACAGTTCCAGGACAACTGGCTGGCTTTCGCGCGCACCGGAACTCCGCTGCCGTCCTGGCCCGCTTACACGGAGGCCCGCAGGTCCACCCTGATCATCGACTACCCCACGCGCGTGGAACACGACCCCGACCGGGAGAAACGACTCGCCTGGCAGGGCGTGCGGGTCCCGACGCTGACCTGAGCCGGGCCGCTACTTCAGCAAGCGCGACATCCGCCGGTCCGCGAGGATCTTGCCGCCGGTCTGACAGGTCGGGCAGTACTGGAAGGACCGTTCGGCGTAGGAGACTTCGCGGACCGTGTCGCCGCAGACCGGGCAGGGTTGCCCGGTCCGCGCGTGCACCCGCATACCGGAGCGCTTCTCGCCTTTGAGGCGGGCGGCGTCCTGTCCGACCGAGCGCCGCACCGCGTCGGTGAGCACGGTGCGCATGGCGGTGTACAGCTCGGCCGCCTTGTCCGCCGGAAGGGTCTTGGTGTTCGCGAACGGCGAGATCCGCGCCGTATGCAGGATCTCGTCGGAGTAGGCGTTGCCGACGCCCGCCAGCAGCGCCTGGTCCACGAGCGCGGTCTTGATCCGCTGGGACGTGCCGTGCAGGATCTCGGCGAACTGCGCCTCGGTCACCTCCAGCGCGTCGGGGCCCAGGCGCGCGATACCGGGCACCGCCTTCGGGTCCGCCACCACGTACACCGCGAGCCGCTTCTTCGTGCCGGCCTCGGTGAGGTCGAACGCTGGTGTCGCCCCTTCGGGCGTGAAGAAGTGCACCCGCAGCGCCAGCGGGCTCTTGCCGCCCGGCTTGGGCGGCGTCGGGCTCGGCTCATCGATCCAGCGCAGCCATCCACCCCGCGACAGGTGCGTGACCAGCCACAGCCCGTCGCATTCCATGCCGAGGAATTTGCCCCAGCGCCCCGCGCCGGTGACGTCTCGACCGGACAGTGCGGTGACCGGGGGCTCGAACGTCTTGACGGCGCTCAACGCGGCCACGTCGACGCGGCCGACCACGGCGCCGACCGCATGCTCCCGGAGGAACTGAGCCAACGCCTCCACTTCCGGTAGCTCAGGCACGGGGTTCAGACTACCCAGCCCTACCGACAACCTGCCCCGGTTCGCACACGGCAGCGGGCGGCTCACTCCCCGCGGCGCAGCAGATAGATGTCCATGATCCAGCCCTTCCGGTCGCGCAGCTCGGCGCGGCGGCGCACGATCTCCTCGCTCACCTCCGACAGCGGCCCCTCGATCAACGTCTCGTCCGGCATGCCGAGGTAGGCGCCCCACCAGATGTGCGCGTCGGGGGCCGAAATCGTGGTGAACGAGCAGTCGCCGTCCAGCATCACCAAGGCGTTCTCCGCGCCGAGTCCCTCGTCGCGCAGGCGACGGCCGGTGGTGATGCGTACCGGCTCACCGATGCCGTGCAGCACGATCCGATGCCGGGCGGCCAGGGCCTGCGCGCTGGTGATGCCGGGAATCACCTCGTAGTCGAAACGCACCGCGCCGCGGGCGAGCACCCGCTCGATCATCCGCAGCGTGCTGTCGTAGAGCGCGGGATCACCCCAGACCAGGATGCCGCCGACGCCGTCGGCCGCGGCGAACGCCGATTCCAGCAGTGCCGAGCGGCGATCGTGCCAGTCGTCGACCACGTCCACGTAGTCGGCGGGCGTGCGGTCCCGCGGCGGATCGGCGATCGGCACGATCCGGTACGGCCGATCCATGTGTTCGGCCAAGATCGCCGTCCGCACGTCGACCAGTTCCCGCTTGGCCTCCCCCTTGCCGATGACGAAGAACGTCTCGACCTGCCGCATCGCCTTGACCGCCTGCACGGTGACCTGGTCGGGGTCGCCTGCACCGATGCCGATCACGTAGAGCTTGCGCATGGGCTCGAGCTTGCCAGGGCCGCGGCGGGCCACCGTCGTCAGGCGTGGCCAGGGACGCGCCCGATCGGCTCGCCGAGTGTGCGAGCACGAAGACTAGAGTTGCCAGACGTGGCTCATGACGCGCTCGATCCGGCATCGGCTCCCGACACCCAGTACGAGGACCTGTTGCGACTGGTGCTGACGTCCGGCACGAAGAAAGCCGACCGCACCGGCACCGGAACGCGCAGCGTCTTCGGCCACCAGTTGCGCTACGACCTCGCGGCGGGCTTCCCGCTGATCACCACGAAGAAGGTCCACCTCAAGTCGATCGTCTACGAGTTGCTGTGGTTCCTGCGCGGCGACTCCAACATCGGCTGGCTGCGCGAGCACGGCGTCTCCATCTGGGACGAATGGGCCGACGCCCACGGCGAACTCGGCCCGGTCTACGGCGTGCAATGGCGATCGTGGCCCGCGCCGGACGGAACGCACATCGACCAGATCTCCCAGGTGCTGCACACGCTGCGCACCAACCCCGACTCCCGGCGCATCATCGTCTCGGCATGGAACGTCGCCGACCTGGACAAGATGGCGCTGGCGCCCTGCCACGCGTTCTTCCAGTTCCACGTGGCCGACGGGAAGCTGTCCTGCCAGCTCTACCAGCGCAGCGCCGACCTGTTCCTCGGCGTGCCGTTCAACATCGCCAGCTACGCCCTGCTCACCCACATGGTCGCCCAGCAGACCGAGCTGGCGCCCGGTGACTTCATCTGGACCGGCGGGGACTGCCACATCTACGACAACCACCTGGACCAGGTCGCCGAGCAACTCGCCCGCGACCCCTACCCGTTCCCCACGCTGCGGCTGCATCCCGCGCCGACGCTGTTCGACTACCGCTACGAGGACGTCGAGGTGATCGACTACCGGCACCATCCGGCCATCAAGGCCCCGGTGGCGGTGTGAGCGAGCGGACGGTCGGGCTGATCTGGGCGCAGACCCTGGACGGGGTGATCGGGTCCGGCAACACCATCCCCTGGCGGCTGCCGGAGGACATGGCGCACTTCAAGGACGTCACCTGGGGACATCCCGTGGTGATGGGCCGACGGACCTGGGATTCGCTGCCGCCGCGGTTCCGGCCGCTGGCCGGGCGGCGCAATATCGTGGTGACCAGACAGCCGGACTGGTCGGCCGAAGGCGCCGAGCGGGCGTCATCGGTGCCGGAGGCGCTGGCCAAGTGCGCCCCGGACGCGGTCTGGGTGGCCGGTGGCGGCGAGATCTACCGCGCCGCACTCGAGTTCGCGACCGACCTGCGCGTCACCGAGATCGATACCGCGGTCGAGGGCGACGCCTTCGCGCCGTCGATCGGACCGCAGTGGCGGCCCGACGACCCGGAGCCGTGGCGCACCTCGGCCACCGGCCTGCGCTACCGCATCCGGCACTACACCCGGCGGCCCGCCTAGCGCGCCACGCCAAGAGGCTCCGCGAACGCCGCCCCCACGGGCGGGGACGGTCGAACCCGGCCCGCGCCGCGACGGACTCGGGCATACTCCTCGATATGCGGGCGGCCGGACCCGCGTCCGGTCGCCCGCCTCGAGCCGTTGCCACCAGCCGGCACCGGCTGTGGTGCTCTGCGAAAGGCGGTCCATGGAAAAGAAATCGCTGACTGCGGTAGCGCGCCAGCAACTGAAGCTGGCCGCCCTCGCCACGAGCGGGCGCAGTTCACAGACAATCTATGGCGGCCACACGCATACGCTGCGGCAAACGGTGGTCGGCCTGACGGCCGGGCACAGCCTGGCCGAACACGACAACACCGGCGAAGCCACGTTGCAGGTGCTCAGCGGCACCCTGGTGCTGCTCAGCGGCGCCAACGAATGGAAAGGCTCCGAGGGCGACCTGATCGTGATACCCAAGGCGCGCCACAGCGTCAAGGCGATCGACGACGTCGCGTTCCTGCTGACGGTGGCGATGTAGCCACCACGATGCGGGTCCGTAGCCCGGCCGGACCGGTCGGGCATTAGGGTGTCGATCATGGGTGAGCCGCAGCCGATCCTCGAACCGCTCACACCGTCCGCGATCTTCTTGGTCGCCACGATCGACGAGGGTGGCGAAGCGACGGTCCGCGACCTGCTCGCCGACATCACCGGCCTGCGCCGCTCGGTGGGCTTCCGCCTGCCGGGCGCGAACCTCACCTGCGTCACCTCGATCGGCTCCGACGCATGGGACCGCCTGTTCGCCGGCCCGAAACCGGCTGAGCTGCATCCGTTCCCCGGTTACGTCGGCGCACGCCACACCGCGCCCGCGACGCCGGGCGACCTGCTGTTCCACATCAAGTCCGAGGTGCAGGACGCCTGTTTCGAGCTGGCCATGGCGATCGGCGATCGGCTGGCCGGTGCGGGAACGATCGTGGACGAGACGGTCGGCTTCCGTTACTTCGAGCAGCGCGATCTGCTCGGTTTCGTGGACGGCACGGAGAATCCGGAGGGTCGCGCGGCCTACGCGGCGGCGCTGGTGGGCGAGGAGGACCCGGACTTCACCGGCGGCAGCTACGTGATCGTGCAGAAGTACACGCACCCGCTGGCGGACTGGCGCGCGCTCTCGGTGGAAGAGCAAGAGCGCGTCATCGGCCGCACCAAACTGGACGACTTCGAACTCCCCGACGAGATCAAGCCGGCCGACTCGCACGTCGAGGTCAACACGCTGATCGATCCGGACGGCACCGAACGCCAAATCCTGCGCGGCAACATGCCCTTCGGCAGCGTGCGCGAGGGCGTGTTCGGCACCTACTACATCGCCTACGCGGCCACGCCGAGCGTCACCGAACGCATGCTCACCCGGATGTTCCTCGGCACCGACGAGGCCGCTTACGACCGCATCCTGGATTTCTCCGTCGCCCACACCGGCACCTCGTTCTTCGCACCCACCGTCGATTTCCTCGACGATCTGCCGCCTGCGCCGTGGGAGGCGGCGGAATCCGCGGTGTCCGTGGACACCGACGGCGCTGGTCCCGCAGATCCGCCCGGCATCGCCGCGCCCGCGGGCGACGGCGCCCTCGGTATCGGCTCGTTGAAAAGGAGCATCCGGTCATGAACAACCTCCATCGCGAACTAGCGCCGATCACCTCCGAGGCGTGGGCGGCCATCGAGGAGGAGGCGACGCGCACGTTCAAGCGGCACATCGCGGGCCGACGCGTCGTCGACCTGTCCGGCCCGCACGGCGTCGACTACTCGGCGGTGGGCACCGGGCACACCACGGCGATCGATTCGCCGGACGCCGGGGTGTTCGCCCGTCAGCGGGTGGTCGCGCCGCTGGTCGAACTGCGGGTGCCGTTCACGCTCTCCCGCGAGGAACTCGACAACGTGGAGCGCGGCGCGCAGGACGCCGACCTGGACCCGGTGAAGGACGCCGCGAAGAAGATGGCGTTCGCCGAGGACCGGGCGATCTTCGAGGGCTATACGGCCGCGCACATCACCGGCATCCGCGCCAGCTCGTCCAACGATCCGATCACGCTGCCCAGCGACACCCGTCTGGTCCCCGAGTCGATCGCGCAGGCGTTGACCGCGCTGCGGCTTGCCGGTGTCGACGGACCGTACTCGGTGCTGCTCAGCGCCGATCTGTACACCGCGGTCAGCGAGACCTCCGACCACGGCCACATGATCCGCACGCATATCGAGCGCCTCATCCCGGAAGGGGAGATCATCTGGGCGCCCGCCATCGACGGCGCGATCGTGCTCACCACGCGCGGCGGCGACTTCGATCTGCGCATCGGCCAGGACCTGTCCATCGGCTACCTGACGCACGACAGCACGTCGGTGCAGCTGTACTTCCAGCAGAGCCTGACGTTCCTGGTGTACACGGCCGAGGCCGCGGTCCCGCTGACCCTCTGAGCGCCGGTCACATCTGGGAACGGCCAGGTGCGCGGCCGGAGCGCGAGACGGTACGGTGGCCGGATATGCGCCATGAACAGGTAGGTGAGATGACAACGGTGCGGGCGGGTGTCGTTCCGACGCAGCGCGCCGTGTTCTACAGCGTGCTCGGCATCCTTGCCACCGTCACGATCTGCGGTTCGTTCGTCGCCGCGTTCGGGGTGAACCGGGTGTTCACCGGCCTGCTGGCCGGAGCCGTCGTCGGTATCGCGGTGCTGGTCGCCCTGTTCACCCGGGACGCCGTCGTGCTCACCGATCACGCCATCTACCGGCGCAAGCCGTGGACGATCTCCCGCATCTCGTGGGACCGCGTGGTGGCCGGGCGCTTCACCCTGGACGAGCGCGCCCGATGGTCGCTGGCGCTGGACCTCATCGGCGGCGACGAACCGCACGGCGAACTGGTGCTGTTGTCCATTCCCCCGGTGGTCCGCCCGGTCGCGGGAGCGTACGACCTGCGCAAACGCGACCAGGTGACGGAGATCCGGGCGATACTGCGGCGCAAGCGGATTCCGGTGACCGTGTTGCCGCAGATCGCGGGGGCGTTGCAGGAGCATTGGCAGATCGGCCCGCCGACGCACTGAGGTTGGCGGCCTGTCGATAGATCTGGGACGTCCAATATCCTCGGCGGCACCGACCCTTCACGCCCCCACCAGGAGCCGAATACGTTCCCACCGCCCCCGGGGTCACAGGGACGGTGAAGACCAGGTTCAGTTCGTGGTGGGAGGCGTCGGCATCAGTAGGTCCAGTTCGTGCCGGTGCCTCGGTACTTCTCAACGGAGATGGGCTCGGAACCCGGCTTCATGTGGTCGAGGTAGAGCCGTCCGTACAAGTGGTCGACCTCGTGAGCGACCAGGCGCGCAACGCCGCGATCGAACACGGTGATCCGGGTGTCGCCGTCGATATTGGTGTGCTCCACGTGGATGGTCAACGGGCGCGGTACCCGCCCGCGCAGGTCGAAGAAACTCAAGCATCCTTCGTATTGCTCGTCTTCCCCGCTGGTTTCGACGATGCGTGGATTGAACAGGGTGATGACGTCTCCCATGGGGGTTCGCACGATCGCTGCGGCACGGCTGATGCCGATCTGGGGCGCGGCGATGCCCATTCCCTTGCCGAATACGTGAGCCTGGGCTACACGTTCGGCGGCTGAATTAAGTTCGGCCACGACGCGGCGCGCGTCTTCGGCTTCGGCCGGCAGATCGAACGGGCGCGCGACCTGGCGCAGAATCTCGTCACCTTCCTGCGCGATGCCCAGGCCAGCCATGACCTTGCTCGGTGGGGTGCGTTCGTCGTCGCTGCGTCCGCGGAAGTCCCATTCGAGGCGGTAGCGCGCATGCAGCGGCGGATCATCGGTGGACCAGGCATAGATGTGGCGTTCCTGGTCCACCTGATGGGAAATGGGTGTGCGGAACGGCTGACCTTCGGCCGCCATCGAGGTCTGGAGCCCCCAGACCGAGGGCTCGAGCGCGGCGGGGAAGTCCAACCGCACCGACAGGCGATTGGTAGGTAGGCGGACCGCGCGCTGAAACCAGTTGCCCCAGTGAGCCTCTGAGACGGTGTACTCGTACTCGATCCAGCAGGCATGGCCGGGGTAGAGCGGAAAGTGGCGGCCACCATCGAGTTCGCTGAACATCAGCCAAACTTCCTTGAACGCATCGCGGTCATGGTGCGCGGTCCAGGCCATGGGCTCGGCGCGGTGTTCGCCGTGCCAGGCATGCAAGTCGATCTCGTCCCAGGTCAGTGGGTGTTCCTGATAGAGCTGGTTGGATCGCTCGGGGTCGCCGGGGTGGCGGTCGACCGAGATCCGGATCAGATAGCGGGTGATCGGTTCGGAGCCGCCGTTGATCAGGCGCCGCCGTTGGCGCAGCCGGTAGGTGTGCCCGTCGAAGGACAAGCTCGCATCGTCGTGATCAACCACCAGTGACCCGGCAGCGTCGCTGAGATCGACAGCGGCCGGACGGGTGACGGCGGAGCGGTAGGCGCGGAACTCCTCGAACGCGGCGCGCAGTGCCCCACCGGCTTGAAGGGCCGACTCGGCGCAGGCGGCGAACTCTCGGGATGGCTTCTCGGTGCCGGATTCGATCTTGGACACATACGGGCGGCTGTAGCCGAGTTTGGCGGCCAGCGCCCGGCGTGACAGGCCACGGACATCGCGCCAGCGGCGCAACTCGAGCGCGAAGGCATTGACCTGCGTCACGGCATTGTCGGGCGAGGTTTCGGCCGGGGTCACTGTCGTGCTCCTGTTCGCGCGGGGTGTGCATGTGCGTGAGTACCCCGTGAGTATGCGCCCACTCTGACGAAACACCCTGCATCCATGGGGAAATTGCACACCCAGCGACCCGCCTCCGGCTTGACCCGTTGATTGCCCTGGGGTGGTTCGCGGCCAATACGATTCGGGGAGGCACAACATGAGCAGAGTCCTGGTGACCGGGGGCGCGGGTTTCATCGGCTCGCACTACGTCCGGCATCTACTCGGCCACGATGACGTCGAGCAGGTCACTGTGCTCGACGCACTCACTTACGCCGGGCACGCGGAGAACCTCGGCGCCGCGATGCTCTCGCCGCGGCTGCGTCTGGTTACCGGCGATATCGGTGACTCCGCCCTCGTGGACGAGTTGGCGGCTTCACACGACGAAATCGTCCACCTGGCCGCGGAGTCGCACGTCGATCACTCCTTCGCTCAGGCCGCACGGTTCATCGCCACGAATGTGGCAGGCACGCAGACGGTTATCGATGCCGCCCTCCGACATCGGATCACCAAGGTGGTGCATGTGTCCACCGATGAGGTGTACGGGCCCGCACTTGAAGGTGCCGCGAGCGAGGATGCCCCGCTGGCGCCGACCGTGCCGTACGCGGCGAGCAAGGCCGCTGCGGACCTGATCGCGTTGTCCTACTACCGGACTCACGGCGTGCCGGTGTGTGTGACTCGCTCGTCGAACAACTACGGCCCGCATCAGCACCCGGAAAAGATCATCCCTGCCCACATCACCTCGTTGTTGCACGGAACCAAGATCGTGCTGCACGGCGACGGACAGCATGTGCGGAACTGGCTGCATGTCGCCGACAACTGCGCGGGCCTGGAGCTCGTGCGCCGCCACGGCACTCCGGGGCAGGTCTACAACCTGGGTGGTGGAACCGATTTGACCAACGAAGCCCTCACCGGGCTGATCTTGGCCGCGATGGGCGCGGACTGGGATCGCGTCATCCGGGTACCCGATCGCCGCTGCAACGACCGCCGCTACGCGATGACCTGGGACAAGATCGCGCGGCTGGGATACCGGCCCCGGCTCAGCATCGAAGACGGGCTAGCCGAGACCATCGCTTGGTATCGCGCCAATGCCGACCTGTGGGCGCCGATGCTGGCCGCCCGCACCGGCGCCGGTGTCCAGCGGTGAGCGAGGCACGGGTCCTGGTCACCGGTGTCGGCGGCCAGCCCGGTTTCGACGTGGCGCGGCGCCTGCGTCAGCTCGGCGCGACGGTCATCGGCGTCGACGCTGACCCGCTGGCCAACGGGTTCCTACTGGACGGGATCGAACCGCGGCTGGGCCCGCATGTCGAGGACCCCCACTACGGGCCGGCATTGATGAAGCTGTGCGACACCGAGGCCGTCGACGCGGTTGCCCCCACCGTCGAAGCTGAGCTGCCTGCGCTTATCGAGATGACCGCCGGAATGTACGCGCTGGGCACGCGGACCTGGCTGCCACCGAGTTCGGCAGTCACCGCCTGCCGGGACAAAGCCACCTTCGCCGAGGCACTCGCGGCGGTCGGCGTCGCACACCCGGCAACGTGGCTGCCCGAACAGCTCGAAGACGCGCCCTCCGGTGGGGCGTTCGTCGTCAAACCCCGTCGGGGCCAGGGATCACGTGGCGTCCTGGCTTGTCAGGGCCGTGACCGAGCGCGCGCGGCCTGCCTGCTGATCGAGGACCCGATCGTGCAAACCCGGATCATCGGCACCGAATTCACCGCGGACTGTCTCGTCGGCGACGACGGCCGAGCTGGTGTCATCCTGCGGTGGCGGCTGCTGACCAAAGGCGGGCTGTCGATCGTGACCAGCACCTTCACCGACCCCGACATCAATGCCCTCGTGCGCGCCACCCTAGTCGCGGTCGGAATCCGCGGGTGGTGTTGCGTGCAGGGTTTCGCTACCGATACCGGCCCGCAGATCACCGAGGTCAACGCACGGCCCGCCGGTGCGTTTCTGGCCTCCGAAGCCGCCGGCGCCGACCTGACGGGCCAATACCTTGCTGCCCTGCTCGGTGGGCCGATCGACTACGACCGACTCACCTACCGCCCCGGGGTGAGGCTCACCAAATACGTCGACACCCTCGCCGTTGTCACCACCACAGGAGACCGTGATGCTCACGCCGACTGACTCTCCGGCCGTCGCCCGCAACGCCGCCCCGTACCTGCACGGCCCGGAAACTGCTGCCCTCGCCGCCGCGCTGGAGGCCGGCCAGTACGGGCACAACACCGAAACCGAACTCTTCGAGCAGGAACTGGCCGCGTTCCTCGGCGTCACCGACGTCGTCACGACCCATCGCGGCACCGCAGCCCTGCACATGGCGTTGATGGCGGTTGGGATATGGCGCGGCGACGAAGTCGTGGTCCCCTCCCAAACGTTCTGCGCCACCATTCACGCCATCCGCGCCGCCGGCGGAGTGCCGCGCTTCGCCGACATCGACCCCGCCACCCAATGCGTCACCCCCGAAACCGTCGAGGCCGCGATCACCGTCAACACCCGCGCGGTGCTCCCGGTGTTCTACGGCGGCCGCGCTGTCGACCTGACCGAACTCCGGCTGGCCGAACGGGGAATAGCCGTGGTCGAAGACGCTGCCCACGCCTTCGGCTCCCGACACCATGATGGGCGCCGGGTCGGTGCGACCGGCCAGCTCACCTGCTTCTCGTTCGGCCCGATCAAGAACATCACCTCGATCGAGGGCGGCGCGGTGGTGGCCCGCGACCGCCGCGAAGCCGAACGGCTGCGTACCATGCGGACACTCGGCATCCGCGCCACACAGCTGACCCGCATTCGCACCACCGACTACCGCGTCAACGGATTCGGTCTGCCGTATCACCTGTCCGCCGTGCACGCCGCGGTCGGCCGAGTTCAACTGGCTCACTTCGACCACGTCATCGATCGGCGAATGGCCCTATGGCGCAGCTACGCTCGCGCGCTCGCCGACCTCGAGGAGGTGCGTCTCGTCGACGTCGATATAGACCACACGGTGCCCTTCAACCTGGTCGTGCGAGTGCGTGACCGTGACCAGGTGTTCGCGCGGATGAAGGCGGCCGGCATCGGGGTCGGTGTGCACTACCCGCCCAACCACACCCAGCCTGCCTTCGAGCGCTGGCACCGCCGTCTGCCTGCCACCGAGCACTCCGCGGCGGAGTTGCTGTCGTTGCCGTTTCACCTCGCCATGACCGACACCGACGTCACCACCGTCGTGACGGCACTGGCTGGCGCGCCGTAACCCGCAGCTACCTGACCGGCTCGCCTATGGCGACGGCGCGCACCAACCCAGCTAGGCGCTGTCCCGCATCCGGGCGCCCCAACTCCCGCGCGGCCTTGCCCAGCCGGGCGCGGGCGTCCGGATCAGTTAGCAGCCCGCCGACGGCCGCGCCGACACGCTCCCCGGTAACCGCGCCCGACACCGTGATCGCGGCCCCGGCCTCGGCGAGTAGCCGCGCCGCCCGCACCTGCTCGCCACCGGCCGACGACGCCAGTGGGATCAGCACCGCGGGTTTACCCAACGCGGTCAACTCGGCGATCGTGCCTGCGCCAGCACGGCACACCACCACCTCAGCCAACGCCAACGCATCCGCCATCCCCGCACCGTCGATGAAGTCGGTGACGTAGTACCGACCGGCCAGCTCGCCAGGCAACGCGGCCGCCGTCTGCCGCAACGCTGCAAGGTCCGCAGCGCCGGCCTGGTGAATCACGTTGGTCTGACCCAACAGCGACTTCAGCACCCCGACGACAGCGGTATTGACTTGGTGGGCGCCCTGCGCACCGCCGGTGACCAGCACGGTCGGCAGCCCCCGGTCGAACCCGCGCCCGAACCGGTCCAACGCCGCAGGACCACTGCCAGCGAGTACCGCCTCACGGACCGGGTTGCCGGTGACCACCGCGCGTACGGCCACCCGCGGCGGCAACACCGCGACAGTCGCTTCGGAGGTCACCGCCACCGCGGTCGCGGCCCGCGCCAACACCCGGTTCGCCAGGCCCAGCCCAACCGTCTGCTCATGCACTACCAACGGAACCCGCAGAACGCCAGCAGCCATACCGACCGGCACGGCCACATAGCCGCCCGTGGTCAGTACGACATCCGGAGCGAACGCGCGCAACCGGCGCACCGCCTGCGCCACACCGACCGGTACCCGCGCCATGTCGACGGCATTGGCGCGGGTCAACATCCGTAGCGGGTTGCGGTCCCGGCGCAGCTTTCCCACTGCCACCCCGGTGAAATCGATATCGTCGGCAGCCGCGGTCCGCTGTTCGAGCGAGTCCGCCTGCCCGAACCACCGCACCTGCACCTGATCTGCACCGGCGCGCAGTTCTCGCGCAACAGAGAGCGCAGGGAAAACGTGCCCTCCGGTACCACCACCCGCTATCGCTACCCGCACGACGCCGCCTTCCATGATCGGGCTCTCACAACGCGCTCGAGTCTGCCACCAGGTAGGCCGTTCAATCGGAGCTGGCCCGGCCCCTCACAAGCGCGTATATGTCCGGGCGGCGTAGCTTTGCTCCAGACGCGAGTCTTCTGGGCAGGCCGCCATTGCAGTAGTTGCGCAGATAGTCATTCGACGGGCTGCGTCTCAGCGAAGGGGCGGGGCTTCCGTTTCGTCTATGGGCGCTCGAACTCGCCATCGACAACGACGGCGGTAAACGTGTCCCACTCGCCTGGGGTGAAGATCAGCGCCGGGCCGGTCGGATTTTTGGAGTCACGAACGCCAACCATGCCTCCGCTGAGGTGTGCGACCTCGACACATTCGCCGCTGCCCCCCGAACTGTGGCGTGACTTGAACCACTTCGCTCCCGCTAGGTCGAGTTCAACGTTCACTGTCGTAACTCCTTGCTATCTCTCTCAACAGGGTGCGGCTCGAGCGGGCATCCATAGTCGCTTCGGCCAGCGTAAGGAACGTGTGCCTACAGCGCTGGACGTCCTCACGCTTCTCGAGATACGCATCCCCGGTGTAGCTCTCCGCGTAGATGACAGACGGTTCAACTGGTTTGCCCTGTGAGTCCTTCGGAAAGGTCATCACAATGAAGGGGGTGACGAGCCTGCCAGTTGGCAAGCCAACTTCTTGCCTGAGTATGCGGACCTCGATGTTGTCGAGCGTGCTCATGTCCGCCGCGTGTCGGCACTGATCAGCCATCACCTGCCGGTTGCCGACGATCGTCCGCAGGGCGTTCTCGTGTATTACGGCTGTGAGTCTGCACGGGTTCCGTGGCCGAGTGAGTAGATGCTGACGCCGAGCCCGAACTGCTGCCAACCGTTCCAAGTCCGCCTCCGAAACTCGAGGCTGCCTGGCGCGGTTCATGGCCTCAGCGTAGGCGCGAGTCTGGAGCAGTCCGGGGATGATGAGCGGCTGAAATATGGCCAATTCACTTGCGGCAGACTCCAGCACGACGTAAGTGTTGAACTTCGGCTCCAGTACGTCACTGTACGTTCGCAGCCAGGAGCGGACCGGGGCTTGTCCCGCGAGTTCCTTCCACTCCACAAGGTCTTCCTCGTCGACCCCGTACAGCGCACCCAGAGCGTCGAGGTCCGTCGCCCTGACCTTCTTGTTGCGGCCGTTCTCCAGTCTGCTGATGGTTGCGTTACCCCAGCCGAGTGTCCGCGCTGCCACTTCCAGGCTCAGACCCGCCGCCGTCCGCGCCTCTCGAAGCAAACGACCCAACTGTCTACGCGGCAAACTGGTTTCGGCGTCCTCCGGCCCGTCGTCTTCTTCGTTCACCCCTTGCGACCCCCTTCCGCTCTGCGATGCAGCTTCATTTCGCAACGGAAGGAGGGTAACTCGATCAGCGGAAGACTTGGTGCGCTTTCGCGCGGGTTTCGCGAACCGAAGAAGTCGCGTACCGAACGTCGACCCTTCACAACATCCTGTTCGCATGGCGAACAATGCGCTCCCACATCGAAACCCGTTCCTCTCGCGGCCTGCAACGCCGTTGGTCGATGTCCCTGCCGATGTTCTCGAGCGGTTTCTGAGCGCCCTACACGAGTGGCAATCCGAGCAGATCCACACCGCCCAGCCTGTCCAAGAGATCTGAAACGGATGGAAACCATACCTTTCGGGGACACACCCCGGTCTCGCTGCCACTTTTACCGGCGCATGTGTGATTTGCCCGCTGTAATCGATCCACCCGAGCTGGGGCGCATCATCATGCGCGCGTCGTACGTCGGAGCGTTGACCATGCCCGCTCCGTTAGGGCGAGCCGTCAGGCAAGTCATGCAGCGCCGCAGGGATGCCATGGGGCCGATTGTGGCGCATCCTCGCTCGAACAGGTGGACCTACATTGTGCGGCCCGATTTTCCAGACGACACCAAGCTTTTCGCGGAGATGTTCCGGCTCGACGTGTCGATTGTCCGGGAGGGCGGCACTGTGGCACTGCCGTCACCCACAGCTGAGTCCGGCGCTGTCAGGCATTGGATAGAGACACCCCGGGACAGGTACCGTCCGTCCGGAATGGTTGTGGTCGAGTCCATTCGGGCGTGTGTCGGTCCGGGTAGGCGATGACCGGAAGCGAGACGCGATGACTTCTCCGCTGCCGAACGATCCCGATGTGCATCTGTCGGTCTTCCTGCACGGCGTCCGGCTCGACTTCACGGCCTGCCTTACTGCCGCGTTGACGTTCATCGAAGACCACCGGAAACGCCACTACGTCGACGCGGCGCACATACTCCCTGATAGTGCCGAGGGCTGGCCTAGGTTACCGAACGAGAAGTTGTACTTGGAGCGATGAGGTTCTTGTCCCGTGACCGGTGTACGCGCGACACTGACCTGTTCGGGCCATGACGAGAAGGAGCTGGGCGTGGGGAATGACGAGCAGTTGACCATGGATCTCGGCGTACCCGTCGAGCAGACCGAATGGGGTAAATGGGTCGACCCGGACCGCCGCGCGGCGCAGGTCCAGAAGTTCATGGACTATGCGGGCATACGCGAGATTCCTTCGGAGCCGTGGCCGGAAGACTCAGCGGAGGTTGAGCGGCTCGATTCGATCGTTGCCGAGCTCTTCCCGGACTTGGCTACCGCGATGGCCCCCGAGAACGCTGACATGGCTGACGCCTTCATATGTTTCCTGGGCGAACTTTTCATCAGGTTCGCAGGCGCACACTGGGAGTCTTATAAGTGGTTCGGGCGCGAAAATTCATTCTACGACCACATCAATCCACTGCTCGAATACGGGTTCGATACCGACGGTGACACCGCATACGGATTGATGAAACTCATGATCGAGGACTACGACCCGGCGGATGAAGGAATGTTCTCCGGTATGGCGGAGATGCTGCGCGAATTCTCCGAAGAATACTCGTCGTCACGTAACGACAGGTAGCCGCAAACCTCTTATCTGACTAATTCAAGAATTCGGGGGTGGATCCTGTCATGCCTGATGAGTACGACAGGATCCGAGAACATTTCGATAACCCGGCTCGCGGGCGGATTTTCGAGAACGGCCTGGAGCACCTCTTCCATGACCGTCAAAACGGTTATGTGCAGCAACCGGGCCGGTACACCACATCGCTGGGTCCACGACATTACGACAAAGCCAAGGCCGACGAGCAAGGCCGGGTTCACGCCATCGAAGACAAATCGGGTCGGACCGGTAGCAAAAACGACCTCCGGGAGCTGCAAAAGGATCGCGAGCTACTCGCGAAACGCGAGATCGAATCGCTCCTGATTCGGACCGTCGCGGGTGAGCAGATGTCGCCGAAATACGAGAAGTTGCTGATCGCGCTGAAGCAGGAATTCGGCAACAGGGTGATTCACCAAGAGTTGACGCGGGA
Source organism: Nocardia sp. NPDC003999 (assembly GCF_053604885.1). Lineage (NCBI taxonomy): Bacteria > Bacillati > Actinomycetota > Actinomycetes > Mycobacteriales > Nocardiaceae > Nocardia > Nocardia sp. NPDC003999. Next base: position 244,689 of record NZ_JBSGIB010000002.1, read on the forward strand.
ACAGGCCCGTGCGGCATTCGCCAAGGGGTTGGGCCGCGAAAAGGACGCTCGCCAGCTCGAATTGAAGACAAGATACGAGCTGAACCGTGCCAACCGCGCCCGCCAACGGCTACCGAAGATACGTGAAATCATTCGGGCGCGAGAGCGAGCCGAGGGATTTCGGAAGGTGCAGCAGTTCCGCAAGGCCGCCGAGCGTGGCCGGGCGGAAGCCCCGCGGCGAGCCGAACACGCCAGACAGGTCCAGGAGCAAGCCGAACGAGCCAGGCAAGCACCCCAAGCGCCGGAAACCGAGAGTGCACGGGTTGCACGTGCGGCAGCCGAGCGGGTCGCGCGGGAATTCCCGGCACCCGAGCAGTACCGGGAACGACCAACCGCCGACACCGGAGAACGGGCGGCCCGGGAGGCGGCCGAGGCACGTGCGGCAGCCGACAAGCAACGCGCGGCAGCCGAGAAGGAACGCGCGGCAGCGGAGAAGGAACGCGCGGAACATCTGGCGCGGCTGCAAGCGCGCGGAATACCACCGGAGGTGGTGAAGATTCTGGGGCTCGGTCAAGCGGAACCGCCGTCGGCGGCGGTGCGGGAGTCGCCGGGTCATGCTCCGTCGGTCGTGCGGGGTTATTTGCACAGCCAGGATCGGAGCCGGGGGATCGAGCGCAATCGGTAGCCGTACCGTGTCATGGGTTGGGCATCGCCAGGTGGTCCAGCAGCGCGATCGCCTCGGCCCGGATCGGGTCGAGATCTCCGGGCCAGCCGAGCGTGCGCAGTACCGCCCCGGGGATCGTGCGCTCGGCGTACCTGGGCGCGGCTCCTTCGTCGGAGCGAATGCTGATCACCGTCTCCACCAACCGGAACGGCAGCAACTGCGTACCCGGCACGCTCACCGCGCCTACCTCGGCGAGTACCTGGGCGGCCAAAGTCTCGTAATGTCCGCGTAATTCGTCGCGGCGCAGGCGGAATGCGGCGAAGCGCTCGGTGCGCAGTTCCGGAAGCAGGTACAGCGCACCGAGATTCCAGCGGGACGCGCACAGTTGCCGCACGTCGAACAGGGCCAGCGCGTACAGCCGGACCGGTACCGGTTCGGACGCCGCGCGCAGGCGCTCGGCCAGATCGATCGGGGCTGCGACGGTTTCGGCGAGCAGCGCGTCGAGGATGTCGTCCTTGGCGGCGAAGTGGTGGTAGAGCGAGGCCTGCCGGATGCCGACGGCGTCGGCGATAGCACGGGTGGAGGTGTTGGCGTACCCGTTGGTGGTGAACAGTTCGCCTGCGGCGTCGAGGATCTCGGCGCGCGGCGTCGATCCGCGCCTGCGTCGCTGTTCGAGACGCGGCCGTCCGGGCCCGAGGTTTGCCACGGGTTCATTCTGGCAGGTCGGCGCGGGGAAGCTCCGCCGCGGTGGTCGTGCGCACAGCTCGCCGACGGCGGGCGGTGCGTTTTCTGTCATTTGATAGAAATCCCCGCAACACAGAAGTTACCGAAGGTCTCGAAAGCGATACACGCAGGTCACCGAAAGCGCGATCGCGGCGGCAAAACTGTCGTCTGATAGTTATTGGCCGCCACGCCGAAGGACCACCCCATGGCCACCACGCTCGCCCCGACCCCGCCACCCGATCTCACCGGCGACAGCGCCGACCTCGCCAGGTTCGGCTATCAGCCCGTCCTGCACCGCAAGCTCGGCCGCTACGCCTCCTTCGCGGCAGGCTTCTCGTTCGTCTCCATCCTGACCACGATCTTCCAGTTCTTCGGCTTCGGCTATTCGTTCGGCGGAGCCGCCTTCTTCTGGACCTGGCCGATCGTGTTCGCCGGACAGTTCCTCGTCGCGCTCAACTTCGCCGAACTGGCCGCGCGCTACCCGATCTCGGGCTGCATCTACCAGTGGTCCCGGCGACTCGGCGGCGAACTCGTCGGCTGGTTCGCGGGCTGGATGATGATCATCGCGCAGATCGTCACGGCCGCCGCTGCGGCGATCGCCCTGCAAGTGGTGCTGCCATCGATCTGGACCGGATTCCAGCTCGTCGGCACCGACACCGCGCTCACCTCGCCGTCCGGCGCGACCAACGCCGTGCTGCTGGGCAGCATCCTGCTGGTGGTCACCACGCTGATCAACGTGATCGGCATCGACCTGATGGCGCGGATCAACTCGATCGGCGTCACAGTCGAGATCGTCGGCGTGCTGGCGATCATCGCGCTGTTCTTCACCCACACCGAGCGCGGGCCCGGCGTGGTACTGGAGACCGACCAGGCCGCGCCGGGTCCCTACTGGGCCGCGTTCCTGGTGTCGGGATTGATGGCGGCTTACGTCATGGTCGGATTCGACTCCGCGGGTGAGCTTTCCGAGGAGACCAAGAACCCGCGCCGGGTCGCGCCGCGCACCATTCTCACCGCGCTGTCGGTCTCGGCGCTGGGCGGCGGGCTGATGCTGCTCGGCGCGCTGATGGCCGCGCCGAGCCTGTCCGACGGCGCGCTCGCCTCCGACGGCCTGGCCTACGTGCTCACCGCGAAGCTGGACAGCCCGGCGGGCAAGGTGCTGCTGGGGTGCGTGGCGGTCGCGATCACCGTGTGCACCTTGGCTATCCAGACCGCGGGCTCGCGGCTGATGTTCTCCATGGCGCGGGACGGGAAGCTGCCGTTCGCCCGCAGGCTCGCCGCGGTGCACCCGCGTTACGGCACGCCGGTGCTGCCCGCGATCGTGATCGGCGCGCTCGGCATCGGCCTGCTGGTGCTGAATCTCGGCAACGCCGCCATCTTCGCGACGCTGGCCAGCGTCTGCATCGTCACGCTGTACCTGGCCTACCTGCTGGTGACGGTGCCGCTGTTGATCCGCCGGTTCACCGGCCTGCCGGACGCGGGCACCGACGCGCGGCTGTTCGGCCTGGGCCGGTTCGGCATTCCGGTCAACGCGCTCGCCGTGGCCTGGGGCGTCGCGATGGTGGTGAACCTGGCCTGGCCACGGGCGGAGGTATACGCCCCGGCCGGCGGCGGCTGGTGGATGCTCTGGGCCGCACCGCTTTTCGTGCTGCTGGTGCTCGCCGTCGGCGTCGTGGTGCACCGCTTCGTGGTCGGCTGGTCGCGCGGCGTCACCGCGGGTGAGCCCGCACCGCAACCGGCCTGAGCGCCTTCGATGCGGCGGTGCGCTGCCAAGCACCGCCGCATTCCCACATTCGGCATCCGAAAGGAATCATCGTGACAAGCACTGCGGACACCTCCGGCGCGCGAGCGCACGCACGGGCGCAGGCCGCGGCGGCGACGATCGCGAATCCCGCGCTCCCCGCCGACATTCCCGCCTCGAAGATCACCTTCGCCCAGCGGATTCCGGCGGGCGGTTACGCGAACATCGCGCTCGGACGCGGCACCCGCGTCCGCCTCTCCGACCCGCACGGCGCGGCCTGCGCGCACCTGCTGCTGGTGCGCGCCGAAGCGCCGTGGGAGCGCCTGAACGTCGCCGACACGGTCAAGGTGCCGTGGCAGGCGTACCTGGGCGGCGGTCACCCGCTGCTGTCGGACCAGGGACGTGTGCTGGCGACCGTACTCGCCGACACCTCCGGCCACCACGACACGCTCTGCGGACCCACCGACCAGGCCCGGCACTCGCTGCGCCTCGCGGGCGCCAAACACGGCCTGGAACCACGGGACATCGGGCCGACGGTCTCGTTCTTCCGCGGCGTGCGTGTCGCGCGGGATGGCGCGCTCGTCTCGACCGGCAGCGCCGCCCCCGGCTCCTCCGTGGATCTGCTGGTGCACCTGCCGGTCACCGTGCTGGTCGCCAACTCCGCGCATCCGCTGGACGACCGGCCCGCGACCGACCTCGACCTCGTCGCGTGGGCCGCACCGGAAGACCTCGCCGCACCCGGCAACGAGGACCCCGAATACCGACGGGCACTGGAGAACACCGAACAAGCCTGGACCGCCGCGCTGACCTTGGAGGCAACCGCATGACCACGGCACGCGCCATCGTGCTCGACGAGACCGTCCCCGCCCGCTCGCCCTGGTCGGCGGTGGTCCGGGCGGGCGAATACCTGGAGATCATCGATCTGCACGGCAACCAGGCGGTGGACTGCCTGCTGTACTCGGCGGCCGATCACTCCGAACGCTACAGCGCGCAGGCCACGATCACCGCCCAGCGCAACATCTTCCTCACCACCGGCAGCGTGCTGCGCACCGACACGGGCACGGCACTGATGACGCTGGTAGCCGACGAGGTCGGCAACCACGACACCATCGCGGGCGCGTGCTCGCAGGAATCCAACACTCTGCGCTACGGCCACCACACCCGCCACCAGCACGCCTGCGTGGAGAACTTCCTCACCGAGGCCTTGCGCTGGGGCCTGGGCAAACGCGACCTGGTGTCGAATATCAACTGGTTCATGAACGTTCCGGTCGAGGCGGACGGCACGCTGGGCATCGTGGACGGATTGTCCGCGCCGGGCAAACGGGTCACGTTGCGCGCCGAGATCGACACGCTGGTGCTGGTGTCGAACTGCCCGCAGATCAACAACCCCTGCAACGGCTTCGACCCGACCCCGGTGCGCATGGTGGTGTCGCGATGACCGTCGCCGAGCTACCGGTGGCCCGGGTCGCGCAGGACGAGTCCGCGCGACCCGGCCGGATCGAGGTCGTTCGCCCCGGCATGCTCACCACCGTGCAGGACTGGCCGGGCCGGGTCGGGTATTGGCACATCGGCGTCCCGCCGTCGGGGCCGATGGACGATCTGTCCTTCCGTCTGGGTAATCGCGCGCTCGGCAATGCCGAGGGCGCCGCCGGACTGGAATGCACCCTCGGCGGCCCCGCGCTGCGGTTCACCGCACCGGGCTGGGTCTGCGTCACCGGCGCTCCGGCGGAGGTGACCGTGGACGGCGTCGCCGTGCCGCAGTGGCGGACCGTACGGGTGCCCGCGGGCGGTGTGCTGGACGTGGGCGCGGTGCGCGGACCGGGGATGCGCTGTTACGTGCTGATCGCCGGCGGTATCGACGTGCCCGAATACCTCGGCAGCGCAGCCACCTTCACGCTCGGCCGCTTCGGCGGCGGCACCGGCGCCGCGTTGCGCGCCGGAGAGTCGCTCGCGCTCGGCACCCACCACGGCCGCGTCACGGCGGCCGTGCCGATGGACGAGCAACCCGTGCTGACCCGGCGCTGGGAACTCGCCGTCACCGAGGGCCCGCACGGTGCGCCCGAGTTCTTCACCCGCGCCGACTTCGAGACCGTCGTCGGCACCGACTACGAGGTGCACTTCAACTCCGACCGCACCGGCGTCCGGTTGATCGGGCCGAAACCGGAATGGGCCCGCACCGACGGCGGCGAGGCGGGACTGCACCCGTCCAATATCCACGACACCCCGTATTCCGTCGGCGCGCTGGACTTCACCGGTGACACGCCCATTCTGCTCGGTCCGGACGGACCCAGCCTCGGCGGTTTCGTCTGCCCGGTCACCGTCGTCGCGGCCGACCGCTGGAAGCTCGGGCAGCTCTCGCCGGGCGACCGCGTGCGATTCGTGCCGGTCCGCGGTGACCGGGCGGCCTCGATCCGGGAACTCGGGCTCGCGCGCCGGGCCGGGTGGCCGACGGTGCTCTCGTCGGGCGGCGACGGCGACGACGGCGTGTTGCGCCGTTGCGAAGCCGACGACGAGACCGCGGTGACCTACCGCCGCGCGGGCGACGACGGCGTACTCGTCGAATACGGCGCCATGACTTTGGATCTGGGCCTGCGCGCCCGCGTGCACGCGCTGCACCAGCACCTGCTCGCCGCCGGAGTGCGCGGCGTGACCGAGCTGACCCCCGGCATCCGTTCGTTGCAGATCCGGGTCGACCCGCACGTGCTGTCCGTGACCGCGCTGCTCGACCTGCTCGCCGAGACGGAGGCGCAGTTGCCCGCCTCCGCTCAGCTGGTGGTGCCCAGCCGGGTCGTTCATCTGCCGCTGTCCTGGGACGATCCGTCCACACGCGAGGCGATCACCCGCTACATGCACGGTGTGCGCGCCGATGCGCCGTGGTGCCCGTGGAACATCGAGTTCATCCGCCGCATGAACGGCTTGGCTTCCGTCGCGGACGTCTACGACACCGTGTTCGGAGCCGAGTACCTGGTTCTCGGCCTCGGCGACGTCTACCTCGGCGCGCCGGTCGCCACACCCACCGATCCCCGGCACCGGCTGGTCACCACCAAGTACAACCCCGCCCGCACCTGGACACCGGAGAACGCGGTCGGCATCGGCGGCGCCTATCTGTGCATCTACGGCATGGAAGGGCCGGGCGGATATCAGTTCGTCGGACGCACCACGCAGGTGTGGAATCACCGAGCCGGTGCGGGCCCGGTTCCTCCCGGCGCCGACCGGGCCGCATCGGGGGTCGAAACACCCTGGCTACTGCGGTATTTCGATCGGATCCGCTGGTATCCCGTCGAAGCGGAGGAACTGCTCGACCTGCGCGCCGACTTCGCCGCGGGCGACGTGCGGGTGCGAGCCGAGGACGGCGAATTCCGCCTGGCGGAGTATCGGGCGTTCCTCGCCGAGAACGCCCGATCCATCGACGCTTTCCGCGCGAAGCAGGCGGAAGCGTTCACCGCGGAACGCAATTCCTGGCGCTCGGCTGGTGAGCTCACGGGTTGAGTTATGGCGCAGGGGTCGCGAACTATGTGTGCTATCTGCGCAGGAGCTCACCGATTGAGTTATGAGCGCAGGTTACGAACTGCGTGTGATTTCTGCGCAGGAGCTCACCGGTTGACTCGTCAGCGCAGGTCGCGGAAGAACTCGCGGATGTCGGCGGTGAGCAGCGCGGGTTCCTCCATGGCGGCGAAGTGGCCGCCGCGATCGACGTCGTTCCAGCGCGTGATGGTGTTGGCTTCCTCGGCGTAGCGACGAATGCCGACGTCGTGGGCGAAGACCAGCACGGCCGTCGGCACGCCGGAGTTGCGCTTCGGCTCGCCCCACGGGGCGTCCTGGGCGTAGCCGACATAGGCCGAGGAGCCCGCGGTGCCGGTGAGCCAGTAGATCATCACGTTGGTCAGCAGCCGATCCCGGTCGAGGATCTTGTCCGGCTCGACGGCCCGTGGATGGGTCCACTCCCGGAACTTGTCGATGATCCAGGCCAGTTGCCCCACCGGAGAATCGGTCAGTCCGTAGGCCAAGGCCTGCGGGCGGGTGGACTGGATGGCGACGTAGCCGTACTCCTCCCGCATGAACGCCTGCATCCGCCGGACGCGATCGCGCTCCAGTTCGGTCAGGCTCGCCAGCTCCGCCTCCGCGCGCGGCAGCGGCGGAAGACCCGGCGCGCCGTTGACGTGCACGCCAACGACCCGATCGGGCACCGTTCGGCCCACCTCCGGGCTCACCGCCGCTCCTATGTCGCCGCCTTGCACGCCGTATCGCTCATACCCCAGCCTGCGCATGAGCTCGGCCCACGCCGCGGCGATCCGCGTGATGCTCCAGCCCGTCTCGGCGACCGGGCCGGAGAACCCGAATCCCGGCAGCGACGGGATGACGAGGTGGAACGCGTCGGCCGGGTCGCCACCGTGCGACCTCGGATCGCTCAAAGGCACGATGACGTCGAGGAATTCGGCCACCGAGCCGGGCCATCCGTGGGTCAGCAGCAGCGGCAGCGCGCCGGACTCGGGCGAGCGCACGTGCAGGAAGTGGATGGTCTGCCCGTCGATCTCCGTCGTGTACTGCGGATAGGAGTTGAGTTGCGCTTCGGCCGCGCGCCAGTCGTATCCGGTACGCCAGTGGTCGACCAGCTCGCGCAGCCACGCGGTCGGCACACCGGTGTCCCAGTCGTCCCCGGGCAGGGGGGCAGGCCAGCGGGTCGCGTCCAGACGGGTACGCAGGTCGTCGAGTTGCCGCTGCGGGATTTCGATGCGGAACGGAGTGATTTCGTCGGTCATGTCATCGACGGTATGGCCTGCCTAGGACAGCTTCCGCCCTAGCTTTCGGGCAGACTTTTCCCATGTTGGAAACCTCGGCGCGCCTGCTTCGTCTGCTGTCGCTGTTGCAGACCCCGCGCGATTGGACCGGCGCCGCACTCGCTGAACGACTCGGTGTCGACGTGCGCACCGTCCGCCGGGACATCGACAAGCTGCGCGCGCTGGGCTACCCGGTGGACGCGACACCGGGCGTGGCGGGTTACCGGCTCGGCGCGGGAGCGAAGCTGCCGCCACTGCTCCTGGACGATGACGAGGCGGTGGCGGTGGCACTCGGCCTGCGCACCGCGGCGGGCGGCACCATCGCGGGCATCGAGGACAGTTCGCTACGCGCGCTGGCCAAGCTCGAGCAGGTGCTGCCCGCACGGCTGCGCCATCGTGTCGGCATGCTCCATGAGGCCACCGTCGCAGTGCCCGCGGGCGGCCCGACCGTCGACCCGGACGTGCTGACCGCTGTCGCGGCGGCCATCCGCGACCACCACCGCCTGCGCTTCGACTATCGCGCCCACGACGGCGCCACCTCGCTGCGCGTCACCGAACCGCATCGCCTCGCCCACACGGGCAGGCGGTGGTACCTGATCGGCTGGGACGTCGACCGCGCGGACTGGCGCACCTACCGCGTCGACCGCCTGCGGCCGCGCATCCCCACCGGTCCCCGCTTCACCCCGCGCGAAGCGCCCGATGCCGACCTGCCCGGGTACGTCTCCCGTGGCGTCACCACCGCGCCGTACCGCTACGCGGCGCGCATCACTCTGGGCGTCGCCGCGGAAGTGGCCGCCGAGCGAATCGCCCCGACCGTCGGCGTGATCGAGGCGGTGGACGCGAAAAATTGTTTGCTGCGAACGGGTTCCGACTCGCTGGACGAATTGGCGATCTACGTCGCCGGCTTCGGCTTTCCCTTCCGGGTGCACGAACCGCCGGAACTCGTCACGCACTTACGCGAACTCGCCGCGCGCCTCGGCGCGGCGGCCGACTGACCCGGCTCAGACGGTCGCTATCGCGGTCAGGAGTGGTGCCCGGCACAGGTGTCACAGTCCGCGCCCGCACGTCGTCGTCTCGGTGAAGCGATGGGAACGTCCCATCGGCACCGACGAGATCGGAGACAGTCATGACCGCGAAGATCCTGGTCACCGGTGGCACGGGCACCCTCGGCCGCGAAGTGCTCCCGCTGCTGCGCGCGACCGGGGCCGACGTGCGCGTGTTGAGCCGCACCGAACGTCCGTCGGACGGCGGCGTCGAGTTCGTCGCGGGAGACCTGCTGCGCGGCACCGGCATCGATGCCGCGGTGGCGGGTGTCGGCACCATCTTGCATCTGGCGGGCGACGCGAAGGGCGACGACGTGGCCACCGCGAATCTGTTGCGGGCCGCCACCGCCGCGGGCGTAGGGCACATCGTCTACATCTCGGTCACCGCCGCCGAACTGCTCCCGATGACCTACTTCCGCGCGAAGTTCGCCGCCGAGCAGGCCATCGCGAAGTCGAGTATCCCGTGGACCACGCTGCGTGCCGCGCAATTCCACGATTTCGTGCCGAAGCTGGTGGACACGATGCTGAAATCGCCGGTGCTCCCGGTGCTCGGTGGGGTGTGCCTCCAGCCGGTGCACGTGCGCGAGGTGGCGGCCCGGCTGGCGGAGCTGACGCTCGGCGCGCCCGCCGGACGGGTCCCGGATCTGGTCGGGCCCGAGGTGATCGGCATGCGCGAGCTGATCCGCGACTACTTGGCGCTGCTGGGCAAGCGGCGGGCGTTGCTGACCGTCCGGGTGCCGGGCAAGGCGGGCCGGGTCTATCGCGCGGGCGGAAATCTGGTGACCGACGGCACCGACGTCGGCGAGCTGACCTGGGCGGATTACCTGGCGGAACACCGGGGCGCGGTCCTGGCCGGATGACCCGTCACGGCCGCCGACCCGGCTCGGGTGGCGGTGGCGACCACGCCTCGGCCACCGCCGGGCATCGCCGATCTGGTGGTGGCCGAGATGGCGCTACCGGCCATCGGCGGCGATTGGAAGGCCGCGCTGCGTGCCCGGTCGGCGTCCGCCCACGAAGTCTTGTTGCGCCATCCGTGGGCCACCGGCCTGACCGGCACCCGGATCAACGTCGGCCCCGCCATGCTGCGGTACATCGACGCCACCGTGGGCTGCCTGCGCGCGGCGGGTTTCTCCCTGCCGCAAGCCGATCGCGCCTGGAACGCGCTGGACGGCCACCGCTACGGTTTCACATCGCAGGAGTTGAATTTTCCACGGAACCGGCCGCATACGTCGCTGCGGCACAACAGTTCCTGCCGCGCATCCCATTTCGATTTCGGCCTCGACTTGATCCTGGACGGCCTGGAACGGTTGCTCGCCGCGAGCGCCTGACGCTCAGTCCATGCGGAACGTGGCCTCCGGGTTCGCGGTGTCCCGCACGATCCGCAACGCCTCGGACAACGCCGCGAGCTGTTCGGGCGTCAGCAAACCGACGAACCAGCGGTCGACGGCGGCGAGATAGTCCGGCAGCACCTGCGCGAGCCGCGCCGCGCCCGCCTCGGTGAGCACCGCGTACGCGCTGCGCCGATCCCCCGGGTCCAGCTCGCGTTCCACCAGCCCGGCGCGCGCCAGCCGATCGACGAGCCGGGTGACGCCGCTGGTGGACAGCGCGGTCTGCACGGCGAGCTCCGTCATCCGCAGCCGCCGCCCCGGCGAACGGCTCAGCCGCATCAGGGCGTTCAGATCCAGTCCGGACAGACCGTGCGCATTCCAGACCTGCTCCAGCTTGGCGACCACACCGCCGTAGGCCTCGAACAGCAGGCCCATCGTGGTCAGGCGCGGGTCGTCGAACAACTCCGTCACGTCCATACGGGCAACCTACCGGAATGTTTCCCCGCGCGGATAGTTGACACGAGGAATAAATCGTTGTAGAAATATGCATACGCAATATTCCTCGCGTCAACTAGTGGAGGTTCCCATGTCGCCGACCGCCTGGATCGCCGGATTCCGCTCCGCGGTGATCCGCCCGGACGAACAGATCAAGCTCGCGGAGTCGCGCGCGTTCACCGACCAGACCGTCCGCCAAGTGCTGCATCTCGCGGGCGGCGGCGCGCGGGTGCGGGTCGGGCTGACCAATCGCTATGGGAAAACACCGCTGGCGATCGGCGCCGCCCGGGTCGCCCTGCGCAAGACCGGCAGCGAGATCGTCGCCGAGACCGATGCCGCGTTGCGGTTCGACGGCGCCGAACAGGTGGTCGTCCCGGTAGGCGGCGAAGTGCTCAGCGACCCTGTCGATCTGGCTGTCCCCGCGGGCGCGGACCTGGCATTGAGCCTGTATCTGCCCGGCCCGACCGGGCTGGCCACCTTCTCCCACCAGCCCGGCGAAACCGCTTACATCGCGGACGGAAATGTCGCCGACGAAGCCGCGCTCACCACCGCGGACGAGGCGCCCGCGCGGTTCTTCGTCACCGGTGTCGACGTTCTCGCGCCCGTGGCGACGCCGGTGGCCGTCGCGTTCGGCGATTCGTGGTTCGAAGGCTTCGGCACCACGATCGGCGCCAACCGCAGGTCGGTGGACTTCCTCAACGCGCGACTGGAGCGGGGCTGGGTGGTCAACCAGGGCATCTCAGGGAATCGGCTGCTCACCGACGAAATCGGCGAGCCGGGCCTGGATCGTTTCGATCGCGACGTACTCGCCGTGCCGGGCGTGACGAGTGTGCTGATCAACTTCGGCATCAACGACTTCATCCTGGGCGGGATGGCGGGGCAGCCGCCCGCGACCGCCGAGGAGCTGATCACCGGCTTCACCACGCTCGCGCGGCGCGCGCACGCGGCGGGGCTTCCCATCCACGCCGCGACCATCGGACCCTACGGCGGCTGCGTCTACGAGGGCCTGCCGGTCGCGGAGACCTTGCCGATCCGTCGGCGCGTGAACGAATGGCTGCGCGGCACCGATGTTTTCGATTCGGTGTTCGATGTGGCGCGAGCGGTCGAGGACCCGGAGCGGCCCGACTTCATCCGGCCCGAATTCGACAGCGGCGACGGCATGCACCTCAACGACGCCGGCGCTCGCGCCATGGCGGAAAGTGTCGACGTCACAGTTCTTTTCGGCTAGGTCACGGCTCGAGACCACGCAGCACGATCTCGATGCCACCGCGGAATTCGTCGTCGGCCGACATGCCCTTGGCCTGGCCCGCGGTCTGCGCCAGGTGCGGGTATTTCTCCGGGGGCAGTTCGGCCAGCACGATCGTCCCGTGCCCCCGCAGCGGCGCATAGTGCTTGTTCTGGAGGTAGCCGATCAGGAAGGCGATCAGGGTGCGCTGGGCGATGACGCGGGCGCGCCCGGTGAACCCACCCTCGGTGAGCACGGCGAGCAGTGTCTCCATCACGCGCAACGACTCGACCGCCGACTGCCTGCGCCGCAGCACGATCGGCACGGCGGCCGGATGGGCCGAGAACCCGTCACGGATGTTCTCGAGCAGTATCGTCACGCGCTCCCGCCAGTCGGTTCCGGCAGGGAGCGACGTGTCGATCGCGGCGAAGACCTGGTCGGCCACCAGCACCTCTAGTTCGTCGCGGTCGCGCACGTAGCGGTACAGGGCCATGGTGGCCATGCCCAGTTCCTTGGCCACCGCACGCATGGTCAGCGCCGACGAACCCTCGCGGTCGAGCACGGCGAGGGCCGCCGTGGCGAGATCGGCGGTGGTCAGCGAGCGGGGGCGGGGCACGGATTGACAGCGTACAAGCTACGCGCATACTTGTCGTAGGCGTACAAAGTAGACCTACGAGAGGAGCCCCTGATGCCGCTGCCGACCGCTGTCCCGGACCGAAAGCTGGTCACCGTCTCCGGTGCGCAGGTCTTGGTGCCGGACCCGGATCGCCTGATCCACCTGCAATTCCGGCGCTTCGCCGGATGCCCGGTGTGCAACCTGCACCTGCGTTCGATCGTCGCGCGCCATGCGGAGATCGCCGCCGCAGGCGTCCGGGAAGTGATCGTCTTCCATTCCAGCGCGGCGGAATTGCGCAAGTACACCGCGGAACTGCCGCTGGACGTCATCGCCGATCCGGACCGGAAGCTCTACCGCGAATTCGGCGTCGAGACCTCGCCTCGCGCGCTGCTCGACCCGCGCGGCTGGCCCGCCATCCTGCGCGGTGTCGCCCACGACGCTTACGCGACCTTGCGCCGAAGGCAGTCCGCCCCACCCGGCAAGCCCGAGGGCGGCAGTCTCGGACTGCCCGCCGATTTCCTGATCGCACCCGACGGACGGGTGCTCGCCGCGAAGCACGGCGCGCACGTCTACGACCAGTGGTCGGTCGACGAACTCCTCGCGCTCGTCCCAGCGGAGCGGCGCGCATGAGAATTGCCGAAAGTCCCCTGGTGGCACGTGTGTTCGCGCTGGTTCCCGGCGGGCTGCTCGCCGGAGCGTTCGGTTACGGCGCGGTGAATGTCCTCTACGCGTTCCGCAGAGTCCCTTTGGATGTGCGCTTCACCTTCCACACCGCGCTGATGAGCGTGAACGGCGTGGTCATGCAAACACTGATGGGTCTGACCATTCTGAGCGCATTGGTGCTGACCGCCCGCTCCACCGGGCGGTCACGCCTGCTCGCCGGGAGCGCGAGTCTGCTCGCCGTCGCCGCGTTCGTGATCACCCGCCTGGGCAACGTCCCGATCAACCAGAAGATCAAGATATGGGCGATCAGCGGCCCACCCGCCGACTACGCCGAAATCCTCACCCGCTGGGAAACCTTCCACGTCGCCCGCACCGCCTGCGCCGTCCTGGCCTTCCTCCTCATCGCCTCTACGACTCTCCTCCCCGCGAAATCATGACCACGAGTGGCACATGGTGGCGAGGTCTTCTCGCGATTCGCCGCACCATGTGCCACTCGCGGTGGTGTTTCCGGCTAGTCCGAACGGGTGCGTCTGCTGCGCACGTGGTTCACGCCGAAAGCGAGCATGGAGGTGAGTACCGCGACGCATCCGATCACCGCGGCCAGGGCGATCATGGAGTTGAGTCCATCGATCGACGCGGAGGCCGCGATGTGCGACAGGTCCGACGCGATCGGCTGGAACCGCGTGGGCAGCTCGTCGGCCACCGAGCGGCCGGCGCCGGAGCCCGCCGCTTCCAGGAACTGCTCACGCAACACCGGCGGGACGGCCCCGGGCAGCGCGTCGAGCCCGTCGGCAGCGGAACCGCGCGCGGAGTGATTGAACATGGCGCCGAGCCCGGCCACGCCCACCGCGAGGCCGACCTGCCGAAGGGTGCCGAACGTCGCGCTGGCCATGCCCGCGTTCTCGTCGGAGGCGAAGGTGAGTGAGGCCGCCTGGTTGACGGCCGTGATCGCGCCGAGCCCGAGGCCGCCGATCACCATTCCGGGCAGGAAATGCGTCCAAGAGTCGTCGGAACCGAAGTCGCCCATCAGCCATGTGCCCAACGCGACCATGCCCATCGTGACCGGCAGCGAGACCGCGAACGGGACCCGCTTGGCGAAGACCATCGCCAGCGGCGCGCTGATCAGCGCGGCCACGCTCACGGGCAGCAAGCGCAGGCCCATCTGCAACGGCGTGTACCCGAGTGTGTTGATCAGGAACACCGCCAGGTAGTTGCTCGCGGCCATCAGCGTCGCCATGTGTCCGATCGAGACGGCGGCCGTGCCGGTGAATCCGCGCTTGCGAATCATGGACACGTCGAGCAGGGGGTGCTCGGCCTTGAACTGCCATGCCGCGAACCCGGCCAGGAGCACCGTGGCGGCGGCGGCGAGCCCGAGCACCGTGGCCGAGGTCCAGCCGAGCGAGTTGCCGCGGGTCAGCGCGAACACACCCGTCACCAGGCCACCGGTGAGCATCAGCGACCCCGGCCAGTCGGCCTTGCGCCCTTCCATGCGCGCCGACTCCGGCATCCGCAGCACGGCGAGCACCCCGATGAAGATGCCGATCGGGACGTTGATGATGAAGATCGACCGCCAGCCGAACTGGGTGACCAGCGCGCCGCCGAGTACCGGACCCGCGACGGTCGCGCTCGCCATGACGGCGCCGTAGACGCCGATGGCCTTCGCGCGCTTGCCCGCGTCGGGGTAGGCCACCGCGAGCAGAGGCAACGCCGTCGCGAAGATCATCGCCGAGCCGACGCTCTGGACCGCGCGCAGGACGTTCAACTGCAAGATGCTGCCGGCCAGCGCCAATGCCAGCGATGACGCGGTGAACACCACCATGCCCGCGATGAAAAGGCGCTTCCGGCCGAACCGGTCGCCGAGCGTGGCGAAGGTCAGCAGCAACCCCGCCATCGGGATGGCGTAAGCGTCGATGACCCACTGCAGTCCGTCGATGGACGTGTCGAAGTCGGCGCGGATATCGGCGAGCGCGGCGGAGACCACGGTCAGGTCGAGCATCATCATGAAGATGGCCCCGCTGACCATGACCAGCACCAGCCCGGCGCGTAGCGGACTTGCGGAAGAGTCGTCCGGCTTGCTGCCGGACGAGGTTGCGATCGTGGACATGTCTTCCTTATGAAGTTCGCGCACCACCCGCGAAACGCGTGCGGGCGAGTCCATTACGGACCGAAAGGACGGGAAACGCGCGACCGAAGCCGCGCCCCCGACACTATCCACGCCCCCAACCCCCGTAAATGACGTATCAAGACAAACAATCTCGCGCAGCGACGAGTGGCACATGGTGGAGAGGTCTCTCGCGCTTTGCCGCAGCCATGTGCCACTCGCGGCTGTTGCGGGCTAGGGCTGTTCCAGTACGTCGAAGGGAATAGTTGCCTCGACCGGCGAACTGCTCGGCCGTGACACGGAGTACCTGGTGCTCGTCGGGAGCGCTCATAGCGACATCATTGCAGTTCGAACCGAACCGAACCGGACCACGGACTCGGCTGACGATCACCTCCGGCGGCGAGAGGAACCATCACCACGGCGGAAGACTTCCGCTACGGCGAGGTCAGGGCAGGAGGGTGGCGGGGTCGATCGTGAATTCGAAGGGGCTGCGCAAGGTGACGGTGTCGCCGGCGGACACCCGGTGGGTCAGCTGGTAGGTACCGTCGGCACCGAGTTCGTGTGCGAACAGAACGGGAAGCGACTCGCCCGGTAATTGGCCCTTGAAGGTGTTGGGCTCGAAACGCCAGTAGTTGGTGATGCCGGCTTCGGCATAGACCACGGGTTTGACCATGCGGTCCTGCATCGTAGTGGATTTGGACACCACTTCTACCACCAGTTCCACCTGGTGAGCAGGAACCCCTCTTGCGTCGACATCGATCGAGTCGGCCACCACCATGAGATCGGGAATCGGCTCGTCGTCGCCGATCAGCACGCCGACGCCTTCGAGCACCAAGCGGCCAGGAGGCAACACCGCGTCGAGGGCACGTCCCAGCCACCTGATCAGCAACTGATGGCGCGGCTTGGGTGCGGCATTCACGACGAGCTGACCATTCAACACCTCGTAACGCAATCCGTCTTCGGGCATGTGATCGAGGTCGGCAGCCGTCCAGCCGTCGCCATGAGGAACTGGCATCGCCATGAAACCACCTCCAACCTCGTAGGACGATGACGATCGCCGCCGATCGACTCGAGTGTAATCGCGTGGACCGAATTGATTCGAGTCGATCGAGCGGAGCGGCGCCACTGGTGTAGGGCACAGGTCGACCGTGCCCTACACCAGCAAGTTCCGTCGTTCTCCTATTCCGCGATCACGATCGTGATCTCCTCGCCCGCCGCGTCGGTCGATTCACCCGGCGAGGCGAACCAGTGGGTGACCTCGCCCTCGGTGAGGTCGGTCGCGAGGTCGCCGGTCGGGAGCACGGACAGGGCTCCGGCGGTGGCGGAGACCAAGAACTCCAGGACGGCGGCGCGGCCGGAGAGCGCGGTGGTGTACGTGGTCGACTCGTAGTCGATCTCGTGCTCCTCGCGCACCCGTTCGGCCTCGTCCAGTGCCTCGGACTGGGTGATCGCGACGACCCCGTTCGCCGTGGTGACGACGAACGCCGGGTGTTCCTCGCCGAGCGGGCGGACCCGGTCGGCGTAGGAGACCGGATGCGCGGCCGCCGCGGCGATGTCCTGCTGGACCTGGGCGTCGTCGAGCGCCAACCAACGAATGTCGCTGTCGGCCACCGGTTCTGCGGAGATCCCGAACGCGGTACCCGCCGCGGTCAGCTCGTCGGCGGTGAGATCGCCCGCGAACAGGCATGCCGCACCGGCCTTCTGCACCGCCCAGGCCGCGACCACCGCGTCCACCGAACGCGGCAGCGTCACCGCGACCACGTCGCCGGGTCCGGCGCCGCGGTCGATGAGCACCCGGGCCAGCTGCGAGGAACGCCGATCCAGCGTGTGGAAGGCGACCTCGTCCTCGCCTGCCAGCAGCGCGGGCGCGTCCGGGTCCTCTTCGACGACCTCGGCGAGCACCTTGGACACCGTGCGAGCGCCGACCCGGCCCACCGGCTCCGGCGTGGAAGCCGCGGCCGTGACGCCGGATTCGACCAGCAGCCGGGCCCGTTCGCCCTCGTCGAGGATGTCGATGTCCCCGACCAGCGCGTCCGGATCGCCCAGCAGCGCGTCGAGCACCCGCACCAGCCGTTCGGCGAGGGTCTCGACCTCTTCGGCGGTGAACCGGCTGCCCAGGTACTTCAGGGTCAGCTCGATCGTGGCCTCCGACATCACCAGCAGGGTCATCGGGTAGTGCGTGGCGTCGTTGACGCCGACACCGGTCACCGACATGCCGTCGATCGAACTGGCGGCCGAGATCGCTTCCTTGTCCATCGGATACGACTCGAACACCAGCAGCGTGTCGAACAGTGCTCCGGTGCCCGCCACCCGCTGGATGTCGGTGAGCCCCACATAGTGGTGCTCGAGCAGACCCGCCTGGTCGCCCTGCAAGCGCCCGAGCAGCTCGCCGATGCTCTGGCGGTCATCGATGCGCAGCCGCACCGGCAGCGTGTTGATGAACAGACCCACCATCGACTCGACACCGGGCAGCTCGGCCGGACGGCCGGACACCGTCGCGCCGAACACCACGTCGCCGCGGCCGGTCAGGCGTCCGAGCAGGATGCCCCACGCGGCCTGCACCAGCGTGTTCACCGTGACGCCGAGTTCGGCGGCGTGCTTGGTGATCCGGCGGGTGCGGTCGGCGTCGAGTTCGGTGACGACCTTGCCGATCTCGTAGTTCTCGGCGCCGCGCGGCTGCGGCGCGAGCTGGGTGGGTTCGTTGACCCCTTCCAGCGCCGTTGCCCAAGCGCGCAGCGAGGCGTCCCGGTCGCGCCCGGCCAGCCAGCCGAGGAAGTTGCGGTAGGAGGCCACCCGCGGCAAGGCGGTCTGGTCGCCGCGCACCGCGTACAGCACCAGCAGATCCCGCATGAGCAGCGGCATCGACCAACCGTCCAGCAGGATGTGGTGGGTGGTGATGGCCAGGTGCCATTGCGCGGCGTCGCTGCGGAACAGCGTGAACCGCATCAGCGGCGGCGTGGCCATGTCGAAGTGCGTCGCCTGATCGGCCGCGACCTGCCTGCGCAGTTCCGCGGTCCGCTCGTCGGCGGGCAGCCCGGTGAGATCCACCTCGCGCCACGGCGCCTCGACCCGATCCAACACCACCTGCACGGCCTGGCCGTCGGCGTCGGTGACGAACGCGGTGCGCAGGTTCGGGTACCGGTCGACGATGCCCTGAGCCGCCGCACGCAGCCGCGCCACGTCCAGCGTGCCGCCCAGGTCCACCACGGCCTGCATGGTGTAGACGTCCACGGTGGACTGGGTCATCATCGCGTGGAACAGCAGACCCGACTGCAGCGGCGACAGCGGCCACACCTCGGCCAGCGCCGGGTAGCTGCGCTCCCACTGCTCGAGGTCGGGCTGCCGCACCCGCACCAGCGGCATGTCCGACGGCGTGAAGCCGCCCGCGTCCGGCCGCCGCGCGTGGGTGGCCAGCGCGGTGAGCGCCTCGACCCACAGGTCGGCGAACTCCTGGACCCGCTCCCTGCTCAGCAGACCGGTCGGGAAGGCGAACGACGCGCCCAGGCGCGGCCCCTCGTCGGAGTCGGTGACGATGGCGTTGATGTCGATCGTCGCGTTGGCGGGCATGTCGAGGTCCATGTCGACATCCAGCTGACCCAGGTCGGCCACCGGCACCCAGCCGATCTCGGCGAGCTGCTCGGGGATCTCCCCGGCCGACATCCGGCCCAAGTAGTTGAAGCTGATCTGCCCGGACGAACCCAGGGTGGGCGCGGTCTCCGGATTCAGCTGCCGCAGCAGGCCGTAGCCGAGGCCCTTGTCGGGCACCGCGAGCAGCTGCTCCTTGATCGACTTCACGATCTCGCCGAGCGCGGCGCCACCGGCGAACGCGTCGGTGAGATCCGCACCGGCCAGGTCCAGCCGGACGGGGTAGGCCGAAGTGAACCAGCCGACCGTGCGCGACAGATCCGCGCCCGGCACGACGTCCTCTTCACGACCGTGGCCTTCCAGCTTCACCAGCGCCGCGTCCGAACCGTGGCCGCGCCAACGGGCGATCGTCATGGCCAGCGCCGAGAGCAGACCGTCGTTCACGCCGCCCCGGTACAGGCCCGGGATCGCGGTGAGCACCGCGTCGGTGACCTCGGCGGGCACGGTGACCTCGACCCGCTCGACGGTGGCGAACGTGTCCACCGCCGGATCGAACGCACGCTCGCCGAGCAACGGATCCGGTGTGGCCGAAACCTGCTGCCAGAACGGCAGTTCCGCGACCCGATCCGGCGCGCTCGCCGCCTGGACCAGGCTGTGCGCCCAGCGCCGCATGGAGGTGCCGTTGGCAGGCAGCGCCACCGGCTGACCGGCGATCAGCTGCGACCAGGCCACCGCCAGATCCGGGATCAGGATGCGCCAGGACACGCCGTCGACCACGAAGTGGTGCGCGACGATCAACAGCACGTCCCGCCGCTCGCCTTCGAAGGCGAACCAGACGAACTGCGCCATGGCGGCCTCGGCCGGATCCAACCTGCCCAACGCACCGTCGAGCGCTTCGGTGGCCACGCGCGCCAGCTCCGCCTCGTCGGCGTCGGCGGCCAGGTCCACGCGGCGCACCAGCGCGTCGACGTCCACCGCGCCGTGCGGCAGGGCCTCGAACGTCCAGTCCCCGCCCGTGCGGCGCAGCCGCGACCGCAGCACGTCGTGGTGGTCGAAGACCGCG
The DNA here is from genome assembly GCF_053604885.1 of Nocardia sp. NPDC003999. Taxonomy (NCBI): domain Bacteria; kingdom Bacillati; phylum Actinomycetota; class Actinomycetes; order Mycobacteriales; family Nocardiaceae; genus Nocardia; species Nocardia sp. NPDC003999. The sequence goes on from NZ_JBSGIB010000002.1 coordinate 264,690, forward strand.
GCGATGGTGGCGACCAGTGTCTCCCGGTCGATGCCTTCGGGCAGCCGCAGCGCCATGGTCTGCGAGAACCGCTGATACGACGAGCCGCTCGCGAGGATCTGCCGCATGATCGGGGTCAGCGGGATCTCGCCGACACCGCCGCCGGGCAGTTCCTCCAGCCGCACCTGCTCCGTGCCCGCGCCCAGCGCGGCGATCTCGGCCAGCGAGGCCACGCTGCGCCGCTCGAACACGTCACGCGGAGTGAACAGCACGCCACGCGCCTTGGCCCGCGAGACCAGCTGGATCGACAGGATGGAGTCGCCGCCGAGCGCGAAGAACGAGTCGTCCAAACCGATCTGGTCGACGCCGAGCACCTCGGCGAACACCTCGGCGATGACGGCCTCGACCTCGCTGGCAGGCGCGCGGAACTCGCGCGGCGCCAGCTCGGGCTCGGGCAGCGCCTTGCGATCCAGCTTGCCGACCGGCGTCAGCGGGATCTCGTCGATCACCACGATCGCCGTCGGCACCATATGCGGCGGCAGCGTGCGCGAGGCGTACTCGGTCAGCCGTGCGGTGTCGATCTCCCGGCCCGGCGCGGCCAGCACGTAGGACACCAGGATCGTCGCGCCCGCCTCGGTCTTGCGGCCGATGGTGATCGCGTACTCGACGTCCTCGTGGCTCGCCAGCACGGTGTCGATCTCGCCCAGTTCGATGCGGAAGCCGCGGATCTTCACCTGGAAGTCCGAGCGGCCCACGTAATCGAGGTGCCACGGCACCGACGCCAGCGCGGCGTTGCCGGCCCGCTCGCCGGGTTCGGCGAACCAGCGCACCACGTCACCGGTGCGGTACATGCGCGCGCCCTCGTCGCTCCACGGGTTGGCGACGAACCGTTCCGCGGTGAGGTCGGGGCGGTTGTGGTAGCCGCGCGCCAGCGCGCCACCGGCCAGGTACAGCTCGCCCGCGACGCCCGGCGGCACCGGGTTGAGGCGGTTGTCCAGCACCAGCGCGGACATGCCGCGCACCGGGCGGCCGATGGTGATGTGCCTGCCCGGGGTGAGCTGGGCGTAGGACGAGATGATCGTCGTCTCGGTCGGGCCGTAGGCGTTGAAGTACTTGCGGCCCGGCCACCACTTGGCCAGCAGCTCCGGCGTGGTGACGTCACCGCCGACGGAGGCCACCTCGAGCGCCTCCATGCCTTCCGGATCGACTGTGCCCAGCACCGCGGGGGTGATGATCGTGTGGCTCACCCGCTCGGTGCGCAGCAGCTCCGCCAGGTCCGGGCCGCCGATGATGGTCGAGGGCACGACCACCAGCGTGGCGCCTGTGTAGGCGGCGCACAGCCATTCCAGCACCGACGGGTCGAAGCTCGGCGAGCAGATGTGCAGGAACCGATGGTGCGATTCCAGCTGGTAGAGATCCGCCGCGACGCCGACCAGGCCGCCCATGCCCGCATGGGTCACGGTGACGCCCTTGGGCATACCGGTCGAGCCGGAGGTGTAGATGACGTACGCCGGATGACGCATCGCCAGCACGGCGTTCCGATCGGTGTCGGTCACCTGCTCGGCGGATTGGCTCTCGATCAGCTCGCCCAGCGCCGGGTCGTCGATCCGCAGCCACTCCACGTCGCGCGGCAGCCGGTCGACGTACTCGCTCGCGGTGATGCCGATGACCGCGCCGGAGTCGTTGACCATGTGCCGCATGCGATCTTCGGGGTAGGTCGGGTCGACCGGCACGTGCGCGCCGCCCGCCTTCGCCACCGCCCAGAACGCCGCGACCATCTCGTAGGAGCGCGGGAACGACAGCGCCACGATGCGCTCCGGTCCCACACCGCGCGCGATGAGCACCCGCGCCAGGCGCGAGGAGTACTCGTCCAGTTCGCGGTAGGTGATCGAGCGGCCCTGGTAGCGCACCGCGATCTGGTCCGGGTCCAGCCGCGCGCCGTGCTGCAGCAGGTCCGGCAGCAGGCCGGTGGCCATGACGTCCTCGCCCGCCACGTGCGTGAGCAGGTGGTACTCGGCCACGTCCAGCAGCGGCAGGTCGCCGATCGGGGTTTCCCGGTCGGTGGCGATCGCGGTGAGCAGTCTGGTGAACCGCTCGGCGAACACCCGCACCGTCTCGTCGTCGAACAGGTCACGCGCGAAGGAGAACTCCGCGTACATGCCCGCGTCGTCGGGGTTCTCCCCCGCCTCGCGGATAGTCAGCGACAGGTCGAACTTGGCGGTGTCGACGTCGAAATCGACCGCGCCCACGTGCAGTCCGGGCAACTCGAAGCTGCTCTCGGGCAAGTTCTCGAACGACAGCGCCACCTGGAACAGCGGGTGCCGCGCGGTGGAGCGCTCCGGGTTGAGCAGTTCCACCAGCCGCTCGAACGGCAGGTCCGCGTGCGCGAACGCCTGCAGATCGGCGTCCTTGGTGCGGGCCAGGAACTGGTCGAAGGTGAGGTCGCCGTCCACGTGCGAACGCAGCACCAGGGTATTGACGAACATGCCGATCACGTCGTCGAGTTCGGCCTCGCCGCGGCCCGCGATGGGCGTGCCGACGGCGATGTCGTCGGTGCCGGACATACGCGCCAGGAACAGCGCCAGCGCGGCGTGCACCACCATGAACAGCGTCGCGTTCTGCTGCCTGGCGATCTCGGTGAGCCTGCCGTGCAACTCGCCGGAGATCGGGAACACCACTCGCCCACCGGCGAACGACTGCGTCGTCGGACGCGGCCGGTCGGCGGGCAGGTTCAGCTCGTCGGGCAGCCCGGCCAGCGCGGCACGCCAGTATTCGGCCTGCTGGGAGATCAGGCTCTGCGGGTCGTCCTCGGAGCCGAGCACGTCACGCTGCCAGAGGCTGAAGTCGGCGTACTGCACCGGCAGCGGCGCCCAACCCGGTTCCACACCGGCCGAACGGGCCGCGTAGGCCAGCATCACGTCGCGGGTCAGCGGGCCCATCGACCAGCCGTCGGCGCTGATGTGATGCGCGACGAACACGAGCACGTACGCTGTGCCGGCTCCCGCCCCGCCGCTCGCATCCGTGACGCGGAACAGCTTGGCCCGCAACGGAACCTCGGTGGTCACGTCGAACCCGGCGGAGATCACCTCGATGATCCGGTGCCGGATGTCCTCGGGCGCGACCGCTTCCGGCCGCAGGTCCGGCAGTGCCCGCTCGACGGGCACGATGACCTGGTGCGCCGCGCCGTCCTGTTCGGGGTAGACGGTGCGCAGGGTCTCGTGCCTGGCGATGACGTCCCCGACCGCCGCTTGCAGCGCTTCGACATCCAGCTCGCCGGTGAGCCGCACGGCCACCGGGATGTTGTTCACCGCCGAGGCGGTGTCGAACTGGTTGAGGAACCACATGCGCTGCTGCGCCAGCGACAACGGGATGTGCTCCGGACGCGGACCGGCCACCAGCTCGCGGCGGCCACCGGCCCCCGCGTGCTGCTCGACCTTCGCGGCCAGTCCGGCCACGGTGGAGGCTTCGAACAGCACACGCACCGGCACACGGGCATCCAGTGCCGCGCCGATACGCGCCGCGACCTGCGTCGCCAACAGCGAATTACCACCCAAAGCGAAGAAGTCGTCATCCGCGCCGACCCGCTCCACCCCGAGCACCTCGGCGAACACCGACGCCACGATCTCCTCGATCGGAGTCGACGGCGCACGGAACGCCTGAACCTCGAACTCCGGCTCCGGCAACGCCTTACGGTCGAGCTTGCCGTTGACGTTCAACGGCAACGCATCCAACACCACGAACGCCGACGGCACCATGTACGACGGCAACCCAGCAGTGAGTTCGGACTTCACCCGCGCCACATCCACACCGGCCTCGGCATCGGCAGCCACCAGGTAGGCCACCAACCGGTCACCCGTCTTCGGATCCGACTTCGCGATCACCGCAGTCTGCGCGACCTCCGGCAGCACGAGCAACGCTGCTTCGATCTCACCCAGCTCGATACGGAAACCACGGATCTTCACCTGGAAATCCGTACGACCCCGATATTCCAGTTCGCCGGTGCCGGTCCAAGCGACCAAGTCACCCGTGCGATACATCCGCGCACCCGGCTCGAACGGATTCGCCACGAACCGATCCGCCGTCAGATCCGCACGACCGAAGTAACCACGCGCCAACTGCGCACCGGCGAGGTACAGCTCGCCGGAGACGCCGTCGGGCACCGGCCGCAGCCGGGAGTCGAGGACGTAGACCCGGCTGTTCCATTCCGGCGCACCGATCGACACGGAGGTCTCGTCGGCGAGAGTGACCCGGTGGCTGGTGATGGACACCGCCGCCTCGGTCGGACCGTAGAGGTTGAACAGTTCCGTGCGCGGGTGTTCCCGCATGAACCGCTGCGCGACCGAACCCGGCAGCGCTTCACCGATGGCCAGCACCCGCCACAGCGAGTTCGGCATACCGGCGGTCAACAACGCGTCCAGCATCGACGGCACCACATGCAGCGTGGTGACCCACTCGCGAGCCATCAACTCGTTCAGGTACGCCGGGTCTCGGTGACCGTCCGGGGAGGCGATCACCAGGCGACCACCGCAGACAGCGGCCGACCAGAACTCCCACACCGACAGGTCGAACGTCGCCGCCGTCTTCAGCAGAATCGCATCCGCAGCGTCCAAACCGAATTCGACGTTCTTCCACTGCAACTGGTTCGCGATAGCGCCGTGCGGAACCGCGACACCCTTCGGGCGACCCGTCGAACCAGACGTGAAGATCACATACGCCGTGTTCTCCGGACGCAGGGGTGCGACCCGATCCGCATCCGTGACCGGCGTGGCATCCACACCCGACAAGTCGAGCTCATCGATCCGCACCACCGGCGCGACATCGGTACTGAACTCCGCCTCGGCGTTGCTCAGCACACAAACCGGTGCCGCCGTCTCGAGGATGTAGCTCGTGCGCTCGGCAGCCTGATCCGGATCCACCGGCACATACGCGCCACCGGACTTCGCCACCGCGTACATCGCCACGATCAAATCAACGGAGCGACGCAACGTCAGCGCCACTCGCGACTCCGGACCGACACCCAACGAAATCAAATGCCGCGCAAGACGATTCACCCGAACGTCGAGTGCGCCATAGGTGATCGACTCGCCGTCCTCGGTGACGAGCGCGACTTCCTTCGGCCCGGCCGCGACCGTGGCGTCCAGCAGCGACACCAGCGTGGCGGAGGTGTCCACCGGCTGGTCGGTCGCGTTGCGCGCGGTGAGCAGCCGGGTCCGTTCGGCGGCGTCGAGCAGTTCGAGGTCGCCGACCGGGGTGCGCGGCGCGGCGATGATCTCGCCGAGCAGGCGCGCGAACCGGTCCACGAAGCCCTGCACCGTCGCGCGGTCGAACATGTCGGTCGCGTAGGTGAAGAAGCCGGTGATGCCCTCGGGCGCGCCGGCGTCGTCGTAGCGGTCGGTCGCGATCAAGTGCAGGTCGAACTGGGACAGCTCGGTGTCGATGTCCAGGCCGGACACGCTCAGGCCGGGCAACTCCAGCGCGGACTGCGCCAGGTTCTGGAACGACAGACCAACCTGGAACAGGGGGTGCCGGGCGGTCGAACGCACCGGGTTGAGCACCTCCACCAGGCGCTCGAACGGCACGTCGGCGTTGGCGAACGCCTGGATGTCGGTCTCGCGCTGGCGGGCCAGCAAATCGGTGAACGCCTCGCCCGCCTCGACCCGGGTGCGGAACACCAGGGTGTTGACGAACATGCCGATCAGATCGTCCAGAACGGCTTCGCCACGGCCCGCCATCGGCGTGCCGATCGCGATGTCGTCGGTGCCAGACAACCGGGCCAGCAGGACCGCCAGCGCGGTGTGCACGACCATGAACAGCGTCGCGCCCTCCGCACGCGCCAGCTCGATCAGCGCCTGATGGGTTTGCGCGTCCACCCGCAGCTCGACCTTGCCGCCCGCGAAGGACTGCACCGCGGGGCGCGGCCGGTCCGAGGGCAGGTCCAGCTGATCGGGCAGCTCGGCCAGCGCCTGGCGCCAGTAGGCGACCTGCTTGGCGGCCAGCGATTCCGAATCCTCCTCGTCGCCGAGCAGTTCGCGCTGCCAGATGCTGTAGTCCGCGTACTGGACTTCCAGCGGCGCCCAGTTCGGCGCCTCGCCCGCCGACCGCGCGGCGTAGGCGATCATCAGGTCCCTGGTCAGCGGGCCGACCGAGGAGCCGTCACCGGAGATGTGGTGCACGACCATGGCCAGCACGTAGTCCACCGACCCGTCCGCCGGAGTCTGCGCGCCCTCCCCGGCGATCTGGAACAGCGCGACCTTCACCGGCACCTCGGTCGTGACGTCGAAGATCGTCGAGGTCAGCGCCACCACGGCGGACTCGATCTGCGACGGCGCGACCACCCGCACCTCCAGGCGCGGCACGGCTTGGGCGGGCGGCAGGATGACCTGCACCGGGCCCGCCTCGGTCTGCGGGTACACCGTCCGCAGGATCTCGTGGCGGCTCACCAGGTCCGCGATCGCGGCACGCAGCGCGGCCACGTCCAACGCGCCGGACAACCGCACCGCGATCGGCACGTTGTAGGCCGCCGACTGGGTGTCGAACCGGTTGAGGAACCACATGCGCTGCTGCGCCAGCGACAGCGGGATGTGCTCCGGCCGCGGACCCGCCGTCAGCGCACGGCGGCCGCCCATGTCGGCGTGCTGCTCCACCCGCACCGCCAGCGCGGCGACGGTGGACGCCTCGAACAGCAGACGCACCGGCACCCGCGTGTTGAGCGCCTCACCCAGGCGGGCGGCGACCTGCGTGGCCAGCAGCGAGTTACCGCCCCAGGCGAAGAAGTCGTCGTCCAGGCCGAGGCGCTTGGCTTCGCCGCCTTCGCGATCGGACAGCCGCAGCACCTCGGCGAAGGTGTTCGCCACGATCTGCTCGATCGGCGTGACCGGCGCGCGGAACACCGCCTTCTCGAAGGTGGGCTCCGGCAGCGCCTTGCGGTCCAGCTTGCCGTTGGCGTTGAGCGGCAACGCCTCCAGCCCGATCAGCATCGACGGCACCATGTACGACGGCAGCTCGGCCGACAGCGCGGACTGCAGAGCCCTCTTGTCCAGCGCGCCCGTGCGGGTCACCACGTAGGCGACCAGCCGATCGCCGATGCTCGGATCGGTGTGCGCGACGACGGCCGCGGCGCTCACCGCGTCCTGCCGCAGCAACGCGGCCTCGATCTCGCCGAGCTCGATGCGGAAGCCGCGGATCTTCACCTGGAAGTCGGTGCGGCCGCGGTAGTCCAGCTCGCCGGAGGCGCTCCAGGCCACCAGGTCGCCGGTGCGGTACATCCGGTCGCCCGCCGCGCCGAACGGGTCGGCGACGAACCGGTCCGCGGTCAGGTCCGCACGACCGAAGTACCCGCGCGCCAACTGCGCACCGGCCAGGTACAGCTCACCGGAGACGCCGACCGGCACCGGCCGCAGTCGCGAGTCCAGCACGTAGACCCGGCTGTTCCACTCCGGCGCGCCGATCGACACCGACGCCTCGTCGGCATCGGTGACCAGGTGGCTGGTGATCGACACCGCCGCCTCGGTCGGACCGTAGAGGTTGTGCAGTTCGGCGGCGTTGTTGCGGCGCAACCGCTGGGCGGTCGCGGCGGGCAGCGCCTCACCGATGGCCAGCACCCGCCGCAGCGAGTCCGACAGGCGGCCACCGGATTCGGTGAGCAGCGCGTCCAGCATGGACGGCACCACGTGCAGCGTGGTGACGCCGGTGGCGCGCATCAGCTCGTTCAGGTACGCCGGGTCGCGATGCCCGTCGGCGGACGAGATCACCAGGCGGCCGCCGGAAACCGCGGCCGACCAGAACTCCCACACCGAGAGGTCGAACGTCGCCGCCGTCTTCAGCAGCACCGCGTCGTCCGCGCCCAGCTCGAAGACAGATGTCTCCCACTGCAACTGGTTGGCGATCGCCGCGTGCGGGACCGCGACGCCCTTCGGCTGACCGGTGGAACCGGACGTGAAGATCACGTACGCGGTGTTCGCCGGGGTCAGCGCACCCGTGCGCTCGGCCGCGGTCACCGGAGCCGTCGGGTACTCGGCGAGGTCGAGCCCGTCGATCTGCACGACATCGGCCGCCGCGGTGCGGAACCCGTCGCGGCCGGTGGTCAGCACGCACACCGGCGCGGCGGTGCCCAGGATGTAGTCGGTCCGCTCGGCGGGCTGATCCGGATCGATCGGCACGTACGCCGCACCGGCCTTCGCGACCGCGTACATGGCGATCACGAGGTCGCTGCTGCGGCGGATCGCCAGCGCGACCCGGTCCTCCGGGCCGACGCCGCGGCCGATCAGGTACCGGGCCAGTCGGTTGACCCGCGCGTCCAGCCCGGCGTAGGTCAGCTCGCGACGGCCGGTCGGCTCGTCGGCGACCAGCGCCACGGCCGCCGGGGTCGCGGCCACCGTGTCATCCAGCAAGGACACCAGCGTCGCGGTCGTGTCGACCTCGTGGTCGGTGGCGTTCCACGCGGTGAGGATGCGCTCGCTCTCCTCGGCCGCGAGCAGGTCGATCTCGCCCACCCGCACCGTGGCGTCGGCCGCCACCGCGTCGAGCACCCGCAGGAACCGGTCGGCGAAGCCCTGCACCGTGTCCTCGTCGAACAGGTCGGTGGCGTAACCGAATTCGGTGATGATCTCGGCGGGCGTGCCGTCCTCGGCGTACCGGTCGTATAGCGTGACGTGCAGGTCGGTCTTGGCCAGCTGCGAGTCGAAGTTGACCGCGCTCACCGTCAGGCCGGGCAGCTCGAAGGTCGTCTCGGCCAGGTTCTGGAACGACAGGCCCACCTGGAACAGCGGATTGCGCGCGGTCGAGCGCACCGGGTTGAGCACCTCGACCAGGCGCTCGAACGGCACGTCGGCGTTGGCGAACGCCTCCAGGTCGCGTTCCTTGACGTCGCCGAGCAGGTCGGCGAAGCGCTCGCCGGACGCCACCCGGGTGCGGAACACCAGGGTGTTGACGAACATGCCGATCAGGTCGTCGAGTTCGCGTTCGCCGCGACCGGCGATCGGGGTGCCGACCGCGATGTCATCGGTGCCCGACAACCGCGACAGCAGCACCGCCAGCGCCGCGTGCACCACCATGAACAGCGACGCGTTGTGCGCGCGCGCCAGCTCGTGCAGGCGGGCGTGCCGCTGCGGGTCGATCTCGAAGCGGATCGCCTTGCCCTGGAACGACTGCGCGGGCGGGCGCGGCCGGTCGGCAGGCAGTTCCAGCTGATCGGGCAGGTCGGCCAGCGCCTGGCGCCAGTACGCCACCTGCTGCGCGGCCAGCGATTCCGGATCGTCCTCGGATCCGAGCACCGCGCGCTGCCACAGCGCGTAGTCGGCGTACTGCACCGGCAACGGCTGCCACTGCGGCGCCTCGCCCTGCACCCGCGCCACGTAGGCGGCCATAACGTCGCGGGCCAGCGGACCCATCGACGAACCATCGGCCGCGACGTGATGCACGGTGAACGCCAGCACATGGTCGTTGTCCGCGATGCGGAACAGCGCCACCGCCAACGGCACCTCCACGGTGACGTCGAAGGTGGTCAGCGCGAACCCGATGACGGCCCCGAGCAGGTCGTCCTCGGCCACGTCGATCGGGGTGAGCGCCGCCGCGGACCGGTCGGCCGGGCGGATCACCTGATGCGGGCCCTCCGCCGAGCGCGGGTAGGTGGTGCGCAGTACCTCGTGACGGGCGAACACGTCGCCGATGGCCTGCTCCAGCGCGGCCACCTCCAGCGTGCCCGACAAGCGGACGGCCAGCGGGATGTTGTCCACCGCCGAAGTGGCCGTGTCGAACTGGTTGAGGAACCAGTACCGCTGCTGCGCGGGCGAGAGCGGGATGCGCGCCGGGCGCTCCCCCGCCTCCAGGCGTGGCCGGTTCCGGCCGGACCCGGCGTTGCGCTCCACCCTGGCGGCCAACGCCACCACGGTGGAGGCCTCGAACAGGTCGCGCACCGCGAGCCTGGTGTCCAGCGCGGCGCCCAGCCGCGCGGTCACCTGGGTGGCCAGCAGCGAGTTGCCGCCGAGTTCGAAGAAGTCGTCGTCCAGTCCGACCCGCGCGACACCGAGCACGTCACCGAAGGTGCCCGCCACGATCTCCTCGATCGGGGTTGACGGCGCGCGGAACACCTTGGCCTCGAACACCGGCGCGGGCAGCGCCTTACGGTCCAGCTTGCCGGAGGCGTTCAGCGGGAACGCCTCCAGCACGACGAACGCCGACGGCACCATGTAGGCGGGCAGCTCGCCGCCGAGCTCGGAACGCACGCCCTCGATGTCCACCGAGCGGCCCGCGGTCGCGATGACGTACGCCACCAACTGGTCGCCGAGCCGCTCGTCCGAGCGCACCACGACCACGGCCTGGGCGATCGAGTCCAGCGCGGTGAGCGCCGACTCGATCTCGCCCAGCTCGATGCGCAGACCGCGCAGCTTCACCTGGAAGTCGGTGCGGCCCAGGTACTCCAGTTCGCCCTTGTCGGTCCAGGAGACGAGGTCGCCGGTGCGGTACATCCGCTCGCCCGGCGCGCCGTACGGGTTGGCCACGAACCGGTCAGCGGTCAGATCGGGACGCGCGACGTAGCCGCGGGCCAATTGCACGCCCGCGAGATACAGCTCACCCGCGACACCCACCGGCACCGGGTGCAGGCGCGAATCCAGCACGTAAACCTGGGTGTTGAACACGGGAGCGCCGATCGGCACCGACACCGTGTCGGCCTCGGTCACCTCGTGATAGGTGACGTCGACCGCGGCCTCGGTCGGGCCGTACAGGTTGTGCAGCAGCGCGCCGGTGAGTTCCTGCATCCGCTGCGCGGTGGCGGCGGGCAGCGCCTCACCGGAGGCGAAGACGTTGCGCAGACTGGTGCATTCGTCGGCGCGTTCCTCGGCCACGAACACCGACAGCATCGACGGCACGAAGTGCGCCGTGGTGACCTGCTCGCCGGTGATGACCTGCACGAGGTAGGCCGGGTCGCGGTGGCCGTCGGGCTTCGCGACGACCAGGCGCGCGCCGACCTGCAACGGCCAGAAGAACTCCCATACCGACACGTCGAACGTGGCCGGGGTCTTCTGCAACACCACGTCGGTGTCGTCGAGGCCGTACTCGTCCTGCATCCACACCAGACGGTTGACGATCGCCGCGTGCGAGACCGCCACACCCTTCGGGCGGCCGGTCGAACCGGAGGTGAAGATCACGTACGCGGCGTTCGACGAGCGCAGCGGCGCACGGCGATCCGCATCGGTGACCGGCTTGTCGGAGTACCCGGCCAGCGAGACAACATCGATCTCGATCGCCGGGGTAGCGCCGGCGTCGAACTCGTCGCGCGAAGTGGTGAGCACGCACACCGGCTGCGCGGTGTCGAGCACGTAGCGAGTGCGGTCGGCCGGATGGTCCGGATCCAGCGGCACGTACGCGCCACCGGCGACGCTCACCGCGTACATGCCGACCACCAGGTCGATCGAGCGGCGCATGCCCAGCGCGACCATCGAGTCCGGGCCGACGCCCAGCGAGATGAGGTGCCGGGCCAGGCGGTTCACGCGCGAGGCGAACTCGGCATACGTCAGCGTCACGTAGTGACTCGATGAGGGGTGGTGGTCGGGCGACGGGTGGGCCAGACTCGTCCCCTCGAACGTCACGGCGGTCGCGTCCGGGGTCCGCGCCAGCTGCGCGGCGAACATCGACACCAGGGTGGCGTCCGGGTCGACCGCGTGCGCGGTGTCGTTCCACCGCTCGAGGACCTCGGTGCGCTCGACGCTGTCGAGCAACTCGACATCGCCGACGGCCACGGACGGATCGGCGGCTATCGCCGTCAGCATCCGCACCAGCCGCGACGCGACGCCCGCGATGGTGTCGGAGTCGAACATGTCGGTGGCGTAGGCGAATTCGGCGGTCATGCCGTCGGCCGAGCCCGAGGCGTCGAACCGGTCGGCGAGGTTGAGGTGCAGGTCGAACTTGGCGGTCACCACGTCCAGCGGCACCCCGGCCACTTCCAGGCCGGGCAGCTCGAAGGTGGCCTCACCGGTGTTCTGGAACGACAGCATCACCTGGAACAGCGGATGCCGCGCCTGCGAACGCGCCGGGTTCAGGATCTCCACCAGCCGCTCGAACGGCAGGTCCGCGTGCGCGAACGCCGCGAGGTCGGTGTCCTTGGTGCGCGCGAGCAATTCGGTGAACGCGATCGCGGGATCGACCGCGCTGCGCAGCACCAGCGTGTTGACGAACATGCCGATGGCGTCGTCGAGCACGGCCTCACCACGGCCCGCGACCGCGGTGCCGATGGCGATGTCGTCGCTGCCGGACAACCGGGCCAGCAGGGCGGCGAACGCCGCGTGCACCACCATGAACAGGCTGGCGCCGTTCGCGCGGGCCAGCGCGTTCAGCTCGCGCAGCAGCCGCGCGTCGAGCGCGAACTCGTACACGCCGCCGCGGTTGGACGCCACCGCCGGACGCGAGCGGTCCGACGGCAGATCCAGCTGATCCGGCAGCCCGGCCAGGGAGTCGGACCAGAACGCGACCTGCTGGGCGATCAGCGAGGCGGGATCGCCCTCGGAGCCCAGCGTCTCGCGCTGCCACAGCGCGTAATCGGCGTACTGCACCGGCAGCGGCGCCCACGCGGGCGCCTCGCCGCGCGAACGCGCCGAGTAGGCCACCATCACGTCGCGTGCCAGCGGGCGCACCGACCAGCCGTCGCCGGAGATGTGGTGCACCACGAACACCAGCACGTGGGTGTCGGGCTGCGAGCCGTCCATCGAGCCCGCGATGCGGAACAGCGCGGCGCGCACCGGCACCTCGGCGGTGACGTCGAAGCCGGTCAGCACCAGTTCGCTGATCCGCTCGGAGATCTCGGCCTCGGACACCTCGATCGGGGTGAGGTCGACCGCGCTGTGCCCGGCGGGCAGCACGACCTGCACGCCCTGGCCGTCGGCGGTCTCCGGGTAGACGGTGCGCAACACCTCGTGCCGGTCGACCACGTCGGCCACGGCCTGGCGCAGCGCCTCGGTGTCCAGGGTTCCGGTGAGCCGGACCGCGAGCGGGATGTTGTTCACCGCGGTCTGGTTGTCGAACCGGTTCAGGAACCACATGCGCTGCTGGGCCAGCGACAGTGGGATCTTCGACGGGCGCGGGCCCGCGGCGAGTTCCCGGCGGCGGCCGGTGCCCTGGTGCGCCTCCACCCGCACGGCCAACGCCGCCACGGTCGGCGCCTCGAACAGCGTACGGACCGGGATCCTGGTGTCCAGCGCGGCGCCGAGCCGGGCCACCACCTGGGTGGCGATCAGCGAGTTGCCGCCCAGGTCGAAGAAGTCGTCGTCCAAGCCGACCGCGCGTTCCGCCTGTGCCAAGCCGAGCACCTCGGCGAAGACGTCGGCGACGATCTCCTCCACCGGCGTGGACGGCGCGCGGAACTCCCGCGCCTCGAAGACCGGCTCGGGCAGCGCGCGGCGATCCAGTTTGCCGTTCGGGTTCAACGGCATGGCGTCGAGCACCACGATGGCGGCGGGCACCATGTAGGACGGCAGCTGCGCGGACAGATGCGCGCGCAACGCCTCGACGTCCACCGTCGCGCCGTTCGCCGGCACCACATAACCCACCAGCTGGTCGCCGGTGCGCGCGTCCGAACGCACCAGCGCGACCGACTGCGCGACCGATTCGTGCGCCGTCAACGCGGTCTCGATCTCGCCGAGCTCGATGCGCAGACCACGCAGTTTCACCTGGAAGTCGGTGCGGCCCAGGTACTCGATGGCGCCGGTGTCGTCCCGGCGCACCAAGTCGCCGGTGCGGTACATCCGAGCGCCGGGCGCGCCGTACGGGTTGGCCACGAAGCGATCGGCGGTGAGGTCCGTGCGACCGAAGTAGCCGCGCGCCAACTGATCGCCCGCGAGGTACAGCTCACCCGCGACGTTCGACGGCACCGGGTGCAGACGCGAATCCAGCACGTACGCCTGCGCGTTCCACACCGGCAGGCCGATCGGCACCGCCCCGTCCACCTGCTCGGCGACAGGTGCGTGCGTGGCGTGCACGGTGAACTCGGTGGGTCCGTACAGGTTGTACAGCGCGGCGTCGCTGACGCGGCGGATGGCCACGACCGCGTCGGCTGTGAACGCCTCACCGGCGACGAACAGCGTGCGCAGCGAGGCGAGCGCGTCGGCGTCGGCCGGGTCGATCCAGGCCGCGAAGACGGTCAGCATCGACGGCACGAACGAGGTCATCGTGACCCGCTCGGCCGCGATCACCTCGACCAGGTACTGCGGGTCGCGGTGCCCGTCCGGGCTCGCCACCACGATCCGGCCGCCGGTGCTCAGCGGGCCGAACAGCTCCCACACCGACACGTCGAAGGTGGCGGGGGTCTTGAACAGCACCACGTCGTCGGCGTCGATGCCGTATTCGCCGGTGATCCAGCGGATCTGGTTGACGACCGCGGCGTGTGGCACGGCGACGCCCTTGGGGCGGCCGGTGGAGCCGGAGGTGAAGATCACGTACGCCGGGTGCTGCGGGCGCAGCGGCGCGATGCGCTCGGCGTCGGTGACCGGGTCGTCCGCGTAACCGGACAACTCCAGCTCGTCGATGCGCAGCGTCGCGCGGCCCGCGCCGTCGAACGCGTCGCGCGCGGTGGTCAGCACGCAGACCGGGTCGGCCGAGTCGAGCACGTAGTGCACGCGGTCGGCGGGCTGGTCGAGATCCAGCGGCACGTAGCCGCCACCCGCCGCCTGCACCGCGTAAGCGGCCACGACCAGGTCCACCGAGCGGCGCAGGCCCAGGGCGACCAGCGTCTCAGGACCCACACCGGCTTCGATGAGTCGACGCGCCAATCGCCGCACGCGCGCGGCGAATTCGGCGTAGGTGAGCTGCGTCCCGGTGGCCGGATCGATCACCGCGACCGCGTCCGGCGTCGCCGCGGCCTGCGCGGCGAACTCCTCGACCAGCGTGCTCGCCGGGCCGAGGTCGCGGGCGGTGTCGTTCCAGCCGCGCAGCGCCTGTTCGGTCTCCGGCTCGTCCAGCAGTGTGAGATCGCCGATGGGGCGGTCCGGCTCGGCCGCGACGGCCTTCAGCAACCGGCCGAAGCGCCGCCCGAACTCGGCCATGGTGGCCGGGTCGAACAGGTCGGTGGCGTAGATCAGCTCGGCCGCGATGCCCGCGGGGTTCGCGCCCGCGGAATTCTCGGCGTCGCGTTCGGACAGCACCAGTTGCAGGTCGAACTTGGCGACGTCGATCGGCAATTCGACACCGCTCACCGTCAGGCCGGGCAGCTCCAGGCTGTTCTGGCCGGTGTTCTGGAACGACAGCATCACCTGGAACAACGGGTGCCGCGCCTGCGAGCGCGCCGGGTTCAGGATCTCCACCAGCCGCTCGAACGGCAGGTCCGCGTGCCCGAACGCGGCGATGTCGGTGGCGCGCACCGCACGCAGCAACTCGGTGAACGTCGCACCGGCCCGGACCGGGGTCCGCAACACGAGAGTGTTGACGAACATGCCGATCAGGTCATCGAGCGCGCGCTCGCCACGTCCGGCGACCGGAGTGCCGATCGCGATGTCGTCCTCGCCGGACAGCCGCGACAGCAGCACGGCCAGCGCGGTGTGCGCCACCATGAACAGCGTCGCGCCCCTGGTGCGGGCCAGTTCGGTCAGCTGAGCGTGGGTCTGCGCGTCGATCTCGAAGACGTGCGTGGCGCCGCGACCGGAGGCGACCGCGGGACGCGGCCGATCCGACGGCAGATCCAGCTGCTCGGGCAGCCCGCGCAGCGAGTCCGACCAGAACGAGATCTGCTCGGCGATCACCGAAGCCGGATCGTCCTCGGCGCCGAGCACCTGACGCTGCCACAGCGCGAAGTCGGCGTACTGGACCTCCAGCGGACGCCAGGCGGGCTCGCCGCCGTCGACGCGGGCGCCGTAGGCGGTCATCACGTCGCGGGTCAGCGGGCCCATGGAGAAACCGTCGGCCGAGATGTGGTGCACCACCAGGGCGAGCACGTGCTCGGTGGGGCTGATCTCGAACAGCCTGGCGCGGAAGGGCACCTCGGCGGTGACGTCGAAGGCCGTGCCGATCAGCTGCGAAAGCCGCTCGGGCAGTTCGGCTTCGGTGACGTCGACCGGCGTCAGGTCCGGGATGACCTTGGCCGTGGCAACGATCTGCTGCCGCGCGGCGCCGTCCACCTCGGGGTAGAAGGTGCGCAGCGACTCGTGGCGGGCCAGCACGTCGGCGACGGCGATCTGCAACGCCTGCCGGTCCAGCAGGCCCGACAGCCGCACCGCGGCCGGGATGTTGTCCACCGCCGAGTCGGGATCGAAGCGGTTCAGGAACCACATACGCTGCTGGGCCAGCGACAGCGGCACCAGCTCCGGCCGCTGCTGCGGCGCCAGCGGCGCACGACCGCCCACACCCGCCTTGGTCTCCGCGCGCGCCGCCAAAGCGACCACGGTGGAGGCCTCGAACAGCTCGCGCACGCCGAGGTCGGTGTCCAGCGCGGCCGACAGCCGGGCGGCGACCTGGGTGGCCGACAGCGAGTTGCCGCCGAGGGCGAAGAAGTCGTCGTCCAGACCCACCCGCTCGAGGCCGAGCACGTCGGCGAAGGTGGCGGCGACGATCTCCTCGACCGGCGTGGTCGGCGCGCGGAACACCGCGGCCTCGAACACCGGCGCGGGCAGCGCCTTGCGGTCCAGCTTGCCCGAAGCGTTGAGCGGGAACTCCTCCAGCGCCATCACGATCGACGGCACCATGTACGCGGGCAGCTGCCGACCGAGGTCCTCGCGGACCAGGTCGGTGTCCAGCGCGGCGTCCGGCGCGGGGATGACGTACGCGACGAGCTGATCGCCCGCGTGCGCGTCGGAGCGCACCACGACGACGGCTTGCGCGACCTCGTCCAGGCCGGTCAGCGCCTGCTCGATCTCCCCGAGTTCGATACGCAGACCACGCAGTTTCACCTGGAAGTCGGTGCGGCCCAGGTACTCCAGCTCGCCGTGTTCGGTCCACGCCACCAGGTCGCCGGTGCGGTACATCCGCGAGCCGGGCTCCCCGTACGGGTTGGCGACGAACCGGTCACTCGTCAGATCCGGGCGCGCGACGTAACCCCGCGCCAGCTGAACACCCGCGAGGTACAGCTCACCCGCGACACCAACGGGGACCGGACGCAAGCGCGCGTCCAGCACGAACACCTGCGTGTTGAACACCGGAGCACCGATCGGCACCGTCTCGGTGTCGGCGTCGACGACCTCGTGGAAGGTGACGTCGACCGCCGCTTCGGTCGGGCCGTAGAGGTTGTGCAAGGCCGCGCCGGTCAGCTCGCGCAGGCGGTGCGCGGGCTTGGGCGGCAACGCCTCACCCGAAGCGAACACCAGTCGCAGCGAATCGCACTGCGCGGCGGCGGCATCGGCGACGAATACCGCGAGCATCGAGGGCACGAAGTGGGTGACGGTCACCTTTTCGGCGCTGATGATCTCGGCGAGGTAGGCCGGGTCGCGATGACCGTCCGGCTTCGCCACGACCAGGCGGGCACCGATCTGCAACGGCCAGAAGAATTCCCACACCGACACATCGAAGGTCGCAGGCGTCTTCTGCAACACCACATCAGCCGAGGTCAACTGGTACGCGGTCTGCATCCACACCAGGCGATTGACGATCGCCGAATGCGAAACCGCCACACCCTTCGGACGACCCGTCGAACCCGACGTGAAGATCACGTAGGCGGTGTTCGACGGAAGCAGCGGCGCACGACGATCCGCGTCGGTGACCGGGGCCTCGGACAGACCCTTCAGATCGAGCAGATCGATGCGCACCTGCGCGGTGTCGATGTCCAGATCGCTACCGGAGGTCAGCACACACACCGGGTCGGCCGTGCCGAGGATGTATTCCGTGCGCTCGGCCGGGTGATCCGGGTCCAGCGGAACATACGAACCACCGGCCACGGCGACGGCGTACATGCCGACCACCAAATCGATCGAGCGCCGCATACCCAGCGCCACAAACGATTCCGCGCCCACACCGCGCGCGATCAGCCAGCGCGCCAGCTGGTTCACCCGCCAGGAGAACTCGGCGTAGGACAGACTTGTCCCCTCGAACGTGACCGCGGTCGCGTCGGGAGTGCGTTCGACCTGGTCATAGAACATCGACACCAACGTCGCGCCGGTGTCCACCGGATGCGCGGTGTCGTTCCACCCGGACACCACGAGCTCGCGCTCGGCGGCATCCAGCAGCTCGATGTCGCCGACCACCGCCTCGGGTTCGGCGGTGATCGCGGTGAGCACCCGGACCAAGCGGTCGGCGATGCGGCGCACCGTCTGCTCGTCGAACAGGTCGCGCAGGTAGCCCGCGCGCACCCGCAGCCGCGAATCCAGCTGCGCGATCAGGGTCAGCGGGTAGTGCGTGGCGTCGGCCGCGTCCAGGCCGACCACGGCCATGCCGTCGATGTCCGCCGCCTGCGCCTGCAAGCCCGCGGCGTCGACCGGGTAGGACTCGAACACCACCAGGGTGTCGAACAGCCCGCCGACGCCCGCGACGGCCTGGATGTCGGCCAGGCCCACGTAGTGGTGGTCGAGCAGGTCGGCCTGCTCGCCCTGCGTGCGGACCAGCAGGTCGCGCACGGACTCCGACGGATCGAAACGCACCCGCACCGGCACGGTGTTGATGAACAGGCCGACCATCGCCTCCACGCCGGACAACTGCGCGGGACGACCGGAGACGGTGGTGCCGAACAGCACGTCGTCGCGGCTGGTCATGCGGCCGACGAGAATGCCCCACGCCGTCTGCAACACGGTGTTCGGGGTGACGCCCAGCGAGCCGGCCAGCGCGGTCAACCGCGCGGTGGTCGCCTCGTCCAGGTCGAAGAAGTACTCGCCGGACAGCGAGGTGATCTCGCGACCGGCGTCCGGCCGCGCCAGCAGGGTCGGCTCGCCGACGCCGCGCAGCGCGTGCGCCCACGCGGCCAGCGACGCCGCCTGATCCTGCTGCCGGGTCCAGTCCAGGAAGTGCCGGTAGGACCGCACCGCGGGCAGCGCGGAGACGTCCGCGTGCGCGGCGTAGAGCACCAGCAGATCCCGCATGAGCAGCGGCATGGACCAGCCGTCGAGCAGGATGTGGTGGTTGGACACCACGAACTGCCAGCGGTCGGCCGCCACCTGGATCAGCGTGAAGCGGATCAGCGGCGGCGCGGCCAGGTCGAACCGGCTCATGCGATCGGCCTCGATCAGGTCGTCGGCCGCACCGGATTCGATCCGGTCGTGCTCGGCCCACGCCACCCGGACGCTGTCCAGCACGATCTGCACCGGGTTGCCGTCGTGGTCGCTGACGAACGCCGTGCGCAGGTTCTCGTAGCGGTCCACCAGAGCCTGTGCGGCCGAGCGCAACCGGGCGGCGTCCACCCGGCCGGTGAGCGTCAGCACCGCCTGGGCGGTGTACACGTCCACCGAGGTCGCCGCGAGGCGGGCGTGGAACAACAGACCGGCCTGCAACGCCGACAGCGGCCACACGTCGGCCAGCGCCGGGAAGCGCCGCTCCCAGACGTCGATATCGCGTTGCGTGCTGCGCACCAGCGCGAAGTCCGACGGTGTATGCCCGCCCGCGCCCGCCGAATTGGCGTGCCGCGCGACAGCTTCCAGCGCCGCGGTCCACAATTCGCCGAACTCGCGCACCTCGGCGGCCGACAGCAGGGTCGACGGGTAGCCGATGTTGGCGGTCAGCTTGTCGCCGACCACGATCGCGTTCACGTCCAGCGGCGCCATCGCGGGCATGTCCGCGTCGTAGGCCCCGCCCAGCGCGCCGAGTTCCGGCGCGGGGATCCAGCCGAAGCCGCGCAGCGACTCCGGCACGTCACCCTCGGAGACGCGGCCGAGGTAGTTGAAACTCACCTGGCCGGGCAGCTCACGCGGCAACTCGGCCGCGGTCTCGGTGTTCAGGTACCGCAGCAGGCCGTAGCCGATGCCCTTGTCGGGCACCGACAGCAACTGCTCCTTGACCGCCTTCACGGCCGCGCCCAGCGCGGGACCGCCGGTGAACGCGGCATCGACGTCGATGCCGGACAGGTCGAAGGCGACCGGGTAGATCGCGGTGAACCAGCCGACGGTGCGCGACAGATCCGCACCCGGCACCACGTCTTCCTCGCGGCCGTGACCCTCCAAGCGGATCAGCAGCGAATCCTCGCCGCGAGCGGCAACCCGCCGCGCCCGCCACTTGGCGGTGGCCAGCGCCAGCGCGGTCAGCAGGCCGTCGTTCACACCGCCGTGGAACAGCGCCGGAACCGTGGTGAGCAGGGCCTTGGTGACCTCGGCGGACACCTCGACCTGATGCTTCTCGATGACGCCCGAGGTGTCGAGAGCCGGATCCATCGCACGCTCGGTCAGCAGCGGATCGGCCGTACCGACCACCGAACGCCAGTAGTCCAGTTCGGCCACCCGCTCCGGGCTGACCGCTTCGCGCTCCAGCGCGTGCGCCCACGCCCGCATCGACGTGGCCGGGGCGACCAACTCGGGCGTCTGCCCGGCGGTGCGCTGCCCCCACGCGGCGACGAAGTCGGGCACCAGGATGCGCCAGGAGACGCCGTCCACCACCAAGTGGTGGGCGACGACGATCAGGCGTCCGGCGCGCTCGGCGGAATCCGGCTCGAGCCAGACGAACCGGATGACCACGCCCGCGGCCGGATCGAGCCGGTCCAGCGACTCGTCCAGTGCCGCCGCGGCGATCTCGACCAGTTCGGCGTCGGTGACGTTCGCGTCGAACTCGGTGCGATCGATCAGCGCGTCCACCGCGACCGTGCCCGGCGCGGCGGTCTCGACCACCCAGTCGTCGCCGTCGCGGCGCAGGCTCGCGCGCAGCATGTCGTGGCGATCGATGACCGCGCCGACCGTCGCGGCGATGCCCGCCCGGTCGATGCCGATCGGCAGTTCCAGCGCCAGCGTCTGGTTGAACCGGCCGAACGAGCCGCGCCGCTCGGCCATGAACCGCACCACCGGCGTCAACGGCATAGCGCCGATGCCGCCGCCGGGCGGCTCGGCCAGCGTCGTCGCCGACGCCTCGGCCGCCTCGGTGGTCTCCGCGACCGAGGCCAGCCCGGCCACGGTGCGCTGCTCGAACACGTGCCGCGGCGTGAACACCACGCCGCGCGCCTTGGCCCGCGACACCAACTGGATGGAGACGATGCTGTCGCCGCCGAGCGCGAAGAAGGAGTCGTCCACGCCGACCCGCTCCACGCCGAGCACCTCGGCGAACACTTCCGCGATGGTCTGCTCGACCGGCGTGCGCGCCGCACGGAACACGACCTCGGTCGCGAACACGGGCTCCGGCAGCGCCTTACGGTCCAGCTTGCCCACCGGGGTGAGCGGCACATGGTCGATCACCATGATCGACGAGGGCACCATGTAGGCGGGCAGGCGCTCCTCGACGTGCGCGGTCAGCGCCGCGACGTCGATCGAATGACCTTGCGCGGCAACGACGTACGACACCAGCGACACGGCGCCCGCGGCGCTCTTGTGGCCCACGGTGACGGCGAAGTCGACGGTCTCGTGCGAGGCGAGCGCGGCGTCGATCTCGCCGAGTTCGATGCGGAAACCGCGCACCTTCACCTGGAAGTCGGAGCGGCCTACGTATTCGACAACTAGGGATTCGACTCCTCCAGCGGGCGCGGAGCCCGCGGAGTGCCCGACCCGGGTCCAGCGCACCACGTCGCCGGTGCGGTACATCCGCGCGCCGGGCACGTACGGGTTGGCGACGAACCGTTCCGCCGACAGGCCGGGGCGGGCGTGGTAGCCACGCGCCAGCTGGACGCCCGACAGATACAGCTCACCCGCGACACCCACCGGAACGGGCCTGAGCTGGGCGTCCAGGATCAGCGACTGCATGCCGCGGGTCGGGCCACCGATGGTGACCCGGTCGCCGGGCGCGAGCGCGTCGCTGATGTTGGTCATGATCGTGGTCTCGGTCGGGCCGTAACCGTTGTGGAAGCGGCGGCCCGAACCGTCCGGCGCGCCACCCCACTTGGTGACCAGATCGGCCGGCACGGCCTCGCCGCCCGCCACGATCACCCGCATGCCTGCCAGCGCGGCCGAATCCAGCGACGCGAGCACCGACGGGGTGATGAAGGCGTGCGTGACCCGCTCGGCGCGGATCAGCTCGGACAGTTCCTCGCCGCCGTACACGCCGGGCGGGCAGACCACCAGGGCGCCGCCGCGGCCGATCGCGAGCAGGAACTCCAGGATCGAGGCGTCGAAGCTGGGCGAGGCGAAATGCAGTGCGCGCGTGTCGGAGTCGACGTCGTAGCGGGCGTTCTGCTCGTCGCGGAAGTTCGCGAGACCGGCGTGGGTGACCACGACGCCCTTGGGCACGCCGGTGGAACCGGAGGTGTAGATGACGTAGGCGGGGTGCTCCGGCCGCACCGGGCGCACCCGATCGCCGTCGGTCACCGGGGCGCTGTCGAACCCGTCGAGATCCAGCTCGTCGAGTACCAGCCACTCGACCGATTCCGGCAGTTCGGCGCGCACCGACGCCACGGTCAGGCCGATCGGGGAACCGGAGTCGGTGACCATGTGCGCGATGCGGTCGGCCGGATAGGCCGGGTCGATCGGCACGAACGCGGCACCGGACTTCGACACCGCCCACTCGGCGAAGTACGACTCGTCCGAGCGCGGCACGGCGACCGCCACCAGATCCTCGGTGCCGATACCGCGCTCGATCAGCAAGCGGGCCAAGCGGTTGGACCGCGCGTCCAGCTCGCCATAGGACACACTTCTCCCCTGGAACACCACGGCGGGCGCCTCGGGATCGATGGCGGCGGCCTCGGCGATCAGGTCCGGCAGCGTCCGCGCGGGCGTGGCGGGCGCGCCGGTGCGCGCGACCAGGTCGGCGCGCTCGGCGGCGTCGAGCACGTCGATCGCGCCGACGGCGACCGACGGATCGGCCGCCACCGCGGCGAGCACACGCTCCCAGCGATCCACGATGGCCGCGGCGGTCGAGGAGTCGAACAGCTCGGTGGCGTAGGTGAGCGCCAAAGCCATGGCGCCGGAACCGGTTTCGCCGCGCTCGGCGAGGGTGAACTGCAGGTCGAAGCGCGCGACGTTCTCTTCCAGGTCCAGCGCCGACACCGAAAGCCCCGGCAGTTCCAGGGTGGTGCGCTCCAAGTTCTGGAACGCCAGCATCACCTGGAACAGCGGGTTGCGGGCCTGCGAGCGCTCCGGCGCGAGCAGTTCCACCAGCCGCTCGAACGGCACGTCGGCGTTGCCGTAGGCGTCCAGGTCGGTGCGGCGCACCCGGCCGAGCAGGTCGGCGAACGACTCGCCCGGCTCGATTCCAGTGCGCAGCACCAGCGTGTTGACGAACATGCCGACCAGGTCGTCGAGCGCGGCCTCGCCGCGGCCCGCGACCGGGGTGCCGATCGCGACGTCGTCGCTGCCCGACAGCCGCGCCAGCAGCACCGCCAGCGCGCCGTGCATCACCATGAACAGCGACGCGCCGCGCTGCCGCGCGATCTCCTCGAGCGCGGCGACCAGTTCACCGGACAGCTCGCGGTGCAACGTCGCGCCGCGGTGCGAGGCAACGGCCGGACGCGGGCGGTCGGTGGGCAGGGCCAGTTCGTCGGGGATGTCGTCGAGCGCGTGCCGCCAGTAGGCGACCTGCTTAGCCAGCAGGGAGTCGGAATCGTCCTCGGACCCGAGGATCTCGCGCTGCCACACCGCGAAGTCGGCGTACTGCACCGCCAGCGGCGCCCAGCCGGGAGCGCTGCCGGTGCTGCGCGCGGTGTAGGCGGCCATCACGTCGCGGGTCAACGGTCCCATCGAGAAACCGTCGGCCGCGATGTGGTGCACCACCACGACGAGCACATGCTCGTCCGGCCCGGCCGCGTACAGCCGGGTGCGCAGCGGAACCTGTTCGGCCACGTCGAATCCGGTGGTGACGAACTCGGTCACCGTCTCGATCAACCGCGCCGGGTCCACCGCCACGGGACGCAGATCCAGGGCGATGTCCTCGGCGGGCACGATCACCTGGACCGGGGTGCCGCCGTGCTCGGGGTAACGGGTGCGCAGCGATTCGTGCCTGCGCACCACATCGGCCACCGCCAGCCGCAGCGCTTCGACGTCCAGCGCGCCGGTGAGTCTGATGGCGATCGGCAGGTTGTAGGCCGCCGAGGAGGTGTCGTACTTGTTCAGGAACCACATGCGCTGCTGCGCGAACGACAGCGGCACCAGTTCGCCCGCCGCGCGCTCGCGGGCGACGAGCCGGGCGCGGGCCGCGCCGTCGGCGTGCGATTCCACCCGAGCGGCGAGCGCTTCCACCGTCGAGGCCTCGAACAGGGTGCGCACCGCGACCGTCGTCCCCAGCGCCGCGCCGATGCGGGCGACCACCCTGGTCGCGATCAGCGAGTTGCCGCCGAGGTCGAAGAAGTCGTCGTCCACGCCGACCCGCTCCAGGCCGAGCACGTCGGCGAACACCGCCGCCACGGTCTCCTGCACCGGCGTGACCGGCGCGCGGAACGCGCGGGACTGTGCCGTCGGGGCGGGCAGCGCACGACGGTCCAGCTTCCCGTTGACGGTCAGCGGGATCCATTCCAGCCGCACCACGGCCGAGGGCACCATGTAGGCGGGCAGTTGCGCGGCCGCGCCGTCGCGCACCGCGTCCAGCGCGGGCTCGGCATCCGGCTCGGACACCACGTAGGCGACGATCCGCTGATCGCCGGGCTGGTCCTCACGCACGATGACCGCGGCTTGGGCGATGCCAGGCTGGGCGAGGATCGCGGACTCGATCTCGCCGAGTTCGATGCGGAAACCGCGCACCTTCACCTGGTCGTCGGCGCGGCCCAGGTACTCGAGTTCACCGAAGCGGTTCCAGCGGGCGAGGTCGCCGGAGCGATACAGCCGCCCACCCGGCGTGCCGCCCATCGGGTCGGCCACGAAACGGGTCGCCGACAGATCGGGACGACCCAGGTAACCGCGCGCCAATTGCGGGCCCGCCACGTACATCTCGCCCGCGACGCCGACCGGCACCGGGCGCAGCCTGCTGTCGAGGACGTACACCCGCAGACCGGCGATGGCGCGGCCGACCACGCTGCCGGAGGCGGCGGCGATGGTCGCGGCGTCCAGCGCGCGATAGGACACGTGCACCGTGGTCTCGGTGATGCCGTACATGTTGACCAGCAGCGGCGCGGTGCCAGCCGTCGCGCCGGTGCCGTCGCCGTGGCGCGCCACCCAATCCGACAGCCTGCGCAGCTCCAGCGCCTCACCGCCGAACACCACATACCGCAGCGCCAGAGCGGCGGCGTCGGGCGCGGCGTTCCGGTCGGCCTCGGCCAGCTGGTAGAACGCCGACGGGGTCTGGTTGAGCACCGTGACCCGCTCGGCGCGCAGCAGTTCCAGGAACTGCTCCGGCGAGCGCGAGGTGTAGTAGTCGACCACCACGAGGGTGCCGCCGAACAGCAGCGGACCCCACAGCTCCCACACCGAGAAGTCGAAGGCGTAGCTGTGGAACAGCGTCCACACGTCGTCGGGTCCGAAACCGAAGTCGCGGTCGGTGTTCGCGAACAGCCGCACCACGTTGCGGTGCGCGACCGCGACGCCCTTCGGGCGGCCGGTCGAGCCGGAGGTGTAGATCACGTACGCGACATTGTCCGGCGTGAGCGCGGAGTTGCGGTCGGCGTTGGTGATCGGGGCGTCGTCGGCGTCCTCGACGTTGCCGGTCTCCACCGCGAATCCGTCCAGCACGACCGACGGCAGCCCGGCGGGCACCTCGACCTGCACCGTGGAGTCGAGCACCACGCTGGTCGGCCGGGAGTCGGCGAGTACGTAGGCGATGCGCTCGGCCGGGTAGGTCGGGTCCACCGGCACGTAACCCGCGCCGGTCTTCACCACCGCCAGCAGCGCCACCACCAAATCCAGCGACCGCGGCAGGATCACCGCGACCAGCGTCTCCGGCCCCGCGCCGTCGCTGATCAGCCTGCGCGCCAGCACATTCGCGCGCCGGTCCAGCTCGGCGTAGGTCAGCGTCTCCACGCCGAAGCGGGCCGCGACGCGATGCGGATGCGCGGCCACAGCCGCGTCGAACAGCCCTACCAGGGTGATGTTCGGATCGGCGAAAAGCCCTGCGACGCTTTCGGAACCCGACGACACCCAGCGCTGCGAGACGTCCAGCCGCTCGCCCTCGCCGAGCAGATCGATATCGCCGATCGCCGCCCGAGGATCCTCGGCGACCCCGCGCAGGATGCGCACGAAACGATCCGCGAACGCGGCCACCGTCTCGGGATCGAACAATTCGGTGGCGTAGTTCCACGACAGCGTCAACCCGCCGTCGGCGGCCTCGCCCACGGTGAGCTGCACGTCGAATTTCGCGGTGCCCGGATCGAACTCGACCGCGGCGACCTCGACGCCACCGGGCAGCGCGACCGCACCGAGAGCGGCCGCCGAGGCCGCCTCGAAGGTCAGCGCGACCTGGAACAGCGGGTGGTGCGCCTGCGAGCGCGCCGGGCTGAGCACGTCCACCAGCCGCTCGAACGGCACGTCGGCGTTGGCGAAGGCGGCCAGATCCGTGCGGCGCACCTGCTCGAGCAGCTCGTCGAAGCCGGCGCCCGGCTCGACCTGGCTGCGCAGCACGAGCGTGTTGACGAACATGCCGACCACGTCGTCGAGCGCGCGTTCACCGCGGCCCGCGATCGGCGTGCCGATCGCGACGTCGGTGCTGCCCGACAACCGGCCCGCCCACACCGCCAGCGCGGCGTGCACCACCATGAACAGCGTCACGCCGCGGGCGCGCGCCAGCTCGGCCAGCGCCTCGTGCACCTGCGCGTCGACCGAGAAGTTGTACGTGCCACCGGCATTGGAGGCGATCTCCGGCCGGGGCCGGTCGGCGGGCAGCTCGATCTGATCGGGCAGATCACGCAACTGCTCGGTCCAGTAGGCGATCTGCCTGGCCGCGACGGACTCGGCGTCGTCCTCGGCGCCGAGCACCTCGCGCTGCCACAGCGCGTAGTCGGCGTACTGCACCTCGAGCGGAGCCCAGGACGGCACCTCGCCGCGAGCGCGCTCGGTGTAGGCGAGCACCACATCGCGCAGCAACGGCCGCAGCGAGAAACCGTCCGCGCTGATGTGATGCAGCACCAGCACCGCGACGTGCTCGGTCGCCGACAGCGACAACAGGCTCGCCCGGAACCCGATCTCGGCGGTCACGTCTAAGCCGACGCTCGCCAGCTCCACGATCCGCGCGGGCAGCTCCTCCGCCGCGACGGGCTCGGCGACCACATCGAAGGCGACCTCGCCGACCGGCAGCACGCGCTGGTAACCGGTGCCCTCCACCTCGGGGTAGATCGTGCGCAGCGCCTCGTGGCGCGCGAGCACGTCACCGATCGCCGCACCCAGCGCGTCGACGTCCAGCGCACCGCTCAGCCGCAGCGCCACCGGAATGTTGTTCACCGCGGTGCGGTTGTCGAACCGGTTGAGGAACCACATCCGCTGCTGAGCCAACGACAGCGGCACCAGCTCGGGCCGCTCCCGCGCCACCAGCGGCGTCCGGCCACCCGCTCCGGCGGCCGATTCCACCTTCGCGGCCAGTGCGACCACGGTCGACGCCTCGAACAGCGTGCGCACCGGCACCTGCGTGTTCAGCGCCTCACCCAGCCGCGCCGCCACCTGCGTGGCGACCAGCGAGTTACCGCCCAGCTCGAAGAAGTCGTCGTCCAGGCCGACCCGCTCCACGCCGAGCACCTCGGCGAAGGTCTCGGCCACGATCTCCTGCACCGGCGTGGCGGGCGCACGGAACACCTTGGCCTCGAACACCGGCTCCGGCAGCGCCCTGCGATCGAGCTTGCCGGAGGCGTTGAGCGGGAACTCGTCCAGCACCACATAGGCCGCGGGCACCATGTACCCCGGCAGCCGCGCGCCGAGTTCGGCCTTGACCGACTCGACGTCCACCACCCGGTCCGGGTCCGTCACCAGGTACGCGACCAGCTGGTCACCGGTCCGCTCGTCGGTGCGCACCACGACCACCGCCTGCGCCACCGACTCCAGCGCCGTCAGCGCCGACTCGATCTCGCCCAGCTCGATGCGCAGACCGCGCACCTTCACCTGGAAGTCGGTGCGGCCCAAATACTCCAGCTCGCCCTTGTCGGTCCAGGCCACCAGGTCGCCGGTGCGGTACATCCGCTCGGCAGTGCCGAACGGGTTGGCCACGAAGCGCTCGGTGGTCAGATCGGGGCGGCCCACATAGCCGTGCGCCAGCTGCGCGCCCGCGAGGTACAGCTCGCCGGGCACGCCGACCGGAACCGGCCGCAGCCGCGAATCCAGCACGTACACCTGCGTGTTGAACACCGGAGCGCCGATCGGCACCGACACCGTGTCGGCCTCGGTCACCTCGTGGAAGGTGACGTCGACCGCGGCCTCGGTCGGGCCGTACAGGTTGTGCAGCCGCGCGCCGGTCAGCTCGCGCAACTTCTGCGCGGTCACCGCGGGCAGCGCCTCACCGGACGCGAAGACATTGCGCAGGCTCGTGCATTCGGCCGCGCGCTCCTCGGCGACGAACACCGACAGCATCGACGGCACGAAGTGCACCGTGGTGACCTGCTCGTCGACGATCAGCCGCGCCAGGTACGCGGGATCGCGATGACCGTCCGGCTTCGCCACCACCAGGCGCGCGCCGACCTGCAACGGCCAGAAGAACTCCCACACCGACACGTCGAACGTCGCGGGCGTCTTCTGCAACACCACGTCATAGGCCGCCAGGCCGTACTCGGCGTGCATCCACACCAGACGGTTGACGATCGCGGCGTGCGAGACCGCCACACCCTTCGGGCGGCCGGTCGAACCGGAGGTGAAGATCACGTACGCGGTGTTGGCCGGACGCAACGGCTTGTGCCGGTCGGCGTCGGTCAGCGGCCCGTCGGAGAACTCCGACAGGTCGAGCTGATCGATGCGTACCTGCCGGGAAACCGTGGTCTCCAGGTCGGAACCGGAGGTCAGCACGCACACCGGGCGCGCGGTCTCCAGGATGTAGTCGATGCGCTCGGCCGGATGGTCCGGATCCAGCGGCACGTACGCGCCGCCCGCGGCGTTCACCGCGTACATGCCGACCACCAGGTCGATCGAGCGGCGCATGCCCAGTGCCACATACGATTCCGGGCCGACGCCGTTGACCTTGAGCCAGCGCGCCAGTTGGTGCACCCGGCGGGCGAACTCGAGATATGTCAGCGTCGTTTCACGACTCGGTGAGGGGTGGTGGTCGGGCGACGGGTGGGCCGGACTTGTCCCCTCGAACGTCACCGCTGGACTGTCCGGGGTGCGCGCGACCTGGGCCTCGAACAGCGAGACCAGGGTCGCGGCGGCGTCGCCGACCGGCGAGGTGAGCGCGGCGTCGACCGGGAATTCGGTGGCGTTCCAGCGCTCGATCACCAAGGCGCGCTCGGCGTCGTCGAGCAGGTCGATGTCGCCGACGGTGACCGACGGATCGGCGGCGATGCCGTGCAGCACGCGCACGAACCGCTCGGCGAACGTCCCGGCGAACACGCCGTCGAACAGGTCGGTGGCATAGACGAGTTCGGCGTCCATCGCCGTCTCGGCCCCGGGGACCTCGCTGAGTGTGAGCTGCAGGTCGAACTTCGCCGTCGGCTGGTCGATGCCCAGCTCGGAGACGGTGAGACCGGGCAGTTCCAGCGCAGTGCGGCCGAGGTTCTGGAACGACAGCATCACCTGGAACAGCGGGTGCCGCGCCTGCGAACGCGCCGGGTTGAGCACCTCGACCAGCCGCTCGAACGGCACGTCCGCGTGCGCGAACGCCTGCAGGTCGCGTTCGCGGACCCGGGCGAGCAGATCGGCGAACGGCTCGGCGGTGTCCACCTCGGCGCGCAGCACCAGGGTGTTGACGAACATGCCGACCAGATCGTCGAGCGCCTGCTCGCCACGACCGGCGACCGGGATGCCGATGGCGATGTCCTCGGAGCCGCTCAACCGCGCCAGCAGCGCGGCGAAGGCGCCGTGCACCACCATGAACAGCGTGCTGCCGTGCGTCTGCGCGACCCGGTTCAGGTCTTCGATCAGCTCGCCAGGCACCCGGAACCGATAGGTGCCCGCGCCGTAGGAGGCGACGGCGGGCCGCGGACGATCGGCCAGGCGCAGTTCGTCGGGCAGCCCGGCCAGCGTCTCGCGCCAGTAGTCGAGCTGCTCGGAGATCAGCGAGGTCGGGTCGTCCTCGGAGCCGAGCGTGTCGCGCTGCCACAGCGCGAAGTCCACGTACTGCACCGCCAGCGGCGGCCAGCCCGGCTCAGCCGCCGAGGTCCGCGCCACGTAAGCGGTCATCAGGTCGCGCACCAGCGGACGCATGGAGAAGCCGTCGGCCGCGATGTGGTGCACCACCACGACCAGCACGTAGTCGTCCGGGGCGAGCCGGTAGGCGCGCAGGCGCACCGGCGGCTGGGCGGTCACGTCGAAGCCGCGCTCGACGAACTCGTAGAGCACGCCGAGCAATTGCCCCTCGGCCACCTCGACCACGTCCAGCTCGGGAATCGCCCTGGTGGCGTTCAACACCCGCTGGTAGGCCACGCCGTCGCGAGACGGGTAGATGGTGCGCAACGACTCGTGCCGTCCGACCACGTCGGCGACCGCGCCGCGCAGCGCGTCCAGATCCAGCGCGCCTTCCAGCCGCACCGCGGCCGGGATGTTGTAGGTGGCGGAGGCCGCGCCTGATGTGGTCGCTGCGCTCCCGATGTCGAAGCGGTTGAGGAACCACATCCGCTGCTGCGCCAGCGACAGCGGCGGGTGCTCAGGACGCACCTGTGCCGTGAGCGCCTGGCGCGCACCGCTTCCCGCGTGCGACTCGATCCGCGCGGCGAGCGCGCCCACGGTCGGGGCCTCGAACAACACGCGCACGCCGACCTCGGTGTTCAGCGCGGCGCTGACGCGGGCGGTCACCTGGGTGGCGACCAGCGAGTTGCCGCCGAGCTCGAAGAAGTCGTCGTCCACGCCGACGCGCGGCACGCCGAGCAGGTCGGCGAAGATCTCCGCGACGATCTCCTCGATCGGAGTCGAGGGCGCGCGGAACACCCTGGCCTCGAACACCGGAGCGGGCAGCGCTCTGCGGTCCAGCTTGCCGGAGGCGTTCACCGGGAAGGCGTCCAGCACGACCAGCGCGGCCGGGACCATGTAGCCCGGCAGCGCCGCGGCCAGCGCGGACTTCACCTCGTCGATGTCCACAGCCACATACGGTTCGCAGACCAGGTAGCCCACCAGCTGATCGCCCGCGTGCGCGTCGGAGCGCAGCACGACCACCGATTGCGCGATACCCGGCTGCGCCAGCAGCGCGGCCTCGATCTCGCCCAGCTCGATACGCAGACCGCGCAGCTTCACCTGGAAGTCGGTGCGGCCCAGGTAGTCCAGTTCGCCGTCCGGCGTCCAGGCCACCAGGTCACCGGTGCGGTACATCCGCTCCCCCGGCGCGCCGTACGGGTTGGCCACGAACCGGTCGGCGGTCAGGTCCGAGCGGCCCAGGTAGCCGAGCGCCAGCTGATCGCCCGCGAGATACAGCTCACCCGCGACACCCGGCGCGACCGGGTGCAGGCGGCTGTCCAGCACGAAGACGCGGGTGTTCCACACCGGGCGTCCGATCGGCACCGACACCGTGTCGGCCTCGGTCGCCTCGTGGTAGGTCACGTCGACGGCGGCCTCGGTCGGGCCGTACAAGTTGTGCAGCCGCGCGCCGGTCAGCTCGCGCAGACGCTGCGCCGTCTGCGCGGGCAGCGCCTCACCGGAGGCGAAGACCTGCCGTAGCCGCGGCGCGGGCAGTCCGTCGCCGTTCTCGTTGCCGAGCGTGGAGACGAAGACCGAGAGCATCGATGGCACGAAATGCGCCGTGGTGATCTGCTTCTCGGCGATGATCTGGGACAGGTACACCGGGTCGCGGTGCCCCTCCGGGCGCGCCACGACCAGCCTGGCCCCGGTCTGCAACGGCCAGAAGAACTCCCACACCGACACGTCGAACGTGGCGGGCGTCTTCTGCAACACCGCGTCGTCGCGACCGATCGGGTACTCGTGCTGCATCCACAGCAACCGGTTCACGATCGCTTCGTGGCTGACCGCAACACCCTTCGGGCGTCCGGTCGAACCGGACGTGAAGATGACGTACGCGGTGTTCTCCGGCCGCAGCGGGCGCGTGCGCTCGGCATCCGTGATCGGCGCGCCGCTGGTCTCGGCGAAACCGGGCACGCCCTCGATGCCTTCCACCGACAGCGCGGTCACCGCGGGCTGCGGGTCCAGGCCGAATCCGTCCGCCGAGCGGTACAGGATCATCCGCGGGCGGGCGGTCTCGATGATGTAGTTGATCCGGTCGGCGGGCTGATCCGGGTCCAGCGGCACGTAGGCCGCGCCGGTCTGCACCACCGCGTACATCGCGACGACCAGTTCGGTGGAACGCCGCAGCGCCAGCGCCACCAGCGATTCCGGGCCCACGCCCGCGCCGATGAGCTGGCGGGCGATGCGGTTGGCCCGCTCCTGGAACTGGCGGTAGGTCAGCCGCTCGCCTTCGAAGTCCAGCGCGATCGCGTCCGGCGTCGCCGCCGCCTGCGCGTCGAACAGCGAGACCAGCGTCGCGACCTGGTCCACCGGATGTCCGGTGTCGTTCCAATCGATCAGCACCCTGGCGCGTTCCTCGGACGCGAGCAGGTCGATGTCGCCGATCGGGACGTCCGGGTCGGCGGTCACGGCCGCGAGGATGCGGTCCAGGCGCCGGGCGAACGCCGCGACCGTCGGCTCGTCGAAAAGATCCAGGGCGTAGGAGAATTCGGCCGACATGCCCGCCGAATCGCCGTGGTCGTCCTGCGTCTCCGACAGGGTCAGCTGCAGGTCGAACTTGGCCAGCCGGGCGTCGTAGTCGATGCCGTTGACCGAGAGACCGGGCAGTTCCAAGCTGGCCTGCCGGGTGTTCTGGAAGGTCAGCATCACCTGGAACAGCGGATGCCGCGCCTGCGAACGCGCCGGGTTGAGCACCTCGACCAGGCGCTCGAACGGTACGTCCGCGTGCGCGAAGGCGTGCAGGTCGGTTTCGCGGGAGCGGGCGAGCAGGTCGGCGAAGCTCATCGCGCCGTCCACCTCGGTGCGCAGCACCAGGGTGTTGACGAACATGCCGATCAGGTCGTCCAGCGCGGCTTCACCGCGACCGGCGACCGGGGTGCCGATGGCGATGTCGCTGGTGCCGCTGGCGCGGGCGAGCAGGACCGCCAGCGCGCTGTGCAGCACCATGAACAGCGACGCGTTGTGCCTGCGGCCCAGCTCGATCAGGGCGCGCTGGGTCTCGCCGGAGATCACGAACGGATAGGTGCCGCCGCGGTAGGAGGCGACGGCCGGGCGCGGCCGGTCCGACGGCAGCGTCAATTCGTCGGGCAGATCGGCCAGTTCGCGCGTCCAGTACCGGATCTGGTTGGCGATCAGCGAACTCGGGTCGTCCTCGGAGCCGAGCACCTCGCGCTGCCACAGCGCGTAGTCGGCGTACTGCACCGGCAGCGCCGACCACGCGGGCGCCTCCCACGACGTGCGCGCGGCGTAGGCCACCATCACGTCACGGGCCAGCGGGCCCATCGACCAGCCGTCGGCCGAGATGTGGTGCACCACCATGCCCAGCACGTACTCGGTCTCGCTGATCTCGAACAGCCGGGCGTGCAGCGGCACTTCGCTGGTCACGTCGAACGCCATCGACGCCAGCTCGACCAGGTGATCGATCAGGTTGTGCTCGGTCACCCGCACCGGGGTCAGGTCCGGCACGATCTGCGCCGCGTCCAGCACCACCTGCACGGGGCCGGTCTTGGTCTCCGGGAACACCGTCCGCAGCGACTCGTGCCGGTCGATCACGTCGATGACCGCGACCTGCAACGCGGCGATGTCCAGATCGCCGGACAACCGGATCGCGACCGGGATGTTGTTGACCGCCGAGGAGGTGTCGAAACGGTTGAGGAACCACATGCGCTGCTGCGCCAGCGACAACGGCACCTGCTCGGGACGGTGCCGGGCCACCAGCGCCTTGCGCGCGCCGTCCCCGGCGTGCGACTCCACCCGCGCGGCCAGCGCCGCGACCGTGGACGCCTCGAACAGCATGCGCACCGGCACCCTGGTGTCCAGCGCGATGCCGAGGCGGGAGGCCACCTGGGTGGCGATCAGCGAGTTGCCGCCCAGCTCGAAGAAGTCGTCGTCCACGCCGACGCGGGAGATACCGAGTACCTCACCGAAGATCTGCGCGACGATCTCCTCGATCGGCGTGGTCGGAGCGCGGAATTCGCGCACCTCGAACACCGGCGCAGGCAGCGCCTTGCGGTCCAGCTTGCCGGAGGCGTTCAGCGGGAACGCCTCGAGCACCACGATCGCCGAGGGCACCATGTACGCGGGCAGCGTGCGGTGCAGCGCGTTCTTGATGCTGTCCAGGTCGACGGGACCGCCGCCGGTGACCACGTAGGCGACCAGCTGGTCGCCCGCGACGGTGTCCATGACCAGCACCACGGCCTGGGTGACGGCCGGATGGTCGAGCAGGGCGGTCTCGATCTCGCCGAGCTCGATGCGCTGACCGCGGAACTTCACCTGGAAGTCGGTGCGGCCGATGTACTCCAGTACGCCCGCGCTGCCCACCTCCGGATCGCGCGGACGCACCCAGCGCACCAGGTCGCCGGTGCGGTACAGGCGGGAGCCGGGCGGGCCGAACGGGTCGGCGACGAAGCGCTCGGCGGACAGGTCGGGACGCCCGTGGTAGCCGCGGGCGGTCTGCACGCCGCCGAGGTACAGCTCGCCGGGCACACCGACCGGAACCGGGGCCAGGCCCTCGTCCAGCACGTAGGTCTGCGCGTTCCACACCGGGCGGCCGATCGGCACCGACGTGGGCGCGACCTCGTTGAGCTGCCAGGCGGTGGCGTGCACGGTGAACTCGGTCGGGCCGTACAGGTTGTGCACCGCGGCGGTGGAGAACTGCCGGAACGCGGTGACGGTCGCGGGCGGCAGCGCTTCACCGGCGACCAGAACCGCGCGCAGCGAGGCGCATTCGGCGGTGTCGGCGGACCCGGCGAACACCGACAGCATGGACGGCACGAACGAGGTCATGGTGACCCGGTGCCGTCCGATGATCTCCGACAGGTAGATCGGATCGCGGTGGCCGTCCGGCGCGGCGATCAGCATGCGGGCGCCGACGGCCAGCGTGCCGAACAGCTCCCACACCGACACGTCGAAGGTGACCGGCGTCTTCTGCAGGATCACGTCGGCCGGTCCGATCCGGTATTCGGCGGTGATCCAGGCGATCTGGTTGACCACCGACGCGTGGCTGACCGCGACGCCCTTGGGGCGGCCGGTGGAGCCGGAGGTGTAGAGCACGTAGGCGGTGTTCGCGGCGCGCAGCGGGGCGCGGCGCTCGGCGTCGGTGACGGGCTCGTCGCCGAATCCGCTCAGGTCCAGGGTGTCCAGCGTCAGCACCGGGATGTCGGCGGCGGTGACATTGTCGCCGGTGGTGGTGAGCACGCACACCGGAGACGAGCTGTCGAGCACGTATTCGGTGCGCTCGGCCGGGTGGTCGGGGTCGATCGGCACGTAGCCGCCACCGGCGGTCAGCGTGGCGTAGATCGCCACCAGCATGTCCACCGAGCGGCGAATGCCGACCGCGACCAACGTCTCCGGGCCGACGCCCGCGTCGATCAGCTTGCGCGCCAAGCGGTTCACCCGCGCGGCGAACTCGGCGTAGGTCAGCTCGATCGGCGCGCCGAACTCCTCCGCGCCGCGCGTGCCGCCGTCGAACAGGACGGCCGGGTCGTCCGGCCTGCCCCGCACCTGCTCTTCGAACAGCTCGAGCACGGTGGCGGCGGGCACGTCGTGCCCGGTGTGGTTCCACTCGGTCAGCACCCGGGCGCGCTCGGCCTCGTCGAGGATCTCGATATCGCGCACCGTGGTTCCCGGCGCGGCGACGGCGGCTTCCAGCACGCGCAGGTAACGGCGGCCGAACTCGGCGACGGTGGGCGCGTCGAACAGGTCGGTGGCGAAGGAGATGACCGCGCCCATGCCTGCGGGCTCACCGTTCGCGCCGCGTTCCTCGGTGACCGTCCATTGCAGGTCGAACTTGGCGATGTCGACCTCGAGCTCGTCGGCGGTGACCGAGAGCCCGGGCAGTTCCAGGGTCGCGTGCGACATCTCCTGGAACGACAGCATCACCTGGAACAGCGGGTGCCGCGCCTGCGAGCGGGTCGGGTTGAGCACCTCGACCAGCCGCTCGAACGGCACGTCCGCGAACGCGAACGCGGCGAGATCGGTTTCCCTGGTGCGGCCGAGGAATTCGGCGAACGACTCGCTGCCGTCGACTTCCGAGCGCAGCACGAGGGTGTTGACGAACATGCCGATCAGGTCGTCGAGCGCTTGCTCGCCACGTCCGGCGACCGGCGTGCCGATCGCGATGTCGCTGGTGCCGGACAACCGGGCCAGCAGCACGGCCAGCGAGGCGTGCATGACCATGAAGAGGCTGACACCCTGCGCGCGGGCCAGCGCGACCAGCCGCCGGTGCAACTCGGCGTCGATGTCGAAACTCACCCGGCTGCCGTGGAAGCTCTGCACCGGCGGGCGCTGGCGGTCCGCGGGCAGGTCGAGCTGATCCGGCAGACCCGCCAATGCCCTACGCCAATAGGCGATCTCGCGCGCCGCCATGGACGCGGGATCGGATTCCGCGCCGAGCAGCTCGCGCTGCCACACGCTGAAGTCCTGGTACTGCACCGGCAGCGGCGCCCAGCTCGGCGCCTCGCCCGCGCTGCGGGACAGGTAGGCGGCGGCCACGTCGCGCGCCAGCGGGCCGAAGGAGAAGCCGTCGGCCGCGATGTGGTGCACGACGAACGCCAGCGCGTAGTCCGCCGCGCCGTTGCCACGCCCGCCGGTGACCGCGAAGACCCGCACCCGGATCGGCAGCTCGGTCGAGACGTCGAAGCCGCGCGCGGCGAATTCGGCCAGCGCGCCGTGCAGTTCGGCCTCGTCGATCGGCTGCACCTCGATGCCGAGATCGACCTGGTCGACCGGGAGCACCTGCTGGTAGCCGCCGTCGCCGGACTCGGGGAAGATCGTGCGCAGCGACTGCTGCCGCTCGACCACGTCCAGCAGTGCCGACTGCAACGCTTCCAGGTCCACCTGGCCGCGCAACCGCACCACGAACGGCAGGTTGTAGGTCGGCACGGTCGGGTCGAACTGGTTGATGAACCACATGCGCTGCTGTGCCAGCGACAGCGGCACCCGCTCCGGCAACTGCTGGGCCACCAGCGGCGGACGCGATTCGCCCACGGGCGCGGCGTTTTCCGCGCGCGCGGCGATACCGGCGACGGTCGGGGTCTCGAACAGCGCCCGCACCCCGATCTGGGTGCCGAACGCGGCGCCGATGCGCGCCACCACCTGGGTGGCGACCAGCGAGTTGCCGCCCAGGTCGAAGAAGTTGTCGTCGATACCGACGCGGTCCTGGCTGAGCACGTCGGCGAAGATGCCCGCCACGATCTGCTCGGCCTGGGTGCGCGGCGCGCGGAAGTCGCCGGCGTCGGCGCTGAACACCGGCTCCGGCAGCGCCTTGCGGTCCAGCTTGCCGCTGGTGTTGAGCGGGAAGGCGTCCAGCACCATGATCGACGCGGGCACCATGTAGCTGGGCAGCTGCTCGGCGGCGAACCTGGTCAGCTCCACCGGTTCCACGCTGTGACCGGGAGCGGGCACGACGTAGGCCACCAACTGCTGACCGGTCGCGGTGTCCACCACCAGCACGACGGCCTGGCTGACCGCGGGGTGGGCGAGCAGATCGGTCTCGATCTCCCCCAGCTCGATGCGCTGGCCGCGGAACTTCACTTGGAAGTCGGTGCGGCCGATGTATTCCAGCGTGCCCGCTTCGTTCCAGCGCACCAGGTCGCCGGTGCGATACATCCGCTCACCCGTGCTCGACAGCGGGTTCGCGACGAAGCGATCCGAGGTCAGGTCGGGACGGCCGCGGTAGCCGCGGGCGAGCTGACGCCCGCCCAGGTACAGCTCACCGGGCGCGCCGATCGCGGCCGGGCGCAACCGCGAATCCAGCACGTAGACCTGGACGTTCCACTCCGGGATACCGATCGGCACGGTCACCGTGTCGGCGGCCGTCGCCTCCCAGTAGGTCACCGAGACCGCGGCCTCGGTCGGGCCGTACAGGTTGTGCAGCCCCGCGTCGGTAATGGCGCGGAAGCCCGCCGCGGTCTCCGGCGGCAACGCCTCGCCGATCACGAAAACCGCCCGCAGCGTCGCGCATTGGGCCTGCGTAGCGTGCGCGACGAACACCGTCAGCATGGACGGGACGAAGTCGGTCACGGTGACCCCGTGCCGGGCGATCATCTCCGCCACGTACAGCGGGTCGCGGTGCCCGTCCGGCGACGCGATGACCAGCTTCGCGCCCACCATCAGCGGCAGGAAGTAACCCCACAGCGACACGTCGAACGTGGTCGCCGTCTTCTGCAGGTACACGTCTTCCGCGGTCAGCCGGTACTCGTCGAGCATCCACAGCTGCTGGTTGACGATCGCGTGGTGGGTGACCGCCACGCCCTTGGGGCGGCCGGTCGAACCCGACGTGTAGATGACGTAGGCGGTGTTGTCCGGACGCAGCGGCGCCAGGCGGTCGGCGTCGGTCACCGGGTCGGCGGAGTACGCCGAGGTGTCCAGGGTGTCGATCTCCACCCGCCGCACCGCCTGCGGCAGCTCCAGCTCGTCGGCCGAGTGCGTCAGCACGCACACCGGCGCGGCGCTGTCGAGGATGTAGGCGGTGCGCTCGGCCGGATGATCCGGATCGATCGGCACGTACGCGCCACCGGCCTTCAGCACCGCGTGCATGCCGATCACCAGCTCCAGCGAGCGGCGCATGCCCAGCGCGACCAGCGACTCCGGGCCCACGCCGTCGGCGATCAGGAAACGAGCCAGCCGGTTGACCCGCGCGTCGAACTCCCGATACGTCAGCGTCGCGGAGCGACTCGATGAGGGGTGGTGGTCGGGCGACGGGTGGGCCAGCGTCGCGCCCTCGAAGTCGAGGGCGATGTTGTCCGGGGTCCGCGACATCTGCGCGTCCAGCAGCGCCGCGAGCGTGGTCTCCGGAACGTCCTGCTCGGAGTCGTTCCACTCCAGCAGCGTCCGCTCACGCTCCTCGGCGGTGGCGACCGGAAGCCCCCACACGCCGGCGTCCGCCTCGGCGGCGAGGAAGCGATCGAAGAACTCCAGGAACCGGCCGTGGTGGCGGCGCGCCTCGTCCTCGGTGTAGAGGTTGGGGTTGGTCTCGAAGTCGATGTGCGATCGCGTGCCCGCGACCGACTGGTAGAAGTTGACGCCGAGATCCTCGATGCTGCCGGTCGACAGCACGCTGAGCTGCCCGACCATCGGGCCGAGCGCGATCTCGTCACCGAACAGCATGATGTTGACCCACGGCCCGAAGAACTCCGTGGTCACCACACCGTCACCGGCCGCGTCGCGGCGGATGTCCTCGTGCCGGTACCGCTGGTGCCGCAACGCGCCGGACACCTCGACCGCCACCTGCTTGAGCAGCTCCGACACCGTCGTGTCGTGGCCCACGTGCAGCCGCAGCGGCACGATGTTCGACGACACGCCGCCCGAGCGGCGCATCGCCGCGGTGGTGCGCGCGGTCACCGGCAGGCTGAGAATGACGTCCTCGACGCCGTTCCACTGCGCCAGATACGCGGCGAAACCGGCCAGCAGCAGACCGGCGGGCGAGGAATCGTGCCGCGCGACCGCCGCGTCCAGCAGGGTGTTCTGCTCGTCCGACAGCGCGGCGCTGGCGATGCCGTTGATCGCGGCGGGCGGCGCGGAACGGCCGGTCAGGCTGGTGCCTTCCTCCAGCCCCGCCACCCGCTGCGCCCAATACTCCTTGTCGGAGGCGAAGCGGGAACTCTCCCGATAGGCGATCTCCTGCTCATACAGCGTGTGCAGGTCGGTCGCCTTGGAAACAGCCGGTTCGACCCCGTCGACATAGGCGGTGTAGAGCTCAGCGATGCGATTCACATAGGTCATCGCGCCGAAGCCATCGAGCGCGACGTGATGCGAGCGGGAATACCAGTACCAATGATCGTCGGCCAGCTGCAGCGCCGCGACCTTGATCAACCGGTCGTTCAGCAGGTCGAACGGACGGCTGTACTCCGCGCGCATCCACGCCATCGCGGCGGCGGCCGGATCGGCCTCGCCGCGCAGATCGACGTACACGACCTTGTCGTAATCGGCGATCGAGTGGTCGACGAACTGCAGCGGCTCGCCATCGCGCTCGACGATCCGCAGGAACCCGGAACCCAACTCGTGCGACGCGTCGATGCTGGCCCGCTCGAGCACATCGACATCCAGCTCACCGTGCAGGTCGACGTACTGCGCGATCGTGACCGGCACCTGCGGGTCGACGTGCTGCGCGTACCAGATGCCCAGCTGAGCGGGAGACAACGGGAACGCACCCGACACCTCGGGTGCTACCCCAGACGCAGCGTGTGCCCGTTCGCTACCAGTTTCGCCGTTTCCGCCGAAATCCAGCCGGTCCAACCGTAACCTCGCTTCCGGAACACCACGCAAGCGCTCCCCGACCACACCCGGAGAGGGCGCTCCACCTATCCGAGCGTGGCGCCTGCGTCTCCAGGTTCAGTTCTCACATCAAATCAGGCAAAAATGTTCAATTGAACTATCTGTCCAA
Source organism: Nocardia sp. NPDC003999 (assembly GCF_053604885.1). Taxonomy (NCBI): domain Bacteria; kingdom Bacillati; phylum Actinomycetota; class Actinomycetes; order Mycobacteriales; family Nocardiaceae; genus Nocardia; species Nocardia sp. NPDC003999. The sequence goes on from NZ_JBSGIB010000002.1 coordinate 305,238, forward strand.
CCGGCCGGGCTCGTTACATGGGCTCGCCCGTGCCCAGCACCCACCGACCGGCTCCGCCGGGACCTTCTTTGCGAATCACCGGATCAATCTACCGTCGCCCCCGGCAGCCGACCAACCAATCGTCATAGCCACTGCACATCAACGCAGGTAGGTAGGGCGTAAGAGGTTTGCCAGGGGGATGTTGCGGTTCTCACATGCGTCACCCCCGCCCCAAACCGGCGCTTTCGCGCCGCGGGAGGCGGCCGCCTATGGCACCCGCCGTCACGACCCGCGCACCCGCGCCGGGTCATAGAGGTGGGATTCCGCGCACCACACCGCCGGCGTGAGCGCGCGGCCAACCAGGATCACCGCGGCCTGCCGCAGTCCGGCGGCCTCGACCTGGTCGGCGATGTCGGCCAGGGTCCCACGCAGGATCAATTGCTCGGGCTGGCTGGCGCGGTAGACGACAGCGACCGGGCAGTCCGGGCCGTACTCGGCGGCCAGTTCGGCGGCCGTCGCGCGGGTGCGAGTGACGGCCAGGTGCAGCGCGAGGGTCGCGCCGGTGGCGGCGAAATTCGCCAGCGCTTCGGACTCGGGCATCGCGGTGGAGCGGGCCTGCGCCCGGGTCAGCACGACCGACTGGACCAGCTCCGGCACGGTCAACTCCGCACCGAGCACCGCCGCCGCGGCGGCATAGGCGGGCACGCCCGGTGTGACATCCCACGGCACCCCGTGCGCGTCCAGCCTGCGGGTCTGCTCGGTCAGCGCCGAATACAGCGACGGGTCGCCCGAGCACAGGCGGGCCACGTCCTGTCCGGCCCGGTCCGCGCGCACCAGACGCTCGGTGATCTGGTCGAGGTCCAAGCGCTGGGTATCGACCAGTTCGGCGTCCGGCGCGCAGTGCGCCAGCACGCCGGGATCCAGATAGGTCCCCGCGTACAGGCACACCGGCGACGCGCGGAGCAACTCGACCGCGCGCACCGTCAACAAATCGGCCGCGCCCGGCCCGGCCCCGATGAAGTGCACGGTCATGCGCGCGAGTGTATTGACCGCCGCTCAGGCGGTGGCGTCGAAGTGGGCGATCACCTTCTCGGGGCGGAGGCGGACGACGAGTTCGCCGGGGACGCCGTTGCGCTTGCCGAATTCCTCGGCACGGTCGGCGCCCATGTAACGGCCGCCGATCTCGGTGGCGGTGCGCAGCAGTTCGTCCGGGTCTTCCGAGAGCGTCACCGTGCCGCGCAACTGGACCGACGCGTAGGGCGGTTCCTCCAGGTCGACGCACACCGAGACGCGGCCGTCCCGGGCGAACGCCTTGCCCTTCGCGGTGGACTTGCCGGTGTTGAACACCAGTTCGTCGCCGTCGACGATGAACCACACCGGCGTCACCATCGGCCTGCCGTCAGCCGTCACGAACGCCACCTTGCCGGTGCGGGTGCCATGGGTCAGAAACTCGCGCACTTCGGGATCGGAAAGAGAGGCCATCCGCTCACCCTAGGTGGTGACTCCCGACAGCTCGGCTCGGCTGGTTCGATCGGCTCCGTTCGGCTGAGTTCGGTCGCGCGATTCACTCGTTGCGTCGGTATCGACCGCGGTGGAAGGCGATCAGCGCGCACCGTGCCGGACTGCCGACCCACTGGCCGTCTCCGGTGGACTTTCGTCAGCGCTGCCAGTTGGGGTTGGGGTGGGGAGCGGACTGCTGGGGCCACTGGGCGTTGGGGCCGCCCGCGGCGGGCTGCTGGTACTGGGCGGGGCCCATGCTCTCGGCGTTCGCGCGGGCGAGGAGGTCGGGCACCTGCGGTCCGGCGACCGGTGACGATGCGCCGCACCACGTGCACTCCAGGTGATGCTTGGTGCTGAGCGGGAAGAGCGGAATGAAGAAGAGCGTGAACTTCGTGACGAGCTTGCGCAGCGCGTGCGCGGCGGGATTGCCGCAGCGGCCGCAGATCAAGGTGATCATGGCGAGCGTGTGGATACGCTTCTGCCAGCCCCAGATCAGCATGTGAAACCCCCGAAGATAGAAAATCCGATGTCGGTCACAGTAGTCGATCGGCGGAGCTTCGGCTCCGGTGAAGAACGGCCGTTCCTGCGCGCGTCCGCGTCACAGCATTCCGCGCTCGCGGGCCCGCGCCACCGCGGAGGTTCGCGAGCGCACGCCGAGTTTTCCGTAGATATGCACCAAGTGGGACTTGACGGTGGTCTCGCTGAGGAACAACTGTTTGGCGATCTCGCGGTTGGACCGACCGTCGGACACCAGCCGCAATACCTCGATCTCGCGCCTGCTCAGCGTGGTGTCGGCGCGGCGCACCCTGGTCATCAACTTGGACGCGACCGCGGGCGAGAGCACGCCGTCGCCCGCCGCGGCCGACCGCACCGCGGAGAGCAATTCGCCGGGCGGTGTGTCCTTGAGGATGTAGCCGCACGCGCCGGCCTCGACCGCGCCGAGGATGTCGGCGTCGGTGTCGTAGTTGGTGACCACGAGAACGTTCGGCGGGCTCGGCAACTCACGCAGCCGCGCGGTCGCCTCGACTCCCGACCGGCCGGACCCGAAACTCAGGTCCATCAGCACGAGGTCGACCGGCGTGGTCGCGCAGAACGCGACGGCGGCCTCCGCGGTGGCCGCCTCGCCGACGACGGTGATGTCGTCGGCGACGTCCAGCAGCGCGCGCAATCCGGCGCGGACGATCGCGTGGTCATCGGCGAGCAGCAGGCGGATCACTCGGAACCCTCCGCGCCGAGGTCGCGCGAGTCCGTGCCTCGGGTGTTCGTTCCGCCCTGGCCGGGCGGACCGGTCTCGGGCCCGCCTTGACTGCCGGACACCGGCCCGACCCGGTCCGAGGCAGTTGATTCCGTCCGGGCCGGTTCCGTGCGCGGCGGATGTGCCATGGCGAGCGGCACCGCGCCATGTTCGCCCGCTTCGAGTTCGGCGCAACCCGAGACAGTGTCGAGCGGAAAGGACACGGTGACTGCCGTGTGCCCCGGCTCGGACTCGACCGCCATGACTCCGCCCTGCTCGTGTACCCGCGAACGCATGGCGGCCAGCCCGAACGATCCCGACGGGCTGCGCTCGAGTACTTCGGGAGCGATGCCGACACCGTCGTCGACCACGTCGAGATGGATCGCGTCGTCTGCATACGTGAGCGTCACGCGCATCCGGCCCGCACCGGCGTGCCGGATCACGTTCGAGACCGCGCCTTGCGCGATCCGGACCAGCGCGGCCTCGATCGGCATGGGCAGTCGCTCCGGCGGACCCTCCACAACGAACCTGGTATTCAACCCGGGCGCGGCGGCGCGCTGAGTGATCCGCTCCAGCGCCTCGGCCAGTGACTGTCCCTCCAGCGCGGCGGGAGCCAGTTCGGCGATGAGTCGCCTGGTCTCGGCGAGGTTTTCCGCGGCCGCCTCCCTGGCCAGCCGGATCCGTTGCAGCGCGGGGTGATCCGGCGCTTCCCGCTCGGCCGCGTGCAGCAGCAGTTGAATGGAACTCAGCCCCTGCGCGACCGTGTCGTGGATCTCGGCGGCCAGCCGCTCCCGCTCGGCGAGCTTGCCCGCCGTGCGTTCCCGCTCGGCCAGTATCGCTCTGGTGCTGAGCAATTCGTCGATCAGTCGCTGTCGTTCCGCGGCCTCGCGGAACAACGCCTGATAACCGAGCCCGATCCCGACCGCGACGGCGGCTCCGATGACCGGGCCGACCACACCGGCCACCGACCAGCCCCGATGCAGGCCGAAGCCGACTACCGCCACGGCGGTCGCGGCGGCCACGGCGCAGAGATTCCATGGGCGCGGCAGCAGGTGCAGGTACAGGAAGAACAGGCCGAACGCGAGATAACCCGCGTCCGGCGCGAGTACGGCCAGCCCGAGCCACAGGGCCGTCAGCGCACCGAGCCACACCGGAATCGCGCGCCGTTTCCCCGCGAACCCCGCACCCGCGAAATAGGTCACGAGGAAGGCCGCGGCGAGACCGACGGTCGCGGCCGGATGTGCCGCGCCGGGCAGCACCGCGCGCACGGCGACCACTACCGCCAAACCGGTCATCAGCACGTGCAGGCCGAGCCGCAAGGTGGTGAAAACCGGGGTCAACGGGGACGAGTGCACGGTGTCAGCTTATGTACGGCTATCGCCGGGGCATCCATCGAAAGGTGGAAAACCGCCGCCGACTTTCGCTCATCCGCGCTTCCTCCCCCGGCGCGATGGAAACGGCCCGGCGCGGCGTGAGGGTGGAGACATGTTCGTCGCACTCCGAGACCTCCGCGCCGCCCGCGGCCGGTTCGCACTGATCACACTCGTCGTCACGCTGGTGGCGGTGCTGGTGAGCTTCCTCAGCGGGCTAACGGCCGGGCTCGCGCACCAGAACGTCTCGGCCGTCGAGTCGTTGCCCGGCGATACCGTCGTCTTCGCCGACACCGGCGGCGCTCCCTCGTTCGACGGGTCCATGCTGACCGGAGAGCAGATCGCGACTTGGCGCGCCGCCGCCCGCGGCGTGACACCGGTGGGCATCGCCCGCGGCAAAGCGAACGGTGACGGCTCTGCCCCCGCGCAGGTCGCCCTGTTCGGCACGGACACGGCATTCGGCAACCGCCCGGCGACCGATGCGGGCACGGTGCTGCTCAGTACCGGCGCGGCCGCCGATCTCGGTGCCGCGCCCGGCGGTTCCGTGGTGATCGGCGGCCGCGCGTTCGTCGTGTCCGCCGTGCGTGGCGACGACTGGTACAGCCATACGCCCGTGGTCTGGATGACGCTCGCCGACTGGCAGGCGCTCAACCCTCGTTCCGGCGCGGCCACCGTGCTCGCGGTGTCGGGGGCGACCGATCCGGAAGCGGTGAACACCACCGCACACACCCGGACCACCGACTTGTCGGGAGCGCGCTCGGCGATCGGCTCCTACCAGGCCGAAAACGGCTCGCTCACCCTGATGACCGCCCTGCTGTTCGCCATCTCCGCGCTGGTGATCGGCGCGTTCTTCACCGTGTGGACGATTCAGCGGATGCCCGACATCGCCACACTGAAAGCGCTGGGGGCGACTTCGGGGTCGCTCGTCCGCGACGCACTCGTCCAAGCCGCCACCGTGCTCACGGCCGGTATCGCGACCGGCCTCGGGATCACCGTCGCCGCGGCGGCATTGCTCGGCGACGCGGTGCCGTTCGTGCTGAGCCCGGCCACCACGCTGCTTCCCTCGCTCGCGCTGATCCTGCTCGGCTTACTCGGCGCGGCGTTCGCCCTGCGCTTCCTGTTCACCGCCGACCCGCTCACCGCGCTCGGCGCGGGCCGCTGAACGCAGGCGTCCGCACGGCACGATCGCCAACCGCCGCACCCAAATCGCCTCATCAGCGCACCCGAACCGCCCGACCGCCCTCAGCACGGAGTTTCGATGACACCCACCACCATGCTCACCCTCGCGGATGTGACGCTCACCTACCCCGACGGCACCGGCCGGCTCACCGCCCTGGACCGAGTGAACCTGCGGGTCCGCGGCGGCGAGATCGCCGCCATCACCGGCCCGTCCGGCTCCGGCAAGTCCAGCCTGCTAGCTGTGACAGCCACTCTGATCCGCCCGGAATCCGGGCGCATCCGTCTCGTAACGCCCCGGGACACAACCGATCTCGCTGACGTGACCCGTCGCGAAGCCGCCGCACTGCGTCGCTCGTCGATCGGCATCGTCTTCCAACAACCGAACCTGATCCCGGCACTCACCGCCGTCGAGCAACTCGAGGCGATGGCGCATCTCGGGCAGCGGATCATCACGTCACGCCGACACCGCCGCACGACCCGCGAACGCGCACTGGCACTACTGGACTCGGTCGGGCTCGCCGACCAGCGAGACAAGCGCCCCGCGCAACTGTCCGGCGGTCAACGGCAACGAGTGAACATCGCCCGCGCCCTGATGAACGCACCGTCCCTCCTGGTGATCGACGAACCCACCAGCGCACTGGACACCGAACGCGGCGCCGCGGTGATCGACCTGATCCTGTCCGTCGCCCACGAACACGAGGCCGCCACCCTCCTGGTCACCCACGACCGCACCCACCTGCACCGCATGAACGCCGTCTACCAGATGGTCGACGGACGCCTCACTCCGGAAACCGTTCCAGCCGCCGCCCTAGTGACCCCATAGGTCGCCAACAGACGGACCACCCCGGTGCCGACAACAGAACCCAGCGGTCTCCGGACTCGGGATACCGGCTGAGTTGACCGAGGACAAGCGGCGTGCACCTGCGGGGGAATGACATTAGTGCTCAGCCCGCGGACTGGGCTATCTTGTCGCCCACGAAGGAAGAGGCTCACGCGCGAGCAGCCACTGTTGTGGTATTCCGCGGACGTGATCTCGATTCCCTATTCCCGTGTGGGCTGCCACGATGCCACCGACGATCGCTGCTGTGGTGTCCACATCTCCACCCGCTTCGACGCATGCGGTGATGGCGGCCGGATAGTCGGCGAGATAGGTTGCTGCCGCCCACAAGGTGAACGGCACCGTGTCCTGAGCGCTGACCTGGGCGCCGTTGCCGAGTTCGTAGGCCGCTTCGGCTACCGTCTTGCCCAGTAGTTTTCGAGCTCGGCGGACACCTGTCGCGGTTAGTCCGTCGACCAGGTATGGCTCGACGGCGGATAGCAACTCCATTGATGTACAGCCAGTTTCGCGAGTGGCCGCGGCATGGCTCGCCGCGACGGCGATCGCCATGGCGCCGATGATCGCTTCGGGATGCCGATGGGTGACTTCGGCGGACAACGCGGCCTGCGCTGCGGCCCGGTCCGGGTTCCCGGCGAAGTACGCCCCAAGTGGGGCGACCCGCATCGCGGCTCCGTTTCCCCACGAACCACGACCGTCGAACGATGAGCCTGCGGCCTCGGCCCAGGGGCGTCCGTCACGTATCTGGTGCAGCACGACGACTGTGCCGCCACCGTAGCCGCGATAGGGCTCGCAGCGGTCGGCGAATACGGCCGCGAGCGCATCGCGGTCTATGTAGCTGCGGTTGCGAATTTCCGAATAGACCGAGCAGGCCATCTCGGTGTCGTCGGTCCATTGCCACGGGGCCGTCGGCGGGCGCCCGGCGAGAAGGTCGAATAGGGAACGGTCGGGCACGAAGAACTGGGCGCCCAATGCGTCGCCAACGGATAGACCGTCGAGGCTGTCGAGGGCGATATCAGGAGTCAGGGGCATACGGAAGCAATGGTGCCGACTCTGACCGACTACAGCAAGACGCCCGCTGTGCGACCACTCGGATCCAGTCGATCGATAGACAAATCGGAGCACTGCCGGTGGTAGGCGCGGGACGGTGCGGGTTCGATGTACCGCCGGCCGCGAAGACCAGAAGGTAAGGGTTGGCAATTCAATAAGCGTGTGCATATCATCTACTCATGCTTACTAACTCTGGCGAGAACCGTTCCGGCGACCGGCACAGCGGCACGGATGAACAGCCGTTTTCCGACGGAACCGTGCTGATGCCCTGGCAGGCCGGGCCGCTGCACGACAGCCGGGGCCCGGTGTTCGTCAGCGTGACCGACTTTCTGGCCACCTCCGAAGAGGACGTCCAGGCGATCTACAAGACGGGAATGCGGCTGGGCCGGAACTGGCCGGTGATGCACGGCGCGGTCGGCCTGTGGTTGTGGGCTCGGCCGTCGGAGTCGCGCGGCGGCTCGATCTCGGTGTGGGAAACCGAGCAGGACATGCGGCGGTTCGTGCGCTGGCCGGTGCACGCCGACATCATGCGGAAGTGGCGCGGCCGAGTCGGTCTGGCCACCGACTCCTGGCAGGCCGCGGAATTCGAAGCGGAGGAAGTGTGGGCACGGGCGCGGAACACGATCGAACGGCGCCCGCACCCGCAGGCCGGATGATCCAGCGGATCAGGGTGGCAAGACCCTGGCGTCGGCCGGGATCATGCCGAGCTCGCGTATTTTCTCCAGCCGGGTCACCGCACCGTTGACGGCATTCTCGTGCAGACCGGCGTCTCCGAGCGCCGCTCGAAATCGGTCCATATCCACGCCTTGGACCGCGCGGAGCACATCCCCTTCGAGGCGCTCACCCTTCTGCGCCATGACGAAATCGGAATCGATATTGATCTCCAGCGGTCGGGTCGACAGGGGAAACGATCGACCGTGGTCGATAGCGACCACTTCCAGCTGCCCGTTACGTTCCACGGTGCGGTAGTTGCCGGGATGCCGGTCCATGGCGCCGATGATGTAGTCGAGCACCGCGACCTGCTGTTGCTGCGTTTTCGGATATTCGCCCACCGGCTTGGCAGGCTCGGACTTGACGAACTGCTGGATCATGCCGGGGCCGGACGCTCTGCCGTCGGGTCCGATCACACCGTCCGTCCGAGCCGTCGGAGGCACCCGACCGAAGCCCAGTAGTTCATCGACGCGATATGCCGCGATCTCCCGGCTCGTCAGCGCGCCGGGAGCGTGCACGAAGGGCAATCCCGCGTCGTATTGCTCACCGTGGATCGGTTTGTAGACGTTGAGTTCACCGTCGTCGGAAAGCATCTTCTGCACTGTCGTGGAGCTTCTCAGCGCTTTGTCCCGCATGTCACCGTCGAACCCGACGTCGGTGGTCAGCCGACGCGCGCTCATCGCCGATTCGGTCGCGCTCGGCTGGTAGTCCCACGTTCGCTGTCGAGCCACCTGTGCCGGATGCGGCTGTACCTGGGTGCGCGCCTCTTCCACCAGATGCGAGGACCGCTCGTCGACGTCCCGGAACTCACGAGCACCGAGGTCGAGCGTGCGGCTGGTGCGCCGGTAGGTGCCCGCCGCGGTCTGGGTGCCCAGATCGAGGGTTCTGGTCAAGCGCCGGGTGATGTTGCGAAGTAGAGGGGTGACAGCGTCTCTCACCGAGAGGGCGGCGGGGCCGCGCCATCCGAACCCGGTGCGGGCAGCGCGGACCAAGGCGTGTGGACGCCGGGCCGCTTCGGCTCGACCGGGGTTTCATCGACGACGCGGTAATAGCTCATCTCCGGCGCGTCGAGCAGCGCACGCAGGAAGGACGGACCTTCGTCCGGCGTTATTCGCCCGGGCGGGTCGAAAACCTTGACACCGCGCTCGTACAACCTTTCGGCGATCGGGCATCCGTCACGATCGGTCACCGTGAGCGTCACGCCACCGCCAGGAACCAACCTGAATTCGGCTACTCGGCGTTCCGGCGAAAAACCGACGTCATAGATCGCGACCAGAGTCGGCGTGCACTCGGCCATGAACCCTCACCTTCACCTGCGACGAACCGCCCGGCAGCGGCCCGGCATCCGGCCGGACCAACGCTCCGGCCGGATGCCGACGTCTCATGAAGGGCAACCTACTACCGAACGGTCTGTTCCTCGCGGCGAGGCTCACGCCCGTGCGGGCCGTGAGATTCGGGTATCAGCGACCGCGCGACGAAGCGAGAGCGGAAGTGCTTTCGATCGACTACGCGCGGCCCGGGAAGCCACGGTGCGGCGCGGAGGGCGAACGCCGAGCGAAACCACGCGGCGGGGCGTGCCGCGATTCGAGAGTGATCAGCGCGCACACCGCCATGACCTCGTCCGCACGGAATTCCACATGGTCGAGCGCGGGAGTGATCACCGCGAACGCACCGACGCGGCCGACCACGGTGAGCAGCGCAGCGAGCGAAGCGGGCGCGGTCGGGCCCGCGACCAGCGTTCGTGCCAGGTCGAAGCCCGACGCCTTCGCCAGCGCCCGGATTTCCATTTCGTGCCTGCGCGTGCGCTGGCCGGAGATGTCGCGGCGCAGGTACCCGACCACTTTCGGCTTCATGATCACCTCTCGTTCGATGGGAGCGCCCGCCGCCGGGGGCTTTCGCCACCGCTCGCGGCTCACCGCGTCCGGAGTGCCGTGCCGCGCACGGCATCACCCCGGCGGCGCGCGTACCTCGAGCCTCGAGGAACGGAAGGGACACCGCCACGCTGTCAAGCGCACGAGACCAAGTGCGCGATATCTGCGGTTGCCCCTCCTCGCCTGCGCGACCGTGCTTAAAGTCCGCTCAGGACATCGAATTTCGAGTCAGGGGGATCGAAGGTGACGGACAACGACATCGACGGCGTATGGGAGTCGCCGCGATTCCGCAAGTTGCTCGCCGAAGGACGGCCCGGTCAGGCCCTCGCCCTCGTCCGCAAAGAAATGGGCCTGTCCCAAGCCGATTTCGGAGCACTGCTGCACTGGGACCGCACCCACGCGGGACGAGTCGAGCGCGGAGAAGTAGGAACCATCTTCGACATCCGGGAACTGGTCCGCGCCGCCGACGCGCTGGGCGTGCCGCGCACCGCGTTGCTGCCCCTCTTGCTCGCTACCCCCGATACGGGGACCATCGACAACGGGGCCTGCGAAGGAGTCGATGACGTGGACCGCAGACAATTCGGCCTGGCAGCGACAATGACCGCGGTGGCGGGTGTCTCCATACCGCCGACCAGGAACGCGGAACCGTTTCGGGTCGGCACCGGGCATATCACGTATATCCGCATGCTCACCGAACGACTCTGGGAGCACGACCATCATCGCGGTGGCGGCGCGATATTCCACTACGCAGCAGGGCAATACGCCTCCGTACGGCGGCTACTGGACTCGAGGTCCTACGGCCACCGCATAGGTGCCGAATTGGTCAGTGCGACGGGATGGCTGTCGAATACCGTTGCATGGTTGGCTCGCGACAGTAATCGCCCCGGCACGGCCCGGCGGCACCTCACGGAATCGGTCTTGCTCGCCGAACAGTGCGGTGACAATGCCTTATCGGCCGCCGCCCTCGGCGATCTCGCGAATCTCGCCGCGTCCTCGCCTGCTTCCTTCGCCGAGCCCGTGCGCCTCGCACGACGTTCGACAGAACTCGTCAGGGGCATACCGTCGGCTCGTATGAACGCGCTGAAGGCCGCCGAGGAGGCAACGGCCTACGCGGCCGTCGGCGACGAGCAGGAGTTCAGCCGCGCGATGGTGCGAGTCTGGCGCGAAGCCGATCGCGGGCTCGACAGCCCGGACGACCCGGCATGGCTGGAGCACGTCACCGAGGCCGAACTGCGCGCCCACGAGGCGCGAGGACTCGGCATGCTCGGACACCACAGCCGGGCGGTGCAGCTGTACCGCGAGAGCGTCGGCCATGAGAGCTGTTTCCCCCGCGACGAAGCGTCGTACCGCGCCTACTACGCCGCAGCCCTCGCGGGCCTCGGCGACACCACCTCCGCCATCACCGAAGCACACACCGCCCTCACCCTCCTCGAAGGCCCCGTCAACTCCCCACGCCTTCTGGCCGAACTACGCCCCGTCCGCGCCGCCGCCACCCGCACCCACGGCGAGGACGCCGAACACCTCCGCCACCGCTTCGACACACTCGCCCGCACGGCGTGACCTGGCTCGACAAGACATGTAACTGCGCAGCGCAGCCGCCGAGACCAAATGCGTCAGATCGGCGGTTGTCCCTTCAAACCTGCACGATTGTGCTCAAAGACGGCTCATGACACCGGGTTCGGGTCAGGAGGCCGAAGTGGCGGATAGTTCAGTGTTGCACCAGAATAATTATCCGTAGCTTTCTTGCAATGTTTCTCCGAAATGTAGCATACTGTGACGGTCGGCACGCATTCCGAGACAACCGCAGGGAGGTGCGCAGGATGCCAAGGCAGGACCCCCACTCCGCCGACACACCGTTGCGGCGCCATCTCGACGGCACCGCGACGTCGCGTCCGACCGCTCTCGACGCCTTCCGCGAAGCCCGCAAAACCTTCCTCGCCGGCGACCGTGTGGACATGCAAGCGCTGGCCAAGGAGCTCGCCGTTGACCGCGCCACCCTGTATCGCTGGGTCGGCTCCCGCGACCAATTGCTCACCGAGATTCTCTGGTCACTGATCGAACCGACCCTCACCCGCTCGCGGAAGACCCACTGCCACTCCGGACCTCCCGCCGCGCCCAATCAGTCCCCCGCCGCAGCCGTCATGAACGAGGCCATGCGCGCCGTCAACACGAATCCGGGCATGCAGCGCTTCATCGACCGCGAGGGCGAACTGGCCCTGCGCCTGCTGACAACCAAAGCGTCCGGTTTCGAGGCTCGACTGATCGAGCTGATCGCCGAGATCGTGCGCGAGGAGACCGCCGCCGGTCGCCTGCAGTCGTCGATTCCTTCCGAAGATCTGCCGTACGTACTGGTCCGCGTCATGGAGTCCTATACCTACCTCGGGCTCATCACCGGCCAGCAGCCCGACCATGATCGTTCCGCCAGGGTTGTCAACGCACTCCTACCCTGCGAGAAGACCAGCGGTCCGGATGCGGAGTAGGCCACCGGAAGCTGCGTGACGACAGGTGTACACCTCTTCAGCGGAATCCCCGCTTCCCCGCGAACCCGACGTCCACATCAGGTTTACCGGACCTGCCGGCGTATTCGACTACGTAGCTTGTCGAACAGCAGTCCGAAACCTGTTGCGAAAGTGGTCCGAGAGTCACTGTCCGGAAGTATCGGCATCCGAAGTCGGCGATCCAAGCATTGAATATGATCGGCTGCCTTGTGAACGACTGTGGCTACTTCCCTGACTCACTCCTATCGCGCCTACTACGCCGCCCCGGTACCACGAGGAGCCGACCAGGCTGCCGCGGCATAGGGAGCCGCACTGACAGTTCACTCAGCGCGTCGCAGCTTCTACCGCTGTCGCGTGCGTCCTCGGCTAATTGCCGTATTGCTTGGTTTCCGGCCGTTCGATCATGATCGCGTGAGCTGGTTCCTCGGCCACCGGTCGGTGTTCGACTCCGCGAGGAACCACGAAGATCTCGCCGGGACCAAGTGTTACCGCCGCATGGTCCTGCATTTCGATGCGGAAGGTGCCGTTCCAGCAGAGGAACAGCTCGTCTTCGTCGTGGTGATGCCAGGGGAATGCGCCGTGCAGGCGAGCGATGCGCACCACGGCGTCGTTGGCGGTGGCCAGGTCGCGCGGCTGCCAAGGACCGCTCAGGTCGTCGACGACATCGGTAATGGAGATCTTGCTCATGGGTTCATCGTCGCCGTGGCGAGGTCGGGACCCTAGAGCCAATCAGGCAGAATTGGTTTGCATATGGAGCCAATGGAACTTGCTGATCGGCTCGGTCGCTGGTCGACCGACCGAGGTCCGCTCTATGTCCTGCTGGCGCGGCGACTGCGGGCGTTGATCGATGACGGTGAGCTGCGGTCGGGTATGCGGCTGCCGCCCGAGCGCAAACTGGCGAAGGCTCTCGCGGTCGGGCGCAGTACGGTGGTAGCGGCATACGATCTGCTCGGCGCGGATGGTCGCGTGGTGCGCCGCCAGGGCAGTGGCACCCGGGTCGCGGGAACCGAGACGGTCCCGGCTCGCGAGACCACCCATTCCCCGGCCTTTTTGCAACTGCTCGAGCCGAGCGCCGATGTCATCGCGCTCGCTTGTGCCGCTCCGGGGAAACCGCCGCCCGAGTTGGCCCAGGCATATCGGCGCATCGCGCCCGAGCTCGCCGCGGTCGAGGGCGACATCGGGTACCACCCAACCGGACATCCGCTGTTGCGCAGGGCGATTGCCGACCGATATCGAGCGCGTGGCGTGCCAACCGATCCGGAGCAGATTCTCGTCACCGGCGGCGGACAACACGCGCTGTCGCTACTCGCCCGCGCACTGCTCCGGCCCGGTGACCACGTCCTGGTCGAGGCGCCGACGTACCCGGGCGCGCTCGAGGCGTTTCGCGAGGCCGCGACGGTACTGCGGACAGGCTCGGTCGGCTTGGGCACGGTAACCTCGGCGGCGCTCGCGTATGTCGTTGCGACATGCCACAACCCCACAGGTACGGTGCTTCCCGCGTCGGGACGGCGGGCCCTGGTCGAGTCGGCGAGAAGGGCCGCGGTGCCTTTGGTCGATGACGAGGTGCTGGCCGATCTCGGATTCCCTGGCACCGATCCGCCACCACCGCCGTTGGCCCACTATGACGAATCGGTGATATCCATCGGTTCGCTCAGCAAGGTCGTCTGGGGCGGGTTGCGTGTCGGTTGGGTGCGGGCACCGGTCCCGGTGATCGCCCGGTTGTCTCGGCTGCGCGCGGTGCACGATCTCGGCGGCAACATCCCAGCACAGTTAGCCGCCACCTGGCTGCTCCGCGATCTCGACCGATTGCGGGAACGAATCTCGCAGCAGCGCAGAGAAGGTCACGACCTGCTGGTGGCCGAACTGGCCGCGCGTCTGCCGAAATGGGACATCCCCACGGTGTCCGGTGGCCAGACGCTGTGGATCCGACTGCCCCATGGGGACGGCGCCTCCTTCGCTCAGCGCGCACTGCGACACGGGGTCGCGATCTTGCCCGGTGCCGGGCTTGATGCCTCCGGCGGCAGCATCGACCGCATACGGATCAGTTTCGTCGCCGAACCCCACGACCTGCGCGAAGCCGCACGCCGATTAGCCGAGGCATGGCGGACCTACGAACCACCTGACCAGCCTGTCGCGGTGTCACCCCCGCTTGCTATTTGAACGGACTTCCGTTCCGGCTGCGCTGCACCGTCCGAGTGGCGCGAACGCGTGCCGACCCGCACGCACGGCGTAAGCGGCCGACCCGCACTCACTCGTTCCGCATACGTTGACCGGAGCGGTTTTCCGGCCGTGTGGTCGAGTGGGTAGGTCGCGGGCGGCGAACGTCGTGGTCCGACGGGCCGCCGCCCGGTTGCCGACGCGAACCCCGGCCGCGGCCCAGCCGACGACCTCGCGACGGGGTCGTCCGCGACTCGCCGATGTCCACCGCGTCCGCCGAAAAGGGAAGCAGGTCGCTCGGCCATCGCGCCGCAGGTGGGGCGGCCACCGTGGTCCTTGCCGGTCGAGGCATGAGGGTCGCGGCGAGTGTGGCGCCCGAGGCGAACAGGGCCGAGCAGATCCACATGGCCGCGCGGTAGCCCGCGCCGAACGCGACGCCGTCGGTGAGCGGCGTCCGGGAGATGCCGACCAGGCCGGGGATCGCGGCGATGGCGAGCAACTGGGCGATGCGGGCGATCGCGTTGTTGACCCCGGAGGCGATGCCCGCCTCCTCGATCGGGACCGACGCGAACACGGATTCGGTCAACGGAGCCACGAACACCGCCATGCCCGCGCCGAGCAGGAGGACGCCGGGCAGCACCGCGGTGGCATACGAACCGTCCGCACCGATTCCGGCCAACGACATTGCTCCGGCGGCGGATAGCAGCAGGCCGATGGTCATCGGCAGGCGCGCACCGTGCCGCTGCGCCCACCGCCCGATCCAGCCCGACGACAGCAGCATGATCGCGGTGATCGGGATCGTCGCGGTTCCGGCGACGAGAGGGGAATACCCCGCGACGATCTGCAATTGGAGCAGCAACAGGAACAGCACACACCCCAAGGCGGCATACACCGGCAACGTCACCAGATTGACCGCGGTGAATTGCCGCGACCGGAACAGCGCGGGCGGGACCAGCGGGTTGCGGACGCGGGTCTGCACGATCACGAAGACGGCCACGAGCGCGGCGCCGGGAACCTGCATCCCCGGGTGTCCTGCGATGAACCCGTAGGTCAGCGTCACCAGGCCCGTGACCACCACCGCCGTGCCGATGAGGTCCGGCCGCGCCGGCGCGTACGGATCTCGGGACTCCGGGACGCGGCGCATCGACACGACGGCCACGGCCACGGCCAACGGGACATTGATCAGGAACACCGAGCGCCATCCGGCCAGTTCCACCAGCCAGCCGCCGACGATCGGCCCCACCGCACCCGCCACGCCCCCGAGACCGGACCACATGCCGATCGCCGCGCCTTGATCACGCGGATCCAGCGACGCCGCGATCAGCGCGAGACTGCCGGGCGTGATCAGCGCACCCGCGACCCCCTGCACCACCCGCGCCGCCACCAGCGTCGCGACGTCCGGCGCGACTCCGCACCACGCCGAGGCCAGCGCGAAGACCACACTGCCCCAGACGAATACCGCGCGACGGCCGTACCTGTCACCCAACGCCCCGCCCACCAGGATCAGCGACGCCAAGGCGAGGGTGTAGCCGCTCACCACCCATTGGAGATCCACCATGTCGGCATCGAGGTCCGCCCCGATCCGCGGCACGACGAGATTGACCACGGTGGTGTCGAGGGAGACCAGCGCCGAACCGAGCACGGCGGCGGCCATGATCCACCGGCCCGTGCCGGACCGCAGCCGGGGACGTTCGGCGAACGTCGCCCCGCCCGCCGCGATGAGGTCGCTCATCTGCCCGCGAGCACCACGGCGAAGCGCTCGGCGGGATCGGTCCAGGATCGCTGCGCCGGGAGCCCGGCAGCGGCCAGCTCGGCGTGGAAGTCCGCCAGCCGGAACTTCGCCGAGATCTCGGTGCGCATCTGCTCACCGGCGGCGAACTCGAGCATCAGATCCAGGTCCGCGACGGTCACCGTCATGTCGGCGGTGGCCTCCAACCGCATCTCGATCCACCGGTTGCCGGGATCCCACACGGCGACGTGCGCGAACCGCGAGGGTTCGAAATTCGCGCCGAGCCGGTTGTTCACCACGTGCAGGATGTTCCGGTTGAACTCGGCCGTTACGCCCGCGGCGTCGTCGTAGGCGGGCACCATGACGGCCGGATCGGTCACCAGGCCCACGCCCAGCAGCAACTGTTCCCCCGGCTCGAGCACGTCGTGCAGGCGCCCGAAGAACTCGGCCCGCTCCGCCGGGACGAGGTTGCCCAGCGTGCCGCCGAGCAGCGCGACGATCCTTCGCCCACGGCGTGGCAGCCAGTCGAGCCCGTTGGTGAAATCACTGACCAGGCCGTGGACCTCGAGCCGGGGGAACTCCGCGTTGATCCACCCGACCGCGTCCCGCAGAGCGGACTCGGAGACGTCCAAGGGCACATACGAGCGCAACGAGCCGTGTGCACTGAACGAACGCAGCAGCAGACCGGTCTTCTCCGAGGATCCCGAACCGAGTTCGATCAGCTCCGTCGCGTCGGAGGCCCCGACCGCGATCTCCTGAGCGCAAGCGTGCAGCAGCGCGCGCTCGGTGCGGGTCGGATAGTACTCGGGCAGGTCGGTGATCGCCTCGAACAGTTTGCTGCCACGGGTGTCGTAGAACCACTTGGGCGGCAGCCATTTCCGCGGTCCGGACAGTCCGGTCATGACATCCGTGCGCAGTGCTTCGGCCAGATCCGCCTCGGTGATCCGGATGTCGATCGTCGCTTCCATCGGGATGGTTCCTTCCAATGCCAGTACCGGGGTTTCGCGTCCGGCTTCACGACGCCGGAGCGAGCGCGTACCTGTCGCGGGTCGATTCGGCCCAAGCGACAACGAGGGGGGACAGCAGCCCGGCGGCCAGCAGGACGAATCCCGTGATGTACCAGCCGACGACGCCGACATCGACGCACAACCAAGCGAGCAGCGCCGGGCCGACGGTGTCGGCCATTCGTAAGCCGATGCTGAAAACACCCAGGTACGCGCCGATTTCCTGCGGCGGGGCGAGCAGGTTCGACGCTTCGAAGCCGCCCGCCGTCTGCCACAGCTCCCCCACGCTCAGGATCGCGCCGCCCGCGACCAGGATGAGCACCGCGATCCAGCCGCCGTGGCCGCGCGCGGCCGCGAACAGGACGCAGGCGATCAGGAACGCCCAGCCGCAGCGCCGCAGCGCCGCGCCCGCCGCTGGGACGTCGAGGACGCGCCTGCTGGCGCGGACCTGGAATAACACGACGATGGCGATGTTGAGCATGTCGAGCGTGGCGATCGACCAGCGCGGCGCCGTGGTCGCGCCGATTATCCACAAGGGAATGGCGACCGACTGGACGCGGTACTGCAGCGACAGCACACCGTCGAGCGCCGTCAATGCCAGATACGGCCGGTCGCGCAGTGCCGCCCACCGGCTGCGGCCGCCTGGCGACTCGGCATCGACGGATCGCAGCGCGGGCAGTCGGCCGACCAGCAGCGCCGCCAGGGCGAGAAATACCGCTCCGACGACGATCGCCGCGCGATAGAGCAGGGCGGAGTCGAATTGCACCGCCAGCGCGGACATCCCGATGCCGACGGCGATGCCGACGTTGAGCACCGACCGCGTGTACGCCCGGAACTCGTTGGCCCGGTCGGTGCCGATCTTGGTGATGATCGCCGTGGTCAGCAATTGCACGCAGGCCTGCCCCGCGGCCGCCGCGGGAACGACGAGCAAATACATCGCGAATCCGTCGACCGCGAGAAATCCGAGCGTGGCGAGAGCGGCGACGATCAGACTGCGACGCAATACCAGCAGCGGATCATGCCGATCCGAGAGTTTGCCGACGAGTACTCCGCCGACAACGCAGGCGGCGCCGGCGACGCTCAGCCCCACGCCGACCCGCATCGGCGAAATCCGCACGATCCTGGTGAAATACAGGACCACGGTGGACAAATAGATTCCGCTGGAGACAGCGGACGCCGCGGTGATCAGGGTCAGCATGCGCTGCGGACCCGGCGGCGGTAGAGCTACGGAGAGCCGAGACACGAGAGAAGTCCGAGCAGATCAGGCGACCGCCGCCGCGACAGGTGAATCGAGCGCCGTGCACATCATTCGGAACCCGGCCACGGTGCGGCGCACCGATTCCAGTACTTCCGCGGTCGACTTTCCGCGGATGCGGAATGCCGCACCGATATCGGCATAGCCGAACGTTTCGGTGATCACCGACCCCACCTGCGGAATCGAGCAGTGGTACGGGGCGTAGGCCTCCGGGACCGCCCAGTGCACGGCCACCACCCGGCACGGCGGCGTCACCGGCGGGTGGATGAGCAGTTCGGCGACCACCTCGCCGTCGGTGAGCGGCGCCGTGGCGGGCGTCCGGCCGAGCTGGATGTCGACCGCCGCGCCGAGCAGGTCGTATCGGTGCACCTCGCGCCACATGTGGGTGGTTTGCCCGCCGCACGCGCGCGCCGCGACCTCCAGAAACTGGACGCGGGGAGAATCGCCGTCTCCGCCGACGAAGAATTCCAGATGGAATACGGTCGGGACACCAGGGCTGAGTGCGGAAAGAACCGATTCGGCGAACTCGGTCAATGTGCCGGTCAATGCGGGATCGTCGACCTCGATATAGCCCAGGCTTTCCGCTTCGTTGGCGAAATCGAGGCATGTTCCGAGATATTTCGAAGCGCGCCACGGCCCGAGTTGGGAACCCGTCCACACGCCGTCGATGGCGCCGACTTCGTCCGGGCAGAATTCTTGGACCAGAAATGGTTCGGACGCGAGGTCCGGCAATGCGGCGAGATCCGCTTCCGAATTCAGCTTGACCACATCGCGGCTGCCGGCGCCGAATCTGGGCTTGACGATGATCGGGAAACCGGACTCCGCGGCGAATTCGGCGACCGAGGACAGGTCGGGTGCGGCGCGGAATGCGGGAACGGAGACGTTCCGCGCGGCGACCGCTTGGGCCATCGTCAGCTTGTCGCGGAACCGGGTGACGTATTCCGCCCGGTCACCGGGGATGCCGAATTCCGCGCGCAGTTCCGCCGCCGGGAGTAGGTCGAACTCGTGCAGTGCGACAATGCGTTCCGGCGTGCCGAACCGTGCCGCGAGATCGCGCACGGCACCGTGCACCGGAGTCGCGCCGTCGAGAACCGTGACCGCCGCCGCCTGCTCGGGTATGCCGTCGGGCAAGCCGCTCGCGCAAACATAGGTGACAAGATTGCGAACGTGATCGATACGCTCGGTATACGGAACATCGACACCACGTACGCGGTGGATCACGGTCACGTGTGGTAGCACAGATTCCTCCGTTTGAAGTCGGCTCACTGAACTCAAATAAGGCGCCGGAGAAGAAGACAGAGTTACGACTCCGCCAACGCCCGGCAGCGCGGCGGAGAAACATCTGGTCAGGAGAATGATTGTGCGTTCACGTAGCGCGTGATCTATGCCTCATACTGCTGAGTATGCACCTTCCCAACACTGGCAATTCTTCCCCGAAATGAGAAATGCCCGCATGTCTGACCACGTTGTACGCTGGCCTGTTAACCTCACCGGCGTCGCTGGAGGCGACGGCATGAAAACATCTGTTCAGCTGATTGCTGTGAGTTTTCTTTGAGATAGCTGTGCGCTGTCCAGATGGTCGGAAACCAGTAATTTGGATCACAGCGCGCCGCCAGGCCGGACACCTCGCCCGCTGAGCCACCGAAGCCGCACGGGCCGGAGTGAGGCCGAGCATGCCGCCAGGAGCGGACGAAGACGACTCGCATCGCCCCCGGGGCCGGAGTCGACCGTCAGTGCCGACGACCGAGGAGGATGTCGCGCTGATCGGCGACCACGGCGCGGATCGCGGCGACGACGGCGGCCACTTCCGGGCGGCGAAGGGTTTCGGTGCGCGCGACGAGCCAGTAGCCGAGGGTGACGGTCACCGAATCGGCCAGCACGCGAACGAGGTCCGCGTGGCGATCGGCCATGAAGCACGGCAGCAGGCCCAGGCCCGCGGAGGCGCGCGTGGCCTCGACGTGCACGAAAACATTGGTGGACGTGACCGATTCGCGCATCGCGGGTACGAAGCTGGAGGCCAAGTCGAGATCGTCGACTTGCAGCATGGAATCGATGAAGTAGACCAGCGGATACCGGGACAGGTCGTCGATCGTCGCGGGTGCGCCGTTCTCGTACAGGTATTCGCGGGAACCGTAGAGGCCGAGACAGTAGTCGGCCAGATGCGTGGCGGTGGCGCGGTGCACTTGCGGCTCGCCCACCACGATCTCGAGATCCAGCCCCGAACGCTGCTGCGAGGCGCGCCGGGTGATCGCCACGATTTCCACCGAGATCTTGGGGTGCCGCCGCTGCACCTCCGCCGCCGCGGGCGCGGCGATGTAAGCGCTGAAGCCGTCGGTCGCCGAGAGCCGGACGACCCCCTCCAGCACCCGGTTTCCGTCGGCGTCCGCGGCCAGCGACTTCACCGCCGACTCCACCGCCTCGGCCGCGGCCAGGGCTTCCCTGCCGAGATCGGTCAGCTCCCAGCCACCGGTCACCCGGGTGAGCACCCGGCCGCCGAGGGTGTGCTCGAGCGCGGCGATGCGCCGGGAGATAGTGGTGTGGTTGATGCCGAGTTCGTCGGCCGCCGTCACGAATCGGCCAGAGCGCCCGACGGCCAGGAGGACGAGGAGGTCGTCCGCGCTGGGACGACCAGGAGTGGCCGGGCGCATATCTGCATCTTTGCAGAGACGCACTGCATAAATGGTCATTGCGGCGTAATTCCTCTGCACCAATACTCGGTGCAGCCAAAGCATTGTGGGGGCCGTCACATCGGGAACGAAGTGTGGCCCCGGGCACGAAGGAGAAGTGCGATGAGGGAGCACAACGCCGTAGCGGCGGATTCGGGCGGCACGACCAGCGGCCTGCGCCGCGTGGTGGCCGCGTCGATGGCGGGCACGGTGGTGGAGTGGTACGAGTTCTTCCTGTACGGCACCGCCGCCACGCTGGTGTTCAGCAAGGTGTTCTTCGCCAAGGGCACCAGCGACCTGGACGCCATCCTCGCCGCGTTCATCACCTACGCGGTCGGTTTCGCGGCGCGGCCGCTGGGCGGCGTGGTGTTCGGGCACTTCGGCGACAAGTACGGCCGCAAGAAGCTGCTGCAGTTCAGCCTGGTGCTGGTGGGCAGCGCGACGTTCCTGATGGGCTGCCTGCCGACCTTCGGGCAGATCGGCTACTGGGCGCCCGCGCTGCTGGTGGCCCTGCGCTTCATCCAAGGCTTCGCGGTCGGCGGAGAGTGGGGCGGCGCGGTGCTGCTGGTCGCCGAGCACAGCCCGAGCCGCAGCCGCGGATTCTGGGCGAGCTGGCCACAGGCAGGCGTACCCGCGGGCAACCTGCTGGCGACGGTGGTGCTGCTGGTGCTCACCTCCACGCTGTCGGACGAGGCGTTCCTCGGCTGGGGCTGGCGGGTCGCGTTCTGGCTGTCGGCGGTCGTGGTGCTGATCGGCTACTACATCCGCACCAAGATCACCGACGCGCCCATCTTCGTCGCGGCGCAGCGGGAAGCCGAGCAGATCAAGGCGACCTCGCTGAGCGTGGTGGAGGTGCTGCGCCGCTATCCGCGCGGCGTGCTCACCGCGATGGGGCTGCGTTTCGGCGAGAACGTCATGTACTACCTGGTGGTCACGTTCACCATCACCTATCTGAAGACGCAGGTGCACGCCGACACCCAAGTGATCCTGTGGTGGCTGCTGGCCGCGCACGCGGTGCACTTCGTGGCGATCCCGTTGGTGGGCAACCTGTCCGACCGCATCGGCAGGCGGCCGGTCTACCTGATCGGCGCGCTCACCGCGGGCACCTGGGGCTTCTTCGCCTTCCCGATGATGGACAGCGGCCACAACGTGGTCATCATGTCCGCCATCGTCATCGGCTTGATCTTCCACGCCTTCATGTACGCCGGGCAGCCCGCGATCATGGCCGAGATGTTCCCCACCCGGATGCGCTATTCCGGTGTGTCCCTCGGCTACCAGGTGACCTCGATCGTGGCCGGTTCGCTGGCGCCGATCATCGCCGTCCGGCTGCTGAACACCTACCACTCCGCGGTGCCGATCGCCTGGTACCTGGCGGGCGCGGCGGCGGTGAGCGCGATCGCCGTGCTCGTCGCACGAGAGACGAAGGGACTGACCTTGGAGAGCATCGATCACGCCGATGCCGAGACCCTCGGCGCGCGCACCGAAGTGACCGTGCGATGAGCGATCTGGCGGGGCGCAGCGCCCTGGTCACCGGCGGCGCGAGCGGCATCGGCGCGGCGTGCGCCCGCGCGCTCGCGGCGCGGGGGGCCACGGTCACGGTGGCCGACGTCGACGACGTCGGCGCGAAGACCGTGGCCAGGGAGCTGGGCGGCAAGTCGTGGGCGGTGGACCTGCTCGACGTCGCGGCGCTGGAGGAGCTGGAACTCGACGTCGACATCCTGATCAACAACGCCGGGGTGCAGCACGTCAGCCCGATCCAGGACTTCGCGCCGCAGCGCTTCCGCGACCTGCTCACGCTGATGGTCGAGGCCCCGTTCCTGCTGGTGCGCGCGGCGCTGCCGCACATGTACCGGCAGGGCTGGGGACGGATCGTCAACATCTCCTCGGTCCACGGCCTGCGCGCCTCCGAATACAAGGTCGCGTACGTGACGGCCAAGCACGGCCTGGAGGGGCTGTCCAAGGTCACCGCGCTGGAGGGCGGCCCGCACGGCGTCACCAGCAATTGCGTGAACCCCGGCTATGTGCGGACGCCGCTGGTGGACAAGCAGATCGCGGATCAGGCCAAGGCGCACGGCGTGCCCGAGCAGGAGGTGGTGGAGAAGATCCTGCTCACCGAGAGCGCGATCAAACGGCTCGTCGAGCCGGAGGAGGTCGCGTCGCTGGTGGCCTGGCTGGTGTCGCCGGAGGCGGGCATGGTCACCGGCGCGGCCTACACGATGGATGGCGGGTGGAGCGCGCGATGAGGGCGCGCTCACCCGAGCGCGGTCAGCGCCATTCCGCGCAGCACCGGCCGGGCGCGTGCCGCGGTCGCCTCGCTCGCGCTGTGCGGGGTGGAGTTGATCAGACCGAAGGCGGCGTGGGCCTGCACCCGCGCCGCCTCCTCGGGTAGTTCGGGATGCAGTTCGCGCAACACGCTCACCCAGATCTCCACGTACTGGCGCTGGGTGCGGCGGATCTCGCGGCGGGCCGCAGCGGGCACGTTGTCCAGGTCGCGGTCCTGGATGCGGATCAGCTCCGGCTCGCCGAGCGCGAAGTCCAGATGGTGATCGACCAGCCCGGCGAGCGCCTCCTCCGGGGAGTTCGTGCCCGCGACCACCTTCTTGCCGCCGTCGAGCAGGCGCTGACTCACCCCGACCAGCAGCTCGATCAGCAGCGCTTCCTTGTTCGGGAAGTGCCGGTAGACCGCGGGGCCGCTGATGCCGACGGCGGCGCCCAGGTCGTCCAGGCGCATGCCGAGGAAGCCGCGATCGGCGATCAACCGCGCTCCCGCTTCCAGCAGTTGCGCCCTGCGCTGCGCCTTCAATTGCTCACGACGCGTCGGCGCGACGGATTCGGCACTGGTCACACGCGGTCCTTTCGGCCGATCTGGACAACTCGGTTAATCAAGACTAACCTGAATTTCAGTTATCGTCGACTAACTGGACGACAGGATTACGTAATGACCGTTACCGAAGAGGTCGTCGGGAACCGCGCCGCGCACGCGGCGTTGGTCGACGATCTGCGCGCCCGGCTGGCCGCCGCCGCGCTGGGCGGGCCCCCGAAGGCGCGCGATCGCCACGTCGCGCGGGGCAAACTGCTGCCCAGGCAGCGGGTGGACCAGCTGCTGGACCCGGGGAGCCCGTTCCTCGAGCTGTCCCCGCTGGCCGCGACCGGAATGTACGGCGACGACTCCCCCGGCGCCGGGATCATCACCGGGATCGGCCGGGTGTCCGGCCGGGAATGCGTGATCGTGGCCAACGACGCGACGGTCAAGGGCGGCACCTACTACCCCATGACGGTGAAGAAGCATCTGCGTGCGCAGGAGATCGCATTGCAGAACCAGCTGCCGTGCGTCTACCTGGTCGACTCCGGTGGCGCGTACCTGCCGCACCAGGACGAGGTGTTCCCCGACCGGGAGCACTTCGGGCGCATCTTCTACAACCAGGCGACCATGAGCGCCAAAGGGATTCCGCAGATCGCCGCGGTGCTCGGCTCCTGCACCGCGGGCGGCGCCTACGTGCCCGCGATGAGCGACGAGGCCGTGATCGTGCGCAACCAGGGCACCATCTTCCTCGGCGGCCCGCCGCTGGTGAAGGCCGCGACCGGTGAGGTGGTCACGGCCGAGGAACTCGGCGGCGGCGAGCTGCACTCGCGCACCTCCGGCGTCACCGATCACCTGGCCGAGGACGATCAGGACGCGCTGCGCATCGTGCGCCGCATCGTGGCCACGCTCGGCCCGCGCACGCCGGTCCCGTGGGAGGTGCGGCCCGTCATCGCGCCCGCCGCGCCGGAATCCGAGCTCTACGACGTGGTGCCGACCGACCTGCGCACTCCCTACGACGTGCGCGAGGTGATCCATCGCCTGGTCGACGGGACCGTCGAGGGCGAGAGCGGGTTCCACGAGTTCAAGGCCGAATACGGCAAGACCTTGGTCACCGGGTTCGCGCACATCCACGGACATCCGGTGGGCATCGTCGCCAACAACGGCGTGCTGTTCAGCGAATCCGCTATGAAGGGCGCGCATTTCATCGAGCTGTGCGACAAGCGCAGTATCCCGCTGCTGTTCCTGCAGAACATCACCGGCTTCATGGTCGGCCGCGACTACGAGGCGGGCGGCATCGCCAAGCACGGCGCGAAGATGGTCACCGCGGTGGCCTGCGCCCGCGTGCCGAAGCTCACCGTCGTCATCGGCGGCTCCTACGGCGCGGGCAACTACTCGATGTGCGGGCGCGCGTATTCGCCGCGGTTCCTGTGGATGTGGCCGAACGCCCGGATCTCGGTGATGGGTGGCGAGCAGGCGGCGTCGGTGCTGGCGACGGTGCGCGGCGACCAGCTCGACAGCAGCGGGCAGCCCTGGTCGGCCGCGGACGAGGAGGCGTTCAAGGCCCCGATCCGGGACCAGTACGAGAGCCAGGGCAACCCCTATTACTCGACGGCCAGGTTGTGGGACGACGGCGTGATCGATCCCGCCGACACCAGAACCGTGCTCGGGCTGGCGCTGTCGGTGTGCGCGCAGGCCCCGCTCGAACCCGTCTCCTACGGCGTTTTCCGGATGTGATGACGATGCTGAACAGATCCGTTCCCGTCGGATTCGACACCGTGCTGGTCGCCAACCGCGGCGAGATCGCGGTGCGGGTGATCCGCACTCTGCGCGCCTTGGGGATTCGCTCGGTGGCCGTCTACAGCGACGCCGACGCCGACGCCCGCCACGTCCACGAAGCCGACACTGCGGTGCGTCTCGGCCCGGCCCCCGCCCGGGAGAGCTACCTCGCCATCGACCGGGTGGTGGCCGCCGCCGTGCGCACCGGCGCGCAAGCGGTCCACCCCGGCTACGGGTTCCTCTCGGAGAACGCCGCTTTCGCCGCCGCGCTGGCGGAGGCGGACATCGTCTTCCTCGGACCGCCGGCCCGCGCCATCGAGGTGATGGGCGACAAGATCACCGCGAAGAACACCGTGGCCGCGTTCGGTGTCCCCGTGGTGCCCGGCATCGCCACCCCGGGCCTGACCGATGACGAGCTGATCGCCGCGGCCGCCGAAGTCGGCTATCCGGTGCTGGTCAAGCCGTCCGCGGGCGGTGGAGGCAAGGGCATGCGCCGGGTGGACGATCCGGCCCGCCTGCCGGAGGCGCTGCGCAGCGCCCGGCGCGAGGCCGCCGCCGCGTTCGGCGACGACACGCTGTTCCTGGAACGGTTCGTCACCCGGCCGCGGCACATCGAGGTGCAAATTCTCGCCGACCAGTTCGGCAACGTGCTGCATCTGGGCGAGCGCGAATGCAGCTTGCAGCGCCGCCACCAGAAGGTGATCGAGGAGGCTCCCTCGCCGCTGCTGGACGCGGCCACCAGGGCCAGGATCGGCGCGGCGGCCTGCAACACCGCGCGCAGCGTGGACTACGTGGGCGCGGGCACCGTGGAGTTCATCGTCTCCGCCGACCAGCCGGACGAGTTCTTCTTCATGGAGATGAACACCCGCCTGCAGGTAGAGCATCCGGTCACCGAGCTGGTCACCGGCGTCGACTTGGTGGAATGCCAGGTCCGGGTGGCGGCCGGGCAGAAGCTTGCGGTGGCGCAGGACGACATCCGGATGGTCGGGCACGCGATCGAGGCCAGGGTGTACGCCGAGGATCCGGGGCGCGGGTTCCTGCCCACCGGCGGCACGGTGCTCGACCTCGACGAGCCGGAAGGTCCCGGCGTCCGGGTCGACTCGGGCCTGCGGATCGGCACGCGCGTCGGCAGCGATTACGACCCGATGCTGTCGAAGGTCATCGCGCACGCCGGTGATCGCGCCGCCGCGCTCGCGAAACTGGATCGCGCGCTGGCCGACACCGTGCTGCTCGGCGTGACCAGCAATATCGAATTCCTGCGCTTCCTGCTCGCCGACCCGGACGTGGCCGAAGGACGGCTGGACACCGCCCTGCTGGACCGGCGGGTCGCCGACTTCCGGCCCGCCGCCGTGGGCGACGACGAGTTCGTCGCCGCGGCGGCCTGGCACTGGGTGCGCCGCTGGCCCGCCGCGCCGCGCGACCCCTGGGAGGTGCCCTCCGGCTGGCGGATCGGGGCCGACGCGCCGACGCCGATCCGGCTCGCGGGCGGCGAGCGGGTCGAGCACGTCTACCTGTCCGGCACGCCGGACGACGGCACGGTGCGGGTCGACGAGGGCGAAAGCCGCGCACTGACCGCGGTATTCACCGCCTCCGGCGATCGATGCGCGGGCGAACTCGCCCTCACCCTGGACGGCCTGCGCCGCACCTACCGGGTCGCCGAGCAGGACGGCTTGTTGTGGGTGGCCGGACCGTCCGGCATCGCGGTGCTGCGCGAAGTGGCCGAGGTCAACGTGCGCGGCGGCGACGAGCACGTGGGCGACGCCGAGATCCGCTCCCCCATGCCCGGCTCGGTGATCGCGGTGCCGGTCGCCTCCGGCGCCGCCGTCGCGGCGGGCGATCCGGTGGTCATCGTGGAGGCGATGAAGATGGAGCACTCGCTCACCGCGCCGGTCGCCGGAACCGTCGAACTACTGGTCGAACCCGGCGCGCAGGTGCGCCTAGACCAAGTGCTGGCGCGCGTCGTCGCGCAGGCCGCAACGAATCCCACCGAACGAGAAGGAATCCCCGCATGACCGACTTCCTGTCCACCGGCACGCTGCCGGAGGAGTACCGCGATCTCGCGCTGACCGTGCGCGACTTCGCGCGGTCGGTGGTCGCTCCGGTGGCGGCCGAGCACGACGCGAACCACACCTTCCCGTACGAAGTGGTCGCGGGGATGGCCGAGATGGGCCTGTTCGGCCTGCCGTTCCCGGAGGAGTACGGCGGCATGGGCGGCGACTACTTCGCGCTGTGCCTGGCGCTCGAGGAACTGGGCAAGGTCGACCAGAGCGTGGCGATCACGCTGGAGGCGGGCGTCTCGCTCGGCGCGATGCCGATCTACCGCTTCGGCAACGACAAGCAGAAACAGGAATGGCTGCCGCGGC
Source organism: Nocardia sp. NPDC003999 (assembly GCF_053604885.1). Lineage (NCBI taxonomy): Bacteria > Bacillati > Actinomycetota > Actinomycetes > Mycobacteriales > Nocardiaceae > Nocardia > Nocardia sp. NPDC003999. The sequence continues at coordinate 333,218 of NZ_JBSGIB010000002.1, forward strand.
TGACCAGCGGCCGCAACCTCGCCGCGTTCGGGCTCACCGAACCGGGCGCGGGCAGCGACGCGGGCGGCACCAGGACCACCGCGGTCATCGACGGCGGCGAATGGATCATCAACGGCAGCAAGCAGTTCATCACCAATTCCGGCACCGACATCACCAAGCTCGTCACGGTGACCGCGGTGACCGGGAACACCGGCGGCAAGAAGGAGATCTCGACGATCCTGGTGCCGACCGACACACCCGGTTTCGTCGCCGAGCCCGCGTACAACAAGGTCGGCTGGAACGCCTCCGACACCCATCCGCTCAGCTTCACCGACGTCCGCGTCCCCGAGGAGAATCTGCTCGGCGAGCGCGGGCGCGGTTACGCGAACTTCCTGCGCATCCTCGACGAGGGCCGCATCGCCATCGCCGCGCTCGCGGTCGGCGCCGCGCAGGGCTGTGTGGACGAGAGCGTGCGCTACGCCAAGGAGCGCGAGGCGTTCGGCCAGGCGATCGGGCGCAATCAGGCCATCGCGTTCAAGATCGCCAGGATGGAGACGCGGGCGCACGCCGCGCGCACGGCCTACTACGACGCGGCGGCGCTGATGCTGGCGGGCAAGCCGTTCAAGAAGCAGGCGTCCATCGCCAAGCTGGTGGCCAGCGAGGCCGCCATGGACAACGCTCGCGACGCGACGCAGATCTTCGGCGGCTACGGCTTCATGAACGAATACGCCGTCGCCCGGCACTATCGCGACAGCAAGATCCTGGAAATCGGCGAGGGGACGACGGAGGTGCAGCTGATGCTGATCGGACGGGAGCTGGGCCTGTGACCCGGCGGACGATCGTGCAGCGCGGCCTGTGGTTCGAGGAGTTCGACACCGAGGTGGTCTACGAGCACCGCCCCGGCCGCACCATCACCGAGGCGGACAACGTCCTGTTCACCACGCTCACCATGAACACCCAGGCGCTGCACCTGGACGCGGCGTTCAGCGATCGATTGCCTCCGTTCAATCAGCGGTTGGTGAACTCGATGTTCACCCTGTCCACGTTGATCGGACTGTCGGTGGCGCAGCTGACCCAGGGCACCATCGTGGCCAACCTCGGCTTCTCGGAGGTCGCTTTCCCCAAGCCGCTGTTCCATGGCGACACCATGTACGCCGAAACCGTGGTCACCGACAAGCGCGAATCGAAGAGCCGTCCGGGCGAGGGCATCGTGACCTTCGCGCACACGGCGCGCAATCAGCACGGCGAGGTCGTGGCAACGGCGGTGCGCAAGACGCTGGTGCGCAAGGCTCCGGAGGGCGCGGCATGAGGGGCCCGGTCCGGGTGAGACAACCCGAGGTCACCACGAACAGCGATGCGGATGCCCATAACCGACACAGCATGAGCGGCCCGGCCCTGAGGCAGCACAGTGGCACTACTACACCGGGCTCCGTGGGTATCCACAACCGACACAGCATGAGCGGTTCGGCCCGGAGTCGGCAGGGTCGCGCTCATGCCGGAGGCGATGCCGCATGAATTGGCAGATGGCAGGTCCGGCCTGGTTGTTCTGCCCGGCCGATCGTCCCGAGCGCTTCGCGAAGGCGGCGGCTGCGGCCGACATCGTGATTCTCGACCTCGAGGACGGCGTCGCCGCGCACGACAAAACGGCGGCGCGCAAGGCGCTGCTGGATACACCGCTCGATCCGGCGACCACGGTGGTGCGCGTCAACGCGGCGGGTACCGAGGACCACGCGCTCGATCTGGCGGCACTCGCCGACACCGCCTACCGCAGGCTCATGCTGCCGAAATGCGAATCCGCCGAACAGGTCACCGCGCTGGCGGACTACGCGGTGATCGCGCTGATCGAGTCGCCGCTCGGCGCGCTGACGGTCGGCGAGGCGATGACGGCGGCCAACGCGATCGGCGTCATGTGGGGCGCGGAGGACCTGGTGGCCGGGCTCGGCGGCACCGCGAGCAGGCACGCCGACGGCAGCTACCGCGACGTGGCGCGACACGTCCGCTCCCGCGCGCTGCTGGCCGCCAAGGCGTACGGCAAGTTCGCGCTGGACTCGGTGTATCTGGACATCCGCGATCTGGACGGCCTGCGAGCAGAGGCCGAGGACGCGGTCGCGGTCGGATTCGACGCCAAGGTCGCGATCCACCCCAGCCAGGTGCCGGTGCTGCGGGCCGCCTACGCGCCGTCCGAGGAGCAGATCGATTGGGCCCGCCGAGTGCTGGCGGAAGCGCCGAACCACCGCGGCGTCTTCGCCTTCGAGGGCAGGATGGTCGATGGCCCCGTGTTCCGGCACGCCGAGCAGATCGTGCGGCGCGCCGACCGCGCCTGAACGCAGAGTTTCCCCAGTCGAGAGGACCGCGATGCAACCACAATGGGTGCCGACCGAAGAAGACATCGCCGAGGCGAGGATCACCGACTTCGCCCGATTCGTCGCGGAACGCACCGGTGTGCACGCGACCGACTATCACGCGCTGTGGCAGTGGTCGGTCGACGATCTCGCCGGGTTCTGGCACGCGGTCTGGGACTACTTCGAGCTCGGTGACATCGCGGGCGAAGTGTTGGCGAGCGCGGAGATGCCGGGCGCGCAGTGGTTCCCCGGCACCCGGTTGAACTATGTGGACCAGGTGATCCGGCAGCTGCGCACCGACCGGCCCGCGATCAAGGCGGTCAGTGAGGACGCTCCGATCCGCGAGGTGTCCTGGGCCGAACTGATCGACCACACCGCCGCTTTCGCACAGACGCTGCGGTCGCTGGGTGTGCGGCCCGGCGACCGGGTGGCCGGGTATCTGCCGAACATCCCGGAAACGGTGATCGCGTTCCTGGCCACCGCGAGCATCGGCGCGATCTGGAGCGCCTGCGGACAGGACTACTCGCCGAAAGCCGCGCTGGACCGTCTCGGGCAATTGGAGCCGACTGTCCTGGTCACCGCCGACGGCTACCGCTTCGGCGGCAAGGCGCACGACAAGCGCGACGACATCGCCGCGTTGCGTGTGGGCCTGGACTCGCTGAAGGGCACGATCGCGGTCTCCCGGCTCGGGCTGGACGTGCCGGACGCGACCTCGTGGGACGAGGCGGTGACCACCACCGACGGGCTGCCTCCGGTGATCACCACGGAGTCGGTGGATTTCGACCATCCGCTGTGGATCGTGTTCTCCTCCGGCACCACCGGCCTGCCCAAGGGCATCGTGCACGGCCACGGCGGCGTGCTGCTCGAACACCTCAAAGCCGTTGCCCTGCAATCCGACATCGGACCCGAGGACACCTTCTTCTGGTACACCAGCCCGAGCTGGATGATGTGGAACTTCCAGATCGCGGGCCTGCTGGCCGGGGCGACCATCGTCACCTACGACGGCAGCCCTACCGCGCCGACCCCCGACGCGCTGTGGCGGATCGCCGCCGAGGTCGGCGCCACCGTGCTCGGCGCCAGCCCCGGCTATGTGCTGGCCTGCATCAAAGCGGGGTCGGTGCCGCGCACCGAGCACGACCTGTCGGCCCTGCGCACCGTCGGCATCACCGGCTCCTCGCTGCCCACCTCCTCGGCGCTGTGGCTGGGCGAGAACGTCGGCGAGCACGTCCAGGTGTCCTCGATCAGCGGCGGCACCGACGTGGTGTCCGCGTTCATCGGGGGCGCGCGCACCGTGCCCGTGTGGCCGGGTGAGCTGTCGGCGCCCTTCCTCGGCGTCGCGCTGGACGCCTACGACCCGGCGGGGCAGCCGGTGCGCGGCGAAGTCGGCGAGCTCGTCGTCACCGCGCCGATGCCGTCCATGCCGGTCTCCTTCTGGCGCGACGAGGACGGGAAGCGTTATCACGACGCGTATTTCGACATGTTCCCCGGCGTGTGGCGGCACGGCGACTGGATCACCATCACCGACCACCACAGCGTGGTCGTGCACGGGCGGTCGGACTCCACGCTCAACCGGCACGGCATCCGGATGGGCAGCGCCGACATCTACCAATCCGTCGAACGGCTCCCGGAGATCGCCGAAGCGCTGGTGATCGGCGCCGAGCAGCCCGACGGCGGATACTGGATGCCGCTGTTCGTGACCCTCGCGCCCGGCGCGGAACTCACCGACGAGCTGAAAGCGCGCGTCAACAGCACCATCCGCACCGAGGTATCCCCCCGCCACGTGCCCGACGAGATCATCCTGGCCCCCGGCATCCCGCACACCCGCACCGGGAAGAAGCTCGAGGTACCGATCAAGAAGCTGTTCCAGGGCGCCGACCCGACCCGCGTCGTCGAACGCAGCGCCGTGGACAACCCGGACCTGCTCGACTGGTACGGCGCGATCCGGCCCGGCGCGCAGGGCTGAGGGCGCTCCCGACTTCGGCTGCGGACGATCCCGATCAGTTGCCGGACGCAGTGCCGGGAGCGCCCGAATCGGACGCCGCGATCCGGAACGGGCGCGGCTGTGTGCGTCGCGAGTTCGGCTGCGGCGCAGGATTCTATCGGCGGTAGCCGCGCCCGCCGATGGACGCGGTGAAGACCGCCGCCCGCGCGCCGCGGGCGGCTTCCAGGTTGCGCTTCTCCTGCGGGGTGAGCCGATAGCGCGCCGTGATCCGCCGTACCGCGGCGACCACGGCGCCGAGCACCGGGATGGGGTCCACCGGGCGCAAAGCCGACGCCATGACGAACTCCTTACCAGAAAGACGCACCGGTACAAGCGGTTTCGGACAAACGGAGTATTGGATGGTGAGCCGGGGTACGCGAGCGGCGGGCATCGGGCATGGACCGGCGTCCGGGTTTCTCCTAGCGTGGAGGCGACAGCCGGTTCGACATGCGCGTGGAGGTGGCATCGTGGCCGCACAGGACGTCCGAGAACGCACGGAGCCCGCGGGTTTTCCGCCTGGGCCCGCGCTGCCGCCGCTCGTGCAGAGCGCGTTGTTCCAGCGGGACCGGGCCCGGTTCCTCACCGCGATGGCGCGCCGCTACGGTGACGTCTTCACCCTGCGGATCCCGCCGTTCGCCGACCGCGTCGTGGTGTACTCCCGCCCCGAGCACATCAAGGAGATCTTCGCGGGCGATCCGCACGACCTGCACGCGGGCGAGGGCAACCAGATCCTCGGTGCGATCATGGGCCCGCACTCGCTGCTGCTGACCGACGAGGCCGAGCACGCGCGGGCGCGCAGGCTGCTCATGCCCGCGTTCAACGGCGCCGCGCTGCGCGGCTACCGAGCGCTGATCTCCGAGATCGCGGCCGCGGAGATCGGCGGTTGGGCGTCCGGATCCACGGTGCGCATGCTGGACCGGATGAACGCGCTCACCCTCGAGGTGATCACGCGGGTGGTCTTCGGCGTCACCGACGAGCGGACCAGGGCCGAGCTGAACCCGCGCCTGAACCGGATCGTCCACCTGAATCCGCTGGTGTTCCTGGGTTTGAAGAGCGACCGATTGCGGCGGGTCGGCCCGTGGAAGAGCTTCGCCGAGAACCTGGCCGCGGTCGACGCCTTGCTCTACGCGGAGATCGCCGAGCGGCGGCGGGCGACCGATCTGGCCGGGCGCACCGACGTGCTGTCGCGCCTGCTCGAGGTCGGCGCGGGCGACGGCGACGCGCCGCTCACCGATGCCGAACTGCGCGACCAGCTCATCACGCTACTGCTGGCCGGGCACGAGACCACCGCCTCGGCGCTGTCCTGGGCACTCTACGAACTCGCCGCCGACGCCGAGATCCAGCGGCAGGCCTCGGAGGCCGCGCGCACCGGCGACGACCGATACCTGGACGCGGTGCTCAAGGAGGCCATGCGGTTGCACACCGTCATCTCCGGCACCAATCGAAAACTGACCAGGGACATGACGATCGGCGGACAGCGGCTGCCCGCGGGCACCGTGGTCGCCACGTCGATCGTCCTCGCACACCGCCGTACCGAGGCCTACCCCGACGTCGCCGTGTTCCGCCCGGCCCGCTTCCTCGACGGCGAAGTGGCGCCGAACACCTGGCTGCCGTTCGGCGGCGGTGTGCGGCGATGCATCGGTGCGGGGTTCTCACTGCTCGAGGGCGCCGCGGTGCTGCGCGAAATCCTCGTCCGCGACACGCTTTCGCTCCCGGCGGGCAGCGCGCCCGAGCGCGGCAAGATCCGCAACATCACCACGGTGCCGCGCGGCCGGGCGCGGGTGGTGGTCGACCGGCGGTCAACCAGTATGTGAACAATGATTCCGTGTTCGATCAGCACTTGTACTGGATTTATATTCGTGTAAGTTTATCTCTGTTCGACAGCTAGTCCCGGCACGGCGCGCATCGTGCCCCGCGCTTCGGCCGAGTCCAGCTGTCGACTTCCGGACGCACCGGCGCGCACATCCCGCCTCGTCGCATGCCGGCGCGCACCGGAGAACAGGTACAGCTCCCGGGGGCCGCTCATCCCCGGGAGCCGTATCCCGTGGCACGGCCAGCCCGGCCATACGGCCAGGTCGTTACGATGTTCGTCATGAGTGTCGACAATCGCCGTACGGCGCGGAAGGCGAGCAGCGGCGACTCGGCACCTCGCGAGATCCGGCGCAGACCGAAGAACCGCCGTGCCCAGATCGCCGCCGCGTCGGCCGCCGCGTTCGGCGCGCTCGGCTACCACGGCGTCAGCATGGACGACATCGCCTCCGGGCTCGGCATCAGCTCCGCGGCGCTGTACCGCCACTACCCGAGCAAATACGCGCTGTTCCGGGAAGAACTGCTGCGCGTCGGCCAGGCGATGACCGAATCGGTCGAGCTGCCCGAGGAGGCGGCCGACTGGCCCGCCGAACAGCGGCTGCGGCACGTGCTCGACGCGCTCATCGCGGTCACCATCGACAACCGCCCCACCGTCACGCTGGTGCGCTGGGAAGTCAGGTACCTCGAGCCGGACGACCAGACCACGCTCAACGACCAGCAGGCCACGGTACTCGGCGCGCTGGGCAGCCAGCTGGCCGCGCTGCGCCCGGAACTCATCGAGGAGGACGTGCGCGTGCTGCGCGCCGCCTTGCTCAGCACGATCACCAGCATCGCCGACCATCACGCCGCCCTCCCGGCGAAACCCCTTGCCCGCCTGCTACATTCGGCGTGCTGGTCGGTCGCCCACGCGAAGCTGCCCGCGACGCGCGCGGTCGAGCCGGTCGCGGTGGTGGAGATCCCGGATTCGTTCAAACACGAACTGCTGCTGCGCAAAGCGGTCGAGCTGTTCCACGAACGCGGCTACCCCAACGTCAGCGTGGAGGACATCGCCACCGCCGCAGGGCTTTCGGCGGCCTCGGCGGTGTACCGCTTCTACCGCGGCAAGAGCGACATCCTGGCCGCCGCGTTCCGCCGTGCCGCCGAACGGGTTTCCGGCGCCGTCGGCCCGGCCGTGGCGGCGGCCGGCGATTCCGAGGACGCGCTCACCGCGTTGATCACGCAATACGTCGCCGGATCGTTCGCCGAACGCGCCCTCACCTTCGTGTACTACACCGAGTTCCAGCATGTCCCCACCGAGGACCGCACGGTGCTGCGCAATATCCAGCGACTCAGCGTCGAGGAGTGGGCCCGGCTGCTGCGCGAGGTGCGTCCGGAGCTCGCTCCGGCGGAGGCGCGCATCCTCGTCCACGCGGCTTTCGCGGTGGTCGTCGACCTGGGCCGCGCCTTCGGCAACGAACCGCTGGCCGCCCAGGACCGGGTGCGCTTGCTGATGCAGCTGGTGCTCTTCGGACGGCCCGCGCGATAGTCAGGTAAGTTAGCAGAGATTCTCGCTTCGATCGGCGCATTGCGGGAGATTGAAGGCGGATCACCAGATTTTTGTGATCTACCATTCATTTCTTCCCGGGAGCGGGTAGCGTCGCTGTACCGAACGTTGTGTTGGGCTACCATCGCGGCATGGGTGCCCAGGACCGCCATGCCGCGGACAAGGCGGCCGACGGGACACCGGCACGCGTGATCCGGCGCCGACCACGTGACCGCCGCGCCCAGATCGCGGCGGCGTCGGCCGAGGCGTTCGGGGCGCTCGGCTACCACGGCGTCAGCATGGACGACATCGCCTCTCGGCTCGACATCAGCTCCGCGGCGCTGTATCGCCACTATCCGAGCAAGTACGCGCTGTTCCGCGAGGAAGTGTTGCGGTTGGGCGCGGTCAGCGCCGAAGCGGTCCGGCTGCCCGAAGCCACGGACCTGTCCGCCGAGCAGCGGCTCGCGCGGGTGCTCGACGCCTTGATCGAGGCCGCCATCGTCAACCGGCGCAGCGCGGCGCTGTTGCGCTGGCAGCGGCGCTACCTGGAGGAAGACGACGCGGACACGCTGGCCGATCAGCTCGCGGGCGTGAACGCGACGCTCACCGCACTGCTCGCCGAGACCAGGCCCGCGCTGTCGAAGGCCGATCGCGCCGTCCTGGCCGCGGCGGAACTGAGCGTGCTCAGCAGCATCGGTGATCACCATGTGTCGATCCCGGTGCGGACGCTCACCGCGCGGCTCACCGCGGCCTGCCACGCACTCGCCGCGTGCGAGCTGCCGCCGCCCGGCAGCGCCGAGGCCGAGAACTTCACCGCGACCGAGATCCCGCTCACCTTCAAACACGAATTGCTGCTGATGCGCGCGGTCGAACTGTTCCACCAGCGCGGATACCCGAACGTCAGCGTGGAGGACATCGCCAACGCCGCCGGACTGCCCGCATCCTCGGCGGTGTACCGGTTCTACCGCGGCAAGGGCGACATCCTCACGGCGGCGTTCCGCCGGGCCGCGGATCGGGTGTCGGCCGCCATCGGGCCTGCCGTCTCCGCGGCCGAGACGCCCCAGCAAGCGCTCGACACCCTGATCGAGTTGTACGTGGCCGGCTCGTTCGCCGAGCGCGAGCTGACCTTCGTCTACTACGCCGAGATCAGCAACGTGCCGCCGGAGGAGCGCACGGTGCTGCGCAATATCCAGCGCCTCAACGTGGAGGAATGGGCCAAACTGCTGGGCGGCGTGCGGCCCGAGTTGTCCGCCGCCGAGGCGCGGCTGCTGGTGCACGCCGCCTTCGCCCTGGTCGTCGACCTGGGCGAACGCTTCGGCTCCACCGACCCGGCCTGCTCCCCCCGGCGCGTGGTGCGCCTGATGCAGGCGATCCTCTTCGGCCACCTGACGCCGTAGCGCGGGTGGCCCACGGTCGTGGGCGACAGCGCACCGTCGGTCCGGTAACGGCGGCCGACCGACCGGCGAACCGGCTCGACGCCTTCGTTCGCGAGTGGGCACACGGCCGCGGCGAATCGTGTGTGGCCACCGCGGCGAGGTGCCACTCGATGGCACGAGTATCGCCGAGTCGGCCGAGCGCGGGAGTCGGCGCGCGTTGTACCGGCGGAATCGTGGCGGAAGCTTTCGTTCGCGGCTGGTCGCTCGGGGTGCTCGATTCCCGAGTCCGAGTACGGTGGGATCCGTGCCGACTACGTGGGCGTTGCCGATAGGCCGGACATCGGGCGCGGGTCCTGGGCCAGTTCGAGGGCACGGCCGGTTTTCGCCACCGGCGAACGCCGGGGCGGAATCGGCCTCGGGGCAATGCTGTTGCGGTAGAAAGGCCCGCGTCCGGTCCCGGCGCGACATTCGCAGGGCATCGGCGCAGTCTCCGACTTCGGAAAGAAGATTCTCATGAGCACAGATCTCGACGCGCAACCCGCCGCGGCATCCGGAACCTTCGCCATCGGCGGCGATCTTCCGGTGCATCGGCTGGGATACGGCGCGATGCAGTTGACCGGCCCCGGCGTCTGGGGTGACCCCAAGGACCCGGACGAGGCGGTACGGGTGCTGCGCCGGGCGGTGGAGCTCGGCGTGAACTTCATCGATACCGCCGACTCCTACGGTCCGTTCGTCAGCGAGAAACTGATCCGCAAGGCCCTGCACCCCTATCCGGAGGGCCTGGTCATCGCCACCAAGGCCGGTCTCACGCGGCAGGGTCCGAACGAGTGGCGCCCGGTCGCGCGGCCCGAATACCTGCGCCAGCAAGCGGAACTGAGCCTGCGCCATCTCGGCGTCGACCGGATCGATCTGTACCAGCTGCATCGCATCGACTCGCAGGTGCCGCTGGCCGACCAGATCGGCGAGCTGGTCGCACTCCAGCAGGAGGGCAAGATCCGGCACATCGGCCTCTCGCAGGTGACCGTCGAACAGCTGCGCCAGGTGCGCGAACTCGCCACCATCGTCTCGGTGCAGAACCTGTACAACCTCGCCAACCGCGCCGACGAGGACGTGCTGAACTACGCCGAGCAGGAGAACATCGGCTTCATCCCGTGGTTCCCCATCGCCACGGGCGAACTCGCCGCTCCCGGCGGTCCGCTGGCCGCCATCTCCGCCGAGCACGGCGCGACCCCCGCCCAGCTCGCCCTGGCCTGGCTGCTGCGCCGCTCCCCCGTCATGCTGCCGATCCCGGGCACCTCCAGCGTCGCGCACGTCGAGGAGAACATCGCCGCCGCGCGAATCGAGCTGACGGACAAGGAATTCGAGGCGCTGTCGGCCGCCACCGCGTCGAGCGGAAACTGACCGTTGCTGCTGTCGGCTGAGCGCCCCACGGCGGCGGGGTGCTCAGGCGGCGGCCGACGCGACCGCGACTTCACCCGGTCATGACTCATGCGCCCTGGCTGTCGTGGCGGGCTGGGTATTCATGACGCCGCGGCAATACGAGCAGCGATGGGGACGGCCACCAGATATCGACCGGCCCCGCGAGTGGCACATAACGGCCCGCATCAGAAGCCGCGGAACACCCCGTCGGCGTCGACGTTTTCGGAGAAGTCCTCGAAGTCCATGTTCGACAGCGACAGGTTGTTCTCCACGGCAGGCATTTCGGTGGGCACCACGCGGAAGGTCTGGAAACCGACGACGTCCGTGTTGCCCCGGCTCGTATCCACGACGAGTATCGGGCGTTCGGGATCGGTCATCGTTCGCTTGTCCGCCAGGAAGAGGTAGTAGGGCGGTGGCGCTGGAACGATTTCTTCCAACTTCTCCACCGTCAGACCTTCGAAGCGACGGTCATCGACCGGCGTGATATCCGCAAAGGCGAGTATCCCGTCACCGAGGTCCCACGGCTGCAGCGCGGCATCCAAAGTTTCGGACCAGGCGGCGTCGTCGGCGAAATACGTTCTGATGAACAGGGAATCGCCGTCGGGCAACAGCATCGCGTTCTCCTCCCTCGCCGAGATCGGGCCCCTGTCGGCCGAACACGCAGCGATCACCACCACGGCCAACGCAGTGACCGCTATCGGACCGAACCTCACGTGCCGGAAGCCTACTCACGCCGAGCTCGGTCCCCCGGCGAGGCTGCGGTGGCTCGCACTCCCGCCGATTAGCGTCCCTTGCGGATATCGTTGATTCCATGGGAGATGTCGAGTTCCCTGCGGGCTCCGGTGACAACTGCTGCGACCCTGGGTGTGGTGGCGATTGCCACGCGGCACGATGCCACCACGCGGATACCACGACGGGCTTGGAATTCATGTCGCCGCAACGGTACGAGCAGCGATGGGGACGGCCGCCCGAAATCGACTGACACCGCGAGTGGCACATCACCGAGGGCCCACTCGGGTTCGCCGCGGCCGTATGCCACTCGCTCAGGTCGATGTACCCCTCCCGACATCGACTCGGTTCCGCGGGCACCGGGAAGTCCTCGTACCCCGTCGTACGGGGTACGAGGACTTCGGCGCTGCCGGGGCTCCCTCGCCGTAGTCCCGTGCAGGGGATGAACGTCGTTGGCGGGCGGATCACGCTGCCGGCAACGAGTTCGGTGCGCTGACAGTCGGTCAGCGCGAGTATCCGTCGGCCCTGCTGTCGGGGACGACGCGGCCGGATGCGACCAAGGTGCGGAAGGCCGCTTGTTTGCGGGGGCAGGCGTCGGCGCGGCAGGGGCGGTGGCCCTGCATCACGCGGTGCGCCTGCTCGACGGTGAACGGCTCATCGGGCGGTCGGTGCGCGTCCTCCGCGCCGCCGTGCGGCAGGCAGGAGCCGACGCCGACGATCGCGGCCACCAGCAAGGTGCACGCGCCGAGCATGCTCAGCAGCGGATTCACGGCCGCTCACTGGTCGGCGGCCTGCCGGGAACAGAACGCCGACGCGGTTAGGTATTGCCTGCAGTGTGCGCCGTGCCCGGCGTGGACGGCGCACAGGAACCGCGCGCGGTCATAGGTCAGGCCGAGCGGTTCCTGCGAGCAGTCGCGGCTCTGAATCAACCACAGCTCTCGGACATCCGAGTGCAACACGTCCATCGTTCACCTCCATAAGCGCAGTGCACCCGGCACCGAGAAGGCGCCGCCGGAGCCGCGCTCGACACGGATGGATCGGGCCGTGTCGGGACCGTGCGCCGGGTTCCGGACAACGGGCGCCCTCGACAGGGTTTGGGCGGACCCCCGATGCCGGGTGCGATTCAACAGTGCGCGTTGCGATTCGGTAGATAACAGACCCGAATGCGGTAATTGCGAGTACTTTCCGTTTGTAGCGGCCTGGAGCGAGGAAGAGAGACCTATGGTGGAGGTCGACTGGACGGGCGAAGCTGTACATGCGCTTCGCACGGCGATGAAGCGAAGCCGTTACGAATTCGCGCGTCTGGTGGGCGTCACACCGCGCACCGTGGTCCTGTGGGAGAACGGCCGGACAACCCGGATGCACGCCGCTAGCCAGCGTCTCCTGGACAGGGTCTTGTCGGGCGTCGATTCCATCGTCGCCGAACGATTCGAGCGCGCGATCACCACGCGCCAGGAGCCGGCCCCCGACTACGAACGCGCCGATTCGGCGCCCGAAAGGCACACCAAGCTCGGTAGGGAAATCGGGCTCGACAAGGAAGTCGAGGAAGACGACGTGAGAAGGCGAGAACTGCTGGCCTGCATCGGCGCGGGCATGGCAGGCCAGGCGGCGGACCTGGTGGCGAGCGAACCGGAGAGGATGCTGGCAACCCTCGACGCGGGGTCGATCAGCGAACGGCGACTGGCGTTCCTGGAGCAGTCGGCCGAGGTCCTGGGCACGCGGGTGGTGCAGGTTCCGCCCCACGAGCTGTTGCAGACGGGGCTCGAGCAATTCCGGCTGGTACGTGGCTGTCTCGGCGAACGGCAGCCCACCCATCAGCAGGTCCGATTGGTGCGCACGGCCGGACGGCTGGCGAACGTGGTGGGCGAGATCCTCTTCAACGAAGGGCATTTCGGTCAGGCGCGCATGTGGTATGCCACCGCGATCCACGCCGCGCAGGACATCGGCGACCGTTATTCGGAGGACATCGCCCTGGCCGGGCTCGCGTATTTGCCGACGTATAGCGATAAACCGAAGGAAGTTTTGCAGTTACTCGACGGCCGCTTGCAAGAAAATCCGTCTTACGGCCCGGCCGCCGCATGGTTGTGGGGAATGGCGGCGCGTGCGCACGCCAGTCTCGGGCACGCCGATGAATTCGCGCGGTGTATCGCACGATCGGCATCGGCTTTGGAAGACGTCGGGTCCGAAGACCTTTCGGTCGGTATTTTTTCTTTCCGCCCGGAGAAACTCGCTTTTTATCAGGCGATCGGATATTCCCGGCTCGGCCGCGCCGAGGAGACCGCCGTGGCGGCCGCCCGCGCGATGGCGTTGTACGACCCGTCGGAGACCATGGAGCCCGCCTTGGTCCGCTTCGAGCACGCCACGGCGCTGCTGGCCTCGGGCGAGGTCGAGGAGGCCTGCGCGGTGGCGACCAGCGCCATCACGAACGCGCACACCTACGTGGGGCTCACGGTCACCAAGCGCGCGAAACAGTTCGACTCGGCGCTCGGCGGCCTGCGCACCAGAGCCGTCGCGGAATGGCGGCAGCACGCGCACGCGGTGATCGACGCGGCGCACGCCGAGGTCTGAGCCCGGAGACGAGGCGGGGCGCACCGGTCGGCAGGGGGATGTGGACCGGCGCGCCCCGCGTATTCAGGTGGTCAGTTCGCCTCGGTGGACATGGCTTCGATGAGCGACTTGGGACGCATGTCCACCCAGTGCGTCTCGACGTACTCCAGGCAGGACTTGCGGTTGGCGGCGCCGTAGGCGATGGACCAGCCGCCGGGAACGGCGGCGAAGACCGGCCATAGGGAATGTTCGCCTTCTTGGTTGATCAGGACGTAGAACTTGGCGTTGTCGTCGTCGAACGGGTTGGTCATTTCGGATTTCCTTCTTCCTGGTCAGATCAGGTTGGGGGTCTAAGGGCGGTCGGTGTCGGCCAGCGCCGCGGTGAGGACGTGGCCGATCCGTGCCAGCGCGGATTCGGAGGTCATCCGCCAGTGCGAGGCGTGCACCGCGTGGTTGTGCACGGTGCCGTCCACGGCGTCCGCCCAGCTCGCGGCGCCCGCGGCACCGGTCGGATCGTCCAGCGCGGCGGTGAAGTACACGAGGTTGCCCTTGTAGGGGCGGGGGCGGTAGCGCCGGATCAACTCCAGTGACCCGGCGCCCGCGCCGAGCACACGGTCGAGGCGGTCGGCGCCGAACGAGGCGAACGGCTCGGGCAGGTCCGCGAGCAGGCGCGCGAGCCGAGGCGGGTCGAGTTCGGCGTCCTCGTCGTCGGCCGCTTCGCCGAGCAACCCGCCGAGCAGATCGGCGACCGGCAGCGCGATGACCGCGTGCGCGGCGACCCGCAGCGAGCTGTCCATCATGGCCAGTACCGCGACCCGCTGGCCCTGCTCCTGGAGCCGCACCGCGACCGCGTGCGCGAGTACGCCGCCGAGCGACCAGCCGAGCAGGTGATACGGGCCCTCGGGCTGCACGGCGCGGATCTCGCGCACGTAGCGGCTCGCCCAGTCGTCGATGGACTCCGGCATGGCCTCCGAGTTGAGCACCGGCGACTGGATGCCGTACACGTCGCGCTCCGGGTCCAAGTGCGCCGCGAGGCCCGCGAACGACCACGCGACGCCGCCGGCCGGGTGGAGGCAGAACAGCGGCTCCCGCGCGCCGCCGGTGCGCAGCGGAAGCACGACGTCGAACGCGGCGGTCGCGTCCACCCGGCCGCGACCGGACCGGTGCTGCTCCAGCTGGGCGATCAGGCGGGCCGGTGTCGGCGCGGCGAACAGCCACAACACGGGAATCTGTTCGCCGAGCGCCGCGCTCAGCCGGACGGCCAGGCGGGTGGCCAGCAGCGAGTTGCCGCCGCGCTCGAAGAAATTGTCGTCCAGGCCGACCCGCTCGACGGCGAGTATCTCGGCGAAATCCGCGCACACGGCATGCTCCAAGTCGGTGCCGGGGGCGCGGAATTCCCGGGCCTGTGTCTCGGGTCGGGGCAAGGCGGAGCGGTCGACCTTGCCGTTCGCGGTGAGCGGCAACGTCGCCAACTGCCGCAGCACGGCGGGCACCATGTAGCTCGGCAGGATCTCGGCCAGCGCGGCGCGCAACGCGGCCGGGTCGAGCCGCTCTGCTGCGGTGAAATAGCCCGCCAGCACGGCGTTCGCGCCGTCGGTGTCGTAGGCGACGACAATCGCCTCGCCGATCTCGGGCCGCGAGCGCAGGGCATGCTCGATCTCCGCGAGTTCGATGCGGTAGCCGCGGATCTTCACCTGGAAGTCGCGCCGCTCGACGTACTCGAGGTGGCCCCCCGCGGACCAGCGCACCATGTCGCCGGTGCGGTACAGGCGAGTGCCCGCGGGTCCGAACGGGTCGGCCACGAACCGCTCCGCGGTGAGCTCGGCGCTGCCGTGATAGCCGCGGGCCAATTGCGCGCCACCGAGATACAGCTCGCCGGTCACCCCGGCGGGCACCGGGTGCAGACGGTCGTCGAGCACGTAGACCCGGTTGCCGGATTCGGGTGTGCCGATGGGCACCAGCGCTTGCCGGTCGCCCGCGGCGGTGCGGAAGCGGGTCACCGACACCGCGGCTTCGGTGGGTCCGTAGAGGTTGTCGATCCTGGCCGCGGTGAGCGCCTGGACCCGCCGCACCGTCGCGGCGGGCAACGCCTCGCCGATGACCAGCAGTCGGCGCAGCGAACGCGGCAGGCGGCGCTCGCCGGACGCTTCGGCCAGCATCGCCAGCAGCGACGGCACCAGCGTCAGCGTCGTCACCGAGGCACGGCGCACCAGGTCGAGCAGCCCCGACGGATCGCGCTGCGCGCCCCGAGGTGCGAGCACGAGCCGCGCCCCGGCCCGCGGCGCCCACCAGTACTCCCACACCGACAGGTCGAACGCGGCCGAGGTCAGCACCAGCGCCGCGTCGTCTTGGCCGAGCGCGTATTCCGACTGCATCCAATCCAGCTGGTGCGCGACGGCGGCGTGCGGCATCGCCACGCCCTTCGGCGCGCCGGTGGAACCGGAGGTGAAGATGACATACGCGGTGTTCGTTGGCGACAGCGCGGCGATCCGTTCGTCGTCGCGCACCGGACCGTCGGCCACCGTGTCGGCGACGGTCGAGATATCCAGCACCACGCTGTGTTCCGACGCCGTCGCGGGCAGCATCGGCTCCCGCGCCGAAGTGAGCACCAGCCGCGGCGCTGCGGCGGCCAATACGCTCGCGGTGCGTTCCAGCGGATGCGCCGGGTCGAGCGGCACGTAGGCGCCACCGGCCGTCACCACCGCGTACATCGCGACGAGCAGGTCGACGCTGCGCGGAATAGCCAGCGCCACCAGCTTTTCCGGGCCGATGCCGCGCGCGATGAGCACCCGGGCCAGGCGATTGACCCGCGCGCCGAACTCCTGGTACGTGACCGTCGTGGCGTCGTCGACGATCGCGATGGCCTGCGGCGTCCTGGCCACCCTCGCCTCGAACGCGGCGGCCAGCGTGGCAGGCGTGCGGGCGCGCCCGGACTGGTTCCAGGTGACCAGCACGCGCTCGGTCTCCGCCGGGTCCAGCAGCGCGAGATCCCCGACCGGCAGTCGCGGGTCCGCGCACACCGCGCCCAGCAGCCGTTGCAGGCGAGTGGCGAAACCGGCCACCGTCGACTCGTCGAACAGGGCGGTGGCGTAGGTGATCGAAGCCGCCATGCCAGCCGGGGTTCCGTCGGAGCCGTAGCGATCGGTGACGATCAAATGCAGGTCGAACTGGGCGACTTCGGATTCGAAATCGGCGGCGGTGACGGTCAATCCGTCCAGCGAGAAATCGGCCTCCGCCTGGTTGTGGAAGGAGAAGCCGACCTGGAACAGCGGGTGACGAGCGGTGGAGCGCTCCGGGTTGAGCACCTCGACCAGACGCTCGAACGGCACGTCGGCGTGCGCGAAGGCCGCGACGTCGGCGGCGCGCACGCGCGCGAGCAGGTCGGTGAAGCCCTCGCCCGCGTCCACCCTGGCGCGCAGCACCAGCGTGTTGACGAACATGCCGACAACGTCGTCGAGTTCGGCGGCGCCGCGCCCGGCCACCGGGGTGCCCACCGCGATGTCCGAGGTGCCCGACAGGCGGGCGAGCAGCACCGTGAACGCCGTGTGCAACACCATGAACAGCGTGGCGCCGCAGGACCGGCCGAGATCGGCCAGCCGCGTGTGCACATCCGGGGTGATCGCGAAATCGACGTGCCTGCCGCGCGTGGAAACGACCGCGGGACGCGGGCGATCGGTGGGCAGGCTCAGCTGCGCGGGCAGCTCGGCCAGCGTCTCGGTCCAGAATCGGATCTGCCGCGCCAGCAGCGAGGCGGGATCGTCCTCCGCGCCGAGCAGTTCACGCTGCCACACGCTGAAATCGGTGTACTGCACGGGAAGCGGTGCCCGGTCCGGTGCGACGCCGCGTTTGCGTGCTGCGTAAGCGGACATGACGTCGCGCGCCAGCGGCGCCAGCGACGAGCCGTCCGCGGCGATGTGGTGCACCACCACCACGAGCACGTGTTCGGTCCCCGCCGCGTCGCCGTCGACCGGCGCGAACAACCGGGCGCGGACCGGGACGGTCTCGGCGACGTCGAAGCCGCCGCCGACGAAATCGGCCACCGCCGCGGCCAGGTCGTCGGCCGGGACGGCGATGGGCGCGAGCACCGGGGTGGTGTCCGCGACGGGCAATACGACCTGCACCGGTCCGGACGCATGCAGCGGGTAGACGGTGCGCAGCACGTCGTGGCGAGCCACCACGTCCCCGATCGCGGCGTTCAACGCCGCCACGTCCAGCTCGCCGGTCAGGCGCACCGCCAGCGGGATGTTGTAGGCGGTGGACTGCCGATCGAGGCGGTTGAGGAACCACATGCGCTGCTGCGCGAGCGAGAGCGGCACGGGACCGGTCACCGCGCGCCGGGTGAGCGCGGGACGCGCGGACCCACCTGAGGCGTCGTCCAGCGCGCGGGCCAGCGCGGCGACGGTCGAGTGCTCGAACACCGCGCGGACGCCGACGGCGACCGAGAGCCGGTCACCGAGCCGCGCGGCCAGCTGGGTCGCGGTCAGCGAATTGCCGCCTCGGGCGAAGAAATCGTCGTCCAGGCCCACGCCGCCGTCGAGTCCGAGCACCTCCGCGACCGTGTGCGCCACCGCCCGCTCGGTCTCGGTACGCGGCGCACGGAACGGAGCAGCGCGAAACTCGGGCTGCGGCAATGCTCTACGGTCCAGCTTGCCGACCGGGGTCAGGGGCAGCTCGTCGAGCGACAGCACGCGGCTCGGCACCATGTACGCGGCGAGCGAGCGCGCGGCATGAGCCAGCAGGTCGGCGGCGTCGATCGTGTGGCCCGCGGCCGCGACCACATAGGCGACCAGCGATACCGCACCCGAGGCATCGGTGTGGCCGACGGTGACGGCCGTGCGCACCGTCTCGTGCGCCGCGAGCACGGCGTCGATCTCACCGAGTTCGATGCGCAGGCCGCGCACCTTCACCTGGTGGTCGGAACGCCCGACATAGCGCAGTGCGCCGGATCCGGTCCAGCGCACCAGATCACCGGTCCGGTACAGCCGTCCGCCCGCGGGACCGTAAGGGTCGGCGACGAACCGTGCGGCCGAAAGCCCTGGTCGCGCATGGTATCCCCGGGCCAGGCCTGGACCGCGCAGGTACAGCTCGCCGGTGACGCCGACCGGCACGGGCCGCAGCCTGCCGTCCAGCACCACCGCTGACATGCCGTGGATCGGCGTGCCCAGGTCGAGCGGGTCGCCGGGCCGCAGCGCGGCGCTGATCGTCGCGATGACGGTGGTCTCGGTCGGGCCGTAGGTGTTGTGGAACGACCGGCCGGGGGCCCAGCGGCGCACCGTGTCCGGGCCGTAGGACTCGCCGCCGACGGTGAGTTGCCGTAAGCAGTCCAGCTCGGCCGGGTCGAGCGTGGGCAGGACGGCCGGGGTGAGGAACGCGTGCGTCACCCGCCGGTCACGGATGAGCGCGGTGAGTTCCGCGCCGCCGTAGACGCCAGGGGGCGCGATCACCAACGCCGCACCCGCGGACAGAGCCAGCAGCAGTTCCAGCATGGACGCGTCGAAGCTGGGCGAGGCCACGTGCAGCACGCGCGCGTCCGCGGTGACCAGGTACCGGTCCCGCTGGGCGAGGGCCACTCCGGCGAGGCCACCGTGCGTGGCGACCACGCCCTTGGGCGTCCCGGTCGAGCCGGAGGTGTAGATCATCCAGGCCGGGTTCGCGCACCGCACGGGACGGACGAGTTCGGCGGGGTCGATCGGCGCCGTGCTGTTGCGGCGCATCCGCGCGGCCGTGGACGGGGCGTCCAGCACCAGCCAGTCGACGGCACCGGGCAGCGCCGCGCGGCAGGTGGCGATCGTCAGGCCCAGCGCCGCACCGGAATCGGTCAGCATGTGCGCGATCCGCTCGGCCGGATAGGTCGGGTCGACCGGAACGAACGCGGCGCCGGTCTTGGCCACCGCCCACACCGCGAGCACGGAGGTGATCGAGCGCGGCGCCGCGACGGCCACCACGTCCTCCGCGCCGAGACCGTGGCCGATGAGCATGCGCGCCAGCCGCGACGACTGCTCGTCCAGCATCCGGTAGGTCAGCTGCCGTTCGCCGCCGACCAGCGCGACCGCGCCGGGGTCGAACGCGACGGCGGCGGCCATCAGTTCGGCAAGCGTGCGCGGCGGCACCGGCGCGTCGCCCCGGCGGCCGAGCAGGCCGGCGCGTTCGGCGGGGGCGAGTAGATCGGCGGCGGCGATCGGCGCGTCCGGTCGCGAGGTGAGCGTGCCGAGCAGCCTGCCGAAGCGGCGCAGCAGAGCGCGCGCGGTGGCGGCGTCGAAGAGGTCTGTGGCGTAGTCCAGTTCGACCGCGAGGTGGCCGTCGGCGTCGGGCTCGGCGGCGACGGTGAATTGCAGGTCGAAACGCGCCACCTGTTCGTCGAACGCGACGGCGGTGAGTTCGAGACCGGGCACGGTGAAGGCGTCGGCGGCGGTGTTCGGGTAGCTCAGCGCCACGGTGAACAGCGGATGCCGATCCTGGGACCGCTCGACGCCGAGTTCGTCGACCACCCGATCGAACGGCACGCTCGCGTGCTCGAACGCCGTGAGATCGACGGCCCTGACCCGGGCGAGCAGGTCGGTGAAGGACTCGTCGGCGTGCACTTCGGCGCGTAGCACCACGGTGTTGACGAACATGCCGACCAGGTCGTCCAGGGCCGCCGCGCCGCGTCCGGCCAGCGGGGTGCCGATCGGGACGTCGCCGGAACCCGACAACCGGGACAGCAGCACGGCGAGAGCGGCGTGCACCACCATGAACGGCGTCGCGTCGTGGCGCAGCGCCAGTTCACGGACCCGCGCCGCGATCCCGTCGCCGATCCTGGCCCGCACGCTGGCGCCGCGCTTGCTCGCGACGGCGGGACGCGAACGGTCGGCGGGCAGCTCCAGCTCGCCCGGCAGATCGCGCAGCGTCTCCGCCCAATACGAGAGTTGGTGCGCGGCAGTGGTTTCCAGCTGAGCGTCCTGCCACAGGGCGTAGTCGGCGTACTGGGCGGCGAGCGCGGGCCAGACCGGTTCGGCGCCGAGTACGCGGGAGAGATAGGCCGTCAGCAGATCGCGCAGCAACGGGCTCATCGAATAACCGTCGGCCGCGATGTGGTGCACCACCGCGACCAGCACGTGGCTGGTGGCGTGCTCCCGCAGCAGCACCGCGCGCACCGGAACGGCGGCGGTGACGTCGAAACCGGCGTCGAGGAACTCGGCGATCCGGTCGTCGGCGGCGCGACCGTCCAGCGCTTCGACCGTCAAGCGCACCGAAGCGCCGTCCGCGGGCAGGATCACCTGATGACCCGCGCCGGTCGCGTCGGCCGGATACACCGTGCGCAAGGTCTCGTGCCTGGCCACGACGTCGGCGAACGCGGCGATCATGGCGTCGGTGTTCAGCTCTCCCTCTATGCGCAGCGCGACCGGGATGTTGTGCGCGGCGGACGCCGGATCGAGCCGGTTGAGGAACCACATGCCACGCTGGACCGGCGCGAGCGGAATCCGTTCCGGTCGCGGTCCGGCGACCAAGGGCACCACCTGTTCGGTCGCGGCGGCCTCCGCGGTGAGCAGCGCGGCCAGCGCGCCTACCGTCGGCGCTTCGAACAGCAGCCGCACCGGGACGCGGCGACCGAGCCGGTCGGCCAGCCGGGCCGCGACGCGGGTGGCGCTGAGCGAGTTGCCGCCGAGGGCGAAGAAGTGGTCGTCGACGCCGATCGGCCCATCGCCCAGCACCGTTTCGAAGGCCTCGACCACTACGCGCTCGGCCAGGGTGACGGGGGCGAGATAGGCGGCGCGGTCGAAAACCGGATCCGGCAGCGCTTTCCGGTCCAGTTTGCCGGAGGCGTTGAGCGGGAAGGCGTCGAGCGTGACCAGAGCCGAGGGGAGCATGTACGACGGCAGCGTGCGCGCGGCGGCGCGCAGCACCTCGGCATCCGCAGGCACCGCGCCCGGCTCGGTGGTGACGTAACCGACCAGGTGATCGTCGCCGGTGACGGTGGTGACCACCCGGGCCGCCGCCTGCGCCACCCCGGGGGCGGCCGCGAGCGCGGCCTCGATCTCGCCGAGCTCGACGCGCTGGCCGCGGAACTTCACCTGGAAGTCGGTGCGGCCCAGGTACACCAATTCGGCGGTGTTCCCTCGGGTCTCCCAGCGCACCAGGTCGCCGGTGCGGTACATCCGCAGCCCCGGCGCGCCGAACGGATCGGCCACGAACCGGTCCGCGGTGAGATCCGGCCTGCCGTGATAGCCGCGCGCGAGCTGGACGCCCGCGAGATACAGTTCGCCCGCGACGCCGGGCAGCGTCGGGCGCAGCCGCGAATCCAGCACGTAGACGCGGCTGTTCCATTCCGGATTGCCGATCGGCAGCGCGGTGCGGTCACTCTCGCCCGTCACGTCGCGGTGGGTGATGCTCACCGCCGCTTCGGTGGGGCCGTACAGGTTGTGCACCCGTGCGGCGCTCACCGCGCCGAATGCCCGCACGGTCTCGGCGGGCAGCGCCTCGCCGATCACGAACACCGTGCGCAGCGACGCGAGTGCGGCGCCGCGCCCTGCGGCGGCGACGTGCCCGGCGAAGACGCTCAGCATCGACGGCACGAAATCGGTGACGGTGACTTGCCTTTCGGCGATCACGCCGGTGAGATAGGCCGGGTCGCGATGGCCGTCCGCAGCCGCCAGCACGAGGGTGGCGCCGACCCGCAGCGGCAGGAAGTAGCCCCACAGCGACACGTCGAACGTGGTCGCCGTCTTCTGCAGGTAGACGTCCTCGGCGGTGAGACCGTACCGCGACTGCATCCAGGTCATCTGGTTGACGATCGCGGCGTGCGACACGCTGACGCCCTTGGGTTTCCCGGTGGAGCCGCTGGTGAAGATCACGTACGCCGGGCTGCGCGGGTGGATCGGCGCGCGACGTTCGTCGGCCGCGATCGGGTCGTCGGCGTAACCGTCCAGCGCGACGGCGTCGACCAGGACGGTGGCGACGGAATCGCCGAGGTCGATCCGGTCGGCCGCCGTGGTGAGCACGGCCACGGGCGCGGCGGTGTCGAGGATGTGGGCGATGCGCCGCGCGGGGTGGTCCGGGTCGATCGGCACATACGCCCCGCCCGCCTTGAGCACCGCGTACATCGCGACCACCAGCTCCGGTGAGCGCCGGATCGCCAGCGCCACCAGCGCTTCCGGGCCGACGCCCGCCGCGATCAGGTGGCGGGCCAGCCGGTTGGCGCGCCGGTCCAGCTCGCCGTAGGTCACGGTGACGGGAGGCATCGCGCTGTCGGGCACGAACACCAGCGCGGGGTCGTCGGGCGTCGCGGCGGCCTGCGCCTCGAATTCGTCGAGCAGCAGTTCGTCGGCCAGGGCGGTGTGCGTGGAGTCGTTCCACTCGGTGACCACGCGGCGCAGTTCGCCCGCGCCGAACAGGTCGATGTCGCCGACCACCTGTTCCGGGTCGGCGGTCACCGCGGCGAGCAGACGGGTGAAGCGCAAGCCGAACGTCGCCACGGTGTCGGCGTCGAACAGGTCGGTGGCGTAGGTGAAGCGCAGCGCGTCACCCGTGACGGTGAGCTGGAGGTCGAACGGCGTTGCCTCGTAGTCGAAGTCGTGCTCCGCCACGGCGACGCCTGCCATGTCCAGGGTGACCGGCCCGAGGTTCTGGAAGAACAGCGCGATCTGGAACAGCGGGTGCCTGGCCTGCGAACGCGGCGGGTCGAGCAGCTCGACCAGGCGCTCGAACGGTACGTCGGCATGGGCGAAGGCGTCCAGGTCGCGCTCGCGCACCCGGCGCAGCACGGCGGCGAAGGTGTCCGAGCCGGGGACCTGCGCGCGCAGCACCAGGGTATTGACGAACATGCCGACCAACTCGTCCAGCGCCGCGTCACCGCGGCCCGCGACGGGCGCGCCGATCGCGATGTCCTCCGTGCCGGACAGCCTGGCCAGCAGGGTGGCCAGCGCGGCGTGCACGACCATGAACGGTGTGGCCTCGTAGCGCGCGGCCACCTCGGCGATGCCCGCGCCTATCTCCTGCGGGAGAGCGACGGTCGTGCTCGCCGCCATGTGCGAGGCGACGGCGGGGCGCGGCCGGTCGGCGGGCAGGTCGAGCTGGGCGGGCAGAGCCCGCAGCGTCTCGCGCCAGTACGCGAGCTGGCGTGCGGCCACCGAGTCCGGGTCGTCCTCGGCGCCGAGCACCTCGCGCTGCCAGAGCGCGTAGTCGGCGTATTGCAGGTCGAGTTCGGTCCAGACCGGGGCGGTTCGCGTCGCGCGAGCCGCGTAGGCGGCGGCGAGATCGCGGGCCAGCGGGCCCATCGAGAAGCCGTCGGCCGCGATGTGGTGCACCACCAGCGCCAGCAGGTGGTCGCGATCGGACCGGGTCACCAGGCCGACGCGCAGCGGCACTTCGGCGGTCAGGTCGAACGGGGCGGCGACGAACTCCCGCAGCGCGCCCGTCGCTTCCAGCATTCGGATGACGGGTACCTGATCGGCGTCGAGGATGCGCTGGTACCCGACGCCCTCGTGGTCGGGGTACACGGTGCGCAGCGTTTCGTGCCTGCCGACCACGTCAGCGACGGCGCCGGCGAGGGTGTCCGGGTCCAGGTAGCCGGTGAGGCGGACCACCACCGCGATGTTGTGCACGGTTTCGGCGGGATCGAAGCGGTTGAGGAACCACATCCGCTGCTGCGCGGGCGAGAGCGGGATGCGCTCCGGGCGCGGCCGGGGCGCGAGCGCCGGTTTGGCGCCCGTCCCCGCGAGCCGTTCGGCCCGCGCGGCCAGCGCGGTCACGGTCGGCGCCTCGAACAGCAGGCGCACCGGGATCTCGGCGTCCAGTTCGGCGCCCAGCCGGGCGGCGACCTGGGTCGCGAGCAGCGAGTTTCCGCCGAGGGCGAAGAAATCGTCGTCCGCCCCCACGCGCTCGACGCCGAGCAGAGCCGCGACGATCCCCGCGACGGTCGCCTCGGTCCGAGTGGCCGGAGCTCGGTACCCCACGGTCGCGAACCGCGGCGCGGGCAGCGCGGCGCGGTCCAGCTTGCCGGAGGCGTTGACCGGGAACCGCTCGAGCAGGACGAACGAGGTGGGCACCATATACGCGGGCAGTTCGGCGCTCAGCGCGGCCCGCACGTCCTCGATGTCGATCGGGTGGCGGCGCGAGGCAACCAGGTAGGCGACCAGCTGAGCGCCCAACCGCTCGTCCGAACGGACCAGCACCACCGCCTGGGCAACCGCGTCCAGCGCCGACAGCGCCGACTCGATCTCGCCCGGCTCGATGCGCAGACCGCGCAGCTTCACCTGGAAGTCCGTGCGACCGAGATACTCCAGCTCACCCTTGCCGGTCCAGGAGACGAGGTCGCCGGTGCGGTACATCCGCGCCCCGGCGGGGCCGTACGGGTTGGCCACGAACCGGTCGGCGGTCAACTCCGGGCGCGCCACGTAACCCTGGGCCAGCTGTGCACCGGCGAGGTACAGCTCCCCCGGAACGCCGACCGGGACCGGCCGCATCCGGGCGTCCAGCACCAGCAGGCGGGTGTTGGCCACCGGTCTGCCGATCGGCACGGACACCAGGTCCTGATCGGTCACCTCGTGATAGGTGACGTCGACGGCGGCCTCGGTAGGGCCGTACAGGTTGTGCACCCGCGCTCCGATCACCTCTCGCGCCCGCTGCGCGGCAACCGCGGGCAATGCCTCGCCCGATGCGAAGACGTTGCGCAGCGTAATGCACTTTTCTGTGCGCGGATCCGCCAGGAAAACCGCCAGCATGGCGGGTACGAAGTGCACCGTCGTGACGCGTTGCTCGACGATCAGGCGGGCCAGATAGGCGGGGTCGCGATGCCCATCTGGACGTGCGACCACCAAGCGAGCGCCGAAAGCCAAGGGCCAGAAAAATTCCCAGACCGAGACGTCGAAGGTGGCGGGGGTCTTCTGCAGCACCACATCGTCCGTGACCAGCGGATAGGCCGACTGCATCCAGGTGAGGCGATTCACGATCGCCGCGTGGGTGACGGCCACGCCCTTCGGGCGACCGGTCGATCCTGAGGTGAAGATCACATACGCGGTGTGGCCAGGGGCGGGCGCACCGAGCCGGTCTCCGGCGGTGAGCGGATCGGCGGAGTATCGGGTCAGGTCGAGCCGGTCGACGCGGACCTGCCGCGCCGCGCCCGCGTCCAGGTCGAGGCCCGAGGTGAGCACGCACACCGGCCGGGCGGTCGACAGCACGTACTCCAGCCGCTCGGCCGGATGGTCGGGGTCGAGCGGGACGTACGCGCCGCCCGCGAGGGTGACCGCGTAGATGCCGACCACCAGATCCAGCGACCGTCGCATGCCGAGCGCGACCGGCGCGTCCGGGCCGACGCCCTGAGCGACCAGCCAGCGCGCCAGCCGCCGCGCCCGCGCGGCGAACTCGGCGTAGGACAGGGTGCGCCCATCGACCGTGACCGCAGGCGCGTCCGGGGTCCTCGCGACCTGCGCCTCGAACAACGAGATCAGCGTGGCGGCCGGGTCGACGGGGACGGCGGTGTCGTTCCAGCGGTCGAGCACCAGTGCCCGTTCCGCGTCGTCCAGGATTTCGAGGTCGCCGACCCGCACCGAGGGGTCGGCCACCGCGGCCCGCAGCACGCGCGTGAAGCGCGCCCCGAACGTCTCGACGGTGGCTCGGTCGAACAGGTCGGTGGCATACCGCAGCACGCCGCGCAGCGCGTAACCGGTCGCGACGCGGTGTTCGGTCAGTTCCACCGCCAGGTCGAACTGCGCGACGCGGTTGTCCAGCGGATAGGCCGTCACCGTCAGGCCGGGCAGGCGCAGCACGGTGTCGTCGTGCTGTTCGAAGGTGAGTAGTGTCTGCACCAGCGGCGAATGAGACTGCGAGCGAATCGGGTTCAGCTCCTCGACCAAGCGCTCGAACGGCAGGTCGGCGTGGGCGAAGGCCCGCACGTCGATCTCCCGGACGCCGCCGAGAAAGGCGGCGAACGACGCGTCCGGCGTGATCGGCGTGCGCAGTACGAGGGTGTTGACGAACATGCCGACCATGTCGTCCAGCGCTTGTTCGCCCCGTCCCGCGACGGGGGTGCCGATGGCGACGTCGCCGACTCCGGCGAGTCGGGCGAGCAGCGCGGCGTAGGCGGCGTGCAACACCATGAACATCGAGACGCCGTGCCGCCGGGCGAGTTCCGCGATCGACCCGGTGAGGTCGGCGGGAATCGCGAAGTCGACGGTGGCGCCGCGCCCCGAGGCCACCGCCGGGCGAGGACGGTCGGCGGGCAGTTCCAGCACCGGGGCGAGTCCGTCGAGTTCCGAGCGCCAGTAGGCGATCTGGTTCGACAGCGGCGAGTCCGGATCATCCGCGGAGCCGAGGGCCTCGCGCTGCCAGAGGGTGAAGTCCGCGTACTGCACGGGCAGCGGCGGCCACGACGGCCGCTCCCCCGCGACGCGCGCGGTATAGGCCGTCATGAGGTCGCGGGCCAGCGGTGCGGTGGAGACGCCGTCGGCGGCGATGTGATGGACCACCACGGCCAGCACATGTTCTTCGGGCGCGACGCGGAACAGGCTCGCCCGCATCGGGATACGACTGCGCAGGTCGAAGCTCTCGCCGATCGACGCGAGCACCGCGTCCCGCAGGTTCGGCTCGGTCACCTCGATCGGATGCAGTGGCAGTTCGGGCACATCCGCGCCGGTGCGGACGACTTGGGCGGGGCCGTCCGCGTCGGCGGGGAAGACGGTGCGCAGCGATTCGTGCCGATCGATCACGTCGCGCACGGCCGCGCGCAATGCCGCGAGGTCCAACGCGCCGGTGAGCCGGATGGTGATCGGGATGTGATAGACCGCCGAATCCGGATCGAGCCGGTGCAGCAGCCACATCCGGGTCTGTGCCAGGGACAACGGGATCCGCTCCGGCCGTTCGCGGCGAACGAGCGCGGGCCGGGTGACGTCCGGCCGTTCCGATCCCGCCACTCGCAGGGCGAGTCCGGCCACGGTCGGCGCTTCGAAGACCTCGCGCACCGTCAGCGCGCACCCGAAGGCCGCGTTGACCCGGGCGACCAGCCGCATGGCCAGCAGCGAGTTGCCGCCGCGGGCGAAGAAGTCGTCGTCCGCGCCGATCCGCTCCGCGCCGGTCAGGTCGGCGACCAGGGTGGCGAGCACCGCCTCGGTCCCCTCCCGCGGTGCGCGGAAGTCTCCCGTGGCGCCGGTGAGCTCGACAGCGGGCAGCGCCGACCGATCGAGCTTGCCCACAGTGGTCAGTGGCATCTGGTCCAGCACGACGATGTGGGCGGGCACCATGTACGCGGGCAGTTGTGCCCGCGCGTCGTCGAGCACAGCATCGGGCGTCGGGTCGGCTCCGGTGACGTAACCGACCAGGCATTCCTGTCCAGAGTTGTCGCGAGCCACGAGCACCGCCGCGTTGGTCACGCCGGTCGCGGCGGCGAGGACGGACTCGATCTCGCCCAGCTCGATCCGCTGGCCGCGCAGCTTGACCTGCGAATCGTTGCGGCCCAGATACACCAGATCGCCGTCGCGGTTCCAGCGCACCAGGTCGCCGGTCCGGTACATCATGCGGCCGGGCACGCCGAACGGATCGGCGACGAACCGCTCGGCGGTCAGTCCGGGGCGGGCGTGATAGCCGCGCGCCAGCTGGTCGCCCGCGAGATACAGCTCGCCCGTGACGCCGATCGGCACCGGGCGCAACCGGTCGTCCAGCACATAGGCCCTGGTGTTCCAGCACGGACGGCCGATGGCGACGTCCCGCCCGGATTCGGCGTCGCTGTCGGTGAATTCGTGGTAGATCGCCGAAATCGCCGCCTCGGTCGGGCCGTAGGCGTTGTGCACCGCGCCGTCGAAGCTGCCGCGCAGCGCGGCGAGCAGGTCCGGGGTGAGCGCCTCGCCTCCGCAGTGCAGATGCCGGAACGACCGCAGCGCGTCGCCCATGCCCTCGCCGATCAGCGCGGCCAGCACCGAGGGCACGTACTCCGCGATGGTGATCCGGTGTTCGCGCAGCAGATCCGCGAAGTAGGCCAGGTCCAGGTGCCCGCCGGGCCGGGCGATCACCAGCGGCGCGCCGACGGCGATCGGCAGGAAGCATTCCCACACCGACACGTCGAAGGTCAGCGGGGCCCGTTGCAGGATGCGGTCGGACGCCGTGACCTGGTAACGGAATTCCAGCCAGCGCAGCTGGTTCATGATCGCGCGGTGGGTCACCGCGACGCCCTTCGGCCGCCCCGTGGAGCCGGAGGTGAACAGCACGTAGGCCGTGTTGTCCTGGCGCAGCGCGGTGATCCGCTCGGCGTCGGCCACCGGTCCGTCGGCGAAGTCATCGAGGTCGAGAGCGTCGAGCTCGAGCACGGGGACGCCGTCGAGCGGGCGCAGCGTCACGTCACCGGCGGTCAGCACCAACCGGGGCTCCGCGCTCGCGACGACCTGCGCCAGGCGTTCGGCCGGGTGCGCCGGATCGATCGGCAGATACGCCGCGCCCGCGCGCACGATCGCGTACATCGCCACGAGCATGTCGATCGAGCGCGCCGCGGCCAGGCCGACGATGTCCTCCGGGCCCACACCTGTCCGGATCAGCTTGCGGGCCAGACGGTTCACGCGAGAGGCGAACTCCGCGTAGGTCACCGCTTCGTTCTCATAACGCACGCCGACACGGTCGGGCGTGGCCGCGACACGGGCGGTGAGCAGGTCGTCCAGCGTCTCGGCGGGCAACGGGTGCGCGGTGGCGTTGCGATCCGACAGCAGCAGGCCGCGTTCGGCCACCGACATCAGCTCGACCGCGCCGACCCTGGTGCGGGCGTCGCGCACCATGGCGCGCAGCACGCGGTCGAAGGCGGCGAGGAACCCTGCGGCAGTCGGTTCGTCGAACAGGTCCAGCGCGTAGTGCAGGTGCACGTCGATGCCGTCGGGCGCGCCGTCAGCGGTGTAGCGGTCGGTCAGCGTCCAGTCCAGGTCGAGCTGGATCGGCGCCGCGCCGATCTCCAGCGCCGCGATGGCCAGCCGGTGCAGCCGGAACTCCGGCGCGGTCTGGTTCTGCAAGGTCAGCGCGACCTGGTACAGCGGAGCGTGCGCCTGTGAGCGAACCGGGTTCACCACCTCGACCAACTGCTCGAACGGCACCGCGGCGTGATCGAAGGCGGCCAGGTCGGCCGCGCGCACGGACGCCAGCAACTCGGCCAGAGTCGCGTCCGGGCGAACCTCGGTGCGCAGCACCAGCGTGTTGACGAACATGCCGACCAACTCGTCCAGCGCTTCCTCGCCGCGCCCGGCGACCGGCGCGCCGATCACGACGTCCTGGCCCGCGCCGTAACGGCTCAACAGCACGGCCAGCGCGGTGTGCAGCACCATGAACGGGGTCGCCCGGTGCGCGGCGGCCAGTTCCTGGATCCGCTCGTGCAGGGCGGCGTCCAGCCGTCCGGTCAGCGCGCCGCCCCGGTTGGTGGCGACCGCGGGGCGGGGCCGGTCGGACGGGAGTGTCAGCACCTCCGGCAGCCCGGCCAGCCGGTCGGTCCAGTAGGACAGCTGGCGTGCCAGCACCGAGGCCGGGTCGTCGGCGGAACCCAGCGCGGTGCGCTGCCAGATCGCGAAGTCGGCGTACTGCACCGGCAACGCTCCCGGCGCGGGAGCCGTGTCCGCGCACCGCGCGACGTAAGCGTTGGCCAAATCCCGGGTGAGCGGCGCGAACGACCAACCGTCCGCGGCGATGTGGTGCACGACGAACAGCAGGACGTGCACCTGGTGGCTGCCTGCCGCGGCGTCGTCCTCCACGCGCAGCAGGCGCACGCGCAGCGGGACCTCGGCGGTCACGTCGAACCCGGCTCGCGCGGCGGCGGCGACGAGTTCGGGCACCTGCGGCGCGGGAACCGGCCGTGCGACCAGCTCGACCAGCTTCGTCCCCGCGGGCAGCACCAGCTGCGTCGCACCGCCGTCCTGCTCGGGATAGATCGTGCGCAAGGTTTCGTGCCGGGCGATCACGTCGGCGATCGCCGCCTCCAGGGCGGGCACGTTCAGCGCTCCGGTGAGGCGCAGCGCGAACGGGATGTTGTACGCGCCGCTGGTGGTGTCGAACCGGTTCAGGAACCACATGCGCTGCTGGGCGATCGACAGCGGGATCGACCGGCCGCGCTCCTGCGGCGTGAGCGGCGGCAGCGCGACGGGCCCGATCTCGGCCGGAGCATCGACCGTGATCCGCCGCGCCAGCGCCCGCACCGTGGGCGCGTCGAAGACAGTGCGCACCGCCACTTCCCCGCCGGTGGCTTTGCCAAGCCGCGCGGCGAGCTGGGTGGCGCTGAGCGAATTGCCGCCCAGGGCGAAGAAATCGTCCTCGGCGCCGACCTCGTCCACCCCGAGCAGAGCCGAGAATGTCCCGGCGACGAGTTCTTCCGCCGCACCGCTCGGCGCCTCGAACACCACGCCGGCGATCACGGGCGCGGGCAGCGCCGATCGGTCCAGCTTCCCGGACGCGTTCACCGGGAACCGGTCCAGCACCACGAACGCCTGCGGCACCATGTAGCCCGGAAGCCGTTGGGCCACCGCGTCACGCACCGCCGCGATCTCGACCGGTCCGTCCGTCACCAAATAGGCGACCAGGCGCTCGCCCACGCCGCGATCGTCCCGGACCAGTACGGCGGCCTGGGTCACGGCGGGCGTCGCGAGCAGCACCGACTCGATCTCGCCGAGTTCGACGCGCAAGCCGCGGATCTTGACCTGGAAGTCGGTGCGGCCGAGGAACTCCAGCTCTCCCGAAGCGTTCCACCGCACCGAGTCGCCGGTGCGGTACATCCGTTCACCGGGCGGCCCGAACGGGTCGGCGACGAACCGGTCGCCGGTGCGGCCGGGGCGGTCCAGATAGCCGCGCGCCAGTTGCACGCCCGCGAGATACAACTCCCCCGGCGCACCCGCAGGCACCGGCCGCAGTCGCGCGTCGAGCACATATGTTCTGGTGTTCCAGATCGGTTCGCCCATCGGCACGGTCTCGAAGTCGGTGTCACGCACCTCGTGGAAGGTCACCTCCACCGCGGCCTCCGTGGGGCCGTAGCCGTTGTGCACCCGCGCGCCGGTGAGTTCGCGCATCCGCTGGGCCACGCCGACGGGTAGCGCCTCGCCGGAGCAGAACACCTCACGCAGCGACGGCACGTCGAACTCGCCCGCCACGAAGACGGCCAGCATGGACGGCACGAAGTGCGCCGCGGTGACGCCCTCGGCGCGGATGAGGCGGGCCAGATACGCCGGGTCGCGATGCCCGTCCGGCCGCGCCAGCACCATGCGCGCGCCGACCTGCAACGGCCAGAAGAACTCCGGCACCGAGACGTCGAAGGTGGCGGGCGTCTTCTGCAACAGCACATCGCCCGGCCCGAGCGCGGCATACGCGGACTGCATCCAGCACAACCGGTTCACGATGCCGCGGTGGCTCATCGCGACACCCTTCGGCTTGCCCGTGGAGCCCGAGGTGAACAGCACGTAGGCGGTGTTCGCCGGGCGCAGCGGAGCGCGCCGGTCGGCGTCGGTGAGCGGGGTGTCCCGGTAACCGGACAGGTCCAGCCGGTCGATCCGCGTCTCGGGCACGCCGCAACTCAGGTCCGCGCCTGCGGTCAGTACGCACACCGGCGCGGCGGTGGCCAGGATGTGGGCGGTGCGTTCGGCGGGGTGGTCGGGATCGAGTGGCACGTATCCGCCGCCCGCGACGGTGACCGCGTACATGCCCACCACCAGGTCGAGGGATCGGCGCATACCGAGCGCAACCAGCGTTTCCGGGCCGACGCCCTGGGTGACGAGCCACCGCGCCAGCCGGTTGACCCGCCCGGCGAATTCCGAATACGTCAGCGTCGCGGAGCGACTCGTTGGGGGGTGGTGGTCGGGTGACGGGTGGGCCAGCGTCGCGGAGCTACCCGCCGAGGGGTGGCCGGGTGACGGGTGGGCCAGCGCCGCAGAGCTACCCGCCGAGGGGTGGCCGGGCAATAGCTGAGGCAGGACAGCGGAGCCACCCGCTGAGAGGTCCTGGTCGGGTGACGGGTGGGCCGGCGCCGCAGAGCCAGCCGCTGAGGAGCTGTGGTCCGGCGACGGGTAGGCCCGCGTCGTCTCCTCGAAGGTGACCGCGGGCGCGTCCGGTGTGCGTTCGACTTGCGCGGCGAACAGGGAGGCGAGCGTGTCGGATTCGGGGAACGGGCGGTCGGTGGCATTCCACACCCGCAACACCCGTGTGCGTTCGGCGTCCGAAAGCAGTTCGATGTCACCGATCCGCGCACCGGCGTCGACCGCGACGGCGGCGAGCATCCGCTGGAAGCGGTCGGCGAACGACTCGACGGTCGCGGCGTCGAACAGATCGGTCGCGTAGCGCAGGGTGCCCGACAGTCCCGCCGAATCCGCGCGCTCCGCCACCACCAAGTGCAGGTCGAATTTCGCTCCGTTGTCGGGGATCTCGACCGGGTGCACCGACAGCCACGGCACCTCCATGGCTTTCCCGCCGAATGCGGGCGTCGCGGTCTCGAAGCTGAACATCACCTGGAACAGCGGATGCGCGCCCGCGGAGCGATCCACCGCCATGACGTCCACTAGGCGCTCGAATGGCAGGTCGGCGTTGGCGAACGCGGCCAGATCGGCCTCGCGCACCTCGCTCAGCAGCGCGGCGAACGAGGCGTCGGCGGCTACTCGGGTGCGCAACGCCAGGGTGTTGACGAACATGCCGACGAGTGCGTCCAGCGCCCGCTCCCCGCGTCCGCCGACGGGCGAGCCGATCACGATGTCGGCGCTGCCGCTCAACCGGGCCAGGGTGGCGGCGAAGGCCGCGTGCAGCGTCATGAACAACGTCGCGCCGCCGCGCCGGGCCAGCGCGCGCAAGCCGGCGACGACCTCGGGCTCGATCACGAAATCGACGCCCGCTCCCTCGTGCGAGGGGATCGCGGGCCGTGGATGATCGACCGGGAGGGGCAGTTGCGCCGGCGCGCCGGTCAGCACGTCGCGCCAGAAGCGCAGCTGCTGGTAGGCGAGATCACCGGGGACGTCCTCGGCGCCGAGCAGGTCCCGATGCCAGAGGCTGTAGTCGGCGTACTGCACCGCCAGCGGCTCCCAGTCCGGCCGCCGCCCGGTCAGGCGCGCGAGGTAGGCCCCGACCAGGTCGGTGACCAGCGGGACCATCGACAAGGCGTCGGCGGCGATGTGGTGCACGACGAACACCAGCACGTATTCGTCGCCGGTGACGCCGCGCGCCTCGTCGACCCGCTCCACCGCGAGCAGCGCGACCCGGCAGGGCAACTCGGCGGTCACGTCGAACCCGGCGCCGACGATGCCTGCCACGGCATCCTCCAGTGCGGAGCGGTCGATCGGCACCGGATGCAGGCTCAGGCCGATGTCGGTGGCGTCGCGAACGGATTGGCAGGGGCCGTCGTCGGTTTCGGGGAAGGTGGTGCGCAGCGTCTCGTGCCGGGCGAGCACGTCGAGTACGGCGCGCTCCAGCGCCGTCACGTCGAGGCGGCCGGTCAGCCGCAGCACGATCGGCAGGTTGTAGACGCTGTCGGCGCCGTCCTGGCTCTCGACGCGGTTGAGGAACCACAGGCGCTGCTGCGCGGGCGAGAGCGGCACCCGCTCGGGCCGTGGACGGCGGACCAGTGGGAGTCGCGGCGCCCCTGCGGCGCCGAGCCGCTCGACGGCGGCGGCGAAGCCCTCCACCGTGGGCGCGTCGAACAGCGCGCGCACCGGAACGCGCACTCCCATCGCCTCACCCGTGCGGGCGCTGACCTGGGTGGCGTCCAGCGAGCTGCCGCCGAGAGCGAAGAAATCGTCGTCCAGCCCGGCCCGCTCGACCCGCAGCACCTCCGCGACCACCGCGGCGACCAGACGTTGCGCGGCGCTCACCGGCGGACGGAAGCGCTCGGCCGCGAGCACCGGGATCGGCAGGGCGGCGCGATCGAGCTTGCCGCTGGTGTTGCGGGGGAATTCGTTCAGCTCGACCACTGCGGTCGGCACCAAGTAGCTGGGAAGACGCTGAGCGACACACGATTTCACCGCGTCGAGATCGAGCGTCGCGCCGGGCGCTGCGATCACGTAGCCCGCCAGGAACTCCCCCGCCGGTCCGGTGACCAGCCGCGCCGCGGCCTGGCCGACCCCGGCCGCCGCCAGCAGCGCTGTCTCGATTTCGGCGAGTTCGACGCGCCGGCCGCGGAACTTCACCTGGAAGTCGCTGCGGCCCAGATAGATCAGCTCGCCGTCGCGGCTCCAGCGCACCAGGTCGCCGGTGCGGTACATGCGGGCGCCCGGCGCACCGAAGGGATTGGCGACGAAACGATCGGCGGTGAGGTCGACGCGGCCGTGGTAGCCGCGCGCCAGCTGCGCTCCCGCCAGGTACAGCTCGCCCCACACGCCGATCGGCGCGGGCCGCAACCGTCCGTCCAACACGTAGACCTGCGAGTTCCACTCCGGCTCGCCGATCGGCACTTGCGGCGAGTTCACCTCGGTGACCTCGCGGTTGGTGATGGACACCGCCGCCTCGGTGGGGCCGTAGAGGTTGTGCAGGCCCGCGTCGCACACCTGCCTGAAGGCGGCGACGGTCTCCGGCGGCAGCGCCTCGCCGATGACGAACACGTCGCGCAGCGAGTCGAGTTCGCCCGGCGCGGCGTGCGCGGCGAACACCGCGAGCATCGATGGCACGAAGTCGGTGAGCGTGACGCCATGGCGTGCGACGGTCTCGGCGAGATAGCGCGGATCGCGATGTCCGTCCGGTGCGGCCAGCAGCATGGTCGCGCCCGCTCGTAGCGGTAGGAAGTAGCCCCACAGCGAGACGTCGAAGGTGCTCGCGGTCTTCTGCAGGTAGACATCGCCGGTGCGCGGACGGTACTCCGCGTGCATCCAGGCCAGCTGGTTGGCGATGGCCTGATGACTGACCGCCACGCCCTTCGGCTTTCCGGTGGACCCGGAAGTGAAGATCACGTAGGCGGGATGCTGCGGGTGCAGCGCGCCGTGGCGTTCGCGGTCGCCGATCTTGCCGGAGGGGTAGGCGGAGAGATCGAGTTCATCCAGGTGATACACCGGAACGGAAACCTGCGCGGCGGCGTCGAAACCGCTATCGCTCGTGGTCAGGACGGCATGCGGTCGCGCGGTGTCGAGGATGTGGCCGATGCGTTCGGCGGGATGTCCTGGGTCCACCGGGACGTACGCGCCGCCCGCCCGCGCCACCGCGTACATGGCGACGACCAGTTCCACCGAGCGCGGCAGGGCCAGCACGACCAGCGCTTCCGGACCGACGCCGAGCCCGATCAGCATCCTCGCCAGCCGGTCGGCGCGGTCGGACAGCTCGGCGTAGGTCAGCCGCTCGCCGTCGGTGACCACCGCGACGGCATCCGGGGTACGGCGCACCTGCGCGTCGAAACCCTCGTGCAGGAACCGATCGGGCACTCGGTGCCCGCTGGCGTTCCAGCTCGCGGTGACATAGTCCAGCTCGCCCGCGTCGAGCAGCGGGAGATCCCCGACCGGTGCGTCCGGGTCGTCCACCGCCGCGCGCAACAGCCGGACGAACTTCGCGGCGAACTCCCGCACCGTCGCGGCGTCGAACAGGTCGGTGGCGTAGGTGAATTCGGCGCGGTAGCTGTCGGCGGCTTCGGACACCGTGAGCTGGAGGTCGAACTTCGCGAAACCGGAGTCGAAGTCGACCTGCTCGGTGTCGAGACCGGGCATGGTCAGCGCGATCGGCCCGATGTTCTGCATGAACAGCGCGACCTGGAACAGCGGATGCCTGGCGGCCGAACGCGGCGGGTTCAGCGCCTCCACCAACTGCTCGAACGGGATGTCGGCGTGCGCGAAGGCGCGCAGGTCGCGGTCGGCGGCGTGCGCCACCAAGTCGGCGAAACCGCTCGCGGCGTCCACTTCGGTGCGCAGCACGAGGGTGTTGACGAACATGCCGACCACGTCGTCGAGTACGGCCTCGCCCCGGCCCGCGACCGGTGTGCCGATAGCGATGTCCGCGGTGCCGGACAACCGGGCCAGCAGGGCGGCCAGCGCCGCGTGCAGCACCATGAACGGCGTCGCGCGAACGCGCGCGGCGATCGCCTCGACGGCGGAGCGCAGCGCGGCGTCGACGGCGAACTCGTAGGTGGCGCCCTGGTACGAGGGCGCGGCCGGACGCGGCCGATCGGCGGGCAGATCCAATTGCGCGGGCAGCTCGGCCAATTCGGCGCGCCAGAAGGCGAGCTGGCGCGCCGCCACGGAATCCGCGTCGGTCTCCGCACCGAGGACCCGTTGCTGCCACAGCGCGTAGTCCGCGTACTGCACGGCCAGCGGAGTCCACTCCGGCCCCCGGCCGTCGCGCCGCGCGGCATAGGCCGTGGCCAGGTCGCGCATCAGGGGCACGAGCGAGACGCCGTCGGCCGCGATGTGGTGGACGACGAGCACGAGCGTGTGGTCCTCGGGTTCGCAGCGCAGCAGGCGCACCCGCACCGGGATCTCCTCCGCCACGTCGAAGCCCTGGCTCGCCGCCCGGCGGATCGCCGCGGCCAACCGCTCCCGCGGCACCTCGGCGGGAGTCAGGTCGAACACCGCGTGTACGCGTCGCACCGATTGCGCAGGCCCGTCGGCGGTCTGCGGATACACGGTGCGCAGCACTTCGTGCCTGGCCACCAGATCGGTGATCGCCGCCGACAGCGCGGCGACGTCCAGCGGGCCGCGCAGGCGCAGCGCCACCGGGATGTTGTCTACGGCGGCGGTGCCCAGCTCGCGGGCCTGATCGGTGTCGGCGCCGAACCGGTTGAGGAACCACATGCGCCGCTGCGCGGGCGAGAGCGGAACATGCTCCGGGCGCGGACCGGCCACCAGCGGCGGACGCGCCGCGGCCGGGCGCGCCGACGCGACCACCGCGGCCGCGGTGGGACGAGCGAAGAAATCGCGCACGTCCACGGTCGCGCCGATGGCCGCGGCGATCCGGGCGATGGCTCGGGTGGCGAGCAGCGAATTTCCGCCCAGCGCGAAGAAGTCGTCGTCCGCGCCCACGCGCGGCACGTCCAGCAGTTCGGCGAAAATCGCGGCGACCGCCGTCTCCGCCTCGGTCTCCGGCGCCCGATAAGCCGTCGTCCCGGAATCGAATTTCGGCTCAGGAAGCGCTCTGCGGTCCAGCTTGCCGTTGGCGTTCAACGGCATCGCCGCCAGCGCGACGAGCAGCGTCGGCACCATGTGCTCGGGCAGCTCGCGGCGGACGGAGTCCAGTACCTCGGCGGTCTCGACAGCGTCGCCGACCACGTAGCCGACCAGATGATCGCCGCTCGCGTGCCGGTGCAGCACCACGGCGGCCTGGGTGACGCGCGGGTGGCGCAGCAGCGCCGCCTCGATTTCGCCGAGTTCGATCCGCAGGCCGCGCAACTTCACCTGGAAGTCCGTGCGGCCCAGATACTCCAGCTCCTCCGGCCCGCCCTCCACCCCGGGCGCCCAGCGCACCAGGTCGCCGGTGCGGTACATCCGCTCCCCGGCCGGTCCCTCGGGGTTCGCCACGAATCGCTCGGCGGTCAGGCCTGGCCGGGCGACATAACCGCGGGCCAATTGCACGCCTGCCAGGTACAGCTCGCCGACGACGCCGCGCGCCACCGGACGCAGGCTGTCGTCGAGCACCAGCAACTCGGTGTCGTCGGCGGCGACGCCGATCGGCACGCCCGCCACGTCCGCGCCGGTTACCTCGTGCGCGGTCACGTCGACCGCCGCCTCGGTGGGCCCGTACAGGTTGTGCAGCGTCGCCCCGCAGACGTCGCGGAAGGCCGCGGCGGTGGCGGCCGCAAGCGCCTCACCCGAGGCGAAGACCAGCCGCAGCGAGTCCACCGCGACCGACTCGGCGACGAAGACCGCGAGCATGGACGGCACGAAATGCGCCACCGTGACCCCGTTTTCGGCGATCGCACGCGCCAAGTACGCCGGGTCCCGATGACCGTACGGCTCCGCGACGACCAGCCGGGCGCCGACCTGCAACGGCCAGAAGAACTCCCACACCGACACGTCGAAGGTGAACGGCGTCTTCTGCAACACCACGTCGTCGGCACACAGCCGGTACATCCGTTGCCGCCACCGCAGATTCGCCACGATCGCGCGGTGCGACACGGCGACGCCCTTCGGCCTGCCGGTCGAGCCGGACGTGAAGATCACGTAGGCGAGGTCGTCGGCCGACCGGGCGACCGCGGGCGCTTCCGGCGTGGGCGAGCCCACGAATTCGTCGATCCGCAGCGTCGCGACCGCACCGCCGAAGTCGGGCTCGTCACGCGTGGTGGTCAGCACGAGCACCGGCTCGGCGACCGCGAGCACGTAGCCGATGCGGTCGGCCGGATGGTCCGGGTCGATCGGCAGGTACGCGCCGCCCGCCCGCAGGATCGCGTACATGCCGACCAGCAGGTCGATCGAGCGCCGCACGGCCAAGCCCACCAGCGAGTTCCGCCGCACGCCGAGTTCGACCAAGTGGTGGGCCAGCGCGTTGACCCGGCCGTCGAATTCGGCGTAGGTGAGGGTGATTCCCGCGTATTCGACGGCGATCGCGTCCGGAGTCCGCCACACCTGCTCCTCGAACAGGCTCACCAATGTCTCGACGGGCGCGGTGGTGGTCGCCGGAAGGTCGGGCGCGGCCGCGAGCGCGTCGACGAGCAGTGCGTCCAGCACCGCGCCGAGCGCGCCGTCACCGGATTCCAGCAGCGCGGGCAGTCGACCGGAGACCACCACCGGAACCAGCGCCTCCGCGCCCACCCCCGCGCCCATGGCTTCGGACAGGGCCGCGAGTTCGTCGGCCAGCGCCGCGTAGGTGACGGTGAGCTCTCCGTGCCGCAACGCCACGCGCTGCGGGTCCAGCCCGGCAACAGTCGCGATGAGACCGGGCAGGTCGTCGATGCCGTAGCCGCGGCGCACGGCGTCTGCGTGGGTCATCAGCGGTTTCCTTCCGAATCGAGGGCCGCCGCCGAGTCGGCGAGCAGCGCCTCGGCGGTGGCGGGCAGGGTCCGCAGCAAGGCCGCCAGACCGCTGCCGCCGAGTGCGGCGAGCAGGCCGGGAACCAACCCGGCGAGCGAGACATGGATCAGGGCTTCGGGTTTGGCCGCCGGGCCCATCGCCTTCGCGACGGACGCGAGCTTCGCGTCGAGCTCGCCGAAGGAGACCAACCGATCGCCGTGCTCGAACGCGGTGGCGGCGGGGACGGCCCGGGCCGCCCGGGCGATCAGCGCGGGCAGGTCCGCCACCGACGCGGTGGGCCGGGGCAGCCGTTCGGCCGCGGAACGGATGTCGATCGCGCGAAGGGCTACCGCCGGATCCGCGGCCACCGCCTCCAGCACCCGCAGCAAGCGGTCACCGAACGCGTGCGCCGTCGGTTCGTCGAAGAGGTCGGTCGCGTAGCCGACGCGCAGCTCCATACCGGCGCGCGCACCGTCGGCGGCGAACTGCTCCAGCACGGTCACCTGGAGGTCGAACTTCGCCTCCGCCGACGTCAGGTCGATCGCCTCGACCGCGAGGCCGGGCAGTTCCACCTCCGCCCGCGGCAAGTTCTGGAAGGTGAGCAGTACTTGGCACAGCGGTGCGTACGAGCCGGAACGGGTGACGCCCAGCGCCTCGACCACCTGATCGAACGGGACGTCGGCGTGCGAGAACGCCGCCAGATCCCGCCGGGTGACCTGGCGCAGCAGCTCGCCGAAACTCGCACGGGGATCGACCTCGGTGCGCAACGCCACGGTGTTGACGAACATGCCGACCAGCTCATCCAGCTCGCGGACACCGCGCCCGGCGACCGGCACACCGACCGTGACGTCCGCCGCGCCGGACAGTTTCGCCAGCAGCACCGCGAGCGCGCTGTGCACCAGGGTGAACAGTGTGCCGCCGTGTTCGCGGGCCAGTCGCTCCAGGCGTACGGTGCGCTCGGCGTCGATCTCCCGGGTAACGCTTGCCCCCTTCATGCTTCGCCTGGCCGGTCGCGGTCGATCGGTGGGTAGGGCGAGCAGTTCCGGCGCACCGGTCAATTCGGTGCGCCAGAAGGCGAGTTGGCGCGCCAGCAGGCTGTCGGGGTCCGCGCCGTCGCCGAGCAGCTCGTGCTGCCAGGCGCTGTAGTCGCGGTAACGGATCGCGGGCGGGGCCGAGTCCGGCGCGTGTCCGGTGGATCTGGCCAGGTAGGCGCGCACCAGATCGGCGGTCAACGGCGCGATCGAGTATCCATCCGCACCGATGTGGTGCAGCACGACCACCAAGACGTGTTCGTCGGCGGCGGGGGTGAACAGGGCGGCACGCACCGGCGGCGCGGAAGCGAGATCGAAGGCGGGGGCCACGAATTCCGCGATCCGCCTGTCCATTTCCGCTCGGCCCACCGGAATCGGTGTCAGATCGACCGGCGACGCGAGCACCACCTCCTGGACCGGTCCGTCCTCGGTGTCCGGGTACCTGGTGCGCAGCGTCTCGTGCCGGTCGAGCACATCGCCGAGCGCCGCCGCCAGCGCCGCCACATCCAGCCGGCCGCGCAGCCGCAGCGCCGTGGGAATGTGATAGGCCGACGAGTCCGGTGCGAGCCGGTCGAGCACCCAGATGCGCTGCTGCGCGGGCGCGAGCGGCACCGGCCCGGCATCGGCGCGACGGACCAAAGCGGGCCGGGCCACGCCGCGCTCGGTGGCCGCGATGCGTTCTGCGAGTGCGGCGGGCGTCGGGGCTTCGAACACCGCGGCCACCGCGACATGGCCGCCGAGTGCCGCGCCGAGCCGGGCCGCGAGCCGGGTGGCCATCAGGGAGTTGCCGCCCCTGGCGAAGAAGTCGTCGTCGACGCTCACCGCGTCCACGCCGACGACCTCTGCGAACGCGTCCGCGACCAGGCGCTCCAACGCACCGGACGGCGCGCGGAAGGCCGCCTCGGCGAACGGCGGCTCGGGCAGCGCCGAACGATCGATCTTGCCGTTGGCCGTGAGCGGCAGCGCCGCCAGCACGACGACGGCGGCAGGCGTCATGTATCCGGGCAGTCGCGCGGCCACAACGGCGCGCAGCGACACGGCCAGGTCGGCGTACGCGACCGGATCCGCCTCCGGCACTGCGGCATACGTGATGAGCCGTGTTCCCGCGCGGTCGTCGGCCTTCGCCACCGCGACGGCCGCGGCCACCCCGGGTTGCCGCAGCAGCGCGGCCTCCACCTCGCCGAGTTCGATGCGGAAGCCGCCGATCTGCACCTGGAAGTCGGCGCGCTCGAGGTATTCCAGGGTGCCGTCGGGACGCCAGCGCACGATGTCGCCGGTGCGGTACATCCGCTCGCCGGCCGCCGCACCGAGTTCCACCGCGAACGGATCGGCCACGAAGCGGTCGGCGGTCAGCGCCGGACGGCGCTGATAGCCGCGCGCCAGCTGCGCTCCCGCGAGGTACAGCTCGCCGGGCACTCCGATCGGCGCGGGCCGCAACCGCCCGTCCAGCACGTAGACCCGGCTGTTCCAGGCGGGCGACCCGATCGGGACGGTGTGCTCCGGCTGAGTGTCGAGCGCGAACGCGGTGATCGACACCGCCGCCTCCGTGGGGCCGTAGAGGTTGTCCAGCGCGGTCGTGCCGCTATGGCGGCACAGGAAGTCCACGGCCGTGGCCGACGGCAGCGCCTCGCCGATGGCCAGCACGTGGCGCAGCGTTTCCGGCAGCGCGCCACCCGGCTCGGCCGCCAGCAGCATGCCGATCAGGGCGGGCACCGCGTGCAGCACGGTGACGCCGTGGTGGCGCAGCAGCGCGCGCAGCAGGTCCGGGTCACGTTCGGCGCCGGGCGCGGTGACGA
The DNA here is from genome assembly GCF_053604885.1 of Nocardia sp. NPDC003999. Lineage (NCBI taxonomy): Bacteria > Bacillati > Actinomycetota > Actinomycetes > Mycobacteriales > Nocardiaceae > Nocardia > Nocardia sp. NPDC003999. Next base: position 375,566 of record NZ_JBSGIB010000002.1, read on the forward strand.
TCAGCGACCCGCCGGTGATCAGCGCGGACCAGAACTCCCACACCGACAGATCGAAGGTCGCGGGCGTCTTCAGCAGCACCCGATCGTTCGCGCCGAGGCCGAATCTGTCCGCCAGCCAGGCGAGTTGGTTGACGATCGCGGCGTGCGGAACCGTCACGCCCTTGGGCACGCCCGTGGAGCCGGAGGTGAAGACGACGTACGCCGGATGCTCGGGACGCAGCGGACCGATCCGGTCCGCGTCGGTGATCGGCGTCGCGGCGAGCCCGGCGACGTCGAGCCGATCGATTTCCATGACAACGCAGTCGGTTTCGAACGGGAACCCGTCGCGCGAGGTGGTCAGGACCACGACCGGCGCCGCGGTGGCCACGATGTGGGCGATCCGCTCGGCCGGATGGTCCGGATCGATGGGCACATAGGCGCCGCCCGCCCGCACCACGGCGTACATCGCGACGACCAGTTCGAGCGAGCGGCGCATCGCCAGCACGACCGTCGACTCCGGTCCGACACCGGACGCGATGAGCCTGCGCGCCAACCGGTTCACCCGCCCGTCGAACTCGGCGTAGCGCAGCTCTTCGCCGGTCGCCGCGTCCACCAGCGCGACCGCGCCTGGGCTGCGCGCGGTCTGCGCGTCGATCAGATCCGCCAGCGTGGCCCGCGGGACCGGCCGCCGGGTCCGGTTCCATTCGGCGAGCACCTGCGATCGGTCGGTCCCGAGCAGCTCGATGTCACCCACCGGCAGATCCGGCCGCGCCGCGATCGTTTCCAGCACCCGGCGCAGTTGAGCGGCGAACCGGAACGCGGTCGCGCGCTCGAACAGATCGGTGGCGTAGCCGAGGGACAGCTCGATGCCGTCGGGCGCGCCCTCGGCGTCGTAGGCGTCCACCGCGAACAGGTGCAGGTCGAATTGCGCTACGCCGTTGTCGAACTCGAATTCGCGAATCTCGAGTTCGGGCAGCCGCAGCTGTCCGCGCTCATGGTTCTGGAACGAGTAGCCGACCTGGAACAGCGGGTGGCGTGCGGTGGAGCGCACCGGGTTGAGCACTTCCACCAGACGTTCGAACGGCACGGTCGCGTGTTCCAGCGCCGCCAAGTCGGCGGCCCGCGCCCGGGCCAGCAGTCCGGCGAACGATTCGCCGCCGTCGACACCGACGCGCAGGACGAGAGTGTTGACGAACATCCCGATGACGTCGTCCAGTTCGGCGGCGCCGCGTCCGGCCACCGGCGTGCCGATCGCGATGTCTCCTGCGCCCGACCACCGCGCGAGCAGCACGGCGAACGCGGTGTGCACCACCATGAACAGCGTCGCGCCATGCCGTCGGCCGAGGGCGGCCAGATCCGCGTGCAGCCGCGCGCCGATCGTGAGCGGAACCTTGTCCCCGCCCAGGGTCTGCCTCGCGGGGCGGGGGCGGTCGGTCGGCAGCGCCAGCTGATCCGGCAGTCCGGCGAGTGTCCGGGTCCAGAAACGGATCTCGCGGGCCGCCACCGATTCGGCGTCGTCCTCGGCGCCGAGCAAATCGCGTTGCCACAGTGCGTAATCGGCGTACTGCACGGTCAGCGGTGTCCAGTCCGGCGCGGCGCCACCACGGCGCGCGGTGTAGGCGACCATCAGGTCCCGTACGAACGGCGCGATGGACGAGCCGTCGGCGGCGATGTGGTGCAGCACCGCGGCGAGCACGAACTCCGGCCGCGCGCCCGTGCCGACCACGCGGAACAACCTCATCCGCACCGGAATCTCGGCGGTGACGTCGAAGGTCGTCTCCGCCAGTTCCCTGACCCGCTGTGGTAGTTCGTCTTCCGGGACATCGATCGGCCGCAGCGCCGGAACGGTGGCGGGTTCGACGAGTTGCACCGGTTCGCCGTCGATCTCCGGATAGCGAGTGCGCAGCGCCTCGTGCCGGGCGACCACGTCACCGAGCGCGGCGCGCAACGCGGGCACGTCCAGCCGACCGGACAGCCGCAGGGCCACCGGGATGTTGTAGGCGGTGGAGGACCGGTCGAACCGATTGAGGAACCACATGCGCTGCTGCGCGGGCGAGAGCGGGACCCGCTCCGGGCGCGGCGCCGCCACCAGCGCGGGCAGGGCGCCTCCCATGGCCACCGCGCTCGCCGCCGCCGCGAGGTCCGCGACCCTGGGAGCTTCGAACAGCGCGCGCACACCGACCGTCCGGCCCAGCGCCGCGCCGATCCTGCTGACCGCTTTCGCGGCCAACAGGGAGCTGCCGCCGAGCGCGAAGAAATCGTCGTCGGCGCCGACGGCGCGCTCCGCGCCCAGCACTTCGGCGAACACCTCCGCCACGACCCGTTCGCTCGGCGTGGACGGCGCCCGGTAGGTGGTCGATTCGAACCGTGGCGCGGGCAGCGCGGCGCGGTCCAGCTTCCCGTTGACCGTCAACGGGATGCGCGGCAGCGGGACGATCGCGGCGGGCACCATGTGCTCGGGCAGGCGATACACCAGGGCTTGTCGTAGCGCGGCGCTGTCGACGGAGTCGTCCGCGACGACCGCGTACGCGACGATGCGCGATTCGTCCACCAGATCGGTGCGCACCACCACGGCCACTTCCCGGACCGCTTCGGACGCCTCGAGCAGCGCGGCCTCGATCTCACCGAGCTCGACGCGGAAGCCGCGCAGGTTCACCTGCTGGTCCGCGCGCCCGAGATACTCCAGCTCGCCGTCGGCGGTCCAGCGGGCCAGATCGCCGGAGCGGTAGGTGAGCGCTCCGTCGCCCGCGTACGGGTCCGCGACGAAGCGGCCCGCGGTCAGGGCGGGCCGGTGCAAGTAGCCGCGCGCCAATTGGCCGCCGGAGACGTAGATCTCGCCGGGCACGCCGACCGGGACCGGCCGCAACCGGTCGTCGAGCAGGCGGACGGTCAGTCCGGGCAACCCCGCGCCGATCACCCCGGTCGAGCCGGTGTGCCCGTCGATCTCCCGATAGGACACGTGCACCGTGGTCTCGGTGATGCCGTACATGTTCACCAGGCGCGGCGCGTCCGGGTAGCGGGCGAACCAACCACCGAGGCGCTGCGGCTCCAGCGCCTCGCCACCGAAGACGACGACCCGCAACGCGAACGCGGCGGGTTCCGGCTCGGCCAGATCGGCGGCGACGAGCTGATAGAACGCCGACGGGGTCTGGTTGAGCACGGTGACCCGCTCGGCGATCAGCAGCTCACGGAACTGCCGCGGCGAGCGCGAGGTGTAGTAGTCGACCACCACCACCGTCGCGCCGGACAGCAGCGGTCCCCACATTTCCCAGACCGAGAAGTCGAAGGCGTAGGAGTGGAACAGGGTCCACACGTCCGCCGAGCCGAAGCCGAAGCGCCGCCGCGTGTTGTCCAGCAGCCGCAGCACGTTGCGATGCGGCACCACGACGCCTTTGGGCCTGCCGGTGGAACCGGAAGTGTAGATGACGTAGGCAACGTGACCGGAGCGCAGCGGGGCGCGCCGATCCACATCGGTGACCGGCTCGCCGCCGAACTCGACGAGGTTCGGTGCGGCGACGTCGATCACCGGTCCGCCGAACCAGCCGCGCGGCAACTCGGTGGCGGCCCCCGCGATCGCGCAGATCGGCCGGGCATCGTCCAGGACGTATTCGATCCGGTCGTCCGGGTAGGCCGGATCGATCGGCAGGTATCCGCCGCCCGCTTTGAGCACCGCGAGCAGGGCGACCACCAGTTCCGCCGAGCGGGGCAGCGCGACGGCCACCAGTGTTTCCGGCCCGACGCCCGCGGCGATCAGCCGCCGCGCCAGCCGGTTGGACCAGTCGTCGAGTTCGGCATATGCCAGCGACCGTGCCCCGTCGCGCACCGCGACGGCGGCCGGGTCCAGCGCGGCGGCCCGCGCGAAACGCTCGGCCACACTGCCGGTGGCGTCCGCGACGTCGGGGCCGCCGACCGGCCACTCGTACAAAGCGCGATGCTGCTCCTCGGCGCTGAGCAACTGGATGTCGCCCACGACCACCGTGGGATCGGCGGCGATGGCGGCGAGCACCTGGGTGAACCGCCTGCCGAGAACGGCGACCGACGGCGCGTCGAAAAGGTCGGTGGCATAGCGGATCTCGATCTGCATGCCGTCGGCGCGCCCGTCCGGGTCGTTCGATTCGAGCACGGTGAACTGGAGGTCGAACTCGGCCACCGGCGCGTCGAACTCCTGCGCGCGCACCCGTAGATCGGGCAGCTCGAGCTCGGGCAAGGCGAAGTTCTGGAAGGTCAGCGCCACCTGGAAGAGCGGATGACGGTTGCGCGCGCGGGTCGGAGCGAGCATCTCGACGAGCCGCTCGAACGGCGCGTCGGCGTGCGAGAGCGCGTCGAGGTCCTGGTCGCGCACCGCGTCCAGCACGGTCTCGAACCTGGCTCTGGAGTCGACGGCGGTGCGCAGCACCAGCGTGTTCACGAACATGCCGACGAGCCGGTCCAGCGCCGCGTCACCGCGTCCGGCGACCGGGGTGCCGATCGCGATGTCCGCGCCGCCCGACAGCCGGGCCAGCAGTACCGCCAAGGCCGCGTGCACCGTGCTGAACAGCGTGGTCTCGCGTTTGCGCGCCAGCTCGCCCAGCTCGCTGTGCAGGTCGGAATCGATCCGCAAGCGGTACGTCGCACCGCGATGGGAGGAGATCGCCGGACGGGGACGGTCGGTGGGCAGTTCGAGTTGCTCCGGCAGGCCGTCCAGGGCGCCGCGCCAGTAGTCGAGTTGCCGCCCGGCGTCGGCGAGATCGGCCTGCCAGAGCGTGTAGTCGGCGTACTGCACCGGCAGCGGATCCCACGCGGGCGCTGCCCCGGCCCGGCGCGCCGAGTAGGCGGTCATCAGATCCTCGGCCAGCGGACCGAGCGAGAAACCGTCCGCGGCGATGTGGTGCAGCACCAGGGCGAGCGCGTATTCCGCTTGTGGCGCACCGTCGATCGCGAACAGCGCTGCCCGCAGCGGTGTTTCCGTGGTCAGATCGAAAGGCGCTGCCGCCAGCTCCCGAAGCTGTTCCACCAGTGCGGTTTCGGCCACACGCGTGACCAGGAGGTCGGGCGCGGACTGCGGCAGTACCAGTTGTTCCGGCCCGTCCGAGCCGTCCGGGTAGACGGTCCGCAGGATCTCGTGCCGGGCCGCCACGTCGGCCAACGCCGTGGTCATCGCCGCGACGTCGAGCTCACCGGCGAGGCGCAGCGCGACCGGGATGTTGTCGATCGCGGCGGCGGGCCCGGCCTGCTCGTCGGCGTGGAAGCGGTTGACGAACCAGACGCGCTGCTGGGCCGCGGACAGCGGGACGCGCTCCGGCCGCGGGCGGGGGCGCAGCGGGACGCGACCGCCGTCGCCCCGATGCGTTTCGGCGCGAGCCGCCAACGCGGCGACCGTCGGTGCGTCGAACAGCGCCCGCACCGGAATCCGGGTGTCGAGCGCGGCGCCGAGCCGGGCCGCGACCCTGGCGGCGGTGAGCGAGTTGCCGCCGAGGGCGAAGAAATCGTCGTCCAGGCCCACCCGGTCGACGCCGAGCAGCTCGCCGAACGCCGCGGCGACGAGTTTCTGCACGGGCGTCGCGGGCGCGCGGAACCGCGCGGGCTCGATCGCGGGCGCCGGTAGCGCTCGGCGGTCCAGCTTGCCGGAGGCGTTGACCGGGAATTCGGGCAGCACGACGTATGCCGACGGGATCATATACGCCGGGAGACGCCGGGTGAGCGTCGCTTCGAGCGCACCGGGGTCGAGGTCCGCGCCGGACGCGGAGACCAGGTAGGCGACGAGCCGCTCGCCGGTCTCGGTGTCGTCGCGCAGGACCACGACCGCCTGAGCGACTTCCTCCAGACCCGTTAGCGCCGACTCGATCTCACCCAGCTCGATACGCAGACCACGCAGTTTCACCTGGAAGTCGGTGCGGCCCAAGTATTCGAGTTCACCGTCTTCGGTCCACGCCACCAAGTCACCCGTGCGATACATCCGCGCACCCGGCTCCCCATACGGGTTGGCGACAAACCGATCACTGGTCAGATCCGGACGCGCGACATAACCCCGCGCGAGCTGAACGCCCGCCAGATAAAGCTCACCCGCGACACCCACCGGCACCGGACGCAACCGCGCATCCAACACGAACACCTGCGTGTTGAACACCGGCGCACCGATCGGCACCGACTCGATATCGGCATCCACGACCTCGTGGAAAGTGACGTCGACCGCCGCCTCCGTCGGGCCGTACAAGTTGTGCAGGGACGCGCCGGTCAACTCACGCAACCGATGCGCAGGCTTGGGCGGCAACGCCTCACCCGAAGCGAACACCAGACGCAGCGAATCACACTGCGCGGCAGCCGCGTCAGCCACGAACACCGCCAGCATCGACGGCACGAAATGCGTGACCGTCACCTTCTCGGCGCTGATGATCTCGGCCAGGTAGGCCGGGTCGCGATGACCGTCCGGCTTCGCCACGACCAGGCGGGCACCGACCTGCAACGGCCAGAAGAACTCCCACACCGACACATCGAACGTCGCAGGCGTCTTTTGCAACACCACATCAGCCGAGGTCAACTGGTACGCGGTCTGCATCCACACCAGGCGATTGACGATCGCCGAATGCGAAACCGCCACACCCTTCGGACGACCCGTCGAACCCGACGTGAAGATCACATACGCCGCATTCGACGGTGCGAGCGTCCCGAGACGATCCTCGTCGGTCAGCGGTTCGCCGGAATAGTCCCCGGTATCGAACAGGTCGACGTCCAGCACCGCCCACATCCCGGTGGCCCGCCCGGACAGGTCGAGCCCGTCCGCGGAGCGGCTCAGCACGCACACCGGCCGCACCGTTCGCAGCATGTCGGCGATCCGCCCGGCCGGATGCTCCGGATCGATCGGAACGTAGACTCCCCCGGCCGCGAGCACCGCGTACAGGGCCACCACGAGATCGACCGACCGCCGCATGCCCACCGCCACCGGCTGGTCCGGCCGCACGCCGACGGACACCAGTAGCCTGGCCAGCCGGTGCACCCGGCTCGCGAACTCGGCGTAGCTGAGCGATGCACCGTCGAAGGTCACCGCGAGCGCCTCGGGCGTCCGCGCCGCCTGCGCCTCGAACAGCGACACGAGCGTCGCGGCCGGATCCACCGGGTGCACGGTGGCATTCCAGGTGCCCAGGATGCGGGCACGTTCCCCTGGGCTGAGCAGGTCGATCGCGCCGACGGGCACCCTCGGGTCGGCGGCCACCGCGTCGAGCACCCGGCGCAAACGCAGGGCGAACGACGCGACGGTAGCCGAATCGAACAGATCGGTCGCGTATTCGAAGACCGCGGCGAGACCGGAACCGTCCGCCGCCTCTGTCACCGACAGGTGCAGATCGAATTTCGCCGTCCCCGTGTCGATGTCGAGCCCGGAGACGGTCAGGCCGGGCAACTCGAGTTCGGTGCGCGCGGTGTTCTGCAAGTCCAGCATCACCTGGAACAGCGGATGCCTGGCCGCCGACCGCTCCGGCGCGAGCACTTCGACCAAACGCTCGAACGGCGCGTCGGCGTGGGCGAAGGCGGCCAGGTCGCGCTCGCGCACCGCCGCGACCAGGCCGGTGAACGTCAACCCGGCCCGCACATCGGCGCGCAGCACGACGGTGTTGACGAACATGCCGACGAGCTCATCGAGCGCACGCTCGCCGCGACCGGCCACCGGGGTGCCGATCACGATGTCCTGCTGCCCGGTCAATCCGGCCAGCAGCGTGGCGAACGCCGCGTGCAGCACCATGAACAGCGAGGCGTTCGCGCTGTCCGCGATCTCGCGCAACCGGCGCCGCGTAGCGGCATCGATGGTGAAGACGTGGCGCGCGCCGCGACCCGACGCGACGGCCGGACGCGGCCGATCGGCGGGCAGCGTCATCACGTCCGGCAGACCGGCCAATTCGCCCCGCCAGAACCGGATCTGCTCGGCCAGCATCGCGTCCGGGTCGTCCTCGCAGCCGAGGACCTCCCGCTGCCACAACGCGTAGTCGGCGTAGTGGACGGACAGTGGCGTCCAGTCGGGTGCGCCACCCGCACGGCGAGCGTCGTAGGCGCGCATGAGGTCCCGGGTGAGCGGTGCCAGCGACCAACCGTCGGCGCTGATGTGATGCAAAGCGACGACGAGCACGTGCTGCTCCGCGCCGAGGCGCAGCAGGGCGAGGCGCACCGGCGGCTCGCGATCGACCCGGAAGGGCGTGGCCACCAGTTCGCGAATCCGTTCCGTCAGCCGCCGCTCGTCGACCGATTCCGCGACCAGCTCGACCCGCGCCTCCTCGACCGGGAGCACCAGTTGATACGGAATACCCTCCGCCGCCGGGTAGACCGTGCGCAGCGACTCGTGCCTGGCGAGCACGTCGACCACCGAGTCCGCCAGCGCCGTCTGATCGAGCGCGCCGCGCAACCGGATGGCGGCGACCAGATTGTCCGCCACCGAGGCCGCGTCGAACTGGTTCAGGAACCACATGCGCTGCTGCGCGTAGGACAGCGGGATCAGTGTGGGGCGCGCCCCGGCGACCAGCGGCGCCCGTCTACGCGCCCGGCCGCCGGACAGGTGCGCGGCCAGCGCCGACACGGTCGGGAACTCGAACAGCGCCCGCACCGGCACCTCGGTGTCCAGCGCGTCCGCCAGGCGGGCCGCGATCTGCGTCGCGACCAGCGAATTCCCGCCCAGCGCGAAGAAATCGTCGTCCGAGCCGACCGGATCAATCCCCAGCACCTGCCCGAACACGTCGGCGACGGTCCGCTCCACCGGCGTGCAGGGCGCGCGGAAAGTCTTCGTGACCGGCACCGGGTCGGGCAGCGCCTTGCGGTCCAGCTTGCCCGACGGAGTCAGCGGCATCGCGGTCAGCGGGACGTACGCGGTGGGCACCATGTACGAGGGCAGCACCGGGCGCAGCCGCTGCTCCAGCTCCGCGGCAAGCCGATCGGGGGCGATCGCGCCGACCACGTAGGCGGCCAGCGTCTCGCCGGAGGGCTGCGCGACGATCCGCACCGCCGCCGCCCGCACGTCGTCCATGGCGAGCAAGGCGGCCTCGATCTCGCCGAGCTCGATCCGCTGCCCACGCAGCTTCACCTGGAAGTCGCCGCGGCCCAGGTACTCCAGCGCGCCGTCGCGGCGGCGGCGCACCAGATCCCCGGTCCGGTACATCCGGCTGCCCGCAGGCCCGTACGGGTCGGCGACGAAACGCTCCGCGGTCAGGTCGGCCCGGCCGAGGTAGCCGCGCGCCAGTTGCACGCCGGACAAGTACAACTCGCCGACCACGGCGTCCGGAACCGGTCGCAACCGTTCGTCCAGGACCATGGCACGGCTGCCCGGCACCGGACGCCCGATCGGCGCCGGACCGCTCGCGGCCGGGTCGACCGGGGCGTACGTGGCGTGCACGGTGAATTCGGTGGGCCCGTACAGGTTGTGCAGCTGCGCGGGGCTCACCGCGGCGAACGCGGCGGCGGCCTCACCGGTCATCGCCTCCCCCGCGACCAGCACGGTGCGCAGGGACGCGATCGCACCCGGCGCGCCGGCGTCGGCGAACACCGTGAGCATGGACGGAACGAAGGAGGTCATCGTCACCCGGTGCGCGGCGATGGTCGCGGCGAGATACCGGGGATCGCGGTGCCCGTCGTGGTCGGCGACCACGATCCGCGCGCCCCGGGTGAGCGGCGCGAACAGCTCCCACACCGACACGTCGAAGGTGGCGGGGGTCTTGAACAGCACGACGTCGTTCGCGTCGATCCGGTATTCGTCCGCGATCCACCTGACCTGATTGACCGCCGCGTCATGCTGCACCGCCACGCCTTTGGGACGGCCGGTCGAACCGGAGGTGAAGATGACGTACGCGGTACCGGAAGCGCGCAAGGGGGCGAGACGATGCGCGTCGCCGACCGGCGCGGCGGAGTATTCGGCGACCTCAGGGGCGTCGGCCGTGAGCACCCGTGTCGCGGGTAGCTCCGCGAGCGCGCATCGATCGGCGAATTCCCCCGCCTCCGCCCGGGATCGGGTCAAGACGCACACCGGGCGGGCCGCGGCGATCACCTGCGCGATCCGGGCCGCCGGCTGGTCCGGGTCCACCGGCACGTACCCACTGCCCGCGGTCAGCACCGCGTACGCGGCCACCACGAGATCGACCGAACGCGGCATGCCGAGCACGACCAACCGCTCGGGCCCCACCCCCGCGGCGATCAGCCGACGCGCCAGCCGGTTGACCGCACCCGCGAACTCCGCGTAGGTCAGCCGCCGCTCGGCGTCGAGCACCGCGACCGCGTCGGGGGTGCGCCGCGCCTGTGCCTCGAAGGCGGTGAGCAACGTCTCCGCCGGGTCCTGTGCGCCCGCGACGGCCTGCCCCGCCGCGAGTGCGCGCGCTTGCTCGTCGCGGTCCAGGAGAGGCAGGTCGCGCACCGCGATCGCGGGATCGGCGGTGATCGCCCACAAGAAGCCGATCAGCCTGCCCGCGTAACCCGCGATGGTGGCTTCGTCGAAGAGATCGGTGGCGTAGGTGAATTCCGCGGGAACCCCCGCCGGTGCCGAACCTTCCCCGAGTCCGGCACCGGCGGCGTTCTCGGTGACCGTGAGCTGGAGATCCAGCTTGGTCACTCCGGTGTCCAGGGTACTGGTGGCGACCGACAGTTCGGGCAGTTCGAAAGCGATTGCCTCGGCGTTGTCGAAGGCGAGCAGCACTTGGAACAACGGGTGGCGCGCCTGCGAGCGCGGCGGATCCAGCGCCGCGACCACCCGCTCGAACGGCAGTTCGGCATGGCCGAAGGCGGCGAGGTCGTCCTCGCGTACCCGCGCCAGCAAGGCGGTGAAGGGCTCGGCGGCGTCCAACCGGGTGCGCAGTGCCAGGGTGTTGACGAACATGCCGATCAGGTCGTCGAGCGCGCGGTCGCCCCGACCTCCGACCGGGGTGCCGATCACGATGTCGTCGGCGCCGGACAGCCGCGCCAGCAGCGCGGCCAGTGCGGCGTGCGTCAGCATGAAGGTCGAAACGCCGTGCGCGCGGGCGAATTCGTTCATCCGGGCGACCAGTTCGCCGGGGAACTCGAAACCGAACACCGCGCCACGGCCGGAGGCGACCGCAGGGCGGGGCCGGTCGGCGGGCAGGTCGAGCTGGTCGGGCGCGCCCGCCAGCGCGTCGGTCCAGAACGACAGCCGATCGGCCGCGAACGAATCGTCCGAGGAGCCCAGCAACTCGTGCTGCCAGAGGCTGTAGTCGGCGTACTGAATCGGCAGCGGGGCCCATGCGGGCGCGCTGCCGCCGCGGCGCGCCCCGTACGCGGTCATCACGTCGCGGGCCAGCACGCGCAGCGACAGCCCGTCGGCGGCGACGTGGTGCAGGACCAGCGCGAGGGCGTGACTGCCGTCGTCCACCGCGAAGATCCGCGCCCGGATCGGGATCTCACGTTCCAGATCGAAGCCGCGGGCGGCGAACGCGCTCAGCCGCTCGTCGAGGTCGGCGGCGCCGATCGCCTCCGGCGCGGCGGCGATCGGCGCCACCGACAACACGACCTGCCGTGCCGCGATCCCCGCGCCGTCGGCGGGCAGGAGCGCGGGGAAGATCGTGCGCAGCACTTCGTGCCGGAGAACCAGGTCATCGAGCGCCTGCCGCAGCGCGGTGACGTCCACCGCCCCGCGCAGCCGCACCACGAAGGGCATGTTGTAGCTCGCGCCGGCGCGCTCGAACCGGTTGAGAAACCAGATGCGCTGCTGCGCCGGAGAGAGCGGAACCAGCGGCGGCCGTGGCCGTGCCCGCAGCTGCGCGACCAAGGACGCGCCGCCGGATCCACCGGCCCGCTCGACGAGCCCGGCGAGTTCGGCCACCGTGCAGGCGGCGAACACGTCGCGGACTCCGAGCGGGCAGTTCAGGTCGGCGGACAGCCGCGCGGCGACCTGCGTGGCCACCAAACTGTTTCCGCCGAGTGCGAAGAAGTCGTCGTCGCGACCGACCAGCTCGTTACCGAGCACTTCGGCGAACACCCGCGCGACCGCCAGTTCCACAGGGGTGGCGGGCGCGGTGTAGCCCGTCGAAGTTCTGCTCGGGGCAGGTAGAGCGGCGCGATCCAACTTTCCGGACGCGTTCACCGGCAATGTGTCGAGCACCACGTAGGCGGCGGGCACCATGTACCCGGGCAGCGCCTCGGCCGCCACGGCGCGCAGCCGCTCCGGACGCACCGCGCCGGGCACCGCCGCCACGACGTAGGCCACCAACTGCTCGCCGATCCCCGCGTCGTCGCGCACCACGACCACCGCGCGGGCCACCTCGTCCACCCCGGCGAGCACGGCCTCGATCTCGCCGAGTTCGATGCGCAGACCGCGCAGCTTCACCTGGAAGTCCGTACGGCCGAGATACTCCAGCTCGCCGTGCGTGGTCCATCGCACCAGGTCACCGGTGCGATACATCCGGTTCCCCGCCTGTGCGGGCCCGCCGAACGGATCGGCTACGAACCGCGCCGCGGTCAGTTCCGGTCGAGCCACATAGCCCCGGGCGAGCTGTACCCCCGACAGATACAGCTCACCCGGCGCCCCGACCGGCACCGGCCGAAGCCGCGAGTCGAGAACATGAAGCCTGGTGTTGAACACCGGCGCGCCGATCGGCACCGAGAGGGTATCGGTGTCGGCGACTTCGTGAAAGGTGACGTCGACCGCTGCTTCCGTCGGACCATACAGATTGTGCAGGCGAACGCCGGTCATGGCGCGCAGCCGCTGAGCGAGCGCGGCGGGCAGCGCCTCCCCGGAGGCGAACACCGTGCGCAGCGGCGTGCGGAACGCGACATGCTGATCGGCGAGGAACGCCGCGAGCATCGAAGGCACGAAATGTGCTGTGGTGACTCCGTATTCGTCGATGACCCGACGCAGATAAGCGGGATCGCGGTGCCCGTCCGGCTGGGCGAGCACCAGCGTCGCGCCGATCTGCAGCGGCCAGAAGAATTCCCACACCGACACGTCGAACGTGGCCGGAGTCTTCTGCAGCACAACGTCTTGCGCCGATAGTCGGTAGGTCTGCTGCATCCACACCAACCGGTTGACGATCGCGCGGTGGGTGATGGCGACGCCCTTGGGCAGACCGGTCGATCCGGAGGTGAAGATCACATACGCCGGATGCTCCGGTCGCAAGGCCGCGACTCGTTCCCGGTCCCAGATCGGCCCCGCCCCGACCGTCTCGTCGGCTCGGTCCACCCGCACCACCGGCAGACCGGACAGCTCCGGCGGCCGCTCGTCCCCGACGATCAGCACGCAGGCCGGACGGGCCGTGGCCAGGATGTGCGCGGTGCGCTCGGGCGGGTGATCCGGATCCAGCGGCAGATAGGCGCCGCCCGCGGCGAGCACCGCGTACATCGCGACGACCAGCTCCGGCGAGCGCGGCAGGCGCAGCGCCACCAGCGTTTCGGGCCCGACGCCGAGCGCGATCAGCGTGCGGGCGAGCCGATTGGCGCGCGCGGCGAGGTCCCGGTAGGTCAGGTCCGGCGCACCGGCGGCCCGCAGCGCCACCGCGCTCGGCGTGCGGGCCGCCTGCGCCTCGAACATCGACACCAGCGTCGCCACGGGAGCGAAGGCCGCGGAGCGACCCGGCAGCTGCGCTTCCACGTCGAAACCCGTCTCGTTCCAGATCCGGGTGCTGACCTCGAGTTCCAGCTCGGTCGCGACGTCCACGGCGGCGAGCGCGGTGTCCGGCTCGGTGGCGACCAGGCGCTCCAGATAGCGGAGGAACCGGGCGTGCTGCCTGGCGACGTCGTCGGCGGTGTACAGGTGCGGATTGGCCTCGAAGTCGACGTGCACCCGGTCCCGGTCGCCGTAGTAGACGTTGAGACTCAGGTCCTCGACCGGACCGGTGGACAACACGTGGTACCGCCCCACGGTGGCGCCGAGGGTGAGATCGCTGCGGAACAGCATGATGTTGGCCAGCGGACCGAACAGCCCGCGGCGCGCCGGACCGGCGGCGCGCTCGGTGTCGCGCTGGATGTCCTCGTGACGGTAGCGCTGGTGGCGCAGCGCCCCCGCGACCTCGACGCGGGTGGCGCGCAGCAACGCGCCCCAGCTGCCGTCGACCGGCAACCGCAGCGGCACGATGTTCGACAGCATGCCGGCCGAGCGCCGCAGCGCCGCGGTGGTGCGCGCGGTCACCGGCAGGCTCAGCACCGCCTCGTCCCGGTCGGTCAGTCGTGCCAGGTAGGCGGCGAACGCCGCGAGCAGCACCACGGCGAGCGTCGAATCCTGGCTCGCGGCAAGCGCGTTCATCCGTTCGACGAGTTCCGGCGTGAGCGCTCTCCCGGCGATCAGGTTGGTCGCGCCACGGGGTGCGGAGCGACCGGCGAGGCTGGTCGCGCCGTCCAGCCCGGCCACCCGCCCGGCCCAGTGCGCGCGATCGGACTCGAACCGGGGGCTGCTCCGGTAGGCGAGTTCGGCCTGCGTCAACGAGGCGAGCGTCCCCGGCCGCACGGCCTCGGGTTCGGTGCCGAGCATCCGCGCGGTGTACCGCTCGGCCACCCGCATGGTGTTGGTGAGCGCGCCGTAGCCGTCCAGCACGATGTGATGAGCCCGCAGGTACCAGAAGTACCGTCGCTCGGCGACGCGCAATAGTGCGCCCGCGAACAGCCGGTCGGTGCGCAGGTCGACCGGCGCGCTCGCGTCCGCGCGCATCCAGGCGTGCGCCGCGGCCACCGGGTCGGTCTGGTCGCGCAGGTCGATCAGCGGAATGTCGACCGAGAGGCCGAAGTCGACGTACTGGTGCGGGACGCCGCCGGATTCCCCCAGCCGCACCAGCACCGACTCGTACTCGCGCGCCGCCTCCACCGAGACCTCTTGCAGCAGAACGGCATCCAACTCGCCGTGCACGTCCACGTACTGCGCGACGTTGATCGGCGCGTCCGGGTCGAGCAGCTGCGCGTACCAGACGCCGAGCTGCGCGGGCGCCAGAGCGAACGGTTCGGGTGCGATCCGGGACGACTCCGGCTCGACGGAACGCGGCGGCAACGCGCTGGCCCCACCCAACTCCGTATCGTGCACCAGAGCCTCCTACTCGGCGGAACAACGGCTGTCCGAACGCTTTCGAGCAGCACGAACAAGCCGCTGCGCCCGGCTGCCCAGCCCGGGCGCATGGCGTCGACCACCACGTGCGATTCGATGAGAGCGCGAGCGGTGCTCGGGCACGCTCGCGCGGAAAGCCGCCAATCCTCCAACGTCATCGCCGTGGAGCGGGCGCCACGGCTATGTCAGCTACGTCACACGGTCGTGATCCGTGCATTGCGAACATTAGGCGCTTCGTTAATAAAAGGGAACAATTTGCACTAAAAACTTCTGGACGCTTGTCCAACGCGGCTACCAGGGCCGGAAGTCCAGGGCAAAGCGTCTTGCGCGATCACATCGACCGCGGCGACGCCGATGGCTGTGCAGACTATGAGCCGAAACGTTGCATTCGCGTTGCATCGGCGCCGAGGCGGCGATCCAGTACCCGGATCTTGGCCTCGATCTGCGCGTACAGCGGCGAGTCACGATCGACCGTGGCCCGGTAGGCCGCCCACGCCGCGGCGTCGTCGCGCCCCTCCGGACACGCGGTCCACCGGCGCAGCACCGCCGGGTCGCCCGAAGCCAGCACCGCTGTGCGCAATCGAACCCGCAGTTCGTCGCGAATATCGATGATGCCCGGCGCGGTCGAACGCGGCAGCACCGGCCCGGCATAGAGCCGTAATGCGGAATCGACATCACCGGAGTCGAGCGCCGCGCGCAAAGCCTCCACATCGGTTGCGACCGGAACGCGCAAACGGTAAGGCCGCGAACCGAACACGGTCGGACCGACCACCGAACGCAAGCGGGACACGGCCGCGCGGATGGTGCCGTTGTCCAGATCGGTGTCATCGAGCAACAGCGCGAGATGATCGGCGCCGAGTCCCTCCGGATGTTCGGCCAGCAGCAGCAGGATCTCGGCATGCCGCTGCGACAGGGGCACTCGATCATCCGCGACGCTCAGTTGCGGCTGACCGAGGCCGAGCACGTCGAGCGCGAGCCTGCCCGCCGGGTGCGGCTGCGCCGGGTCACGCCTGCCGCGACCGTCGTTCCGACGCTCGCCGGACCGTATCGCGGTGAGCAGCAGGTCCATCTCCGCGGCCGTGGCGGTGGCTTTGATCAGGGCGAGAATCTCCGGCTTGGCCACCCGGACGCCGCCCGCGATCATCAGCACTCCCACCAGCCTGCCGTCCGGATCGTGCACCGGGGCCGCGGCTCCGGTGATCTGGTGCATCCGGTGCAGGAAGTGCTCCGGGCCGTGGATCCACGCGGCGCGCCCGGTACGCACCACCAGGCCGACCGCGTTCGTCCCGATGCGGCGCTCGCTCAGGTCGTCACCGGCGCGCAGGCCGATCTCCGCGGCGGCCGCGACCTGTTCGTCACCACCGTGCACCGAGAGCACCCGGCCGAACTGATCGGCCACCACGACGATCAAACCTGTTCTGGCCGTGTCCTGTACGAGCAATTTGTCGATCAGCGGCATCAGCGCGGCGATCGGATGTGCCTGGAGATAGCGCTGCAGATCGGCGCCGCGCAGACCGCGGCCGTCGACCGCGTCCATCGGATCGACCCCGCCGCGCAAGCTGCGCAGCCAGGACTCCAGCACGGCGGGACGCAGCAGACCGGCGAGGCGGGCAAGTTGATCGCCACCCGCGCCGAGATATCCGTGCGCCTGCGCGGCGTAGACTTCGAGCGCACCGAGTTGGGCGCCCGGCTCCACGCCCGGCCGTGGGGGTCGCCCACCTGCGATGTTGCTGACCATTTGCCTTTCTTTCCGCCCCAAACTGTACCGGCGCACTCAGGGCGGGAACGACCGATGTTCGGCTTTGTCCGCCAGGTCACACCCGGTGCGCATCCCGGCAAATTGTGACCGAACCGTCTTTCACTTCACGAGCACAGGTGTGCGGCCGCCTTTTCCGCGATCACCATGGTCGTGGCCTGCGGTCCACGACCGAGCGGCACCGGCACCACGGAGAGATCCACCACGGACAACCCGGTAACTCCGCGCACCCGGCAGCGCTCGTCCACCACGGCAGCCGCATCGTTTTCCCGGCCCATTCGACAGGTTCCGGACAAATGTTGCGAAGTGGCGAGATTCGCGCGTAACCAGGCATCGAGATCCGCGGGCCGCGGAATCGGATCGACCGGCCGCGCGTTCATTCGTCGCAGCAGCCCGCCCGCGGTCGCCACCGCGTCGCGTAATCGGGCGCGATCCTGGTCGGCGGTCAGGTAGCGGTAGTCGATCAGCGGCGCGGCGCCGGGGTCGGCCGACCGCAAGCGGAGCACGCCGGAGGATCGCGGCCGCATCAGTGTGACGCCGAGCCTGCGCACCCCGGGTGTGAACGACACGGCGTACGGCCGGATTTCGACATCGTCCACCTCGAGCACCGTCTCCAGCGGGACGCTCGGCGGTTCGGCCAGGTGCAGCAGATAGGAGATGCCCACTTCCGGATGGTCGCTGAGCCAGGAGCCCACCGGGGCGGCGTGCACGACCGGGATACCGAGGGGGCGCAGCCGTTCCGGGTCGCCGATGCCGGAGCGCAACAGCAGCGTGGCCGACTCGATCGCGCCCGCGCAGAGCACGATCCGGTCGGCCCACTCGATGCCGCTCTCGCCATCGCGTACGTACTCCACGCCGACCGCACGGGTTCCGTCGAAACGGATGCGCGTGACCGACGTTTCCCCGGCGACGGTCAGGTTCGGGCGGGTCAGCGCGGGCAGCAGATAGCCGATCGACGGGCCGATGCGCCTGCCTCGGTCGCAATTGCACGGCACCGCGCCCACCCCCTCCCCGCTGCCGGGGGCATTGAGATCGGGCACCTCGGCGAACCCGGACGCGAGGCAGGCCTCCGTGAACGCCGCGCTGACCGGCGAGGGATCCGAGCTGCGCACCACGGGAATCGGGCCGCGGTCGCCGTGCCAGGGCTGTTCGCCGAAGTCGAGGTCACGCTCGATCCGGCAGTAGAGCGGAAGCACGGAATCGAACGACCAGCTGTCCGAGTCGCCGAGCACCCGGCTCCATGCGTCGAAATCCGCCACCGTGGCACGGACGAAGTAACCGCCGTTGACCGCCCCCGAGCCGCCGATCACCTTGCCGCGCACGATGGTTGCCGGCACCGGCGGGTCGTCGGCGAGGACCACCTCGTAACGCCATAGCCACGGGGCCTCCGGACCGATCGGCAGCGACGCGGCGTCCAGCAATTCGGCGGGCATCGCCTCGCGACTGCTCCACATCCGACCGGCTTCGAGCAGCCGCACCGTGTGCGCCGGATCGGCGCTCAACCGCTCCGCCAGGACGCACCCGGCGGTACCGCCCCCGACGATGAGCGTGTCGGCCATTCGGACTCCCGTTCAGTATCTCGGCGCGGTCCGCGTAGCCGGACGGCGGCGCGGCGAGGGTGCGGGCAAGATCCAGGTCATCGCGGGTTATTCGGGTCGATCAACGGGATGGTGTGGTGGGTTTCAGCGCTTCCACGCTGCGCGCGCGGAACGCGCCGAGCCACAGGCCGGTGCCGTAGGCGATGTCGTCGAGGCGCTTGTAGACGGTGTAGCGGACGGGATCGAGGCCGCCCGAGTCGCGGTGGGTGAACCAGTCGGCCAATCCGTCCGCGACGGCCATGGTGATCGCGATGCGCCGCACCCGACGGGAGAAGAACATCGCCAGCACCGTGATCGGCCAGTAATGCCTGCACATCGCCGAGGCCAGACGCCATAGTCCGGCGAAGAAGCCGCGCGCCAGATAGATCGCGGCGATCCGGGTGGAGTTGTCCAGCCCGGCGAAGACGCGGCGCAACCGGGCCAGCGCGGTGATCAGGGTGACGATGCCGCCGAACAGTCCCCACTTGGTGAGCGTCGCGAACAGGAACGCGGCCAGCAGCGTCCAGGACGGCACCGACAGCGGTGACACCGTTCCCGCGTGCCGCTCGCCCAGCGGCGCCGCGCCGGTGCCGTAGAACAGCTTTCGGCCGAACCACGCGCGGAAGCACACCCGGTGGTCGTGCGCCACGTGGGCCGCGGGCTCGTAGCGCAGCCGCCAGCACGCCCGCTCCAGCCGCCAGCACAGGTCGACGTCCTCGGCGACGTGCATCGACTCGTCGAAGCCGCCTTGTTCCAGCAGCGCCCTGCGCCGCGCCAGCAGCGCCGCGCTCGGCACGTAGGACACCAGCCCGCGCGAGTGCACCGCAGCCTCGCGCCTGCCCAGGTCGAGCGAGGAGCGGGTGTGCTCGTAGCGCGCCAGCGCGTTGGACTCCGGGTCCAGCGCGACGATCCGCGGGGCGACCAGCGCCACCCCGGGGTCGCTGAAATGGCCGAGCATCACTTCCAGCCACCCGCTGCGCGGCACCACGTCGGAATCCAGGAATGCGACGAAGTCGGTTGTCGCCGCCCGCAAGCCGGCGTTGCGCGCGGCCGCGGGTCCCTGCTTGCGGTCGTGCCGCAGCACGGTCACCCGGCACCTGGTGCCACGGTTGCGCGGTATCCGCACCGGCTGGTCGGACCCGTCGTCGACCACGATGACGTTGTGCCCGCGCAACGCGGCGAGCAGCCGCGCCAGTCCCTCGGCGTTGTTGTGCAGCGGCACGATGACGGTGACGTCGTCCGGCGAAGGCAGCAGCCGGGGGCGGGGGTTGGCCACTCCGGAGTCGAGCAGCCGTCTGGCAACGACGGCGGACTTCGGGCCGGTCACCTCGAGGTACCCGTCGCCGATCATCTCGGCGGCCTCCGGGGCAAGTCGCAGCAACCTGGCCGGCGAACCGCCGATCAGAACCCGCCCGCCGGAGTATGCGCGTACCCGGGGATCGATCCGCACCCCGAATCCATCGGGCAGGCGATCATGGCGCATTCCTGGCATGCTAGGCGGAGTTTCGCGGGTAGACATCAACAGTCCGGAAAAAACGGCAGATTTCCGGGCGAAACCGGCCCGCCACCGGAACGGCCGCGCGCCGTACCCGATGCCGAGTGTTCGCTCGCACCCGTTTCCCAGCATCCGGCAACGGAGCGGCTATCGCCCGGTCGACGACCGGACGATAGCCACACCCGTGCTCTCAGCATACTTTTGGCAAACTTCATGGCTTCATGCCAGCGGGCTCTCGTCGCAGGCCCGCGCCGGGCGGCGTTCCGGCGTGAATCCGGCCGGGCGCGTCGCGCTCAGCGTCAGCGGAACCGGTCCGCCCTTGCGCCCGCCCGCGCGCGGGGCGACCCGGCGGGAATGGTCGACCGACGAACGCGGGATCATCCGCGCCGTGTCGGCCAGCGCCGCTTCGCCGTACCCCTGGACGCACTCCGGATCAGGCCCGTCGGCGGGCAGCCCGGTGAAGAACTTCGCCGCCATGCAGCCGCCGCGGCAGGCGTCGTAATGGCTGCACGAGGCGCACGCGCCGCCGCCACTGGGCTCGCGCAGCTCCCCGAACAGTTCCGAGGATCGCCATACCGCCTCGAAACCGCCGTCGGCCACGACGTTTCCGGCGTGGAACCGATCGTGAATGGCGAACGGGCAGGCATAGACGTCACCCACCGGGTCGACCAGACAGACCACCCGTCCCGCACCGCACATGTTCAGCCCCGGCAGCGCCGCGCCGAACGCCGACAGGTGGAAGAACGAGTCGCCGGTGAGCACGCCCTCCCCGTTGCGCAGCAGCCAGTCGTAGAGGACGCGCTGCTGATCGGGCGTGGGATGCAAGTCGTCCCACACGTCCGCACCCCGGCCCGACGGCCGCAACCTGGTCAAACGCAAGGTGGCGCCGTACTTTTCGGCGATGGCGCGGAACTCGTCGAGCTGTGCGATGTTGTGCCTGGTCGCCACCACCGACAGCTTCGCGTCCCGGAAACCCGCCGCGGCGAGATTCTCCAGCGCGCGAATGGCCATGGCGTAGGAGCCAGGCCCGCGCACGGCGTCGTTGACCTCGGCGTCGGCGCCGTCCAGCGACACCTGCACGTCGACGTAGTCACTGGCGGCAAGCCGGGCCGCGACCTCGGGCGTGATCCGCACTCCGTTGGTGGAGAACTTCACGCCCACATGGTGCGCGGTCGCGTAGTCGACCAGTTCCCAGAAGTCCGGGCGCACGGTGGGCTCGCCACCGCCGATGTTCACGTAGAACACCTGCATACGTTCGAACTCGTCGATCAGCGCCTTGCACTGCTCGGTGCTCAGCTCGCGCGGATCCCTGCGCCCCGAAGACGACAGGCAGTGCACGCAGGACAGGTTGCAGGCGTAGGTGAGTTCCCAGGTCAGACAGATCGGCGCGGCGAGACCGGACTCGAAGCGGTCCACCAGGCGAACCGCCGCGTCCGACGGCGGGACCACCCCCGCCGTCGACGGCGGCGCCGTGGCCGCGCTCGCGACGGAGGGCGCCGTCGGTGCGCCGGCCGGCGCACCGATGATCATGTCGGATTCGGCCAGCTGTGTCAGCGCTTTGACGTAAGCCGCGGCGTTCTTCTCCGGCACGCCCGCCGCGCGCAGGGCGGTGCGCGCCGACGTGTGCTCCGGCAGCGACCGGACGATCTCGACGATCCGCGGATTCTTCAGGAAGGAGAGCTTGCGCGTGCCGAAGTGGTAGAGCAGCGCGCCGAACGGCTCCGGACGCAGCGCCACTCGCGGATGCAGCTGCCAGCGGGTATCGAGATCGAGCATCGTCATCGACCGCCCGTCAGTAGACGCCGCACATGCCGTCGATGGACACCTCTTCGATGAGGCTCTCCTCGACCAGCGGCGCTTCTTCGGCCGACCGCGCGGCGGCGGCCTCCATCCGTCCGGTGTTGTCGGTGTCTGCGTGTCCGGTGGACCCGTATTCCGGCATGGCTACCTCCGCGAGGACGATCCGTGTGCGAACTGCCCGGTGCAGTCCGTGCTCACACAATAACGTCATGAACTGACAAAACAACAGGTTTCACTTATCCGGCGATCCGGGAGGTCCCAGCCGCCGCGCGCGCCGAGCGAGGAGCCGATTCCGCCGCGAGCCGAGTGGAACAGGCGGCGACGGGACCGATGCCCGGCGCTCTAGACTGCGGGTGGCAAGCAGCTGAACAGAATGTGACGGGCAGCACGCCCGCAGTGGTAGAGGTGGCATGGGAGTCGGACGAATGCAGACGAACGGGGGCGGCAGCACGCTGTCGGAGTCCGAGATCGTCGAGGCCGCGCTGCGGGTGGTACGCGAGGACGGCGTGGAGAAACTGTCGATGCGGCGACTCTCCCGCGAACTCGGCGTCTCCCCGATGGCGCCCTACTACTACGTCGCCGACAAGCGCGAGCTGCTGGATCTGGTCGCCAGCGCGGCCCTCACCGGAGTGCGCACGCCACCGGCCGAATCCGGCACGTGGCAGCATCGGCTGCGCGATCTCGTCGACCAGATCGACGAGAAGCTGCGCAAGCATCCCGGCCTCGGCGACATCCTGATCGAGCAGATGCTGGGCAAACAGCTGGACCTGATCGCCGCGATCATGGACATCCTCGACGACGCGGGGTTCGGCGATCGCAACATCCTCGCCGCCTACGCCACCATCCACACCTACCTGTTCGGCCGCAGCCGGGTGAACCCGCGCGACCGCTCGGCGCCTGCCGATGTCACGCTGCCACCGGTTGTCGATCGGGCCACCCGGTACATCGGTGACCTGCGCGGACGCTACTCCTACGACTTCGGCATGGAGGTGCTGATCGCCGGTCTGGAAGCCCAGCTTGTCCGCCAGGCGACGACCGACGTACGATGAAACTGAAACACGTTCTAGTTTTTGCGTCGCGGGTTGCCCGTGCCAGGTTCGAGAGGACGACATGACCACTGTCGAGGTTCCCCACGGCTCGCGCTCGGTCGTGCTGCGGGTGTTCGCGGTCATCGCCGAGACGGCCGACACCCGCTCGCTGGTCTTCGACGTTCCCGACGAGCTGGCCGAGAAGTTCCGTTACCAGCCGGGACAGTTCCTCACCCTGCGCATCCCCAGCGACCGGACCGGCTCGGTGGCGCGGTGCTACTCCCTGGCCAGCTCGCCCTACACCGACGACCGTCCGAAGGTGACCGTCAAGCGGACCGAGGGCGGCTACGGGTCGAACTGGGTGTGCGACAACGTGAAAGAGGGCGACCAGATCGAGGTGCTGCCGCCCTCCGGCGTCTTCACCCCGAAGGATCTCGACGACGACCTGCTGCTGTTCGGCGCGGGCAGCGGCATCACGCCGGTCATGTCCATCCTCAAGTCGGCCCTGGCCCGCGGAAACGGCCGCATCGTGCTGGTCTACGCCAACCGCGACCACGAGTCCGTGATCTTCGCCGGTGAGCTGCGCGATCTGGCAGACAAGCACCCGCAGCGGCTCACCGTGATCCACTGGCTGGAGTACCTGCAGGGCCTGCCGACGGCCGACGCGCTGGCCACCCTCGTCGCCCCGTATCGCGGCTACGACGCGTACATGTGCGGGCCGAAACCGTTCATGGACCGGGTGCACGACGCGCTCGGGCAACTGGGCGTGCCGCGCACGCGCACGCACGCCGAGGTGTTCAACTCGCTGGCCGGCGATCCGTTCGCCGATCAGGCGCCGGTCGAGGTCTCCGACGAGGAGGCGGCCGACGCGGCGACCGTGGAAGTCGAACTCGACGGCGAAGTGCACGAACTGAAGTGGCCGCGCAAGCAGACGCTGGTGGACATCATGCTGGCCAAGGGCTTGGACGTGCCCTACTCCTGCCAGGAAGGCGAGTGCGGCTCGTGCGCGTGCACGGTGCTGGAAGGCAAGGTCGAAATGGACAACGCCGAAATTCTCGACCCGGAGGATATCGAGAACGGTTACATCCTCGGCTGCCAGGCGCACCCGGTGACCGACCACCTGAAGATCCAGTTCTGAGCGCGCTCGCCTGAAATAATTCGCCGATCGTTTGCTTCGCCTATCGCGCGCGGTATTCCGCGCGAGCCCCGTGCGGCAGATGCTCGGTCGCGTAGCTCAACGCGGTGCGTCCCATGGCCGGGGCGTGCCGGTCGAGGAATCCGGTCAGCAGGCCGCGGTCGACGCGCTTGCCGACTTCGCGCAGCATCCAGCCCAGCGCCTTCTGGATCAGGTCGCGCCGGTCGTCGAGCAGCAGTTCACACAGCGCGAAGGTAGTCGAGGCATCACCCGCCTTGATGAACGCGAACGTGGACAGCAACGCCACCCGCCGCTCCCACAGCGACTCGGTGGCCGCCAGCTCGAACAGCAGGTCACGCGGTTTGTCCAGCAGCCACGGGCCGACGATGTTCTCCGCCGACACGTCCACCAGATCCCAGTTGTTCACCCGTCCGCGGCGCACGGCCGCCAGATACAACCGCACCATGGCGGCGCGGGCGGCGTCGTCGAAGGAGCGCGGCTGGGACGCCTTGGCGAATCGCGCGTTCAAGATCACCAGCGCGGCGAACCGGTCTTCGTGCACGTCGCTGTCGAGCAGCCGGTCGATCTCGTCGAGCGGAAGTGTCGCGAAGCGCTTGGCGACCCGGCGGCTCGCCGGTACCCGGACGCCGAGGAACACGTCACCCTCGCCGTATTCGCCGGGACCGGTCTTGAAGAACCGCTGTAGCTGCGTCGCATCAGCCGGATTCGCCAGTTCCCGCAACGCCGCCCGCACGTCGGCCGCGGTCACCGAGTCGGTCATCGAACCATGCTCCTGTTCCGAGAAGTGGCGGACGCGCCCGCGCCGGGCAGCGGTTCACCCCTGCGCGCCCAGTACGCGGCCGGACTCGAAGGCGGCCGCGCTGGTGGGCAGCGCACCGGGCCGACCGCTGTTGAGCACCCGGATCACCCCGGTACCCGTGGTGGGGCGGCCCAGCGCCTCGATGCGCCGAATGGTCTGCGCGGCAACGGCTTGCGCGCTGTCGAAGAGCCGGACGCCGTTTGGCAACGCGGCCACGATCGCGTCGGTCACCAGCGGGTAGTGCGTGCAGCCGAGCACCACGCCTTCCACGCCGGGCGGCGTCCGCTCCGCCGCGCTGCCGATCGCTTCGTGGGCGGCGGTCAGGTCGCCACGGTCGATCGCGTCCGCCAACCCGTGACACGCCACCCCGACCACATCGGCGTCGCCGCCGAATTTGGCGATCAGATCGGCCTGGTACCGGCTCGCCGTGGTCGCCGCGGTGGCCCAGACCGCCACCGACCGGCACACGGCCGCCGCGGGCTTGATCGCGGGCACGGTGCCGATCACCGGCACGCCGGGCCCGACCTCCGCGCGCACGTGCTCCAGCGCCGTCACGCTGGCGGTGTTGCACGGCAGCACGATCACCTCCGCGCCCGAACGAAGCGAGGCCCGCGCGGCGTTCACCACCCGCTCGACCACCCAGTCCTCCGGCTTCGGCCCCCACGGCGCCCCGTCCGGATCCAGCTGCAGCAGCAGATCCACGTCGGGCCGCAACTTGCGCAACCAAGCGGCAGTGGGCAGCAACCCCAGACCCGAGTCGATGAGCGCGACGATCACCGCACCACCGTATTACAGCCCCATGACACCCCCACACGCCGTGCGCGCCGCGGCGCACGCTCCGCAACCGGCGCGCGCACGCGGGCCACGGCGGCCATAGTCGCGGAGGATTCGGCGACCGGTACCCGTACCTGCTCGATGCCGTAGCCGCCGTTCCGCGGCTCCCGCCGGGCGCGCCCTCAGCTGGGTGCGAGCAACTCGGTCACCGGCGCACCGGACGCGATCTTGGCACGGGCCTTCATCACCTGTGCCGTCATGCCCGCGCCGACGACGCCGGTGAGGTTGCCGCCCTGGGCGTAGTAGGCGAGGAATTTGCGGCCGTCGTCGGAGGCGATGTGCACCTCGTCGGTCGCGCCGGGAGTGCCGAGGGCCTGGATCTTGACGTCGTACTGGTCGCTCCAGAAGTACGGGACGCGCGCCGCCGTGGGCGGTTCGGCGCCCAGCAGCGCGCAGGCGACCAATTTGGCCTGTTCACCGGCGTTGGTCCAGTGTTCGACACGCTTGCGGAGTCCGGTCTCGTGCAGCCAGGCCGCCACGTCGCCGACCGCCCAGACGCCGTCGGCGGAGGTCCGTCCCACCTCGTCGGCGAGCACGCCGCCACCGGCCGACGGTTCGGCCAGCGCGATCCCGGAATCGCGCAGCCATTCGGTCACCGGCCGCGAACCCACGCCGATCACGACGAGGTCGGCGGCGATCTCGGTACCGTCGGACAGCCGCGCACCGCGCACCCGCCCCGACTCGTCGCCGAACAGGGTGTCCACGCCGATGCCGCAGCGCAGATCCACCCCTTCCGCGCGATGCATCCGCGCGACCAGTTCGCCCACCGCTTCGCCGAGCACCGAGGCCAGTGGCGTCGCCTGCGGTTCGACCAGCACGACATCCACTCCCGCCGCCCGGAAACTCGCGGCGAGTTCGCAGCCGATGAAGCCGGCGCCGACGACCAGCGCGGTGCTCGCGCCGCTCAGATCGGCGCGCAGGGCTACGGCGTCGGAATGGCCGCGCAGCACGTGCACGCCGCGCAACTCGGGCAGGCCGGGCAGACGGCGCGGGCGCAGACCCGTGGCGATGATCAGCTGGTCATAGTCCAGCGTGGCGCCGTCGGCGAGGCGAACGCGGCGCGCACCGGTGTCGACCCCGACGGCTTCGGTGCTCAGGCGCAGATCGATCTGCTTCTCGGCGTAGAACTCGCTCGGACGCAGTGTGGTGTCATCGGTTTCGCCGCGTACGAACTGCTTGGAAAGCGGCGGCCGGTCGTAGGGCAACCGCGACTCGTCACCGATGAGCACGAGGTCGCCCGCATAGCCCGCGCGGCGCAATTCCTCCGCGGTGCGCAGGCCGGCGAGGCCGGCTCCGACGATCACGATCGGCGCGGTCATGCGGCCATCCCTTCAGTGGAATCCGGCCGCCGATTCCGCGGAACCGGCGGTGCGACGAAGCTCACCCTAACCTCTGCTTGGTTCATTCCTCTGTGAGGACCGTCACGCGGAGCGGCCGGTCAACCGTCGCACAACCGTGTCCGTTCCGATGTTGATCGGGCGGTCAATCAGGACTAGACCGAGGTCAGGACATACGCACAGCCTGAGGAGGTACACATGTTCACCGAGAGCCGCGCGCAGGATCTCCTGGCCGTCGTGCTCGGAGCCTTCGCCGCACTGTCACCCCTGTGGGTCGACCACAACAACAACGCCATGTGGGCGCTGATCGTGCTCGGCGTGCTCATCGCGCTCACCGGTCTGGCGCAGATGGCCCGCCCCGACATGGCGTCGGCGGACTACGCGATGGGCCTGTGCGGCCTGCTGTTGTTCATCTCGCCGTGGGCCATGGACTACACCGCGTACCGCAGCGCATCCTGGACCGCATGGGTAGTCGGGGTGGTGACGGCGGTGGTCGCGGTCGCGGCGCTGCCGACGGTGTCGGGGCGTCTGCACGACATGGCTCCGCATCACTGATGCAGCGACCGGGAACCCGGCGCGCCGGACGCCGCCGCAGCGCGAAAGCCGACGGCGACGCTCGGCAGTTGATCCTCGACGCCGCGGAGGACCTCTTCGCGGCACAGGGATACGACGCCACCGCGACGGCGGCCATCGCCGCCGCGGCCTGCGTCCCCAAAGGACTCGTCTTCTACTACTTCCCGACCAAGGATTCGATCCTGTCCGCCTTGATGTCCGAGCGGGTGCCCGCGCGGCCGATCGACGACATCGGCACCGTGGTTACGCCGGGAGATCCGGCGGCGAGCCTGGTCAACCTCGACGCCGCGCTGAACCTGCGCGACCACCACTCGTCGGTACTGCGGGTGATCCTGTGGCGGGAGGCCGACACCCATCCCGACGTGCGGCGGCAACTGCGCCGCCTGCGCGGCCAGATGCTGGAGGTGACCGCGAAGGTGCTCCAGGCGAGCGCCCCCGGCCCGGTCCGTCCCGGAACCCTGCGCGCGTGCGCCGCGGCCTGGGTCTCGGCGATGTTCGCGATCGCCAGCACCGACCGGCTGCACGCGCTCGACGGCGTGCCGCTGCCCACCGCCGACGAAGTGCTGAACGTAGCCCAGGTGGTCGCGGCCGGAATGACCCAGATGGGCTGACTTCCCGGAGTTGTCTACAGCCCGCGCGTTGTCCACATGCGCCGCCGCGCGGGGGTTTCCCGGATCGCCGGTCGATCACGATCGTCGGTATGGAAGCACCGCAACTGATCTCGCGTCAGCAGGCGCTGGCATCCGGTCTGTCCGACAAGACATTGCACCGGCTGTGCAGAACCGGGAAATGGCAGCGCCTGCGCGCCGGGCACTATCTGAGCGCGCCGGGCTCCGGTCTCGGCGCCACCGGCAGGCATCTGCTGATGACGCTGGCCACCGCGGAGTCCACGTCCGACTCCGCCGTCACGAGCCACTGTTCGGCGGCGGTGCTGCACGGGATGACGACCTGGGGCATTCCGCTCGACCGGGTCCATCTGACCAGGAACCGGATCAACGGCGGCCGGCTGAGCCGACGGGTGGTAGTCCATTCGGCTCGGATGGAGCCCGACGAGATCACCTTGGTCGACGACATACGGGTGACCACCCCGGCGCGGACGGTCTTGGACATCGCGCGCTCGGAAGGATTCGAACAGTCCGTCGCTCTCGGGGATTCCGCGCTACGCCAGGGCTTGACCACCACGGCGGAACTGCGGGAACACCTGCGCCGGGCCCGGCGCAGGCCCGGATGCCGCCGTGCCGCTCTCGTGCTGGACTTCCTGGACGGGCGCAGCGCGAACGTCGGCGTGTCCCTGAGCCGGATCCTGCTGCACCGGGCGGGTCTTCCGGCTCCCGAAGTGCAGGCTCGGGTCTTCTCCGATGACGAGATCTGTGTCGGCCGTGTCGATTTCCTGTTTCCCGATCTCGGTGTGATCGGCGAATTCGACGGAAGCGATCACCGCCGAGCCGCGCCGCCCGCCGCTCGGGTGGTCACGGCGGAGAACGTCCGCGCGGATCGGCTCCGCGCACTCGGCTGGGTGGTCGTGCGCTGGACCTGGGGCGATCTGTCCGCTCCCGCCCAGTTGACCGATCGTCTCCGCGCGGCGATCCGCACGGCCGCGGTACACCACCGTGCCGGCTACTGGACTCCTACCCCCGAACCGTGAACGCGCCGAACCCTTTCAGCGTCCCGCGGGCCGTCACCCGGCCCAGCCGAGAGGAACAGCCGACGACTATCCAGGCGCACAGCGGTGGCGAGTCAGGGCTGGTCGAGAAAGTTGACGACGTCGATGGCGAAGCGGGGGCGCCTGAGCGCGCTCACGTGCCCCGCGCCCGGATAGATGGCGAGGTGGGAATCGGGGATGCCGTCGGCGGTGCGGCGGAAAGTGGCGAGGCTGTAGGCGGCGTCTCGTTCGCCTCCGATGACGAGCGTCGGGGCCTGGATCTCACCGAGGCGCTCGGTGATGTCGAATTCGTCCTCCGCGCGGAGAAAGGCGTACGTGTCGGCAGGGTCGCGCGGGCGGCTCAACGGGTCCAGCAACCACATGGCGGCCGCCGCGAGACGAGCGGCGGCGGGCGAGGAGACGCTGCTCGACGCCAGGTGGTGCATCGCGCGGCGCCCGTGCAGAACCGCTTCGGCGTAACGCATCTGGCCTTCCTTGGCGACCGGATCCAAACGGCATCCGGACGACGCGACGACGAGGCGGCGCACGACCTCGGGATGGTCGGCGGTGAGTTGCAGCGCCACCGACCCGCCCGAGGAGATGCCGAGCACGTCGACCGGCTCGCCGAACTCGGCGCGCAGCGCGTCGGCGTGCTCGGCCGCGATCTCCGCCATCGTGATGCCCTGGGCCATGCCGGGCGCGCGTCCCACCGCGTAGACCCGGAAGCTCCGCGCCAGCGGCCGCAGAACTCTCACCTCGGAGTCGAGCATCCGACCGCGGGGATTCGCGTGGTCGGGACTGAACCACCGGAGAAAGACCAGCGGCCGACCGGAACCGATCGCGAAGTACGGCATGCCGTGCTCGAGCACGCCTTCGGTGATCTCGGGCCGCGCGGCCCGCCCGGTCCCGACCACAGCGCCCTCCGCTCAGATCTCCGTCCGTCTTCCCGACGCTAGCGGAGCCTGCCGCGAGCCGCGATTACCTCGGTGGTCAAATCCCACCGTGATGTTCTGCACAGCCTCGCGGAAGAGCGCACGGAGCATACTGGCCCGGTGAGTCAGGAGCCCTCTTCGCGTGGAGCCGAGACGCGGCCGTTCCCGCTGGACCCCACGCCTATTCATGTATCCGACGACGTGCTCGCCGACCTGCGGCGGCGATTGGAACTGACCCGCTGGCCGGTCGACGCGGAAAACGACGACTGGTCCTACGGCGTGTCCCGCGACTATTTGCAGGAGCTGGTCGAGTACTGGCGCACCGATTACGACTGGCGTGCGGCCGAGGCCGCACTCAACGCCTATGACCACTACTTCGTCGAGATCGACGGGGTGCCGGTGCATTTCCTGCGGAAGCCGGGCGTCGGACCCGACCCGACGCCGTTGATCCTCACCCATGGTTGGCCATGGACCTTCTGGCATTGGGCCAAGGTGATCGACCCGCTGGCCGACCCGGCGGCGTTCGGCGGCGACCCCGCCGACGCCTTCGATGTGATCGTCCCGTCGTTCCCCGGATTCGGATTCTCCGCACCGCTGCCGAAGAACCCGGACATGAACTTCTGGAAGGTCGCCGACCTCTGGCACGTCCTGATGACCGAGACCCTCGGGCACGCGAAGTACGCCGCGGCGGGCTGCGACGTCGGCGCGCTGGTCACCGGGCAACTCGGGCACAAGTACGCCGACGAGCTGTACGGCATCCATATCGGCTCCGGTCAGAAGCTGACCCTGTTCAGCGGCGACCGTGCCTGGGACATCACCGGCGGCAATCCCATCCCGGAGGGCCTGCCCGCCGCCGTGCACGACCGGATCCTCGAACTGGAACGACGTTTCGCCGTCCACCTGACCGCACATGTGCTCGAACCGAGCACTCTCGCCTACGGGCTGTCCGACTCACCCGCCGGGTTGCTGGCCTGGATCTTGCAGCGCTGGGTGAGCTGGAGCGACAACGGCGGCGACATCGAGTCGGTCTTCGGCAAGGACGACCTGCTCACCCACGCGATGATCTTCTGGGTCACCAATTCCATCGGCACGTCCATCCGCACCTATGCCAACAACAATCGCTATCCCTGGACGCCGTCGCACGACCGGCAGCCGCCCATCGAGGCTCCGACCGGCATCACCTTCGTCGGCTACGAGAACCCGCCGGGCGTCGACACCGACCGGCGCGTGCAAGCGTTCCTCGACAGCGACCGCGGCGATTGGTACAACCACGTCAACCTCACCGCCCACGACCACGGTGGTCACTTCATCCCGTGGGAGATTCCGGCCCAGTGGGTCGACGATCTGCGCCGCACCTTCCGCGGCCGCACCCCGTCCACTGCCGAGTGAGCAGCCACGCGCTGCGCGGACGGCCTTCGCCGGGATGCGAACGCGGCCGGACGGACCGAACCCGCGCGTTACGGCGGCGGCAGTCCGGCTGGATCGCGGGGGGCGTGCGTGTTATCGGCGCGGCACCGGAATCGACGTGGCGTAGGAGAGGTATGTGAACTCGCCCAATGGAAGCCGCCTCGTCGGATCCGGGCCGTAAGGTACCGATCATGGTGCCCAGCGAGAGGTCCCAGTCGGTGCAAGCGGTCGTCGAGTCCTATCTGCTCGACGGTGCGCGCCGGTACAACCGCACCGAGGTCGCCGAACAGTCGGGGACGACGACGGCGCTCACCCGTCGATTGTGGATGGCGCTCGGTTTTCCGTCGAGCATCGGTGACGAGGCGGTGGACTACACCGACGCCGACGTCGCGGCGGTGCGCAACTTCGAGCAGCTGACCGTTTTGTCCTCGGCCGACACCCGGCAGCAGTCGGCGACCGCGCGCACGCTCGGCCAAGGGATGGCGCGCCTGGCGGAGTGGCAGGTCGACCTGGTGCTCGCGGAGATCGAGGAGCGCATCGCCCGAGCCGATCCCGGCGCCGACCCCGAAGAGACGGTGCGCACCGCCACCGAGGGCGCCATAGCCACATTGGAGCAGCTGAACACCTATGCCTGGCGGCGGCACCTGGCCGCGTCGCTGTCGCGGTCGCTCGACCCGGGGACGAGCGCGGGCGAGTCGGTGCGCGAACTGGCCGTCGGTTTTGCCGACATGGTCGGCTACACCAGGCTGACCAGGCATCTGCATCCCGACGAGCTGTCCATGCTGCTCGAGGCGTTCGAGTCCACCACCACCGCCGCCATCACCGAGAACGGCGGATGGGTGATCAAGAACGTGGGCGACGAAGTCATGTTCGCCACGGAAAGCGCCGCCGAAGCCGCGCGCATAGCGCTGGCCATCCAAGAGTCCACCATGATGGTCGGGGGCACGCCGGAGTTGCGCGTCGCCCTCGCTTACGGCCCGGTATTGCAACGGTTCGGGGATCTGTACGGTTCGGTGGTGAACATCGCCTCCCGGCTCACCGGCGTCGCGCGGCCGGGCACGGTCCTGATCGATGACCACGCCGCCACGGAGTTGAACGGCGACCCGGCATTCGCGATCAAGCAGTTGCGCAGCGTCCGAGTGCGCGGCTTCAATCGCCTGCGTCCGCACCTGCTGCGCCACAACGGCAGGAACGGCGGATAGCCCCGATCTCCGCCCGACGCCGACGGCCGCCCTAGGCTCGTCCGGTGGACAAGGACTGGTCACAGCTACGCGCGCGTTGCCTCGTCGAGGAGGACGCGGCGATTCTCGCCCTGCACAAACCCGCCGGGATCTCCGTCATGGGCGAGCGCCACGACACCGATCTCGTCGAGCTGGCGGCGGCCGAGGGAGAAACGCTGTATCCGGTGCACCGGATCGACAAGGTGACCTCCGGCTTGATCCTCTTCGCGAAGGAGCTGTCCGCCCACGGCGAGCTGACCAGGCAGTTCAACAAGCAGACCGCGGACAAGGCGTACCTGGCCGTCGTCGCGGCCACCGGCCTGCCCGATACCGGCGTATTCGACCTGCCGCTCAGCGTGGGGCGCAAGAACCGGGTGCGGATCGCGGCGCCGCGCGAAAGCATCCGTCAGGAGGCGGGCCGCTGGTTCGTGGACGACGCCGACTTGCTGCCCGCCAAGAACTACCCCTCGCTCACCCGGTTCGCGACGGTGCTGCGGGGTCCCGCGCATACCGTTCTCGCGCTGCGCCCGGTGACCGGCCGTCGCCACCAGATTCGCGTCCATTTGGCCTGGACCGGCCATCCGATAGTCGGCGATCCCCTGTTCGACCGCTCCGGCGCCCCCTCGCGGACCTACCTGCATTCCTGGCGTCTCGGCCTCACCGCTTCCTGGCGCACCCCGCCGGAACTGGTCTTGGCCGCCGAGCCCGACGCGGGCTTCTGGGCCCCGCTGCACGAATCCGCCGACCCGGCGGCCTTGGAACGCGCAACCGACCTGTTGCGGACTCTCGACTAGCCGGGCCGCCCGATGCGGTCTTCGCACAGCCCGTTGCCTGGGCGTCGACCGCTGCGAAGAACGTCGACACTGTGCCCCGGCACGATAACCGCGCCGAATCTCGGCCAGGGCCGTACGGGAATCGGCCCACAGCCAGCACCTATGGGGCGCGCTCGCCTAGAGCGGCAAACAGCGCGCGAGTGCCATCGAGGTCGCTGCTCACCACTGGCGCCATCGCGAAGCACGCAAACCGTCGCCGCTCCGTCGCGCTCGCTCGGCGGCAGATACCGGCTCGCTGTTCGTCCACAGTCATCCCCAGGCGGTCTGCCCCGTGTGCACAGAGCCGATGCACCGAGTAGAAACGGTCTATCGGGCCGCTCGAGCAGATCAGTTCGGCCAGCTCGGCGCACGGCCGAGGAGCGAAAGGATGCGGTCGAGGGTCGGCGTGTGTTCCGGAACGGACAGTGCCGGTGCGAAAGCCGCGCCCGGGACGGAGCGCTCCGGACCATCGGGGACGGCGAGGGCGATGGCCAGCGCCGCCTCGGCCACGTCGGGATCGGGTGTGATGGTCTCGCCGATCGAGCGCGCGACATCCCAGGCGTGCACGACGCTGTCAACGAGGTGGAAGCCGATCACGCGAACGGCGGGAATCCCCTGGTCGGGCAAGATCTCCGGCAGCAGCAGCGAGCGCTCGAGCACGTCCTCGGCGGCGAACGCGGCGAGGACGTCGTCGGCGGAGGCGCGATAGTCGGCGACCGGATCGGCCGACGCGCGCACGGTCCAGACATCGAGATCCTCGCTGCCCCGCGCGGCGGCGGCGAAGCCGTGGTTCTGCGTGATCATGTGTTCCAGCAGGTCACGAAGACGCCAACCCGCGCAGGGTGTCTCGGCGTCCAGCGCATCGGGACGGACGCGGTCGACGACGTCCACGCTCAGTCGGACAGAACGGGCATGCCGGTCGCGCAATCCTTCGGCAGATTCAGTAAGCATGAGCTTATCATATGCGCAAGCTTACGATTTGCCAAGCAGTATCGTCGATCCATGTCCAACGCCCGCCCCGATCTCGCCGCGATGATCGTGCCGCTCGGGCGGGCGCTCATGGCCCTCGAACTGCCCATCCTGGAGCGGCACGAACTGTCCATGTGGGGCTACTCCGTATTGCTCGGCCTCGACGCCGAACCTGTCTACACCCAGGCGGCGCTGGCCAAGGCGATCGGCGCGGACAAGACCCGCATCATCGGCGTCCTCGACGAACTCCAGCGCCGCGGCCTGATCACACGCGAACCGGACCCCACGGACCGCCGGGTGAACCTGCTGTCGCTCACCGACGCGGGCCGCACCCTTCGCGACCGCGCCCAGCGCGACATCCAGGCCGGGGAGGACCGACTGCTCGAGCGGCTGCCCGCGCCGGATCGCAGCGCGTTCCTGCGCGCTTTGCGGACCCTCTCCGACACGGTGTCCGACCGCCCCGCCACTTGACCCCCCACGAGTCCACGCAATGTGATCCAGCACACAATGCGACGAGCACCGCTCGTACGGTGGCGAGCGTCATGACGACGCGTAATGCGCAGGTCAACTAGCCTTATGAGGTGCCGCGGACGCGACGCGCGCGCAATCTGACGCAATGCAGCGAACCCCTAGCGAAAGCGAATGCCGATGATCCTGGTTGCTCAGGTCAGCGACACCCATTTCGATCTCGGCACCCGTAACGCCCAGCGTGTGCGGCGGGTGATGGACTTCGTCGCGGGGCTGCGCCGCAAGCCGGACGCCATCCTGGTGACCGGCGACGTCACCGATTCCGGCAAACCGGAGCAGTTCGCGGAGGCCAAGGCCGCTTTCGACGGCGAGATCCCGGTGTACGCGATCCCGGGCAATCACGACGACCGCGCGGGCTTCCGCACCAGCCTGCTCGGCGAGCCCGCCTCCGATGCCCCGATCAACCACGCGCATCGCATCGGCGATCTCACCGTCGCGCTGCTGGATTCGAGCGTTCCGGGGCAGCCGGGCGGGCAGCTCGCGGACGAGACCTATGACTGGCTCGGCGGCGTCCTCGACGCGGCGCCCGCGGGCAAGCCGATCCTGCTCGCCTTGCACCACCCGCCCGCGCACCTGTTCAGCCCGATCGTCGACGTGATCTCCCTGGCCGATCCGCAACGGTTCGCCGACCTCGTGGCCGGTGACGACCGGATCGTCGGCGTACTCACCGGGCACGCGCACTCCGCCGCGACGACCACCTTTGGGGGACGCCCGCTGCTGGTGGCCCCCAGCACCGCATCGGTGCTCAGCGGCGAGTGGGAACTCGACCTGCCCGACCACGTCATGGACTACGCGCCTGACCCGGCGGTGGCGCTGCACGTCATCGGTGACGACCACCGCCTCACCAGCCATTTCCGGGCGGTTCCGATGGGCGGCCGGATCGGCGTGCAGCCGGTCTGACAGCGGTTTACCCGGCACGTGCCGGGGCAATCGGGAGGCACACGACGCCTACCGGGAGGATCCGCCATGGTCGATCTACCAGCCGCAGTGGTGAAGAACGCGTTCGCGGCCGGAGCCCGGATCCGGCACGCGCGGGTATTCCACCCCTCGGGCTTGCACCTGGCCGGCCGTCTGCACGCGGAGCCCGAATTCGAGCCGCTGTTCGGCAGCGGCGATCGCGCGGTCATCGCACGGGTGTCCAAGGGCATCGGGTTGCCGAACGGCCTGCCCGATGTGCTCGGCCTGGCGTTCCGCGTGCTCGATCGCGACGAGCAGCCTTGGGATTTCGCGCTGGCCACCACCGGCCGGGGACCGCTGGGCCGGTTGGTGATCACCCCCGCGCGCGGTTGGGCCAGCGCCCGGTACGGCTGCCTGATGCCCTATCGGATCAGCAACTCCTCGCCCACCTGGTTCTTCGCCGAGCCGGACAGCGTGCAGCCCGCGTCCGCGTCGCTGGAGGCGATGCAAGCCCACCTCGACGAGGATCTGGTCAGCTTCACCCTCACCGCGGGCCGCCTCGGCGGGCCGACTTGGCGAGTCGCGGAACTCACTCTGCGTCCCGCCGACTCCGCCGAGTACCGCACGGATTACTTCGATCCGATGCTCAATCACCCGGCCGAGGTGGAGTTGTTTCCCAAGGCTGTCGGCAAGATTCGCGAGTTGGCATACATCGGCAGCAGGAGCGGCCGCGGCGAAGAGGGCTAACGCCGGACGGCACGTTCGCGGCGATAGGCCGCCGGGGTGTTACCGGTCCAGCGTTTGAAGGCGAAGATGAAGGTCGACGCTTCGGCGTAGCCGAGACGGATGGCGACGTCGCTCACCGATAGCGGTGTGGCGGTGAGCATTTCCTCCGCCAGCGCACGACGCACTTCGTCCAGCAGCGCGCGATAGCTGGTACCCGCGGCGTCCAGGTGCCGCCGCAGCGTGCGGGTGCTCATGTTGAGATCGTTCGCCACGGCGTCGATGCCGGGCGGAGCGGCGAATCCGTCCGCGCCGCCGCGCGGCACAAGACGTTCGCGCACCTCGGCCGCGATGCCGGTGCGCGCCCTGCGGCGGTGCACCAGTTCCCGGCACTGCGCCAGGCACATCGCCCAGGTCTGCTCGTTGGCCTGCGGCAACGGTTGTTCCAGCAGCATCGGTTCGATCGCGAACAGGTTGTGCGGCATGCCGAAACGCGGCGGCACGAGAGTCACCTCGGCGATCCGCTCCGCGTAGCCGGGATCGGGAAAACGGAATTCCGCCCTGGTCAGCGGCAGGCGTGTGCCGAGCAGATCGCTCATCACCTGGTGCATCGCGGTGACGTCGCGTTCGACGAGGAACTGCCGCACGTCCGTCGGCACCGCCTCGTCGCGCACCACCGCGACGAACTCGCTGGCGCCCCACTCGGCCACCGGGATGCAGAAGGTGAAGCTGAGGTCCAGATAACGCAGCGCGAAGCTGATCGCCTCCCCGAGTGTCGGGCTGCTGACGCAGGCGAAGCCGAAGATGCCGAAGGTGGTGATCCGGTAGCGGCGACCGACCTCCACACCCAGCGCGGGCCGGTCGGCGAGTTCGCGGACGAGATTGCGGATGACCGTCAGTTCGGTGTGCGCGTCGATCTGGACGTCCGGATCGCGCAATTGCTGCTCACCGAGCGCGGTGCCGTGCAGCATGCGCGCCGAGGACACGCCGTGTTCGGCCGCGTATCCGACCATCAGCGCCACGCTGGCCACGCCGCGCGGAAAGTTCCAATCGCGGATATCCGGATCCTGTATCCGCTCCACGCGGACATTATGGCCGAAATTCTCTATACGACGGCACCGCGGCTCCTACAGTGGAGTCATCTACGGTCGTAGTGAGGAGTCTCACATGACAGCGCGCAATCGGCCATCCATACTCATCATCGGCGCGGGCTTCGGCGGCATCGGCATGGCGATCGAGCTACGCCGCAACGGCTTCGACGACATCACCATCCTGGAGCGGGCCGCCGACATCGGCGGGGTGTGGCGGGAGAACACCTACCCCGGCGCGGCCTGCGACGTCCCCTCACCGCTGTACTCGTTTTCGTTCGAACCCAAGCCGGACTGGCCGCAGCGGTACTCGGGACGGACCGCCATCCACGCCTACCTGCGCGCGGTCGCCGAACGTCACAACGTGCTCTCGGCGATCCGCTTCGGCACCAGCGTCAGCGACGCCGAATTCGACGACGCCACCGGCCGGTGGACCGTGCGCACCACCGACGGCAAGAGCTGGATCGTCGACGTGCTGATCTCGGCGGTGGGCCAGCTGTCGCGTCCGTCCCTGCCCGCCATACCCGGCATCGACACCTTCGCGGGCCCGTCGTTCCATTCGGCCGAGTGGGACCACGAGGTCGACCTCCACGGCAAACGCGTCGCCTGCGTCGGCACCGGGGCGAGCGCCGTTCAGTACATCCCGGAGATCCAGCCCGAAGTCGACCGGTTGACACTGTTCCAGCGCACACCGGCCTGGGTGGTCCCGAAGTTCGACACCGACTACTCGCCGGTCCAGCACAACCTGTTCGCGCGGGTGCCGGGCGCGCTGCTGGTGGAGCGGTTCGGGTGGTGGTCGATCGCGGAGTTCATCTCGCTCGGGCTGGTCGAGGTTCCCGCCATCGCCCGGTTCGTGGCCCGCATCGCCTCCCGGCACCTGGCCGAACAGGTCGAGGACCCGCAGCTGCGAGCCAAACTCACCCCGGACTACCCCATCGGGTGCAAGCGCGCGCTGTTCTCCAACGACTACTACCCCGCGCTCACCCAGCCCAACGTGCGGGTGGAGACCACCGCCATCACCGAGATCACCCCGCAAGGCGTACGCACCGCCGACGGGACGACGCACGAAGCCGACGTGATCATCTACGGCACCGGCTTCAAGGGCACGGAGTTCCTCTGGCCGATGGAGATCTGGGGTCGTGGCGGGCGCAGGCTGGCCGACGCATGGGCCGACGGCGCGCACGCGTATTACGGCATGACGGTGCCGGACTTTCCGAATCTTTTCCTCGTCTACGGGCCGAACACCAATCTCGGCGTCGGCTCGATCATCTACATGATCGAATCGCAGGCCCGCTACATCCGCCAGGCCGTGCAATGGCTCGCCGACCACCCCGGCCATTGCGCCGAAGTCCGCGCCGACCTGGAAGAGGATTACAACACCGCGCTCCAGCAGCGTCTGGCCCGCACTCCGTGGAACTTCTGCTCGAGCTGGTACCGCAACTCCGCGGGCCGCATCACCAACAACTGGCCGGGATCGCAGACGAGCTATCGTCGCCGCACCCGCCGCTTCGACCCCAGCGCCTACACCCTCACCCCCGTCGCGTGACGGAGCGCGCCTCGGCGAGCGGGCCCGCCCGGATTCGCCTCGACCCGCCGCCGCCCGCCGGGCTGGCAGACTTGTGCTGTGAATGAACTGGCCCGTCCGGGCGGATCGGATGTGCGCGGCCCGCTGCGTCCGATCGAGTTGGCCACCGGCGCCGTGCTGGGCGGAGCCGCCGTCGGGCTGGTGACCATCGGATCGGTCATCCCGTTCGCCGCCGCGCTCCAGCTGGTCGGCGCGGTCCCGATCGGGCTGATCGCGCATCGTTTCCGGCTGCGCGCCCTGGTCACCGCGACGATCGCGGCGACGCTGGTCACTTTCGTCGCCGCGGGCATGGCGTCCGCGACGGCGCTGGTCGCCTCGGCCACCGTGGGCGGGATCATCGGCGCCGTGAAGCGGCGTGGCGGCGGTGTCGTCGCCGCGTTCGGGCTCTCCTTGCTCGCCGGGCTGGCCTGGGCCGCGTTCGCCGTCGGGTCGCTTGCCCTGCTGTCGACCACCCGCGAACTGCTGTTCGACAACATCCGCAACGCGTCGCGCGGCTTCCAGGATCTCGCGGCGCGCCAAGAGCAGCTTGCCCCGCTCGGGCAGCTCGCCGCGGACCTGACCGACTCGGTGCTGCGCTGGTGGTGGGCGTGGGTCGGCGGCAGCGTCGCGCTCGGCATGGCGGCCACCGGCGTCTTCTCCTGGTACGTACTCGGCTCGGTGCTGGACCGGCTGGCCTGGCTGCCCGGCCGGGACCGGCTCGACGCGCCGCAAGACGACCGGCCCGTCGATCCGCTTCCGGTCACGCTGCGCGACGCGGGTTTCCGCTATCCCGGAGCGGCGCGCGATGCGCTGAGCGGTATCGATCTGACCGTTCGGGTCGGCGAATTCGTCGCCGTGGTCGGGCACAACGGTTCGGGCAAGTCCACGCTGACCCGCTTGCTGGCCGGGCTGCCGCCCACCTCGGGGTCGGCGCAGCGGCCCGGGTCGGCCGGGCTCGGCAGACTCGGCGGGACGGCGCTGGTGTTGCAGCGACCGGAGAGCCAGACCTTGGGCGTGCTCGTCGCCGATGACGTCGTGTGGGGATTGCCCACCGATCTCGCCGCCGCGGTGGATGTCGACGCACTGCTCGGCGAGGTCGGGCTCGCCGGAATGGGGGCGAAGGAGACCGCCACGCTCTCGGGCGGACAGCAACAGCGGTTGGCGGTCGCCGCCGCGCTGGCCCGGCGGCCCGCGCTGCTGATCGCCGACGAGGCGACCTCGATGATCGATCCGGACGGGCGGCGGGAACTGGTGGAGCTGCTTGCCTCGCTGCCGAAACGACACTCGATGGCCGTGGTGCTGGTGACCCACCACGAGGCCGACGCCGCGGTCGCCGACCGGGTGGTGCACCTGGCCGGGGGACGCACCGTGGCGCATCTGCCGGCGTGGCCGCGTCCGGCGCAGGACACGCGACGCAGGCCGATGGGCGCGCCGGTCCTCGAACTGCGCGACGTCCGGCACACCTACAACCGCGCGACGCCGTGGGAGGCGCCCGCCCTGCACGGCGTCGACCTGTCCGTGTGCCAGGGCGAGGCCCTGCTGATCGTCGGCGGGAACGGCTCGGGCAAATCGACCCTGGCCTGGATCATGGCGGGCCTGATCGAACCGAGTTCGGGTCGGTGCGAGCTGCGCGGAAAGCCGATCGGCAAGCAGATCGGCCGGGTCGGACTGGCGTTCCAGCACTCCCGGCTGCAACTGCAGAAGCAGACCGTCGGCGCGGAGATCGCGGACTGGGGCGGTCGCGCGACCGGCTCTGGCGCGGTCGGCCGCGCGCTGGACGCGGTCGGGCTGGACCGTTCGCTGGCCGCGCGCTCGGTCGAGGAACTCAGCGGCGGCCAGGCCAAGCGAGTGGTGCTCGCGGCGATCGTGGCCAGCCATCCCCAAGTGGTCGTGCTCGACGAGCCGCTGGCCGGTCTCGACCCGGAGGGCCGGGCCGACATCGTGGAACTGCTCGCGCGGTTACGGGATTCCGGCTTGACGCTGATCGTCATATCGCACGACGTGGCCGACATGGCGGCGGTGTGCGACCGGACGGTGCGATTGCAGTCGGGACGCATTCTGGGAGCGGAATCGGCGCGGCAGACAGCGCCGGTGCCGAGTGACTCCGCCACGCGAGCCGATTCCGGACGGAACCCGGTGCGCGCGCCCGGAGAGACCGCGTGGCGGCTCGAGCACGGAGGTCGATGATGAGCACCGTTCTGCTGCGTCAGGTCCCGGTCGACAGTCCGGTCCACCGGTTGTGGGCGGGCACCAAGATGATCGGGGTGTTCCTGATCAGCCTGCTGCTGATGTTCCTGCCGTCCTGGCCGGTGCTCGGTGTGATGGCGGCGTTCCTCGTCTTCGTGGGCGCGGTCGCCCGGCTGCCGCTGGGCACTCTGCCACGGCTGCCGTGGTGGTTCTGGGCGCTGCTCGGCGCGGGAGCCCTGATCAACGTGCCGGTCGGCGGCACGGCGGTACTGCGCTATGCCCAGGTTCTGGCCTTCGGCCTGATCCTGGTGGCGGCCTCCTTCCTCATCGCGTGGACCACGCCGATGGGCGACATCGCGCCCGCCCTGGCCAAGCTGGGCGCGCCGTTGCGCCGGCTCCGGATTCCGGTGGACGAATGGGCTGTCGTCGTCGCGCTCACCTTCCGCGGTCTGCCGCTGCTCATGGAGGAGATCCGGGTGCTACGTGCCGCTCGCAGGCTGCGCCCGAAGGACGGCATGATCGCCCGCGCGGCCGACAACCCGCTCATCGACATCCTCACCGCCGCCATGGCGGTATCCACCCGCCGCGCCGGTGAATTGGGTGAGGCGATCACCGCACGCGGCGGCACCGGGCAGCTCACCGCCCGTCCCAGTGCACCCGGCCTGCGCGACGCTGTCGCGCTCGTGCTGGTAGTCGGCGTCTGTCTCGGTTCCATCGCGCTGCACGTGGTGCTGTGAGCGCGGTGAAAGGTGGGCGTAAATGCGGGGTCGAACGGGATCCTGGTCGGTTGCGGCCCCTGATGGCCGTCGGTGGAATTCCGGCAGGTCAATTCGCTGACCATTTGCAGACCGACTGGTACCTCTCGAAAAGACCCCGCAGGGGACCCCGGATGCGCCTCGCGCACAACGCATACGTCTCGAACGCATAGCAGCCGGCTCCGATACGGCGCACAGAGCACCGATCAGTACCACCGGCTGGGTCACCCGGTTCGCAGTCGCACCCCCGCGACCAGGACGTGCTGCCACGCCCCAGTGCGACACCAGCGAAAGCCCTTGTGGTACTGCGGCTTACACCTATCGGCGACGCGATGTGAAAGGCTCGGAATCGATGCCCCGATTCGGCGCATTACACCTTCATCCACCCGCGCGGAACCGACCGGTGCGATCAGAGCACCCCGGACCCGCACGAATGAATAGCTGATAGCTATAACTCATCAGGTAGCAAAAGTCGAAAGAATACCCTCTGAAATCGTGTCCCAAACCCCAAGGGCCACAGTACAGTTATCACTCGGAAGTAACTGTCTTTTGGATCACATCACGGATGGACACGTCGGCGGGGGAAGGAATTTCGGCGTGTGTCGCGTTCTCTAATGCTTGTAACCTGATGAAGATTGGATACCGAGAATGATTCTCCGGAGAGTCACCGCCGCCGCCGCTCCACTCGTCGCCGCACTCACGGTCGGGGCAGGCGTCGCGCACGCGGAACCGGCTGCGGCACCGGTCCCGGATATCGGGTACCAAGCCCAGCTGGTCGGCGACAAGATCGTCACGACACTCACCGCAGGCACGTTCGACGTGCGCGGCGACGCCGTGGACATCAAAGACGCCGCAGGCAATGTCGCGGTCACGCTGCCGCTCGCCTTCCGCCAGGAGGGGCTCGAATACCCCATGCCCCACCTCGTGCGGGACGCGGGCCGCGTACTGGAACTGACCGTCGTCAAGGACGCGGCGCAGGCTCACCCGGCGGCAACGCCGGTCGCGTCGCCGTTCGAGAACCAGCGCGCGATGGATGCCTTCCTGTCGCAATTCGGCATCGCCACCGCGGTCGGCGGGTTCATCGGCACGGTCATCGGCGCGCTCGTCGGATTGACCGGCCTCATCGGCGGTCCCATCGGAATCGGCACCGTGGTCGCCGGTGCGGGCATCGGCGGCATCATCGGCACG
This sequence comes from Nocardia sp. NPDC003999, assembly GCF_053604885.1. NCBI lineage: Bacteria > Bacillati > Actinomycetota > Actinomycetes > Mycobacteriales > Nocardiaceae > Nocardia > Nocardia sp. NPDC003999. The sequence continues at coordinate 418,795 of NZ_JBSGIB010000002.1, forward strand.
ATCGTCGTCGGCGGTCCGGCCTTGATCATCGCGGGCATCGATCTGATCAGCACGCTGGCCGCCCAGCCCGGCACCACCAAGTGGATGGACACCACCGGGCGTTCGCAGAACTGACCGACGCCAGCGAGCACGACGCGCACCGAATCGGCCGGGATCCGGTGCGCTCTCGTCTGTGCGCACCAGTCGGTGCCGCCCGGACGCGATGCCGCGACTCGCGATCACACATCCGGCTCCATCGCCGGGAGTACCGCGGTCGACCTTCGAGGCGGTCGTCCCCCTACCGCTCATGGCATCCAGGAGCCGCCGGCAGACCGGCGAACCGGTCGGCGAGGAAGTTCATCGCGCCCGGCGCCTCACCGATCGCCGTCGGGTTGTGGGTGGGCAGCATCGAGTGCACCGAGGTGACGGTCGCGCCCAGGGCGCAGTACCGGCCGACCAAGTCGGTGAAACCCGCTACGGGGATCACGTCGTCGGTGCGGCTGTGGTACAGGTACATCGGCGCCTCCGGCGCGCTGCCGCCGAGTTCCTCGACTTCGGTGGCGGCGCGAAATGCCGGGTGCGAGAACACATCGGGCACAGCGGCGAAGTCGGCGACCTGCGCGCCCGCGTATATCGGCACCAGATCGGACCCGCAGGCCGCGCCGTTCTCCACCAGCGCCGCGAGCCCCTGCTCGTTGAGCAAGTCCAGCACGCCCCCGGCAGGATCGTTGCGGGCGAGCGCGAACAGGATGAGCAAAGCGAGCCCGGTCTGGATGGTGCCGTCCGCGTCGGCGGCTATGGCGGGCCAATCCGCGGGGATCCCGCCGGAAGTGATGCCCGCGAATCGGACGTCCGGCGCGTACCACGGCTGCAGCTGCGCGGCCCACAGCGTGGCGAACGCTCCGCCGGAGTAGCCCCAGGTGCCGATGGGCGTCGCGGGCCCGAGCCCGGCTTGCGGGAGATCACGGGCCGCCCGGATGCCGTCCAGCACGCCGCGTCCGGAGTTAACGCCATCCAGGAAGCGGGACCGCGGCCCCTCGTAGTCGCTGACCACCACCGCCCACCCGCGGCGTAGCGCCTCCGCCATGAACGGCGTGTCGATCAGCGTGTTCACCGCGCCGGAATCCCAGCCGCCGCGCAGCGCGAACGACGGCGCGCAGCGCGTGCCGAGACTGTCCTCGGCCACCTGATACGACAGCAGCGGCCGGGAGCCGGGCCCGAACCACGGCAGCATCGGGACCAGCACGGTCGCCACGTCGGCGACGGGATCTTCGCTCGAGTCGGTGCTGCGGTATTTCACCTGCCATGCCGAAATCGGCAGGGGCAACCCGAACAACGCGATCGGCCGGGAATCCAGCACGGCGCCGTCGTGGTAGCGCGCGAGATCCGCGGGGGCGGCGTAGAACGGGTCGCGATCCGGCGGTGGTAGCTCGGCGTGTGCCGCAGGTGCGGCGGCCAGACAGGCGGCCAGCACGAGCAAAGCGGCCAGCAGAACCCGCGGGATCGTCGTGCACACAGATCGGTCGCGCGCCTGCGCGATGACAGGCACTGCATCGGCGTCCTTCATCAGAGCCTCCCCAGTTCCGGCGAGGCGGCAGATGTCCCGGCGCGGTCAGCGGCGGCTCACCTGACCTCCAGGCTTTCCACGGTACTGCCGGGCCGACCGACCCGGCAACGGTCTATCGCAGGTCACACCCACCGCCGCCGCTGTCCGTGCGGCTGGTTACAGTGTTGGCCAAAACACCCCCAGCGCAAGCGAATAGCTGTCCGGCGCGACCCCGCCCGCAGCGCGAGCGCAACGAAGAGGAGTAGCCGAGCATGCGGCATGGCAACGGACTGGACATCCCCGAAGGACTCGCCGATGTGTGCGCCCCGGACCGGATGGCCGTGATCGTCTACGACATGCAGGTCGGTGTGCTCAGCCAGTTGCCGGACGGCCCGGAGATCATCGAGCGGGTGGTGGGGGTGGTCGACGCGGCGCGTTCCGGCGGCTACCCGGTGGTGTTCCTACGCCATTTCTTCCTGCCCGAGCGGCTCAGCGGAACCTTCGCGCTGCGGATGGCCATGAGCTGGCAGCAGGTGGATTCGGTGGACAAGGTGCGCTTCATCCTGCAGCGCGACACCCCCGCCTTCGAGCTCGTGCCCGAACTGCGGCCGCGCGCCGACGAGGTGGTGTTCGACAAGACGTCGATGTCGGCCTTCGAAGGCACTCCGCTGGCCTCGATGCTGCGCGACCTGCGCATCGGCGCCTACGCGATCGCGGGCGTCGCGCTGGAGATCGGCATCGCGCCCACGGTCACGCATTCCACCGATCTCGGATTCGTGCCCGTGGTGATCAGCGACGCGGTCGGCGGCCGGGACAAGGAAGCCATGGCGCGGGCTTACGACGATTTCGAGTTCCAGGGCCACGCGCTCGTCACCGATATCGCGACCATCACCCCGCTGCTCACGGGCGCGGGCTGAGCCGCGAAGGGGACCCGGCCGGTGCCGGGTCCCGTTCGAAGATCACTGCTCCCGCAGGGCTTTCTTGGCCGCGTCCTGGGCGGCGTCCACCTGGCCGGAGTACTTGTTGCCCGTCTTCTCGTCGACGAGGTCGCCCGCCTTGTCGATGACCGCGTCCAGCTTGTCCGCGTTCTTCTGGGCCAGGTCCATCGCCTTACCCGCCAGGTTCTTGAAGTCCACCGTGCACTCCTCGTTTCGAGCTGGGAACAACCGCGCCCCAACCCTACCCAGCGCCGGGCGCGGGCCCGAGCCATGCGGGATGCCACAAACGACCCATCTCGGTCCAGTTCATGAACCGCACGGTGCCACTGAGTTTCGGCGTCACCCACACCGCTTCCTTGCGTTCTTCGGCGGTGAGTTCGTTGTCGAACGGCGAGGTCTTGCGTTCCAGCTTGCGCAGCCGCGCGGCCAGCTCCCGCATGTCCGGCTCGCTGAACCCGGTCCCGACCCGGCCGACGTAGTACAGCAGACCGTCGTGGGGAATGCCGATCAGCAGCGACTTGAACTCCCGCGCCGCGCTGCGCCGCCACCCGCCGATCAGCACCCGCTGGGTACGCCAATTGCGCTGCTTCACCCAGGCGTGCCCGCGTTTGCCAGGTAGGTACACCGAGTCCTTGCGTTTCGCGACCACGCCCTCCAGCCCGTGCTCCTGGCTGTAGCGCAGGGCATCGGCGCCCGAGCCGTCCAGTCGCGGCGGCACCACCAGCGACGGCGCGTTCGCCGCGAGCGCCTCCAAGACCCTGCGGCGATCGGCATATCGTTTGCGCAGCAGCGACGTACCGTCCAGGTACAACACGTCGAACGCGACGAACACCGCACGCGCCGCGTCGGCTTGCAGCAGACCGAGATTCGCGACGCCGTGATCGTCGAAGACGACGGCCTCGCCGTCCAGCACCACCTGGTGTGCGGACAGTTCCCGCCGCAACGCCGCGATACCGGGGTAGCGGTCGGTCACCACGTTCCCCGCCCGGCTGCGCAAAGTCAGCGCGTCGTTGTCGATCTCGGCGATCAGCCGGAAGCCGTCCCACTTCGTCTCGAAGCACCACTCGTCGGCGCCGAGCTCGGCGACCTCGCCGTGCGTCGCGAGCATCGGCGCGAGACCGCGCGGAAGCGTCGCGGGCCCGTTCGACGGACGGATGATCCGGCCCGGCGGCTCGTCCGGCTCCTCCCGCGGTTCGGCGCCGTTCCGCGCGCGCATCAGATGCATCAGCCACTGGTTGCCGTTGGTCTGGATCAGCGCGTACCGGCCGTTGAGCCGCTTGCCGTGGAATCGCACGATGACCTCGTCGTCGCGCCACTTCTCGGTCTCGTAGGTGCCGGAGTCCCAGATCGTCATCTCCCCGGCGCCGTACTCGCCTTTCGGGATGGCGCCGTGGAAGTCGAGATACTCCATCGGATGGTCCTCGGTGTGCACGGCCAGACGGTTCTGGTCGGTGGAGATCGGCGGCCCTTTCGGCACCGCCCAGGACACCAGGACCCCGTCGCGCTCCAGCCGCACGTCCCAGTGCAGGCGTCGCGCGTGATGTTCCTGCACGACGTAGCGGTTGTTCGTCCCCGGCGCGGGCGACTCGGCGGGTACCGGTTCGGGCGTGCGGGACGGATCGCGCATCGACCGATACTTGGTCAACGCGTCGGGCGAGGACGAGGCGTCCGGCGCGATCCGCGGATCCAGCTCGGCGAGCAGATCGCCGTCGGACCGGTACCTGGCCAGTACCTCGTCGAACCGCAAGTGCCGCAGCTTCTTCCGGTTCTCGATCTCCTTCCACGTGCGCGGGGCCGCGACGTTCGGCTCGGCCCGTCCCCGCATCGAATAGGGCGCGATGGTGGTCTTGGCCGGGTTGTTCTGGCTCCAGTCCAGGAAGACCTTGCCGCCGCGCGCCGCCTTCGCCATCGTCGCCGTGACCAGGTCCGGTTGCAGCCGTTGCAGATTCGTGGCCACCTGTCTCGCCACCGTGGATGCGCCGCCCGAACTGAGCGCGCGATCCAACGGCACGTACAGGTGAATTCCCTTGCTGCCGCTGGTCACCGGGAACGCGTGCAGCCCGATGCCCTCGACCATCTCGCGCACCGCGAGCGCCACCTCGGCGCATTCGGCGAGCCCGACGCCCTTGCCCGGGTCCAGGTCGAACACCAACCTGGTCGCCGGGCCCATGCTGTCGTCGTCGAAACGCCACTGCGGCACATGGACTTCCAGCGCGGCCTGTTGCGCCAGCCAGGCCAGCCCCGCTTCGGAATCGATCAGCGGATAGACGACCTTGCGATCGGAATGGCGCAGGGTGCGCCGCTCGGTCCAGGAGGGCGCGTGCGACGGGAGATTCTTCTCGAAGAAGGAGGGTTCGTCCACCCCGTTGGGCCAGCGTTTCCGGGTGACCGCCCGCCCGGCGATATGCGGCAGCATGGCGGGCGCGATCGCCGAATAATAGGCGATCACTTCGCCTTTGGTCGTTCCGGTGGCCGGGTACAGCACCTTGTCGAGGTTGCTCAGGTCAACCTCGATACCACCGAACTCGCGGCGGGCCGCCATATCCGAAGTGTAGCGGCGGAGGCCGCGGTGCGGCCTCCGCCGTGGGATCAGGCGTGCGGTCCGGACTGATCCGGCGGAACCACCTTCTTGGCGGCCTCTTTGCCCTTGGCGATCTGGTCCGAGTACTTGCCGTGCGTCTTCTGATCGATGAAGTCACCGGCCTTGTCGACCGCTTGATTGATCTTGCCTGCGTTCTTGGCCGCCGCGTCCTTCCCCTTGTCGACCAGGCCCTTGACCGTATCCGCGAAACTCATCGCCGTGATCCTTCCTGTCGCCGATTGTCCGGAGTCGTTCAGCCGATATTCTCCCACCACGTATCCGCGGGTGGGGCGCTCGACGGGTCCACACGCTGTCCCGGCATCGGCACCGCGACGTCGGTGCCCGCCGCCCGCGCCGCGGCCACCATGCGCGCGACCGGCTCGGACCAGCCGTGGAAGGCGAGATTGAAGGTGGCCCAGTGAATGGGCACCAGCAATCCGTGGCCGGGATTCCCGCCGCACAGGTCGGCGTGTGCCCGGACCGCCTCCTCGGGATTCATGTGCACGTCCGGCCAGCGCTCGTCGTAGGCGCCGATCGGCAGCAGCGTCAGATCGAACGGGCCGAGCGCCGCACCCGCCTCGGCGAACGCCTTGGTGAAGCCGGTGTCGCCGCCGAAGTAGGCCCGCCGGGTCGGACCTGCGATCGACCACGAGGCCCACAACGTCGTGTTGCGCAGCAGTCCGCGCCCGGAGAAATGCCGTGCCTCCGTGCAGGTGATCGCCAGATCCACGCCGTCGCGGTCCCGGCCGAGCTCGGCGAGCGTCACCGAACCGCCCCAGTCCAATTCGACGATGCGATCCTCCGGGACACCCCAGTGTCGCAAGTGCGCGCCGATACCGATCGGCACCAGAAACGGTGCGCTCTGGCGGGCCACCAACTCCCGGACGGTCTCCTTGTCCAGGTGGTCGTAGTGGTCGTGGGAGATGAGTACCGCGTCGATCGGCGGCAGGTCGGCCAGCGGCTGCGGCACGGGATGCATGCGCGCCGGGCCGACCAGCGGCGACGGCGAAACGCGCTCGCTCCACACCGGATCGGTGAGGATCCGGTACCCGTCGACCTCGATCAACGTCGTGGCGTGGCCGTACCAGGTGACGGCGAGAGCGGCCGCCGTGTCCGGTTGCTGCGGCGTCCGCAATGGGATGCTGCCCCGCGGCCGGCCCACGTTGCGCTGGGTCAGCGCCGAGACCAGCAGCGAGGGAGCCGAACCGGCGACCACTTGGCTACTGGGCTCGGTGTTGTGGAACTGTCGATCGCGATAGGTGGTCGCACCCACCGCGTACGGCTGGATCGCCGAGATCGAAGCGCCCATCGCCGATGGGATGTCCCACACCGCCCGCACCACCCAGGTGAGGCCGAGCGCGCCTGCCGCGGCGCCCGCGATCCGTCTGATGTCCATCATCGCCCCACAAACTTCGCGGGGCGCTTTTCCTGCCTGGCCAAACGACCCTCCTTGGCATCCTCGCTCGTCCACGCGGCCTCCAGTGCCGCGCGCTGCTGCGCGGTTTCCGGATCGCGCGTTCCGTCGTCATTGAGCACCAGCTTCATGTGCCGCAGGGACAGCGGGGCCAGCGCCGCGATGTGCTTGGCCCAAGCCTGCGCGTCGGCCACGGTGCCGATCCGGTTGGCGAACCCGAACGCGTAGGCGTCGTCGGCCGATATCTGCTCGGCCCCCAGCAACACCGTCCGCGCCGGACCGCCGCCGATCAAAGCGGCGAGCCTGCGCACGGTCCACCGATCGACGGTGATGCCCAGTTTCGCCGCGGGGACCGCGATGTACGCCTCCGGCGCGATCACCCGCAGGTCGGAAGCGAGCGCCAACTGCACACCGGCGCCGATCGCGGCGCCGTTGATCGCCGAAATCACCGGGACCGGGGCCGATTCGATCGCGTGCAACATTTCCAGCAATCCGGACAGGAAATCGTCCGAATACACCCCGGACAAGTCGGCGCCCGCGCTGAACACCGGGCCCCGCCCGGTCAATACGATGGCCCGGGCCTGGTCGGCGACCGCGGCGAGCACTGCCTCGCGCAGCAGTGTCACGAGTTCGTGATTGAGCGCGTTGCGGCGCTCCTCCCGCTGAAGTTCGATGGTGACCACGTCACCATCGCGGCTGACCCCGAGCATGCGACCTCCCCGACTGAACGGTCCGTCTGTTCTCTTCACTCTGCCACAGCGGACTACCCGTTCCACGCCGGGCGATACGATCACCGGCTGTGCCGACCGACTTCGACATCCTGGTGATCGGCGCTGGTCAGGCGGGGCTCTCGGCCGGATACCACCTCCAGCGCCTCGGACTGCGTCCCGAGCGGCACTTTCTGCTCGTCGATCGGTCGCCCGGCCCGGGCGGCGCTTGGCAGTTCCGCTGGCCCTCCCTCACCCTGGACACGGTCAACCGTGTGCACGATCTGCCCGGTATGTCGTTCGCCGAGACCTTGCCGCCCGGTTCGTCGTCCGTGCCCGCCGCGACCGCCGTGCCGCACTACTACGAGCTGTACGAGAAACGATTCGACCTGCGCGTGCACCGGCAGGTATCGGTCACCGTGGTCTGCGACCGGACCGAGGAAGGCGCCCCCGCCGAGCGGGGTGCGGTGCTCAACGCGGAGACCGATACGGCGGGCACGATCCGGGTACGCGGCCTGATCAACTGCACCGGCACCTGGGAGCGTCCGTTCGTTCCGCACTACCCCGGGGCGCAGACCTTCGCCGGACGCCAGCTGCACACCCACGACTACCGCACTGCCGAGGAGTTCGCGGGCGAGCACGTCGTGGTGGTGGGCGGCGGCATCTCGGCGGTCCAGCTGCTCGACGAGATCTCCCGTGTCACCACGACGACCTGGGTCACGAGGACACCGCCGCGCTTCCGCGAGAACACCTTCACCGAAGCGGCCGGCCGCGCCGCGGTAGCAATGGTCGAAGACCGGGTGCGGCGTGGGCTGCCGCCGGGATCGGTGGTCTCGGTCACCGGGCTACCGCTCGATGACCGGCTACGGGCGGCGCGGGCCCGCGGCGCGCTCACCCGCCTGCCGATGTTCGAACGCATCGAGCCCGACGGGGTGCGGTGGGCCGACGGAACCTTTCAGCGAGCGGATGTGATCCTCTGGGCCACCGGCTTCCGCAGCGCGCTGGACCACCTCGCGCCGCTGCGGCTGCGCGGTCCCGGCGGCGGCATCACCATGTCGGGACGGCTGGCCACCCGTGTGGCCGCCGATCCGCGCATCCACCTGATCGGGTACGGACCGTCGGCCAGCACGATCGGGGCCAATCGAGCGGGGCGCGCGGCGGCCCTCGAACTCACCGAATACCTCGGACTGCGCTGACCGGCCCCGGCGCTTCCCGCGGTCAGTCGATCAGGCCGTAGGTGAACCGGTCCGGGTCCGGACCGATGCGCGCACCGGCATCCAGGCCGTTGATCGCGTCCATCTGCTCCGGCGTCAGCTCGAAACCGAATACGTCGAAGTTCTCGGCGATCCGCGACGGTGTGACCGACTTGGGAATGACGATGTTGCCCAATTGCAGGTGCCAGCGGATGATCACCTGCGCCGGGGTGCGGCCGACCTCGGCGGCCACCGCCGAGATGGTCCTCTCGTCGAGCAAGGTGCCCTGCCCGAGCGGGCTCCACGCCTCGGTGGCGATCGCGTTGCCCGCGTGGTACTCGCGCAGCTCGCGTTGTGCCAGCCTCGGGTGCAGCTCGACCTGGTTCACCACCGGGATCTCACCGGTCTCGGCGATGAGCCGTTGAATGTTCGCGACCGTGAAGTTCGAGACGCCGATCGACCGCACCCGGCCATGCGACTTCAGGGCCTGGAAGGCACGGAAGGTGTCCACGAAGCGGTCGGCCTCGGCCACCGGCCAGTGGATGAGGTACAGGTCGAGGTAGTCCAAGCCGAGCCGCTGCAGGCTCGCGTCGAAAGCGCGCAGCGTGGAGTCGTAGCCCTGCTCGGCATTCCACAGCTTGGTCGTGACGTAGATCTCATCCCTGGGCAGGCCGGATTCCCTGATCGCACGGCCGGTGCCCTCTTCGTTTCCGTAGATCGCGGCCGTATCGATACTGCGATAGCCGACCTCGAGCGCAGTGGTGACGGCCGAGAAGACGTCCTCGGAGGGCACTTGGAACACGCCGAAGCCGAGCTGCGGGATCACGTTCCCGTCGTTCAGCACGATCGAGGGAACGGTGCTGGTCTCGCTTTTGAAGGTCACATTCCGACGGTAGAAGTGTGGCGGCGAACCGTCAATCACGCACTCGGGTGTGTTGGCTTGTAATTTGCTGGGAACGGGAGCTTGCGGACCGCGGACTTTCCGCGTTCACCGCGGTCAGCTCGTCGAGCCGGGCAACCCGAGCCGCCGGTACCGCGTCTGCCGAGCCGTCGGCAACTCCGATTCCGGACGGGCGCGCAAGGCCGCCAGTTCGTGCGCGATCGCGGCGACCATCCGGCGGGCGAAGTCCACCGGCTCGTCCGCCGCGTCGGGCAATTCCGGCACGATCCGGTCGACCACGCCGTCGGCCAGCAGGTCAGGGGCGCTGATCCGTTGCGCCGCAGCCAATTCCGCAGCATGATCGGTGTCACGGAAGACGATGGCGCTCGCCCCCTCCGGCGGCAGCGGGGCCAGCCACGCATGTGTGGCGGCGAGCACCCGGTCGGCGGGCAGCAGCGCCAGCGCGCCGCCGCCGGTGCCCTGGCCGAGCAGCACCGACACGGTCGGGGTATCCAACGTCACCAGATCGGCTATGCAGCGAGCGATCTCGGGCGCCAGCCCGCGTTCCTCGGCCTCCTTCGACAGCGCCGCGCCTACGGTGTCGATGACCAGAACCAAAGGCAGCCGCAACTCCTGAGCAAGCGCCATACTGCGCCGCGCCTCGCGCAGCGCCGCCGGACCCATGGTGTTCTCACCCTGCTGTCCTCGCCGATCGTGCCCGAACACCACACACGGCTGCCCACGGAAACGGCCGAGAGCGAGCACGGCGGTGCGATCGGACTCGCCCTGACCGGTGCCGCTGAGCGGAACTCGTTGCGTCACATGACGAAGGAGATCCCGAATGCCGGGACGCTCCGGGCGGCGGGAGATGAGGACCGACCGCCACACCCGATCGTCCGCGGCGCGATCACATTCGGCATCGGACTGAATCGACTCTGTCGCAACGTCGTTCGAATGCGGAGCAGATACCGGCCGGTGCGGCTCCGATGCCGCGATCTGCTCGGAACTCCGTCCAGCAGCCGAATCCGGCAATTCGATGCCGCTGAACACACTCAACGCGCGATGGGAGATACGGCGGAAGACCGGAATCGTCAGAACGCCGTCGATTACGCCGCGCCGATACAGGTTCTCCGCGGTCTGCACGCCTTCCGGGAAAGGTCTGCCGTATAGGGCCTGATAGACCCGAGGGCCGAGAAACCCGATGAGCGCCCCAGGTTCGGCGAAAGTGATGTGCCCCAACGAACCCCACGACGCAAAAACGCCGCCCATCGTCGGGTTGCGAAGGTAGACGACGTAGGGGTACCCCGCCGACTTGTGCGCCGCCACCGCACCGGCGATCTTCACCATCTGCACGAAGGCGACGGTGCCCTCCTGCATCCTGGTCCCGCCGGAGGTCGGCGAAGCGACCAACGGCAGCCCGAGTTCGGTGGCGCGCTCGACCGCCGAGACGATCCGCTCCGCCGCCGCGACACCGATCGAGCCGGCCAGAAATCCGAACTCGCAGGCGATCACGGCCACGCGCCGACCACGCAGCAGCCCTTCGCCGGTGAGCACCGATTCGTCGGTGCCCGCCGCGACGGCCGCCTTCCGCAAGGCATCGCGGTACCGCGGAGAAACGGCCACCGTCACCGGCGGCCGGTCCCAGCTGACGAACGAGTTCTTGTCGAGCAGTTGCTCGAGTAACTCTCGCGCCGAAGTACGCACCGGGCGAGCCTATCCGGCCCTACCCAATGCTCCGGCGAGCCGCGCGAGCACTCAGTAGCCCTGCATCACCTTGCGCAGCGCGTACTCGGTGAGCGCGACCAGGGCCTGCTTGGCCGGCTCCCGGCGACGGGCGTCGATGGACATGATCGGCACATCGGCAGGCACGGCGAGCGCCTGCCGGATGTCCTCGATCGGGTAACGCGGCGCGTCGTCGAATTCGTTGAGCGCCACCAGGAACGGTAGGCCGCGCGCTTCGAAGTAGTCGACGGCCGCGAAGCTGTCCTCCAGCCTGCGGGTGTCGACCAGTACGACGGCGCCGATGGCGCCCCGGATCAGGTCGTCCCACATGAACCAGAATCGGTACTGGCCGGGCGTGCCGAACAGGTACAACACGAGATCGTCGGCGAGACTGATCCGGCCGAAGTCCATCGCCACGGTGGTGGTCGATTTCATCGGGATGCCGGTCAGATTGTCGATCCCGGCGCTGGCATTGGTCACCAATGCCTCGGTGCGCAGCGGAACGATCTCCGAGACAGCACCGACCAACGTGGTCTTCCCGACGCCGAAGCCACCCGCGACCACGATCTTCGCCGATGTTGGCTTACTGGTACGAGTGTCGACCTGCGCCGTCGAATCAAATACGCCGGAGTCCACTGAGAACCCTTTCGATCAGCTCGCGACGCTCATCGTCGCTGGAATCGTCTTTCAAAGTCGCCGAAACGCGCACGTGCCCGGCCTCGATCAAATCGGCCACGAGCACACGGGCCACCCCGATAGGGATACCCAATCGGGCTGCTACCTCGGCAACGGACGGCGATTCTCTGCACAACTCCACGATTGACGTCTCGATGTTGGTCAGTTCGAACTGCCGCTCCAGGGCGACCGGATGCGATGCGACGAGAGCCTCCAACGCCAACTCGACCGCGGGCCTGGTGCGGCCTGCGGTCAGCGAGTACGGCCGTACGAGGCTGGGCTCGACGCTTCCCACGCGGTGATCTTCTATGTCCATCCCACCATCAGGAACCCATCGTGACGCGTGGTGTGGCCTGAACAGTCTGGCCAACCCGCTCGACCAACAGAGCCATCTCGTAGCCGACCTGACCGATGTCACACGAAGTGTTGGTCAGCACAGCGAGATAGGAACCGTCGCCGACAGCCATGAGTAGCAGGTAACCGTGCTCCATCTCGACGACGGACTGCAGCACGGTGCCGCCCTCGAACAGGTTCGAGACGCCGACTGACAGGCTGGCCAGACCGGCCGTGACGGCCGAGAGCTGTTCGGCGCGGTCGACGGGCAGTTGGGCACTCGCGGCCATGAGTAGGCCGTCAGCCGAGACCAGGACAGCATGGGCTACGCCAGGAACCTCGTTGGCAAAGTTCGAAACCAGCCAATCCAGCTGACGATTCGTACCACCTAGATCGGGGTTCATCGGTCTCCTTTATCTCCGGTTAGGTTCATTGCTCTCATTGCGCGGCCATCCCGGACGCCCTGCTGGTGACGACTCAAGCTGGACCTGATCGTTTCTGGGTCGCGGCGCGGCGCCCGATCCGCCGCACCGCTGACGCCGCCGGGGACAAGCCTTCCGCCCGGATTGCGTTGCGGCAACCCCGCCGCCGTTTTCGTCTCCGGCTGCGCCTCGCTTGCCCGGCGAGCCGCTTGCCAACCCTCGTCACCCGGCGATTCGAAGGAGGCAGCCACCTGGGACCTATCCGTGTTGGGATCCGACAGCCACGCCGACATCATCTCGGCGAAGATCGGCGTTCCGCCCATCGACGCTCCCGACTCGTCCGCGGGCTGCAACCTGGTCTGGAAGAACGACGCCGTCTTGGCCGGGTTGGACCGGAAGCTGTGCTTGCCGGGATCGCGCCCCGGCGAGGCGGCAGGCTGCTCTGGGCTCGCGGCGTGCTGGCCACCGCGATCGCGCTGCGGGAGCGCGATACCCGGCGGTACGGGCTGGCGCTGCGGCGCCTGAGCGCCCGGCTGCCGCTGTGGCAGACCGGTCAGCCCGCTCTCGCGCTGCGGAAGGCTCGACGGCGCTGGCGGACGCTGCGGCAGACCGCTCGCCGTCGCATCTCGTTGCGGCAGACCGTTGCCGACGGCAGGCAGCGCGCCGGAGCCCGGCTCCCGCTGCGTCAAGCCGTTGGCGGACTCACGCTGCGGCAGACGGTGAGCACCGGCATCCCGCTGCGGCAGACCGTTGCCGGGTTCACGCTGCGGCAGACCGGTGGGCGCCGCATCGCGCTGCGGCAGGCTGGGCGTGGGCTGCCGCGATGGCAGGCCGGTAGCACCCGATTCACGCTGCGGCAGGCCGGTAGCGCCCGGCTCACGCGACGGCAGACCCGTCGCGCCCGATTCACGCTGCGGCAGACCGGTAGCACCTGGCTCACGCTGC